>PHFX01000228.1 GCA_007618135.1 Candidatus Brocadia sp. WS118 | reverse complement strand
ATTCGGCTCTATGGGGAAAGCCGTAGAACTCCCTTGCACTTCACAAAAGATGATTTTGTACATATTCCTGTCGGCATTGTTCGTTTTCCTTTGGAAGACCCATTTCCACCGCGGAAATATATCGAGAGATGCTACAATGTGCAGCACTGGGCAGATATGCCTGCCGGGGGGGCATTTTCCCGCAATGGAAAAGCCGGAATTGTTGGCGGATGACATTAAGGCTTTCTTTTCGAAGCTTAAATTCTGATTCAGCGGAGATTGAAGCGGGCCACGTCGGGGTGGGACAATCGGAAAAGTGGATGGAATTTGATCGGGAAGGGGAAACCGGCAAAATTATTCTACTGCCGTGATGCCATGCTATTTTTGTTTTATTCCTTGTTATTGTTTCTAATATCTGGATGTTTCTGGGTTTTAAGTTTTGAACAATAGAGGCTTTAATCTTTGATTGGCTTATTGTTTAATATTTCTGGTAGGGATTCTTCTGTCTGATAATTAGTCTGAAGAGCTCTTCGAGATCGCTTCATAAAGCTGAGTTACTCGAGCCTTGTGCTCCACGCTAAGGTCAGGGTGCGTCCAAACGCTCCACTCAGTAGCCACATTCTGAATATCTTCGACAAGAACAATGCATGATGTTGCGGCCAAGGCTGCTGTCAAGCGATCCTTCGAGAAATACTTTAAGAAATGTCTTTCATGCTCCTTTAGGAATTCCAGGTTTATTTCTTGTAAAACTTCGGCTGCCTCCGCCTGTGTTATTTTGCTAAGGAATTTCCCTTCGGGTATTCGAACATCTTCCAATTGAAATGCAGCTATACCAAATCCTGGGGTAGCTTCAATCTGTTTAATGGCTTCAGACAAAATTTTTTCAATGTTTTTTTCGGAGTAGACGCGTTTACAGGCAATACCTGTTTCCCGAGCATCAGCCGTCCAGATAATGTCTGGTGGATCAATGAGATCAGCATTTAGGCCAGCGCGCTTTATGTAATTCCACACCTCAACTTCCCAAAAGGTATCACGCGCGAAGGACCGGACATGCTTAAGCATACTGATTCTGCCATCCGACAACTTTTTTAGTAGCTCATGTGCTCTAGAATGCCCATCGAGAGCGAGGAGGGCGTTCGCGACACGATTCAGAGCCAACGCTTCCCAAAGTACATTGGGCGAAAGTTCATATGTCTTCTTAGCTTCCCATTTTTCAGATAGATCATGCGCAGATTTACATAGTGTTGCAAGGTCGTTGCTTATTGTTAGTTTGTACTTAGTATAAAGCTCATGCACGGTTTCAGCTTGTCTCGCAACATCGGCGTAGCTGTTCACTAATGCCTTTTGTACCGGGGCCATCTCCGTTACTGGAATAAATAAGCCCGAACGCGCTGATCTCACCCACCTAGCCATAGTTTTGAGGTGCCCACCTAATCATAGTTTTGAAGTACTTAACGCCGGTTAGGGGGCGCTTCCTTTTTAATTCTATTGAAAAAAATTGTCTTCCAATATTATGGCACGAAGGAATTTTATCAAGTGTCACCTATTTGAAGCTCACTTCCACTTTTCATTTCCTTCAAGGGATTTTTAACTGAAATATCTCCACCTAAAACTTTAATTGAAACATCTTTATAAAAATATGGTGAAATTATACCGATTAGAATGAGAAATAAAAAATACCAATTGTCAGGATATAAGTACAGCATATATCCCCCGAATAACGTAGGCATAAAAAAAGATAGCCATACCATTAGGCCATACCAAAATATTGGGGGTTGATATGCATAACGGCTTGACTTCCTATTGTTTTTTTCAGTATTATTCTTCGTTTCTTCATCTTTTTTAGATTTAAAAATTTCAAAAGCGGGAGAAAAGTTGTTCAATACTTGACTAAATATATTGACAAAGTTATTTCTTGCGACTGGTCCAGGATTACCAGTCTGAATATCGAAAGTGTACGCTCTCATTAACGCTACTAAAGCATCATTATGTTTTCCTTGGTCCTGTAAAATCAAAGCAAGATTATTAAAAGGTAAGCCTATGGGTGGAACATTTAAGTATCGTTCTGGGGCTTGTTCATAGGCTAATGCGATCATCTTTCTCCAAACTTTTTCAGAAGCATGAAATTCGTTGTCTTCTCGTAATTTCAAACCTAGAACATTCCAAGGAATTACATTAGGACGATCAGGATCTAAAGTATTGAGATTAATTTTGCTTTCTTTTACAGGTTTCCGAGTTTCTTCTTCAAGATAAGCGATGATAGCCTCAATGGGGATTTTAGCTTTGTAATCTGATAAAACTTTATTGAGAATATCTTGATTAAAAAGTGTCATAATTTCACCTATCGTAAAAGATCAGAAATTTAGGTTGTTTTTCTGCACTGAAGAATTGGATACCTTATGTTTTTTGAAATAAATGATACTCAACCCTTGTTTGCATCATATGCCATTCGATGAGGTTTGTCTAAAATCAAATATGCCTGTTTGCCACCTTTAATTCCTCCGAAAGTGTCTTCTGGTCCCAATATTATCTTTAATTCGAATAGGAATGGAAAATCAATTTTATTTTTTTCATTCAGCCTAAACTTTTTTTCCTGAGCTTGATACACAAATATTTTGTCTTCGTTATTTGTGTTTCTAACCGCCAAAATCAGCCGCCGCTTTCAGCGGTCAGCTGGATTTTATTGTTCTGAGCGTCATATTGTCTTGGGTTATTCATAAGCTCAGCAAATCGCTCATCTGATATTTCTATTTCTGCGTAATCATGTGAATCATGGACTACCCAATCACTATGATCGTATTCTAGTGTATGTAAATGACCCACTTTTACGCAGTTTGGAATTACTATTTCCTTTACAAACGGTTTTTCTTCAAATTCACTTTTAATATAGCCAGTAGCGCCCTTTATTCCTTCTATAAACCATGGTTGAGTACCGAACCCTGAGAATTGACCCAGTACTACTTCCTTAAGTTTACATATTGCTTCTAGAGATAATTCCTTATCATTACTGTCTGTTTCCGGATTGAAATGAATTGACTTATTCCGTATTTCCTTTAATTCCCAGAATGATTTCACAACATCGGGCAAGAGAATCTCCCATGCTTCAAGAGTATTGATTGCCAAATCCCAATTATCGAATGAGTCTTTTCGGTACACTTTCTTATAGTCAACTGTTGCCTTGTAATAATCCCTCAACCTTAGAATAAGATGGTTAAGGATACGCTCGCCCAGTGCACATGCTCCAGTTAAAGCAGCATAATAAGATTCAATAACATACGCGGATCTGATTTGATGCAGAAACTTGTTATGAAAAGCAATCATTGAAATTAGATTAGCATCAAGTTCAATAAAATTATTAATTTTCTTAAATGCCCTAATTGCTCCGTATTCCGCAATTAAGCCCTCCTTTATCCATTCCTGATTTGATTTCCAGTGTTCTTTAATATGTTTATCCCAGTCTTCTCGTATTTCCTTCTTTAGATGCGTGGCACGAGCATCGAAGTCATAAACAAGAACTCTGTATCTCTTCATGTTTCTTTGCCTATATGCTCATAACAAGTAATTAGAAAGATTTCCCCGATATTACAAAAGATTCTTTATTTTGACCAATAATATCGTGAAGCGTTACAATCTTCCAGCGAAAGTTCTTTCAAATTATTACTAACCTTAAAAATCTGCACCGCCCTCTACCCCCCACCAGTAAAGGCTTTCAAAAAAAGTTAGGGACGAATTCTATCAAACCGGCTGTAAGCAGCTAACGGCATAACACTCGTCGAGTAATGTTATCAAAAAACCGTATAACATTCACGCTGCTAACCCGGTTTTTCTAATATTCGACTTTAACACCAACTTCATAAAGAATTTTTTAAGGGCAGCAAATTAAAAGGGTGCCTTTTCCACTTCTTTCTATTCCTCTCCAAATAAGGCCCAGGCTATAAAAATAAAACCGGTTTTTCATGACTTTCCTTATTCATGAGGCAACCAACCGACTCCTAAATTTCCCCGCTTGTAAATTGCAGGCGATGTTGTAAATTGGGATCAGTTTGGCAGCAAAGAATTACACAATGGAATCCAACCATGATACATATATCCGAAACCCCGCTGTTAGAGCTGTTTTTCTCCCAATCGCTGGACGGCTTCTTTTTTATGATGCTGGATGAACCGCTGCGCTGGGATGACAGTGTTGACAAAGAGAAAACCCTGGATTACGTTTTCCAACACCAGCGGATTACCAAAGTCAACGATGCTATGCTGGCGCAATATGGCGCCATACAGGTTTAATATCGATTAAGGGGGTTTGGTCCATAACTTCCAGCGCCGATGAATTTTATTGTTTGCTTCATGACCTGATAAAAAATGATTAAGGCAGCTTACCGTTCCAGCGATTTTTTTATCAACGCTGAGTAAATATTGGCGTCTCTATAAATAGAGGGCCGCTCCCACAGCTTTTTAATGGAAGTATATCCCGCTTCTTGAAACAATTGCTTTAACGAATGAAAACTCAACGGAAACGGCACCCAATGGTTGGCCTTGTCGCTGTTGTATTCAACGATCAAATAGCAATGTTCCTGTTTCAAAGAGGCAGAAGCTTTGGTGAGAAATGAATTTTTATTCTTGACGAAGTGAAGCGAATTCGCCATGAGAACACCATCAAGCTGATCCGGCAATTTATCTTCCATAAAATCACCGTGCCATTTTTTAATGACAACATTTTCAAAACGATTGGGAATAGTATCGATTGCAGCTTTGTTTATATCCATTGCATGAATAATACTGCCCTGTGGAAGCAAGCTCGCCAATGCCAGGGTGAATAGCCCCGTACCGCAACCCAGATCTGCCCATACCCGATGGCTGGAAAGAGAACCGAAATCGTATTCTATCAGTGCAATTGATTCTTTCAGTTGCATGGTTTTAGCCAGAAGTTTGACTTACTTTAAAACCTTTTACTAAATCCCACATTACGGAATACGCAATACGGAATAAATACTGCCTATTGCGTATTGCGTATTTTTCAGAGGGTTAAAATGCTACATTTGAAGCCGATTTAGTGCCTGCTAAAATGCCTGAACAATAGCCAGGTTGCAATGAAAGAAACGACAAAAATCAATGCCGGTATGATAATGCCAAGACTGGCGTGGCCAATCGGTGCGATTGCGGATAAAATCAGCAAGCTTTCCATCATGTTTTCAATGCCTCGCTTTTTTATGGCGTTTCCGGTACGATACCCAGGCTAAAATCAATCCTATGAAAGATGCTAAATAGGCAATCGTCATACCGATTACCATCGCCAATCCTTTATCCATGTTTTTCCTCCTCCCAGCGAACGGAACGCTCCAGTTCCATAATGTATTCTTTTTGTTTTGACTCATACTCATCGGAAATCGCCTTCAGCTTTGGGTCGATTATCCAGTGCATCATGACCGTCGCAATAATCCCCAGTGCCAGAATAATAAAACCCGGCCATAACAACAAAAAACTCAAGGCGACACCGATCATGATCAGAATATAGGCGACCGGCGAGATAACAATCGTCAACCAATCCTCTTTTGTCCATTCATCCGCTTCGGCAGC
>PHFX01000227.1 GCA_007618135.1 Candidatus Brocadia sp. WS118 | reverse complement strand
TAAAGTGCATGTTGGAAACGCGAACTATTTCGAGTATATTGAACTAGGTCAAACGAATTCGATTGCAGAAGCATTGGACAACTGGGGAGATATTCAGTGGACTGACGATTCGTTAATCATCGGCAGAGATGGACCTAACCAGAAAGTAATATCCAGGGAACAAATCGAGAAACATCGTTGAGCAACATCTTGTTTTCTACCAAAACGCTAACAAATCGCTCGGCGGACAATGCGCGGCGGGATTCATCATCACCGACCTGTACGAAGACGCGATGACCGATTCGCCGCTGGGGAAATTTCATCCCAACTACATTGCCACGCGGGCGGTGAAGATGTAGAATGAGGCGAGAGCAAATCCGATTCAGGATATTCGCTCGCTGGTGATGAAGGATGTGAGGTTATGAAGGAACGAAACTATAGTTAAGGTTTTTTCTGCTCGGCGGTCAGTTGGATACAGTTTTACTTATCACAAACACATACAAAGATTACATGCGGGATTCGTCCTTCGCAATTATCATGCAAGCCATATCGCGACAAGATGTATGAGGTAGAAATGAATGCTATAATTTTTTATCAAACACTTTCCTGTTGCATTCAAGAATCTTATTGAAACCTTAATAGAGTAAATTAAGCTCGTACTCTGGCGATAATAGATTTTTCAATTTCGATGGCAATGCCGAGTTTTGATATGAAATTATTCCGAAGTCGATCTGCCAAAAATGAGGAGCTGAACGTATTCGGCGTACCTCGGCCCGTTTATTTAGCCTATGTAAACGCGAACGCAATATTGACAGAAAGGGGCTTATTAAGACCTATCCAAGAGGCGGACATATCTACACAGACTCCTGATGTTGAACTTAGAGTGCGAGAAATGGCATTCACCAAAGCCTTAGCACAAGAGATCGGGCTGGAATACGATGCGGCCTCTTATCAGAATTATTCATTAGTAATTCCATTGAAATATCGAGAACCGATAACCGAAATGTTTGACGCAATGAAAGATTCTTCGCCGGGTGATGATCCTCAACACCTTCTGCAAAATAAACCTGCACTGTTGGAAAATATATTACAGATATTGCCAGCATTTGATAAAAACCAAGACCTACCAGATGAGTTTACGGCAACAATGCGCGAGATTCTAAATGCACAGTTATCGAACGATCAAACACGGAGCGTTGAACTATTTACCAAAGCTTTATCGATTCTTGATCCAGAAAAGAATATGGTTTTATCATCACTGTTGCAATATGGTTTAGCGACCAGCCTAAAAGAAATTCAAGAGGGGGATCCTTTAGATAATATTGAGCGCGCAATAGAGGCATATGAGATCGTTCTCAAAACCCCCTTTATACAAGCGATACCACAAATATGGGCTCATACAGTAATTCATCTAGCATCTGCATATGAAAATCGTTTAGTTGGGGATAAAAATGCAAATCATGAAAATGCGATTAATGCTTATAAGGCCGCCTTAAACTATTTTCCTCGCCAGATTGCACCAGATGATTGGGCAATGATAGCAAAAAATCTAGCAATGGCATACTGGTCACGCACTATGGGGGATCATGAAGAGAACACTAATCTTGCTATCGATTTACTAAATCAAACTCTTGAGATATGGACACCTGATAATGCGTCTGATGACTGGGCATCGGCAATGCGCAACTTGGCAACTTGTTATTTATTTAGAAAGCAGGGCGGGCAAACAAATAACATTGAACAAACAATTGAATACTGTCAAGTAATTCTTGCGGTGCAGACAAAAGAGAACTCTTATGAGGGATGGAAACTTACAATGAGGCTTCTGGGTCAAGCAGTTGAGATGCGCATTCAAGGCAACAGCGCCGAAAATATTCTTCGAGCCACGCAGATTTATGAAGAAATCTATAAAGGCGTAGATTCCGAAAAAGATCCCTATTGGATAATAAATATTGCACAAGGTTTAGGAAGGATATATTCAAAACGCAAAGAGTGGCGAAAGGCCAATGAAGTTCTTAGGAGCGGTATTGAAGCTGGGAAATTACTATACAGCTATGCTTATGCTCCGACTAGTAAGAAGAAATACGCAGAAACCAATATTCGGATATATGACCAAATTATTGAATCAAGTCTATATCTTGGACAAGAAACTAATTATTCGCGAAACGGATTGATGTATGCTGAAATGAGTAAGTCTCGGGATTACCTAGAATACTATAGCTCAAGCAATATTCCTCCGCCTGCAGGTGTGCCTAAAATTATTATGTTGGAAGAAGCTAGGCTTCTGAATGAGTTGAATAAGAATCAACTTAAGATTGATTCTATAGACATTAACAGCAAGATTGAACGAGAGGTAGCAACAGAACGAAAAGCATTGCTTAAAGACCTGAATACAATTTGGGAAACATTGGTTCAAGAATATCCTTCTGCTAAAAGCTACGTTGATATTCGTCGTGCAGCATTCCCGCAATGGAAGGATTTAGAAAACCTGTCAAAAACTTTAGGCCCGAAGACTGCGCTAGTAGAATTCTATATGCTGAGAGATAACATAGGAATATTTGTACTGCGTGATGGCTGGGATAGCCCGAGGGTTTACAATATATCGTTAACAATAGATCAATTATTGCATCGCTATCTTTATCCGTATTTAAATGAAATGATTCAGCCAAAATCAACAATACCGCCAGCTTATTCCTGGTTGTCTTTGGGCGAGATACTGCTGGCGCCAATCAAAGAGTGTTTAGATGGGGTATCTCGAGTATGCATGGTGCCGCACAAAATTCTATCCATCATCCCTCTGCATGCACTCAATCTGAACGGAAGGCCCTTTATTGATTATTACGAAGTTGTGTATGCCCCATCAGCACTGACATTAATTCACTTACTTAAGAAAGTGCCAACACAAGTTTCAAATAACGTCTTGGTTATGGCTTACACACCAAAAGATTATGAAAGAAATATCTTTAACAAAGAGGCGGAAATAATCGCGAATGTATTTAATAGCAGTCCCCTCTTGAATAACGATGCAAGTATTGAGAGCTTCAAGGAACGCGCACAATTTGCTGATTACATTCATCTATCGTGCCACGGAAGATTTAGGTACGAAAATCCTTTGGAATCAACTATATTATTATCTAATGGGGAATTGTCAGCACGAGATTTGATGACAATAAATCAACACGCAGATCTCGTAACGTTAAGCGCTTGTGAAACTGGAATGATAACCACCGGAACGACTAACGAAAATCTGGGATTCTCTCGTTCTCTGTTATACGGCGGGGCAAATTCCGCTCTTCTTACTTTTTGGTCGGTGAACGCGAATTCAACTTTGGAGTGGATGGAAAATTTCTATCGCTTCATCGTGAAAGATTCAGGTGCCGAGGGGCAATTGTCAAAATCTAATGCTTTTCGACGAGCAACATTGGCTCTTAGGGATAATGTTGATGAGCCTTATTATTGGGCTCCCTTTTCTTTAGTTGGAAATTGGCAGTAACTCCGTGCGAAAAGGATAGAAAATGGATGACTATTGGTATGAAGAAGAATTAGTTCCAATTGAACCTGAGTTTAATGAAGTGACAAAGTCAACTGAAAAAGAACGACAAGCAACGCCAAAAGCTCGAGGTGTTGTCCGAATTGATAAACCACGGTGGAAAAAATTGGACGATGAGTCGTCTTATGAATGGCTAACTTCCGGTTCGAAGTCGGAATTCTATTTAGTGCGCTTAGGTTTTCAGTTTGACGTTTTGGAGAAAGCTCGTGAGCAAGGTGTAAAATTTATCTTTGCACGATGTTCAGCATTTTTGAGATCGGAAAGTATTGAGCAACTACAACCTACAGTCTATGAAATGGTACCGCGAGACCTACATGAAGGGGAATCCCATGTAGTCAAATTAGAAATCGCGCCTCAAATAAAGCTTGGAAACACTAGTTTTGCTTTTGGCGAAGCCAGTACTGATCTTTCATTAGGCTCTATTGAACCAGTAACGGTCGGCTGGCCGGGAAAAGATGAGCGAGAGCCATATTGGGAGTTGCGCCCTAAAAATAAAACACTTATTGGGGTCAGACATCTTTGGTTAGTTATAGAAGCGCCCATAGGATGTGGAGGGATTCGTCTCGCTACTAGAGTCGAGGGTGATTTGAAAAGCTATTTTGGGATAATATCAGTCGGACCCATCAGTCGCTTATGGGCTTCCCGACCAAGCATCCGAATAGGTTGATTGACATTCAATTTGAAAAGCGATAAAGGTCATAGAAGAAAATGAATAAGACACCAAGGAGAAAGAGTGAACCAAAAGAAGATATGATATTTCTTGCGATTGCCCTGTGCACTAAATCGACAGGAGAAAGTATTGGTTTAGCCATGAAGTTAACAGCCTACTACCGGGTTTGATTGCCATACCTACCTATGGAAAAACAAATTACATTAGCCAATCTTCTAGGATCAGCTTCCTCTCGTGGTTCAGCGAACTTCGAAATTTTACCTCATTACCGAGAGGAGTTTGAAGAAAGATGGAGGGAATTTCAGAAACGAATCTATGATGAACTTAATCATCTGCTCGAAAGAATTACAAATCAAAAATCACACCGCATCAGTATGAGCGAAGAAGACGATGACAGATTATTTTGCGCAATGCTTGCTAGAGCCTGTATGCAAAATCAGAGAAGAGGAAAATAGAAGCAATAGTGATCATGGCAGAGAAATTAGCAGCCCGTTTTTCATAGCGTGTGGCAATCCGACGAAATTGCTTGAGACGATTAATGAGACGCTCAATGATATTGCGTTTGCGGTAGTGCGATTTTTCAAAAGAACCTCGGCGACGTTCATTACTTCGGCGAGCAATGGTGCAACGAATGTTTTTCTTATGCAGATAAGCACGAAACTCCTGACTGGTGTAGCCTTTATCTGCCACCAAGCGTTTCGGACGCCGACGCCTTTGACCTGATCGTCTGCGAATGGCGCCCGTCTCCATCAATTCTTCCGCCTGGCGGATGTCACTGTCCTGACCAGGCGTCAACAAAAAAGTGATCAGTTTGCCTGTACCTTCACAACGAAAGTGGATTTTGGTGCTGAATCCACCGCGACTACGCCCTAACGCCTCTTGTTCTGCGCTACTTTTTTTGCCCCAGCCGCGTGTTGATGAGCTCGTACCGTCGTGGAATCGATGAAATGGATTTCCCAATCGACATTGCTCTCTACATCCAGCGCAGTTTGCAACTCGGCAAACATCTTGTCCCAGACGGCGGATTTCCGCCATCGTTGGAAGCGGCTGTAAATCGTTGTCCATTTGCCATAGCGTTCGGGCATATCGCGCCAGGGTGCGCCTGTTCTCAGCACCCACAAAATCCCATTGAGAACTTGCCGATGCTCTTGGGCGGGTCGTCCTCGCTTCGTTTTTGCTTTCGGGAGCATTGGCTCAATCCGCTCCCATTGTTCGCTGGTTAGGTCGCCTCGATTTCTCATACCAACCAGTTTATCCGCTATTTTATATTTTGCATACAGACCCTAGGAAATTTGTGGGAGGCATGCCCGGTTGCGGAACATTTTGCGGGGAACCGGCATCTATTAGATGTCAGAATTCAGAGGAGAAAAAATGAATACCAAAAAGTTTATCCAATATTTTTTGCTTGCGGCATTGTTGCTTGCCACCTT
>PHFX01000155.1 GCA_007618135.1 Candidatus Brocadia sp. WS118 | reverse complement strand
CACCCTGAACGATTCAAAGGAATTTCACCTAAACCCCCAAGTATGCCTGTGGCTGCCTGGATTAATCAACCAAAACAAATATCGACTCTACCTTTAGAGTCTAAATTATTTACTAAAGTGTCTAATTTCCATTGACATATTCCGTCCTCTATAAATTCAATTTCTGGAATCTCCTCATTTTCTTTTTTTTCTTCTTTCCAAAAAGGTTGTTTTTGATGCTCCGGATGCTCCGCATGCTCCGTTGGCTTGATTTTACTGGGTTCTAAGACGGAGGATACTGCGGAGGATACTCCGTGGATGCTCCGTGGATACTCCGTTGGAATCCCCAGTATTTTAGCGGTAACGGAGGATACGGAGGATACGGAGCATCCTTTTGCTACTTTTTGGAAGGAAAGAAAACAACCTCTGCTATGGTTATTGAAGTCCGCTAAAGTGAATTTGACGCCATAGTCCATCAAGTTTGCCTTAATCCTGTTAAGATGATTTCTTAGTTTGTTGGAATGCTTTGGGAACGTCTTATCGTCTTTTGATACAGTAACCAGTTTTTCAAGTTCTTCATATGCCTGCCGTACTGTACCTTCCCACGTTTCCTTGTCTTGCATGAACATCAACACAGCCTGTGCAAGTGTATTGGAATTGATAATTTCTGAATTTTGCGCTTCGATGTTAGATTGATATGCGCTGATAAAGTCATCCGCCTGGTATCCTAATGCTTGCGTTATGGCTACGCCCCAGGTCATAAAATCCGCCATGCGTGGAAGGTTGCTCAGCTTTATTGTCGGATAAATCGCCATTGCCTTTGAAAGAGTCTCAAATATACAGCCCAAAATGTATGGCTTCACTTCGGCAAACTCTTGCATAATGACCTTCTTTTCCTTTCTCATGGAAGGTTCAATTCTATCCATGTGCAATAAGATAGTCCGATCCATCATGTCCGCCCGTGACACAAGCAGGTTTATGCCATTTATCCCGATACATCGTTGGATTTGGTAGATAATATCATCATCATCTGAATATAGCTTTCGCTTTGAAAAACCACCGCCTGTGCAAGCTTGACTAAATAAGTCACTTAGCCAGTCCGGGAAAGAGGAGATGTTATCAAACAGGCATAGGTAATGATGATCTAACGCCTGCACAAGTTCTTCAGGATTGCGTGGAGTTATAAAGACGCCCAGCTTTGACGGATCAACCAGCTCTTTGAAAAACTCGAACATTGATGTTTTTCCCGCTCCCTGATCTCCCCATGGATGAAAAATTGGATGCGGAATGCCCGGAACGAAACAGCTAATAAGATATACCAGAATTAACAGCCTATGCCGTTCGTCTTTAACATTTATAAAGTTAAATAACCTTTGAATATCACCTTCTTTTTTGGGGATTACCTGCCTTTGTTGGTGTGAATACCTTTTGAATAGGATAGGATAATCAAAGGTAACTTCCCAACTGCTTGGTGTAATACGAACAGCGTTCAGAGCATCACACAGGTCATAATAAAAAACGCCATCCTTCTCAGCAATTCTGTTATGGAGTTTAATAAGTTTGCCGTTATGTACCGCCATAGCCTCGATTATGTTTAAGGCTTGATTTATGGAGTCACTGTTTGGTGCAATTCCTTTATCATCCCATAGCTTTTTTGACAATAAACGCTTGTACGCCCCGCTATGGATTTTTAATACAATGCCGTCAGCATATACACAACCTTCTTTTGTGTCATCGTGAAACAGTATGTGTTGTCCAGCTATTTCAATAAGCAGCTCCGCTTGGGATTTCTTTTTCTCTTTCCCGTCAAACCCTTGAATATCTTCACGCATTGAGGTCATCGCTGTCCCGGTTTGTTCTTTGATCTGCTTCAAATACAGGTCTTTTTCGGTTTCAGAACCAATCTCTTTTGCTATCCGCTTTAAAATCCTGGTAATTTCGTCTGGCGATGTCTCTAGATTTGTGCTTTTGATTTCCTCCTGAATGGTGAGTTTGCGTATCTGATGAACCGGCAAATTCCTAAAATCCGCAACGGTATGGTTAAGTAAGAAATCATCTAAGCCTGTTTTTGGTGTCTTCATTGTGCACCCCCTGGTAATTCTATCCATGAGACCTTTGCCCCACGATCAATCAGTTTGTAAGCTAAATCATAAACAGCCTGCCTTAGATTTTTTGATTTCCCGTGTCTGTCCGGTAAAAGCCAATCACTATCAGGGACGATATAAACAGCTCTGCCGTCAAGTGCAATTAAATTGAAATCCGGTATTAGCTTATCCTTGTCTTTTACTTTCCAGTTCCATAGGCCTGCTATGGCGATACAACAAAGACCTTCCTGACATGCTTTCAACGCCTTCTTTTCACCCTCGGTTATGTAGAGAGGGGTTGTTGCATCGTCTAAAACCACCTTTACTTTCGGGGGGATGTATAAATGATTCCCTGAATCTTTCTTAGTAAGATATTTCGGACGTTCTCCCCCAAGTGAGTTAATCTTATTTGTGTCATCGTAAGACATCTTATAGCGTGAATATCCCTCGCAACCTGGATAGGGGATCTCGTAGGCAGATTTGGCAAAGGTTGGGTATCCAAAAATCTTGTCAATGTCCGCTGGCTGAAGCGATTTAATGCCAGCTTCAAGAATTGTCTCGTCTGAAAGCCCTGATTTTCTCAGGTCTGCCAAATGGTCAGGGTGAAGCCTTGATTCTAAGTTGTCTGTCATGTATAATTACTCCAACGAAAGTTCTTGAAATGGCTTTGCACATATTCCTGATGTGTGTGTAAGGCCGTTTTTATTTCTGCGGCAATCCTGTCGATTTATACCCTTTTAGAAAACTCCCGATTGCAATACGTATAACTTTATTCACCGACAAATCCTCATTCTTCGCAACAGCTTTTACCTGCTCAAATATGGAATACGGCATCTGGACACTGAAAAGCTTAGAAGGTTCGGTCATGTTTTTCTCCTTTGCTATAAAAATAAAAAAACCCACGGCGGTCACGTGACCACTATGGGTTTGATTAAAACAAAAAGTTTAAGTATTTAATATGGCCGAATAAGCAAAACCTTATTCGTCCATTAGTTCTTTTCCCTGAGTTCTTTGTTTACTGTATTTATTGCCTTTTCAGCTTTTGTATATGCCCTTTTAACCATCTTCAGGAATGCGGCAAGCTCAGGGGAATAGGTTGGATTTCCTGTTTTCCCTGATAACCGTCTAGCTATTTCAGTAAAATTTAATCCTTCCTTTCTTCGCATGTCGTAAACCGTCCACAAGTCTACTTCTGTACGCTTATTCCTTGTCATACGCAGAGGGTTCATAATAGATTTACTAAACGTATCCACGTATTTACTAACAGAGCCAATAATGTCTGTCTTCTTCTTTGTCAGGTCGATTTCTACAGTTAAATATCTATCGTCCCTCAGCCATGCCGTAGGATTAAAATCGTAATAGATGTGTTTTGTTCCTTCTTTTGTTTTCTGGCGCACGAGCGTAAAGCTATTCTTGTTTCTATGACGAATTATTCTGGTGGTAAATTCATCTCCGGCTATGAAATGTTTTGCTGTTTCCTGTAACTCCAGTGATTTACTATCTTCTTGAGTAAAGGGAAACGAAAGTCCATACTTCCTGCAAAATTCATTTGCTTCTGGTGAAATAAAGCGTCCCTGTAATGCTTTGAGGTCTCTTAGATATTGAGAGTTCCTAACCAACGCCTGGAGTTTGTCGTAATCATTTAGCGGATGTGATATATTAGGTATGTTCATTGTTACCCCTTTCGTAACCCTTGAGAGGAATTTAAGGGCAGGCCGTCAAGATCACGGCTTTTCGGGAGCTACCCTATCCCTTAATTAAATACTTAAATCACTTAGTCGCTGTGGGACTTTTCCTTTTATTTTTTATAAACTCAATGAAATCTTTAACCCATTTTTTATCCAGCATTAAATGATAACCACAGCAACCTATATCAATATGAACACGACCGCCTGCTTTTTTATGCCAGGTATCATGTATTTTCGGTGGGAAAATACCATTTATGTTTGAAACTGTAACTACGCCATAGTCTTTCTTGTTTGAATATAAATATTCAGAGTATTCGTTAATATCTTTGCAAGTCGGAGTTAAATGATTGATCTCTTTAAGAGATTGATTCATTTTTTCTAACATGTTATGTGGTACTCTTATCGTACGTTTATCATTCACCTTTCTTACCTCCGCCCAATAATCTGAAATTCTACCTCCCTTTTTAAAAACTCTCAAAGCAACTTGTGCTTTCCATTCTGTTGAAAACTTCCTATTAAAAATCCATCCATTGCCCACTTCTTTGAATACCCACTTTCTTCCTACCTTTACTAATTCCATTTGTCATACCTCTATTAATGACGTCATCTATAAAAATTAAGGGAAGGCTGTAAAGAATAGCTTTTCAGGTTCAATCCTATCCCTCAATTAAATTTAACATCTCAATGGCATTTTTAACCGACTTCCCTGCATGGCAATTATTGAACATGACTAAGGTATTCCTTGTTGTGCCGGATATTTTCTTTATATCGGGTACGAAAGACTTTAACTCTTCGGGAGTATACAGATAATCATATCGTTCTGCTGTTGATGCATCAAACCAATTCGTATTCCTGCCATGAAATCTGAAGTATCCCAGGCCGGTCGTTGCCGTAGGATTGTAAGGCATAAGACCTTTGAGTTTGGGTTCATCTACAATGCAGTATCCAATATGGTTTTCTTTTAGAAATGCTAAACTTCTTTCATTATGCCAGTAATAATTTCTAAACTCTACTACCAATGGAATATCTTTCAATCTCTCTTTGAACGCCAGAAGATAGTCATAGTTATCCTTTATCGCATGAAAGCTATAAGGGAATTGGGCGAGAATTGCAGTTAGCCTGCCCTCTGTTCTCAAAGGTTCAATGGCATATAAGAAACGGTTAAAAGAGTCTTTGTTGTCGATTAAATTTCCTGTTTCTTTATCCCGTATTTCGTGAGTCATTGATTTATGCGCCTTGACAGTAAATTCAAAATCGGGAGAGGTCTTTTTTAGCATACCTTCAAATGACTTTTGGGGGGGGTATGGTGTAGTACGTGGAGTTAATCTCGGTTATCTTAAAGCCAAGTTTCTGTTCGTAATACTGGAGCATCTCACCCTTTTTAATATCGTTAGGATAAATTTTGCCTACCCAATCGGGAAAGAAAAAACCTGATGTACCAATCTTAATCATGCATTAAGATGATTTTAAATATGCTAAATTTATAATATTTTGATTATATTAGTTTCATGCCTTTTAAAATTTCAAGACTCTTAACAACAAAGTCCTCAATTTCTATTTGTTCGGTAGGAATGTGCAGGGTGGGATTTTCAAATGGGTGTTCGTGATAAATACCGCCTTCTTTATCAATTCCATATATCCTTTCATTAGAAACAACAAGCGCCATATTTACTTTGTCTTTTTTGACATTGGCGTAAATTTGTATAAATATTTCAAAAGAAAAACCTATCCTTAAAATCAAGGTAATATCTGTAAAATCCAGAGATAAAATCTTTAATCCATATCTATTGGCAACATCTTCCAGGGTATGGACTATGTTTTTAATTTTTATCATCTGTTTTTTTAATCTTGTTTATTTTTTCCTGAAGGGACTCGATACCTTCTACAGCGTGTTCCCACTCCATTGCGTCTTTTTCAACTTCCCATGAAAAGCCCTTTTCCTTTACCAGATTCTTTTTTTCAAACTCTGTAAAATTCATTCCATACTTTTTTTTGAATCGCTCATCAGTCATCCTGTATAAAACGAGCCTCCGCTCATACTCTCTCAGCACAGCTTCTTTAAGCTCTTTTTCAGGGATTATATCTACCAATTTCATTTAATAGACTCCATTTGTAAAATGTTTTCAATATAGCAATAAATTAAGCTTTTATAAGTTTCACTTTAAACAATATACCAAAATTATTCAATTCGTTCTTTTATAATCACTCTTCAATATTCTTCGCATTACTCATTATTTTTGGTCTGACATATCCCAATTTACATGAGGACAAGGTTCTTCTGCATCCTGTAATTGAAATATGAAGGGCTGGCCCTCAGCCCCGACCTGTAGCTGCTTCTGCCACCTTTTCTGTTCGTTTTGCAGTTTCCTCTATCCTTTTCCCCGCATCTTCTGGTTTTCTTGCAACAGCATATTCCCATATTCCATAACTTCCTTCGGCATTCACAGCATCTACCCATCTTTTGGCTGCCTGGGCTTTAATCTCCGCGAGTTCGTCAAATCCTTTGGTTTCAAGAATGAGATGAATAGGAGGGTCACATTTTAAGCGTATAATAAAATCGGGCATGTAGTCATGGGGTTGACCATTGTGTAAATATGGAATAGCAAAACCAAGTCCGGCATTTTTAACAAATGCGTCAACTTTCTCATGATTATCAATAACATACGCCGCTGCCTGTTCCCATTTCTTCGTATCGGCAACAACATAATTTAGATGTGAGTGGACAATTTCCCTGACATCCCTGCTTGTCCAAAAATCCACCTCTCCCGTAGAGCCTGGCCCACGGCTTATTTCATAGCGTGGTATCTCCGGCTCTTCTCCCATAGACTTATCAGGTTGTATTGCTCCAATTAATCTTTCAATTACCCACCCATAATAAGGCGATAGGAACACATCGAGAATATCTGCTGGTGAAATGGGCTGTACTTTTTCTTTCAAATATTGTTCTACAATTCTTACCACTTGTGGAAATAGAATATGTGCAGGAACCGTGCAATCCGGCTGCCTGATATAATTTCTGGTCAGATCACGTGCCATTTCAAAAACCAGTTCCTGAAAACGGCGACCCAAACGATACGGGTTCAAATCCACACTTTCAATCCTTCCCGGCCCAGTAAGCGAACGACGTCCCTGATTATTGGGAAGCCCTGCTTTCATATCCACTTCAGGCGGAATATTCATTGGATCGAGACGTAACGGCGCAACAGAATCCCAGTCAACGGTAATCCGGTTTCGGATGGCCTGCTGATAACCTTCAACACGGGGGAACTTTATCTCGTATTGAACCTTACCTGGCACTGCTGTGATATGATGCCGTTTTACTGGTGGACTAGAACCTGCCTTATTCTGTTTAAAAGGAATTACTTCAAAAGGGACACCAAATACTTTGGCGACCTCTTCAGAGAGTTTCCCGTTCTCTCCAACTTCATAATTTGAACGTCTCAGTCCCCGTCCCACTACCTGTTCGCACAAGAGCTGTGACATAAACGGCCTCAGTCCTACAATGTGGGTAACCGTGTTGCAGTCCCAACCCTCGGTAAGCATCCCGACACTTACTATGCAACGCACATCCCTGCCTGGCGGATGAAGTGAACGACCAAGCTTCTTCGCCAGTTCCTCAAATCCTTCTGGATAGATCGCCCTGCCCTGATTGTCCCTCGTCCAGTCAGTTTTACCTACGGTATCTAGGGTAACTCTCATCCAGCGTGATTCATCGCTTTTGGGCCCTTCTATATCGGTCTCATGAACTACCTTTGAATCTACCCTGATAGTGAATATATTCCCTTCCCGATTAAGAAGCCCACTGATTCCTGATGAAGGTATACCAGTCGGCGGTTTATCCTCAGCAATCCATTCATACACCACCTTTGCTATCCTTGTATTTTTACAGACAAGAATAAATACCGGCGGGCGAGGGTCTTGAATGTGTGCCATCCATTCCTGCCGTAATTCTTCCCAAAGTCCGGCTAACATCGCAATCGGGGAGTGTGCCCACTTAAAAATGGCCTCTGGTTTTGGGATACCTCTTTTCCCACCACGTTCAGCAGGCGTAAGTTTTGGAAGTATCCAGTGCCAGATATTAAAGTATCCGGGAATTTCTGCGCCCGTAGTATCTCGCACGGCTAATTGGGGTATCTTTACCAATCCGGATTCAATTGCATCGGTAAGGCCAAAATCACTCACTACCCACGGAAATATACGGTTTGTTTCCTGTCCAACCCGACCCAGGTAATACGGGGTTGCAGAAAGGTCGACACAGAAGTTAATGCCTCTCATCTTGTGTATCTTATCCAGACCATCAACCCAGACAGTTGCTTCCTTGAAAAACCAATCATCTTCTCCATCTTCATCAGAATCTTCTTCTTCGGTTTCATCAGGCTCAGGTTTCCGTATGCGGTATGCGTGGTGTGCCTCATCATTGAACACGAGAATATTCTGCTTTCCACCAATCTCTTTACCAAGCACACGGTTTATCATCGCGGTATCACTCTCTACATATTTGACGGATTCTACAAAGACCTTCTTAATATTGCCCTGCTTGTCCCGCTCTTCACTCAAAATCGAAATCAGACCTGCGGCTATTTGGCGATCCAATTCATCAGGTGTCAGGTAACGTTTACCACGTGCGGTAGTCGTTTTTGCCCCTATGGTTATCTTTTCTTTCGTCCGTACGGGCACCCCCGCTTTACTAACCTTAGCGCTCACCCCTCCAACCTGGATACCCTGCGGTTCAAATACATGCCAATTGGTCATAGGCACTCGCCCATTCCCCAGGTCTGACATAAGGTGCTGCGGAACAAGGTCGCGTGTGCGATATATACTTGCTTCGCTCCTTGCCGGGTCAAGTTCCTGCAAACGATCTCTGATTGTGATATTAGGACAAACCACAAGCACAACGTCTGAGAATCTTCCATCGTTTCTGTTTTCTACCTTGTTGAGAATGCTCCATGCAGCCAACATGCCCATTACGGTTGTTTTTCCAGAACCAGTGGCCATTTTGCAGGCATACCGTTTGAAAGCATTATATCCCTCAGCCTTACGCTCATCACTTATTTCGTCAATCGGTATATGAATCCCCTGGAGAAAATCTGCACGTGCCTCATGCAGAAAGATTATGGTTTCAGCGGCTTCTAACTGCGCAAAGAAAAGCCTGTGCTGCCTTCCTTCTCGCCGCCAATAGTTTAAAAGTTCCAGGGTTATTCTCGTAACGCCAGGGTAGTTCTTTTTGCGCCAATCCTTCATTTGTTCACGTATCAGGTTTACAAGGGTAAGGGGTTCCCATTGTCCACGTGCCTCATGCTCACCCGAAGATACAGGGGACTTAGGATCGCGATAAAAATACCCTGCCTCACGCCGACCCGATCTTCTTTCTGCCGGCCTTCCTGCTTCAATATGCCAGTGTTCGGCAGGTTCTTCGTATGGAATATTTAATATTGGTTCTTCGACTTCGTAATTGTTCATTTCTGCACCTCACCCAAACCCTTTACCACCATCAACTCATTCCCACGATCATCAATCACCTTTACCGCAATCTGGCCGTGTTTACCAGCCTCAAACGGAACGCTCGTTGTGCCTGCAAGATGTTCCCAAACACCTTCATCATAATTACCCTTTAATGCACGCTTGAGATTATCCCATGCGCTCGTGCGTGGGAAGAATGCCTGGCAGACATGGAAACAGAGCCCATTATAATCGGTATCCAGGAACCATGCTGGCACGTCATTTCCACTTCGTTTATCAAGCTCCATCGTTACCGGATCGAGCACGTCCAGCCCAAGTATCTCTACCTGATACATAAAGCATCCCTCTCCCCTTGTGGGAGATAGCAGGGATGAGGGGGTATTGGGATTTACCTTTATAAGCCTTACTTCTGGCAGTCCACAGACGCTGAATATCTGGCTGGAACGCATATTTTTTAGAAGGTCTCCCATCATAATATCGGGAGTTGCCTGGACGTATGTCGTAGGAATCATGCCCATATTCACCGCGTTCTCGATGAGTATCCTGGCATTTGATTGAATGCCGACCCCGATTACGTAAAGATGGGTATAACCTCTCAGATTTGCCTCTTTCAGCGCCTCGTGCACCAGTTTTTCACTGACAGCGCCGTTTTCAGGGCCAAAGAGTAATGCAACAGGTTTTTCATCGCCATTTGCAACCAATGCCTCTGCTGATAGTGACAGCGTCTTTGCAGGCGGTCGGATATTTTTGAGAGTCACGCTCTTACCGCCGCCTATATGAAGCACCGGAGATTTACGTAATATCTCAAGCATACGGTCAATAAACGAGCCATGCTGTTCAACAATGCTAACGCCAGAGTCGTCTACACCATCACCTTCCCAGTCAACAGGGGTTGGAATTGTTGCCTCAACGCAGAATGGCCCGGTTACGCGGATAATCTTGTTGTCTGTTTCAGGCCGGTCAACAAGGACTTCTTCGGCTGGCGGTTCATTATTGGCAATGGATTTGAGCGTTACATGAGGCACAATACCGCCGATTTCTTCGCCTTTGTTATTCTGTTTGCGTTTATAGACGAAGCCGCCTGCGGGACCTCGCGCCTCATCTTTTAGCTCATAATAGGGGAATGTAGCGGTAAGTAATCTTTGCCGTGCAAGGGCAAGTGGAACGCGGCTTGTATCAATGGTAATCCAACGTCTTCCCCATTGTTCGGCTACATAGGCGGTTGTGCCCGAACCACAGTTATGTACGGCACAGACATTTGTCAGGAAGGAATGCGCCCCTTCGACCTCCAGGTCGTAAACATATTCAGTCGTCTCTTCATGAAGAATTTCTGCAATTTGAACAGGGACTAAATCTGTGCCATAAAATATGGTGTCACCGGTCTGCAATTTATCCGCCATAAGCCATACCGTATCTTCAGGACAGTTTTCAGTACCCTTGCCGATTCCCATCCGTATGCGCTCTACCACCCCACCGATATTTTTTTGAATATCGATGTTCGTAAACCGAAGCACCCCAAGCCCTGCATTTTGCATATATGCTGTTCGTGCAATATCGTGTTTTGTCCCTTCGTCTGAAAAATGAGAATTTCCATCTATTTCAACGACTAAAGAATGCTCTGCGCAGTAAAAGTCAGCGATATACTGACCAACGGGATGCTGCCGGCGAAACTTCACTCCGAGTTGTTCATTCCGCAATTTCGACCATAATTTGCGTTCGTAAGGAGTCATTGCCTTGCGCAGGGTTCTTGCCCTTGCAAAGACAACATTCGGGACATGACTCCAGTCCCGCCGGTGGCCAAAGGCGTGGCGTCTGGTTTTTACAAGGACAGGATGGTCTTCGGTAAGCCAGAGTGTGTCAGGTGATAATTTGTGTCGAATGCCAACCATTATACCGTGATAGCGTCTTTTTATCGTGCGTATGACTCGATGTGGTGCGCCGTCGTGGGAGTAGACGTAGTCGCCTGGTTTGAGGGATTCTATGGGAGTCAATCCAACCCCGGACATCCCCGTACCCCCCTGTGTCCCCCCGTAAACGGGGGGAGATGGGGAGGGATACGCCGGAGCAGCTCTTTCAGGATTTTCCCGCGTCCGTTCCGCATTTCCCTGTGTCCTTACTTTTGTGGATACAGACAACTTCCCGCCGGTTACGGACACCGCCAGTCTCCCCCCGTTTACAGTATCATCTGATTTCCCCCCGTTTACGGGGGGATTAAGGGGGGTAGGAACGGCGCTTGGTGTCAAAACCTTTGTCCCCTCCCGCACACAGGTCGGATCGAGCACAAGATCGCCTGGGTCAGTGGTCATGAGGATGCAACGCCTAACAACTACTGAGCTAGTTTGAACAACATATGATTTGTCATCAGCACCAGCTGTGTCATACCATGGAATAGTTAAGTCACTACATGGTTTATCATCTAAAAATAAGACATAATTCAGCAATCGCCCCAATGGTTGTATTCTCTTTTGAGCAATCAACCGATTTAATCCCTCCGGATCTGTAGCATAACCGTTTTTAGGATAATCGTATTCCTTTCCCTCAAAGATTGGTCTAAACATGCCAGATGGCATTGGTCCTGATGGTTCAAGTGATTTGAGTCGATAGAGTCTTGCTTTTGAAGGAATTAAATTGTGATCAAGTCTCTCTTCACGCGAAAGCTCCCTACGTGTTCCATTTAACAGCTGAATGTATTTGAAATTGTCATCGGGTTCCATTGGTACCTGACGATATAATTGTCGATATTTAGCACAAGGTCTCCCTTGTTGATCAAATTTTTGTTTTGCATACCATACATTGAAGTCAGCCATTTGCTCGGCATAGTTTGTACCCAGCGGCATTGTCTTCTTTCTAAATGGAATTACCGCCACCATGTTTTCTGTACCAAACACCTCATCCATTATTTCTCTTACATGATGCAAATTCTCATCACTTATCTGAACAAAGACACTGCCTGTTGGCGTAAGCAATTCACGTGCAAGAAGCAAACGGTCACGCATGTATGTAAGATATGAATGCAGTCCCAATTCCCACGTATCCCTGTAAGCCTTTACCATCTCCGGCTCACGGGTCATGTCTTCATCATCATTATGGCCCACATCGCGTTTACGCACAAACGGCTGGAAGTTGCTGCCGAATTTGATGCCGTAAGGCGGGTCAAAGTAAATCATCTGCACTTGTCCACCAAGTCCTTCGTAATGCAAGAGTGAGTTCATTACGACAAGGGAATCGCCGAGGATCATGCGATTCACCCACTTGTCCCGGTATTCGTATGCCTTAAGTACCTGATCGCTAACCGGCCTTTGAGGATCGCCAAAGAGTTCAAACAAGGGCAATTGTTTGACCTTCTCTTGTTTTTTGTGGCTTTTAAGTGTTTCAATAATTGCCTTCGTGGAGAGACGCTCATGGACAAAGAGCGGGAGCGTCGGCACATCAAAGGAAAGCCGCTCTGCCTTACCCGTCCAGTTGAGAAAAGGCCTTTGGAGACATTTCAACAGCTCCACGGCATCATGCAGTCCCCTGACGGTGGAAATAACATGTCCTGCGGAATTCCTGAATTCCTGGGGTTTATCAAAGGTATGTGGCGCTGGAAGCGCAGCCGCCTTTTCAATCATGGCAATAAGCCACTCGCCCAGCTCACGTGCAGAGTTTTGTCCGTCCCAATCCAATGCTGGCGAAAGTGAAGAATCATAGCGGTAAGTTTTTGGGGGCTTTTTCTTCCTGAACTGCGCCTGCGTGCCAACATCCGGACGTAAAGGAGCATCCGCCTCAGAATGGCGATATGTCTTTGCTTCAGTTTGGTCTGATTGATTAGCCTGTTTTCTTCTTCCCTTCGCCATCAATTATTTCCCCACATTTAATTTAGGTTGGGTTTTAAAAGACAAAAACCCATCGGCTTTTTTTCGAATGCATCTTTTGAGACGTAGCGCCGATCCCTTGTGGTCGGCCAATTGCTGGGGATAAACCCCAGCGCTACAATTTCACATTGAAATTCCTTAATATTTAAGTTTCAATCTTCTCGCAACCCTCCTTGACATAAACTCTACATCAATGCACACCAGATCATGTGTCGGAATGCAGAAATCGACGTCGTGTGCCATGTCTTCCCCAGTAAATTATTCCACGGTCTTCTCGTCACTCCAGAAGTCTTTAAAACGGGTGTAAGCAAGCGGAGGACCAAGGCGCTGGATATTGTCAGCGAAATCGATTATCGTACACTCCGAAGTGCCACCGAATTGAGGACCGCGGAGTCCCCGCCCGATGATTTGTTCATAGAGCACTTCGCTTGTCGTGGGACGACACAGCACGATGCACTCAGTCTTGGGAGCATCGAAGCCGGTGGTCAGTACGCCATAGTTGCAAAGGAACTGAAGCTTCTGTTCCTTGAAATCGCGGACAAGTAAGCGGCGCAAGGTAGCAGGCGTGTCAGCGGATAGTGCATTTGCCCTCCGGCCTTGGGCTGTAAGGATGACCGAAAGAAAGTAAGCGTGTTCTACGGTGCAAGCGTAGAGAAGGGTAGATGTGGCTTTTGGCAACTCAAGAAGTCTGCGAACGATCCAAAGGTTTCTCTCTTTGTCCATTGCCAATCGCTTCAAGAACCCCGCTGACAAGTCGTCCACTCGTTGCATATCATCTACTTCCTCGTCTGTGAGGGTGTATTCCCTGCCCGAAAGAAACAGAACGTGATGCGCCTTAGCGAGAAACCCATGCTCGCGGAAATACTTTAGTGGATTATCATCGTATTGTACGCCCAGTTCCGGCTTAATGAGGTAAGCCTCAAACCGGCCGACAAGTTTGTCGGTTTCTTGGGTGCGATAAAGGCCCGCACGCCCAGGCGTCGCTGTGAGACCGCAGACTGGGAAGAGGTCGCTTCCGCAAAGCACCTCGGCCCGATCCAATAATGTGTCGTACATCTGCGATATAGCCCGATGTGCTTCATCAATGATCATAGCTCCTGTGTCCCTTAGAATCGACTCCAGCGCCTTGTCATCTGCTTTGATCCGGTTATGAAGCTGCTGAATGCTTGCAACCACAGCACCGCCACGAAGTTCGTCCACAGGTATATTGCGTCCGTCAAAAAAACGATAGATTCGCAACTGCGCGATAAATTCCCGTGAACCCCACATTTGCTCGATACAGGCAATCGCTTGCTCGCATAACTCTTCGCTCTGAGCCACCCAGAGGAGATACTTGCCATCGTCGAAGCGAGGTTGCATCCAATCAATGAATGCCTCAACTGCGACACGCGTCTTGCCCCCGCCAGTCGGCAGTGTTACCACGCAACGCATTCGGACACCATCACGTTCAAGAACTTCTAGCATCCGCTTTTTCAATGCTTCTTGGAACTCAGCCAGTTTAGGCGGCACCTTTAACGGAGGAACATCTTTGATCGTCGGGACTTTTTCCTCTTGGACGATGCCCGCGAAAATCGCCGGAAAACCAAGTACCCTGACGAAATCGTTGGCCCAATGCTTGCCAGAGTGCCAGTTCATTTTGGCTAGTCTCTTTCGCATATGTGACGAGCACGAGATGTTGCTGTTAGCTTCTCGATATCTGTCAAACAGAGTCTGCACCTCGTTGTCGGAAAGTTTTTCGAGAAGGTGCAGACGCAACTTGCGGGTCACGTCTAAACTTCCCGCGAACAGACCTGGTCCTTCGCGCTGGACTAGAAGCCGCGCAACATCAAGCACTGTTAAACGGTTGGCACCAAGCGATTGTAGGATTGCGTTGGCCTGATCGCGTTGTTCTATATCAAAGAGCTGCCCCAAGAGCTGAGCGGAGACGTCGTATTTGTTGACGAGTAGTTCCGCAGCAAGTTCAACTTCTTCGTCTGTGGGATAGATGTGCATAATGATAACCTTGCCAAACTGCGGAACTTAAATTAGCCGTACTAAAAGCCATCTTATTTAACGGCTATTTAAACGAAGAGTTATTGATATTAAACCCTTCGACACTGCTCATATACATTGATATAAAAGCGTAAGCTGTTTATGACTAGGTTTGCAATACAGACATGAACTTCCATTTTCATGAAGACTAGCTGATTATGATAGCACTTTACAGGAACAAATCAATACAAATTCGTTCAGATAAAAAGAGGTAAAGACATATCAAAATCCTTCAATTTCAGTATTTATTCTGATCGATTCGTTTTTAACTCTATGTTGATACAGGTTTGAAATGATTTTTCTGTGATGTGATGTGTAATGTGCTGCACATTACAAGGTTTTTAGAGTAAGAAAATAGGTCTGACAATCAAGAAGCGGGGAGGGAGAACTCCCCCGTTTTCATTTTGTTTAAGGCGAGCCAGCTTTCCACCCAAAAAAAATACTATTCGCTTTTTCAGTCTACGAAATTTCCGGCAAGGTTTTTTTCCTTAGACTGAGTTCTCATGTTGTCAATACATTTTCCCGGGTCTTTCGTGAATGCTTCAGAACACTTTTTGGTACAAAAAGAAAATGTTAATCCTTTTGTTTTGATAAAAACTGGTTCACCATTCTTACATAAATCCGTTCCACAAACAAAACATTTCATTGCAGACAATTTCTCTTTAGTAATTTTTTCAGGAAGAGGCATACCCACACATGCAAATAAATTATGAACAGCAATACAAGACGTCAGGATGACAAAAACAAAAACCACTCTCATATAATATATACTAGATTTCATAACCATCTCCTTTTTCATATACTAAAACTCATTCCTTTTTTATTTCATCAAACCTTTTCTTTGTCTCTTTGCAATACAGACATGAAATTCTATATTTTATGCAGATATTTCAATTATCGTAGCATTTTACAAAGAAAGCAATACAAAACCATTCATATAAAAAGAGGTAAAGAATTGCCAAAATCCTTCAAATCCAGAAGTTTAATAACCATAAACAAAAATAGCCTGATATGCCATCCCTGACATACCAGGCTATTGTTTAAACTCCCTCATATCGTTTTACACCCCTTTCTCTAAAGGTTTAAGGAAGCCTATATTATTAACAGTAACATTTCAAAGACTACGACGCACTTTATATACTTTTGATATTTGTTGGACGGGTCTTATTTTAATGTTACTGATAATTTCAAAGAGCTTTAGGAGGGGGAACTAAGAGCGGTAGAATAGATACATATACATCTTTAAATTTCATTTATTATATCCTGAGGAACGTTTAACCCCATTAACTCTCTCTTAGTCCCTCTCCAACATTATTATACCACATTATTTGATTTTTGCCAATGTACCTCAGATTATTTGCCAAAATAAAGTCACGGCTTTTCTATTCTTCCAATTCTTTTAAAGCATTTGGCGATACCTTTGCTTTCCCCACAAGCGCTAATGCCTTCTTTGCTATCCTTTTCCTTTTTCTCTCTTTGATATAGTGGCCTATAGCTTCCTCAATAAATGAAGACATAGGCATTATCTCACCTTTCATAGTTTTTTTAAGTTCTTTTTCAAGAGATTTCGATAAATCAACAGTAATTTTCATGACAAATAACTCTTAAATAACAAAAAAGGCCAATTGTAGAAGGTTATAGCTTTTCGGTAAATGTTACCTAATATATCCCGTCTATGTCCTATTTATGGACAGTGTTAATTTTGTCCTACAAACCTAATTTTCTTTTTAAATCCTGGTGACTTATCCACTTTTTATTTTTTAGCTTTGTTTCCAATGCTGAATAATAATCTTTTTTGTCTTCTTCTGCTTCCTTAAGCTTGAGATATTCTTTGTAATCCATTATTACTGCAATAGGTTTGTTCTTTTCTTTTATGATTTGTGTCTTTATCGTTAATAAGCCTCCTGCCTGTGTTTTATTTCATAAATCCACATATTAACCTTATCATCCTCAAATATGATTCTATAATCCCCTATACGAAGTCTTTTAAATTTTGCATGCTCACCTTTTAATATCTTTATATCAAAATTCCCAAAAGGGTTTCTGGAAAATCCTTCCACTGCCTTTATTATCATTTCTGCACTTTTTCTATCGCCCTTATATATTCTGGCAAACTGCTTTGACGCCTTCCCTGAATACTTAATTTCTAACATAGTGTACAAATTAAAAAAGGCCAACCGGGAAGGTTACGGCTTCCACAATCGGCCTTTTCCTTGGATGTTGCCATCCAATTATTATCCAGTAATGCCCGTAACTCATTATCTGGCTATATTTGACTATGTTTAACGAACACTATGGTAACCGATATTGCTCCAAATCAACCGGGTCTGCGTCCACACAGCCATAGATATTCGCATTGAAATTCAGGTTCTTCTTAGGCTCAATACGGTCTTGCTGGCCTTCTATAATCTGCATTGCTGCCTTTACACATAACTTTTGAATTTCAGGATCATCCTTGCGCTCTTTCAAAACATCCTCAGCAATCTCAAGTATATGTTTTGCCACTTTCTTGGAAATTTTCAAAAGCTTCGGGTCAGTCAAGGCGTGTTGCTTGACCTTTCCCTCAAGCTTATAAGGCGCACTCACGGAATTCCCCTTGAATCCAGCCATTTTATAAGCATCATGCAAGGACTTGCCGGAATTGCGAAGTATTTGAAATGTCTCTGTTTTTTTTGATATTTTACCCATATTTTACATCCTTTTTATATGGTTTTATACCCCTTTTTATGATGCTTATCAAGCCGATTCCAAAAAAATTACCCGCACTTTAGAAGGCGTCTAATAAGAGATATAGAAGGATGGTGGCTTTAGAGGGGGTGGGGGTCTTTGCCCATCCACTCCGTTCCATGTCGTACTTATGTCGTACCTAATTATACAAAAATATCAAAACAAATCAAAAGAGATAAAGAATGATTTCCCTTGCATGCCTTGAGAATGCTGGTAGAATCAAAGAAAATCAAAAGATATAAAAACACATACAAAACCATCAAAACAGCCTTTGATTATCGCATCAATAATCGCATTGTTGAGCGAAAGACAACAAAGGACTTTGTTGTATCCATTATTGACGGACGTCTTTTCTCCCAGGCATCTCGTTTAAAGAGGCATACAGAAACACCGTTTATGGTGATAGAAGGAATAGATTTGTTTCATACGGGTTATAAAATTGACCGCCAAGCCATAAAAGGTGCGATCGTTTCATTATCTGTTTCCTGGCAAATACCATTGATCTTTTCAAAAACACCTTGTGGAACGGTGGAAATCTTAATAATGGCAGGAATGCATGAGGCGCAATGCGGCAATGATTTATTAAGGAGGGTGGGGAGAAAACCCAAACGCATCCAGACACAAAAGCTGTACTTACTCCAGGGGCTGCCAGGTATTGGACCAAGGACAGCAAAACGGATGTTAGAATATTTTGGGAGTGTAGAGAAAGTCTTTGCTGCCAATGAGCGGGAGCTTGCCTGTGTGGAAGGTATAGGGAAAAAGAAGGCAGTAAAAATTCGCGGAATTATGGTGTGAGTTATCTTCACTCGTTGTAATAGATCCTGCAAAAAAGTCTAAGCCTTGCTGATATGAACTTTTTGTGCAAGAGAAAATAATATATAATATTTTGATTGAAAATAAAAGGGAGTGGGTGTATAAAAATCACATCGAGTGCCTGCAGTTAAAACTCTCAATCTCCATGTGCAAGGAGGACGCAGCGGGGTAAAAATAACTATAAGGTTCTTTTGTTGACAAGGATTCATTGGGAAAATCTGAAGAAGGTGGTAGATATGGTGTCTCAGAAAATTGATGCAGATCATACGGTAAAAAGAATGGAGCTGGAACGGGAAACCATCCTCAGTATAAACCGTTTAGTGCTCTCCCGTATGAATTACAGAGATTTTTGTCATGCTCTATGCCTTGAATTGAGAAAAATCATAAACTTTGACTATTTTAGTTTAATATCGAGAACCGAATCTTCCGGTGAATACTATACGTTTTTATCAAATTTTGAGCAAAACACCCAGAACTTTCATAGAGGCACGGAGCTGAAAACCATCTTAGAAAAGGTTCTTTATAATGAGATGGCAAAGTCTAACAAAATCATTATGAGAAATGGGTTGGATAAAAATGGGAATGAAGTCGACAAACACTTATCGGGTAGCGGTATTACATCATACATGGTTTATCCGTTATTTATCAACAATGCATTAATTGGATGTATAAATATTCTCAATAAAAACTCTGCCGGTTTTAACAAAACCCATAGTAATCTTGTAGATCAGGTTTCTGCACAAATTACCGTTACCCTAATGAATGCTATGCTTTTGGATAGTCTAACCGCCTCTGAGGAGAAATACAGGGACATGGTTGAGAATGCACCAGAGATAATTTTTAAATTGGATAGCCAAGGAAGGTTTCTCCATGTAAATAAATTGGGATTAGAGATGCTTGGGTATAGTGCAAAAGAAATGACCTCTATGTTCCTGTTTGATCTCGTTGCTGATGAGAATGGCTCTGTTATTAAGAAACAATATGATACCTCCGTTAACTCACGGAGGGATAACAATTTGATCGTGACTTTATTATCGAAGGACGGCAAAAGGTTAGATGCAGAAATCATGTGTTCCATACAGTACGACATAAGTTTAAATGATTATATGGTCAGGGCCTTTGTTCGTGATGTAACACAAAGGAGAACGTTGGAAAAGAGGGTATTTGAATATCAGGGGCGTTTGAAGGGTCTGTTAAAAGAAAAAACGTTGAAGTTGAGTGAAACAGAAAAAGAAATGTATAACCAAAGGAAATTTCTCGATGCATTGATACAAAACACCAATGTTTATGTGGTCACGATAACATCGAAAGGGGAAATTGTGTTTGTAAATCGCGCGATAGAAAAGAGGTTTGGCTATACCTTGCCTGAGGTGTTTGGTAAACCTGTGATTGATATGTTCATTCCGCACGACAAAGTAGAAGAGTTGTTTGATGATATCCAGATGCTCTTGAGCGGAAGGAAAGGAGAGCAGATCGAGATACCCTTTGCTTCCCGAGATCGTCAGGCTCGGGATATCTTATGGATTGTAACCTATCTGAGAGATGAATGGAATACGATTCTGAACATAAATTTATTCGGTTACGATATTACAGAGCAAAAGATCTTGAAGGAACAACTTATTCAGGCAGAGAAGATGAGCAGCGTTGGAACTATGATTTCCGGGGTTGCCCATGAACTGAATAATCCGTTATCTATTATTCTGAACTTTAGCGAACTTATGTTGATGTGTGATAATCTATCAAAAAATGCAACGAATCGATTGCGTCATATTATCGATGCATCCCAGCGCTGTACCCGTATTGTGGAAAATCTACTCACCTTTGCAACGAAAAGAAAAAATGTTAGGAAGGGGCAATACGTTTGTATAAATGAAGTTCTTAAGGACGCTCTTGAACTAAAAATCAATGACCTCCGAGTCAATAATATTGAGGTGGAGCAATCTCTTTTTGAAGCCTTGCCGAAGACCATGGCTGACCGCGTCCAGCTCATGCAGGTCTTTATTAATCTGATTAATAATGCTTATGATGCCATGAAGAGTGCACATGGGAGAGGTATTTTGACCATTCGCACGCTCCAAAAAGGCGACAAGATTGTAATTGAATTTGAGGATACCGGGCCTGGTATCCTTGAACCGGAAAAGCTATTTACCCCCTTTTACACAACAAAAGAGGTTGGAAAGGGAACGGGTTTGGGTTTGGCAGTAAGCTATGGCATTATAAAAGAGCATGGAGGGATGATTGTCGGGAAAAACTGTCAGAAAGGCGCTATTTTTACGGTTACACTTCCCATCAAAGTACAAACCGACAAAGAGGTTAAATTCCCTGTTAAAAAGGATTATGATTTGAGAGGTTTACGTTTATTACTGGTTGAAGATGAGGTAGGGATTGCAGAATCTTGTAATGAATTGCTGATGGCAAAAGGTTGCCATGTAACGGCAGCATTCAGTATCAAAGACGCAATGCAGGCCATTCAGGAAGATCAGTTTGATATCGTTGTTATGGATTTTAAAATGCCTGGCGAAATGTCTGGAATTCAGTTCTATGAATGGATGGTAAGTTATTTGCCGGTCATAAGGGAAAAAATAATTTTGATGACAGGAGATACCCTATCTCCTGAATATAGGTCGTTTATTGAAAAGAGTAAGGTGCCTGTGATCACAAAACCGTTTCGATTTAATGCCTTTATTGAAAAGATTGGTTTAACGGCAAAAAGAGTAGGATTGATTGAAGTGTGATGGATAAAGGTTTTACCTGTCCTTTGCATTTTCAACTTGTATAGGCATATCTGCCAATCACATGGGTATGTATTCCATACCTTGTCTTTTACTCATCCACCTTCCTCCCGCCCTTTGCACCACGCCCCATGACGGTGTATCTTTGCTCCTATGGAGGTTTTGTTTCCTGATACGGTCATTCTCTCTATCAGGCATCCCTGATTCATGCATCTTGCCTTCCAGCCATTCCGTCTCCCATCACCCATTGCTCCCTGCCAGAGCTTTATCTCGCTACCCGTTGGCTTGATAGGCTTCCTTTTTTTCTCAAAGGTCTGGGTTTCGCCATTCTCAAACGGGCTTGCCGTTACAGCAGGCCGAATCGAGTTCGTTATTCCTGAATCAAGTTCAGGTCAGGCTCAGCGGACTGGGATGGGCAGATCATACTGGGTATGATTGATATCCTTTATCAGATAGACGACCGTCTCATTATTGCCGATTATAAGACGGATCATGTTACCATGACCGACCTGCCTGCGAAGGCAGAAAAGTACCGGTATCAAAAAGCGGTCTATGCGGAGGCCGTCAAACGCTGCCTGAAAATAGATAATCCGGAATTCAAACTCATTTTTCTGAGGTTGGGTAAGGCTGTATCTATTTAATTCTCTGAGGAGGAAATAAAAATATCAATAAATTAAATCCTTGAAATATTAAAAAGTTAATAGGATAATGCCCTCGTTAAAACTGCCTGAGCAATTATTCCTCTTGATAACTATTGTTGAAGTGATAAGTTATTTTATGCAATTTTTCAGTGCCTAGCGAATGAAGCAAGTTATCATCGAAAACCCAATTCTAAATTCACCTTTTATAGAACCGACACGTCATTTCAAGTTTGCTGATGAAGGGATTACTAACGAAGTTATTGAGAAACGCCGCATCAGCTCTTATTTTATTCCCATTGCCAGACCCAAAAAGAAAGGAATACAATTATCATTTGATACGGAATGGACAGGAGATCGTATTGAAGAAAATACGATGGTAAATCAAATTCGTGAAAAAGTATCATTGTGGCGAAAAAACGATTATTACGATATTACAAAAAGAACCAGATTTCTGCTTGATTACTGGAATACTCCTGAGCGTGAGAAGAAACTCTTCTTTTGTCAGATAGAGGCGCTTGAAACCATAATTTATATCACAGAAGTAGCCGCCAAACAGGGTGATTCGTGGGTTGAAAATACTATCCGGCAATCAAATCAGGAGGCAAACCCACTCCTGTATCGCATTGCCTTCAAAATGGCGACTGGCACGGGAAAAACCGTTGTCATGGCTATAATCATCGCATGGCACGCACTTAATAAGTTAGCAAACCCGCAGGATGCACGATTCTCCGACACATTTTTGATTGTCGCACCCGGCATTACCATTCGTGACCGCTTGCGGGTCCTTTTGCCGAATGACGCAGGAAACTATTACCACCAGCGTGACATCCTTCCTCAGGATTTACGGGAAGAATTGCATAAGGCGAAAATCATGATAACCAATTTCCACGCCTTTAAGCTCAGGGAAAAATCAGATGCGGCAAGACTTACCAGGGATATCTTGTCAGCTAAAACCGGGGCATTTACAGAAACCCCGGGTGAGATGGTGCGGCGTGTTTGCCGGGAACTGGGTTCCAAGAAAAATATTATTGTTATAAACGACGAGTCCCATCACTGCTATCGCCGTCGTACCGATGACGCAGGGGCAATTCATGAATCGTCCCTGCATGGCGAAGAGCGAAAAGAGGCTGAAAAAAGGAACGAAGAAGCCCGTATCTGGATTTCAGGGTTGGAAGCAGTTAAAGCAAAGATTGGTATCAAGGTTGTCTATGACCTTTCTGCAACTCCATTTTTCCTTCGGGGTTCAGGTTACCCGGAAGGCACACTCTTTCCGTGGGTTGTATCAGACTTTTCCCTCGTAGACGCCATCGAATCCGGCATTGTCAAGATTCCCCGCGTGCCGGTAGCCGATGACCAGATGACCGGCAGCCAGCCGGCTTACCGTGATCTCTGGATGCGCATACGGGATGATTTGCCTAAAAAGGGCAGGAAAACAGATGCAGTAAGCGGTGAGCCGAAACTCCCCGCAGAACTTCAGGGTGCTCTTCATAGTCTCTACGGTAATTATGAAAAAGCCTATAAATCATGGGAACAAAGTGGGCGGGGAACGCCTCCCGTCTCTGCAATAATACCAATGTTTCAAAGCTGATATTTGATTACATCTCTGGCTGGGAGAAGATATTGCCTGACGGCGTTACTATTATTGTCCCCGGACAGTTGCCTGTCTTTAACAATGAAAAAACGGCAGATGGGACGATAGGCCAAATACTATTCTGATAGATAGTCAGCAACTCGAATCAGGCGAGGCAATGAGCGATGAATTCAAAAAAATCGCCGCTCTGGAGATTGAAGAATTTAAAGCCGAATACCGCAAGCGTTATCCCGGACGTGATACTGAAAAACTTACCAATGAAGACCTGCTTCGCGAGGTGATGAACACGGTCGGCAAGATCGGCAAATTAGGTGAAAACATTAAATGCGTCGTAAGCGTCTCAATGCTCACCGAGGGATGGGATGCAAATACCGTTACCCATATCCTGGGCGTTCGCGCATTTGGCACGCAACTCCTTTGTGAGCAGGTTGTAGGCAGAGGGCTCCGCAGAATAAGGTATCGCACAAATGACAATGGCATGTTTGAGCCTGAGTACGCTGAGGTGTATGGAGTGCCATTCTCATTTATCCCATGTTCGGGTTCTGCAAATGGTCCAAAACCAGGTCCGGAAATTACCCGCGTTTATGCATTACCAGATCGTGTGCATCTTGAAATAACCTTTCCGCGCCTTATAGGGTATGGCTATGAGATACCGGCAGAAAAAATCAAAGCAATCTTCACGGACGACTCAAAATTTATCCTCAGCACCGCTGACATCCCGACAAAGGTCGAACTTGATCCAATAGTTGGAGAATCCAGCATCCACACGCTTGATGGCTTAAAAACAAGGCGTCTCCAGGAAGTGGCGTTTCTTCTTGCCAAATTGACGCTGGAAAATCATTTCCAGGATGACAAGGGAAATACAAAACCGTATCTGTTTCCTCAGATACTCGATATTACAAGGCATTGGCTCAACACGTGTGTCGTGTGCAAGGACAACACCTTTCCACAGCTTTTATTGCTTATTGAGTTTGCCCACAACGCCTCAGATCGTATCTACCGTTCAATTATTCAATCTTCTCACGGTACGAAGGCATTAAAACCTATCCTGAAACCTTATGATACCCTGGGTTCCACCCGATACGTTGACTTTGATACCGTCAGACAAGTCTACCCAACGAGATTGAGCCACATAAGCCATGTGGTTGCAGATACAGACTCATGGGAGCAGAAACTTGCCCAATCACTTGAAGAAATGGACGAGGTTATATCGTATGCGAAAAACCACAAACTGGGCTTCACCATTCCCTATACATTCAATGGAAAAGAAAAGAACTATATTCCCGATTTTATTGTCAGGCTGAGATTGCCTGGCGGGGAGAATAACCATTCTTCCATCCTCAATCTCATTATCGAAGTTACAGGGGAAAGGAAGGAAGAAAAAGAAGCAAAGGTCGCTACTGCAAGAGATCTCTGGGCGCCAGCCGTTAACAACCACGGCGGTTTTGGCGCATGGGCATTTCTGGAGATCAGAGACCCGTGGAATGCAAAAACAGAAATCAGAAACACCATAAATACGGAATGGGGAAATGTTAATACTCTCCTTGATGTTTAGGAATTTCAAACCTATCCCGTAGCGCGGGTGGTTTATCTCCCGCCCTTAGCCGACCACAAGGGATCGGCGCTACAAAAAAGCTATAAACACAGATTTGGGAAATGTTAAAACTCTACCTTGATGTAAACATTTATAACCGTCCCTTTGATAACCAAATGGAAGTCAGGATAAGACTTGAAACAATAGCGATATTTTCAATCTTACAGAAGATAAAAAGCGGTGAATTTGGACTTTTGTGGTCTTTTGTGATTGATTATGAAAATAGCCTGAACCCCTACGATGATATAAGGGTTGAAATAGAAATGGCTTTCTCTTTAGCAAATAATATGGTGACTCACGATGAGATTGTATATAATATGGAGGAAAAATAAATGACCAGGATAGCAAGTGATATGGAAATAAGGCAAAAAGGACTGAAAATATTATTTAAAAGTCTCGGAGAGGTTGACGCGATAAGATTTCTCTCTCAGATTACCTCCGAAAAACGGAATTATCCGAAGCTCCAGGATAAACTTTTTGAAGATATGAGCGTTGAGGATATTTACAGGAAGGCAAAAGAATATTCCGGGAAAAAGCGATGTATGAAAATACAGAAAAAAACAAAATGTTGACCCGAAATCATAGAAAAATTAGATGCCATTGTTGAAATAGCAAAGAAGGCAAAGCCAAGAGAAGATTAGTTTATGGCAAAGAAAAAGAATCCATCTGCAAATACTCCTGTAGAAGCACATATCCATAAAAAGGATAAACGCACCAACATCCCCACCGCAGAGCTGAAGGATTTTGTTAAAGAGGATGAAGCCAGACCAAAAAAGATTCTCTATCCGCGCGACCCTTCCCTTGACCCGCAATTGGTGTGGAAGGGAAAGGACGAACAGGACCAAAAGCCGTCCCTTTTCAATACCAGCAAAAAGCAAAATCGCTGTCAAAGTTATCAACCACTATGGAGATGAGGTGTTGAAGGTTTATAATGTAACATGTTTATCGTGAAGGTAACAATTTAGTTTTTTGAAAAAGTAGGGGCGAAGCATTTGCCAGTTTGGGTATGAATGCATGTATGCCAATTATTGCAAATGCTTCGCCCCTACATTGCACGGCAAAAATCACCATTATTGGAATTTTTCAAAAAACTAAATTGTTACTCGTGAAGGAATTGTAAACTGGATTTAAGGATATGAAGACTCTTTAGAGTCGGTTAAAAAGGAGTTGTGATATGGTAACTACAAAATTAATCAGGCATGTATTGCCTTTTGTGTGTATTTTTTTCATTGCTACGGTGTCTGGCACATTTGCCAATGAGGTGCATGGAAATAAGATTCTGGGACACAATCTGGAGATTGAACTCTTTTTGAAAGAACACAAGATAAAGGTGGTCGATCATCTGTGCGTTCAATGTGAAGATAAGGAAAAGTTTTCGTGTTTTATCAACGGGGGATTCCAAATCCTATCCGTTGGTGCTTCAAACGGAAAGTTAGCGTTTAAGACTACGTCACATGGAGACAGACAGCGTTTGGAAATTACCATACCATCAGACCTGAGGCAAGCGAATGGCGTAGTGCTGGATATTGCATACGAGGGGGTTCTTTTTGGAAAGCCGGCCTCCTTGGAGTTGGAGGACGTTGGCGAAACGACTGGCATTATTGATGAGGCGGGGGTATACCTGAGTCCTGCATGCGGATGGTATCCGGATGTTCCTGGCTCTCTGTCGTCTTTTCAGATGACGGTTGTCACGCCCGCAGGATACGAGGCAGTAACACTGGGCGCCCTGGTGGGCAGGAAAGTGGTTGGCGATAAGATATATGCTACGTGGGAAGAAAAGAACATGTCAGAGGGATGTGACCTTGTGGCCGGGAAATATCAGATAACTCAGCTCAAACATCAGGATATCGATGTTTATGCCTTCTTTTTCCCAGAGGATCAAGGTTTGGTGGATACCTATCTGAAGGCCACGACACGGTATCTGGATATGTACCAAAAGCTTCTGGGAGATTATCCGTACAGAAAGTTTGCCATTGTGGAAAATTTCTTTCAGACAGGATATGGAATGCCTTCGTTTACCCTGTTGGGGAATACCGTGGTAAAAATGCCTTTTATTGTGGATACTTCCCTGGGCCATGAAATTTTACACAATTGGTGGGGTAACTCGGTCTTTGTGGATGAATCGCAGGGGAACTGGTGTGAGGGGTTGACCACCTATATGGCGGATTATTATTATAAGGAACTCAAGGACAGCGCATCGGCAGTGGAGTATCGCAGTGATATTTGCAGAAAATACACCAATTACGTCACGAAAAAGAACGATTTTCCTTTAAAAAATTTTATTGGCAGAAGGGATCAGACGACCCGGGCTATCGGATATGGGAAAACAGCAATGGTATTCCATATGCTCAGACGAATGGTTGGGGATGAGGTGTTTTATACATCGCTGAGAAAGTTTTATAAAGAAAAGATATGGCAGCGAGCAGACTGGAAGGATATCCAACATATATTTAAAGATACCGGCAAGATAGACTTGTCCTGGTTTTTTGAGCAATGGATTCATCGTGAAGGCGCCCCTTTTCTAGTATTGGGAAAAACGGAGGTTGAAAAGGACAAAGACGGCTGGGTGACCACGGTAGAGGTCATTCAAAAAGACAAAGGGTATTGCTTCTCCTTGCCAGTTCAACTGGAACTTGAAGAGGGGATTTGTAATACGGTTGCGGAATTAAAGGAACAGTCACAAATCATTTCCATTCAGACAAAATCTGAACCGCGTGCGGTGATGATAGATCCTCACTACGAGGTATTCAGACGTCTTCATCTGGAAGAAATTCCTCCAACCATAGATTTTGTCCTGGGAGACGAAGAAAAGGTTATTGTGTATCCGACAAGCGGTGAACGCGCCTCACAAGAGGCATATAAGAATCTTGCAGCATCTCTGTCAGCCAAAAAGGACGAAGTAAAGTCGGATACTGAGATTACGGAAGCGGAAATAGCTCAAAAAAGCCTGTTCATATTGGGTGGGCTGACAGAAAACAAACTTGCGAAAATACTCATGGACCAGTTGCCAGCGGATTTTTCGCTTGGAGAAGGGGCGTTTGTGGTGAATAAAGTAAGGTATCAGGAGAAAGGTAACGCCATTCTCGTAAGTGCCAGAAACGCTAAGAACAGGTCAAAGGGAATCGTGTTGTTTGCCGGCCTTAGTGCAGATGCGATTAAAAGTACCGGATTTAAAATCCCTCATTATGGAAAGTATAGTTACCTCGCCTTTGCTGACAGTAAGAACATTGACAAGGGAGTATACGCTGTAACGGGCAGTCCGCTTCGGAGATCTCTGAGTAAATAGGCACATTTCCTCAGAGAGAAGCATTCATGTTTTGGCAAACAGCATTATATTATGAAAACATCATTTCATTCGTGAAATTGCACAGGAAATATACTTCAGAAGAAATGCACGGGAGTATGAATATTTAAGTATTATTGAAATTTATAACTTAGAAGATATTTTCATGTTTTTCTATTTTTATTTTAGGTAGGAACAGTTTTTGACGCGTGTCTGTAGTCAATATTATTGGAAGGAGGGAAAACATTGTAAATTATGAAACTGATATACATACTTAGTATCCTTTTTGCATTTTTATGTTGTAATTTAATATCTTCAAAAGATATACTAGCGGATAACAAATATTCTGAGATAGAAGTTCCAGATGGTGGTACTATTATTGGCAACGTTAAATACATGGGTGAGTTGGCTGCTGTGGGATTAAATCTCTATCGTGGTTGGGAATTATCAGATACCTCGAAACTTAACTCTGAAAAACTTGTCTTCAGCAAGGTAAATAACGGGTTAAAAAACGCCGTTGTTTCTCTCAAGGATATTACCCAGGGGAAAAAAACGATAATACCTCCTGTCCATCCGATAATAGACCAGCAAAATAATAATTTCATTCCTCATACAATCGCGATAGTATCAGGCACAACCGTTGATTTCTTAAATGGCGACGAACAGATGCATAATATTCATACTAGGTCAGCTAGGAATCAGCCTTTCAATCTTGGCACCACGTACAAACAGAGAATATCAAAAACATTCGATTACCCGGAGATCATTAAGTTAACGTGCGATCTTCATAAAAACGCGTACGCATGGATTGTCGTTCTTGACCACCCCTATTTTGATACGACAGACAGAAACGGCTATTTTGAAATTTGTGATATCCCGCCCGGAACCTATACATTCCAGGTATGGCATGAAGAGTTAGGAAATTTAGAAAAGGAGGTAACGGTCCGCCCTAAAGAAACTACGACGATAGAGTTTGTTTATTCCCAGAATTAGAAATGGGATAATACGTGTATTAGTTGGAATAAATTGGTTGAGTTTATACAATGGCAATTGGAAAGGAGGATAGGCGATATGAAACCTAAGGTCTTATTGGATAAGGTTGGCTTTTGGTGTGCTACGGCGGTAACAAGCGCAGCTTTGATGTTGAGTATAGCGCCAATGACCGCCAGCGCAGTTAATATACCAACAGAGGTTACCGAGTTAGGTAAGGATACCTATAAAAAGTATTGTAGCCCCTGTCATGGCGAAGAGGGTAAGGGAGACGGGCCTCTTGCGAGGTCGATGCTTCCTAAACCACGTGATTTTACCAGAGGTGCTTATAAATTCAGAACGACCCCGAGCGGTTCACTTCCTACAGACGAGGATATTTACCGTACGATTTCTTATGGGGTGCCGAATTCTACCATGATTCCGTGGGATATTCTGACGGAAGAACAACGGGTGTCGGTAATTCCTGTCCTGAAGAGTTTTTCTGAGGCATTTGAAGTCAGGAAACCCGATGCACCGGTGACGGTTGGTTTGCCGCTCCGTCCCACAGAAAGGGCACTTACAGAGGGAAAGAAAATTTACGAAGAAAAACTGGAGTGCTGGAAGTGTCATGGCGTTGAGGGTCGGGGAGACGGTCCCAGCGCAGCTGAACAGGAAGATGATTTTGGATTTCCGATAAAACCGTTTGATTTCACTACGGGAAAGTTTAAAGGCGGAAATTCTGCTCAGGATGTTTATCTGAGATTTACCACAGGATTGAACGGTACTCCCATGCCATCATTTGCCAAGGAACTTACCGACGAAGAAAGATGGTGCTTGACGTATTATGTAATGTCACTCATTAAACCAGAAGAAACGAAAAAATAAATAGCATCTAATACCTATGGAGGTGAATGAAATGAAAAAATTTGGAATAGGGTTGTGTTTGTCTGCGATGCTGTTTACTTCTGTGGCGTGGGCAGCCGAACAACCACCCAAGAAGGAAACGCCACCAGATCTGTATGAGGGGACGCCCGACTGGTACCGGGCTGTTTACAAAGATAACGTTGGAATGAAAGAGGGTTCAGGTCCTTTTAAAGACTATTTCAAGCCGCAGATGCTGGATATGTACTGGCAGCCCAACCGGCATTATGAACCCATGAAAAACCTGGACCATTCTATTTTTATCGAAAAAGAGCGAAGGGATTTATGCGTAACATGCCATGAGGAAGCGACACCGGGTGTTGTGAGAGACTGGAGAAGTTCTGGCCATAAAAATCCTAAAAGCACTCCCTATCTGTCTGCACGAACGGCAGAAATTGAAAAACGCACTAACAGGATTTTAAATGAAGTACATTGTTTCGATTGTCATGCTGACACAAAAAAGAAACAGATCAGGATGCCCACCGGCGAGGTGTGCGGTGAATGCCACAGGCCGCAGTTCGATGATTTCCTGCGCGAGAGAGAAGTGGGACGTCCCAATCACATCCAGTCGTGGGAGGCAAATACCATCGTGCCATGGTATGCAGAGGCTGCGCGAAGAGGGTATTTGTACGGACAGCACGGCTGTGATTTGTGCCATTCCGGAGCCGAGAAATGCGATGTATGTCATACACGACATAAGTTCAGTGCCGCCGAAGGCAGACAGCCAGAGGCCTGTATTACCTGTCACATGGGTCCTGACCATCCTGATGCTGAATCTTATGGCGAGTCAAAGCATGGGGTGATCTATCATAAGGAAGAAGAGCATTTTGATTTCAACCGGCCATTGTCTGAAGTAAGACCCGGAAAGGACTATCGCACCCCAACATGTCAGTTCTGCCACATGTATGAAAAGCATGGCAGGTTTATTCACAATCCGGTTATGAAGGGTATCTGGCGTATGGGTACGATACCGCCGAAGAATCTGGAATATACGTCTTCCCTGAAGGATTATCCTTACGGCATTAAGATTATTGGTGATAAAATCGATATCTACTCGGAAGAAAATGTTGCCAAGAGGTCGTACTGGTTAGAGGTCTGCGCAAAATGCCATAGTGACCGTTTTGCCGATACCTATCTGAAATCATTGGATGAGTTCATGTTCCAGGCACATACCCTGGCAGACAGGGCACAGAAGATTGTTGAAGACTTGATTGCCGACGGTTACCTCTATCCCAGCGCTGCGGATAGGGATCCATATCCTTTAAGCGACGGGATTGAGAAGCAGCTGAGTCCGGCATTCCTTGGAGAGCCGATTTATAATGCCTTTAAGACCTTGAAGGGCAAATTCCCGGTAGTAGGTCCAATTCTTGGTGTGTATGGTATGTTCTTACAACAGCAAGATAATCCGTCCAATATCGAGAACATGTACAACCGGTTATGGTTCTGGTATAAACTCCAGGGTTACAAAGGCACTGCCCACGTCCAGCAGGACGTATCCTGGTGGTGGGGTCAGGCGCCGATGATGATGGAGTTTACAAAAATTCAGTCAGAGGCAGCCAGATTGCGCCGGGAAGGACGTATCGAGAAAGTTAGTCTGACAAAATAGCAGATGTAGAACGTCTGTAAAAAGATAAGACAGCTTCATAAGAAAAAAGCCCATGACTTTGTTCGTCATGGGCTTTTTTTATTTGGTCGAAGGCAGGAAATCAATTTGGGACCGCACCGCTAACCGCTTTCGAAATAAGTTGTGCTTTATATATGATCAACGCGTGCCTGAAATTCCTGACGAATTTCATGGAGGATCCGCTTGCCGCCGCTTTCCAGCATTCTCTGGGCAAGTTCTTCTCCTAGCTTTGCAGCCTGAGTGGCAGGGCCGCTGTGGCTGTCCCGGATGGCATGGCCACCGTCCACGGTACAGATGATCGCCTCTAGGAATACTTGATTATTTTGTATCTGTGCATATGCTCCAATAGGCACCTGGCACCCGCCTTGCAGTCTCGCCAGAAGAGCCCGTTCTGCTTCTATGGCAATTCTGGTCTGCGTGTCGTTAAGACCAGAAACGATTTTAAAAATCCGTTCGTCATTTCTTCGGATTTCAATACACAGTGAACCTTGTCCTACCGCCGGAAGCATAATATCAAACGGTATGATCTGGCTGATCGGTCCTGTATAGCCCATTCTTCGTAATCCGGCATGGGCCACAACAATCGCATCCAGATCGTCTGTTTCGAGTTTTTTAAGCCTGGTATCCAAATTGCCGCGCAGGTCCAAGATTTTGAAATCAGGCCTGAAAGCAAGTAATTGCGCCCTTCTTCGAAGGCTGCTGGTGCCAATGCGCGCAGTATCAGGCAGTTTTTCCAAATTGGCGTTGTTGTTACTGATCAGGGCGTCATGGGGGTCTTCACGCTTGGGTGTTGCGCCGATCATTAACCCTTCGTTCAGCTCCGTTGGCACGTCTTTGGCGCTGTGGACGGCAAGGTCAATCTTGCCCTTCATTAACGCCGTCTCCAGCTCCTTGGTAAATAAACCGACCCCTCCCAGGCGTGATAAGGGTGCATCGGTTATTTTGTCACCTTTGGTAGATATTTTTTCGATGTGAAATTCAATTCCTGGATTTAACCTTTTCAACTCAGATATAACCCAATTTGTTTGTATTAATGCAAGTTTACTTCCCCTTGAACCCACGACAATTTGTTTTTCCTTTACCAATGCAGATTCTCTCCCTGAATGATAAAAATATTGATGAATTAATGCGAATAACCGTTTTCGATAATATCATAATATGCCAGAGGTGTCAAACTACTTTGTCAGCCAATACGCTGGTTATAGAGGAGTATTTTTGGTAGCAGGCGTGTGAAAATAAATTTGATCTATTGTAACAATTTAGTTTTTTGAAATAATCAAATACTGGTGATGTTTATCGCGCAGGGTAGGGGCGAAGCATTTGCTATCGTTGGTATACATGTGTTCATACACAAGCCAGCAAATGCTTCGCCCCTACTTTTTCAAAAAACTAAATTGTTACGATCTATTTATGTTTGAACCAGTACTTTTTGCTTGACATAAATTGCTGTACAAGTTTATATACATAGGTGATATTAATACATTTCGAAAAAGGCAAACCCTGAGCGATCGGGGGACGCAAAGTATAAGGGTCTTTTGTAGGGGCGTATTGCTATACGCCCCTACATCTGATAAAAAGACAGCCTTACTGCCAAAGAGGTTTCAATGAATATCTTTGCAGTAAGGCTTTTTTCTTTACATGAAAGGAGAAGCAAGAATGTGTTTATATAAAATACTGAGGAAAGGTTTGGCAGCCGTTGCGGCCGTATTCATGATGTATGTCGGAATCTTAGTAATTACTTTGGAAACAAACATCTCGTGCACTGCATCAGCAGATCATCCGGAGCAAATGGTGCGACTCAAAGAGAAAGAGAAATCGATCGTAACCCTTGAGGATGTGGCAAAATTTGCTGAAGAATACATACAGAAGAATTCAAAAGAAGGCCTTTTTCTATACTATGATAAGCATACAAAAAAAGAACTGGAGCTCATTTTCGACAAGATACATCGTGAAAAACTCTCGCAGACAAAAAAGAATGAGTATTTTGTCTGTGCCGACTTTAAAGGAAAGGACGGTAAGACCTACGATCTCGATTTTTTTGTGCAGGGGAAAAGCAGGAATTATTTCACGATTGATAAAAAGGGCATTTCCCTCCATAAGGTAAATGGAAAAGAAAATTACACCTGGAACTATAATGAAAAGAAAGATGTCTGGGAGAAGAAGGCGATTATCATTGAAAGGGAATATCCTGAACCCACGAAGCGGGAGCATCCCGGTTATCCTTAAGAAAACAGCTTATGGAGCTCATAATTCCTGCAGCATCGCTTGCCTGATCATTTAAGGTATTTTTTTCAGAATGGAGTAAATCATGAACAAAACACTATCTTGGTTTATGCCTATTTTATTTCTAACTGTTTCGATCGGTTCTGTATCAACGATTTCTCACGCAGAAAGTACGGTCAAAAAGATAAAACTTGCGGAATTAAATACTTTACTTCAGAGCAATAAAGGCAAGGTGGTGGTCCTCAATCTGTGGGCAACGTGGTGTCCGCCGTGCAGGAAAGAGATGCCAGGTTTTATCAATCTTTATAAGAAATACAAGGACAAGGGTTTCGAGATTATTGGTGTTGCCTTTGATGAAAACGGGCCGGAGGTGGTCCCGCCGTTTATAAAATCATTAGGCGTCAATTATCCCATCTACCTTGACGGAGGCGATATCGGTGCTGCATACAATTTGCAAGCGTATCCAACCACGATTGTTTACGGGAAAGACGGCAAAGCTGTCAATACGCATGTTGGTTATATTGCAGAAGAAGATTTGGATGCGGAACTGAGCAAGTTGTTAAAATAATAACAGAGATGAATTTTGAAGATACATTAAAACACTTCGGTATCCAATTAAAACGCAAAAATCTTAAAACGCTTCAGATAAACGTAGGGAAGTTATGCAATCAGGCTTGTATTCACTGTCATGTAGATGCCGGTCCAAAGCGAACCGAGATGATGTCGACAAAAACCGTGGACCGTATCCTAGTCTTGCTTGCCAATACGCCGTCAATTGATCTCGTTGATTTCACGGGAGGCGCCCCGGAACTTCATCCGGCGTTCCGGTATATGATTCTACGGGTTCGCGCTTTGGGACGTCGTGTTATGGACCGATGTAATCTCACCGTCTTGCAGGTTAAAGGGCAGGAAGACCTGGCGAAATTTTTCCGGGATCATTGCGTTGAAGTGGTTGCTTCGTTACCCTGTTATTCCAGGGAAAACGTGGATAAACAGCGTGGTCGTGGCGTATTCGACACGAGCATCGATGCATTACAAAAACTCAATGCCCTCGGATTTGGAGTTGAAGGAAGCGGATTGAGCTTAACTCTGGTCTATAACCCTGGTGGAGCTTTCCTTCCACCGCCTCAGGAGGCGTTAGAAAATCAGTATAAAAAGAAACTATGGGAGCAATTCGGCATTGTTTTCAATCATTTGTATACCATGGTGAATATGCCCATCAGGCGATGGGGGGAATACCTTGCACATACCGGTCAAGCGGAAGGCTACCGGGAGCTGCTTGTTAACGCCTTTAACCCGCAGACGATTGATACTGTGATGTGCAGGACGCTTATTTCAGTTGGTTGGGATGGCCGGCTCTATGACTGCGACTTTAATCAGATGCTTGAAATCCCGGTTGGGGGTCGTCTCAGGACAATATGGGATATTGAATCTTTTGAGGAATTTAATTATGGTTTCATTGCAACCGGAGCACACTGCTTTGGTTGCACGGCAGGGGCTGGAAGCAGTTGCGGGGGTTCGCTGGTATGACGTTTCATGAAAATAGTTGCTGACGCCGCAACCTTGAGATTACACCTGTTCCCGATAAGTCAGAGGGCAAACCATACCTCTCTTTCTGTATTGCATATCTCATTCTTTTCAGATATAGTAATATACTTGATATAATAGAATTTATTTGACAAAAAACGAATGGAAGATGCTTTGAATATAACTGATGTATCTCTGAAAAATGACATAACTACCACCGCTGAAGAACTGGCAAAGAAAAACAAAGACCTGCAAGCTGAAATTATTGAACGCAAACGGGCAGAGGAAGAACTTCGCAAGTTATACCGCGCCATAGAGCAAAGTTCAAGCACGGTTGTTATTACGAACAACCGTGGCATTATCGAATACGTAAACCCCAAGTTCACTCAGTTAACGGACTACCATCCCGAAGAAGTCATAGGAAAAAATCCACGCATCCTAAAACCCGATAATGTATCGTCTGAGGAATTCCGTCAAATGTGGGAAACCATTACTGCGGGGAAGGAGTGGCGGGGAGAATTTTGTAACAGGAAAAAGAATGGCGAACTCTATTGGGAATTTGCATCCATTTCTGCGGTAAAGAACTCACAGGGTACCATCACTCACTTCGTTGCCGTTAAAGAAGATATTACTGAACGAAAGCGGGCGGAAGAAGAAAGAAATAAACACATTAAGGAACTCGAGGATTTCATGTCCTATTCCACGACCATGAACGATGCGGCAACCGAGGATGCGGTATTTAAGCATATGGTTCTAGCCTTACGAAAACATTTTGACCCGGATATTGTTGCCGCAATAATGCTGGACAGAGAGAGAAACATGCTGTATGTGCCTGTCATAGATCCCTCTATGCCGGTAAATGAACTCATCAGGAACGAAGTCATCCTTGACCCCTCTCTATGCCGCGTAATGAAAACAGGCAAGGAATGCTTCACAAAAGACATCACCAAAAATGATTCCTGTGAGTGTGTAATCCACAAAAAAGAACAGGGTGGTTATGTATGCATTCCTTTAATAGCAGGCGGGATAACGTTTGGAATCGTTCTGTTGATAAAAAAAGATATTCGCTGCTGGGACGACGAAAAGACCCATAGGCTTATATCAAACTATGTGGGGCTGACTGCTTTGTCTCTCCATCGGCTAGAACTCCTGGATATCGCGAAACATAAGAACATAACAGACGAGCTTACCGGGGTATACAATAGAAGATTCTTCAATGAGATACTGGACAAACAGTTGCTCCTGGCAAAAAGACGTAATGAACACGTTAGCCTCCTTATTCTGGATTTGGATCATTTCAAAAATTTAAATGACACTTACGGGAATAGGGCAGGTGACCGTTTATTGCAACAAATCGCCAGGGTTCTGAGTGATTCTGTGAGTAAATCGGATGTTGTCGCACGGTACGGCGGCGAAGAATTTGCCATTATTATGCCTGCATTGTTCGCAACACAAGCCCTCGTGAAGGCAGATGCAATTCGGAGAATTATTGAAGTCACTGACTTTGATGATATTGTATCGGGACAGACGCTTAAAATAACCATGAGCATTGGAATTGCTTCATACCCGGAGCATGGAAAAGAACAGGAAACCCTGATAAAGCTTGCAAACAAGGCATTGCATAAGGCAAAAGAAGAAGGAAGGAACCGGGTAGAAGCGCTTTAAAGGTTTCTATTCTGAAATGATATCCGCCAGGTGAAATTTTAAAACGTGAATGAAAAAGGTTAATGGCCTTCCTTGTATTTCTCCCATGTGCGACTCATGATCGCATAGGCTGTAATTCTACCAATAAAGGGCATCGCCAGCATGCCATGCAAGTTTACGCAGCGCTTTGTATCCCGGAAGTCCCTGAGTCCGATGGTCATACCTTCGTGGCCCATGCGCGGCTGCGCCCGGTAAGTGCCTAACAAGCGGTCCCACCACGGCAGATTGAAACCGAAGTTGCTGTTGGTCTCGTGGTCTTCCACTGAATGGTGTACCCGGTGCATGTCGGGTGTCACAACAAACCAGCGTAGCACATAGTCTACGCTGCGCAGGATGCACACGTTGCCGTGGTTGAACATGGACGTTGCATTGAGTACCACTTCAAATACAACCACCGACAGCACGGGTGGCCCCAACACGGTAATTACTGCAAACTTGATCAGCATGGAGAGTATAATTTCCAGAGGATGAAACCGCACACCGGTAGTGACATCGAAGTCCAGATCCGCATGATGTATGCGGTGCATACGCCAAAAGACAGGAACGGCGTGAAACATTACGTGTTGCAGGTAGATGGCGAAGTCCATCATAACCACGGATACGACGATAACCGTATTGTACGGTAGCCGGAGATAGTTGAAAATGCCCCATCCGTGTTTTTGAGCAAATACCGCCATACCTACTGCTGCCGTGGGAAAGATGATGCGTAACAGGAAGCTGTTCAGGAACACGACTCCGAGATTATTCATCCAGCGAAATACCTTCGAGACCGTAAGCATCCGCCTGGGCGCCACAATCTCCCACAAAGTCATAACCGCTAAGATGCCGAAAAAGAACCCGAGTCGAATAACAACCTCGTGGTTCATAATAAACTCACTCATGTTCATGTATTTGGTTAAACTTCGTTGTTGAACTTGTATTTTTTCTCATCGTATTTTTAAATATCAGGGTATTTTACAACCCCCCGACTCCTCCTTTTTTAAGGGGGATTTCTTGCCTGTTATAGATACAAGAATGTTTGTTACTATAGCTGAATGCAGACCAGTTCTCATTATGAAGCGCTCATTGCTGCAAAATAATATAGTTCACCGCAGAGTGCGCTGAGGACGCAGAGAAAGACTTAAAATGTTTTTCTCTCCGTTTGCTGCCGAAGCACGAAATATCAAAAAACAGATTGAGAAGATACTTACCGAAGACGTATAGTACCCCCGATCACGTTTGCATCACGGCATTATTATGAAGATTGCTCAACAAATAGTATATTGATTTGGGTCATTTATCAAACAAAATAGTGTCTGTCTCTAATAATTAGCCGTATTTTTGTGATTTTTCCAGCTTCCATTCTCCATGTCTTTTTGCTATCATACCTGTCAAGTGGCGACAGCTTAACGAAATCATTTATATCATCAAAGATGGTTTGACTTTTCACCTGTGTAGTTAAATTTAATGAATGCCACCTAAAGTATTTGAATGGAAAGGATGTTGTTTTCATTCTTTCTCAAGGATAAAAAGGAGAATACCATGTTCAAGGGTTCGTATGTAGCGTTAGTAACGCCGTTTAAAAATGGACAAGTCGACTATCAAAAGCTGAAAGAGCTTGTCGAATTTCATATTAAAAATGGGACACAGGGAATTGTTCCCTGCGGTACAACAGGGGAATCTGCAACACTCTCTTTTGATGAACACGAACGGATGATTAGTGAGGTTGTTGCTATGGTCGCAGGGCGGATACAGGTTTTGGCTGGAGCCGGCTCAAACAATACGATGGAAGCCCTGAGGCTGACCAGGCAGGCAAAAAAGGTTGGGGCAGACGGGGCATTGCTCATCACACCGTACTACAATAAACCCACCCCTGAGGGACTCTACCGGCACTACAAACTCATTGCAGAAGAGGTTGATATCCCCATTGTCCTGTACAATGTTCCGTCCAGGACTGGCATATCTATTTTGCCGGAAACGGTGGCGAGGCTTTCCGAGCTCAAAAATATTGTTGGAATTAAAGAGGCCAGCGGAAGCATTGATCAAACGACTCAGATATTACAACTATGCAACATTACGGTACTTTCAGGAGACGACTCTCTTACCCTGCCTATTATGTCAGTCGGGGGGAGAGGGGTAATATCCGTCGTGGCCAATGTTGTTCCAGCCGATACGGCTGCGTTAACCCGTTATTGTCTAGAGGGTAATTTCGATGAGGCCAGGAAGTGCCACCACAAACTTTTTCCCCTGTGCAAAAGTATGTTTATTGAGACCAATCCGATTCCGGTAAAAACTGCTATGAGAATGTTGGGAAGGATAAACGGGGAGGTGCGTTTGCCGCTTTGCGATATGACCAAAGAACACGAGAGCCAGTTAATGGGTGCGTTGAAAAATTATGGTCTCATGTCGTAACCATAACCAGAACGAGATTGAAGGCTGTATGCCTTTTTTATTGACATTCGGTGGAATAGCAACATATGATTGTAACAGTACAGATGTATCTATGATATCTACAGGTTCGTTTGCACGAGGGACGTAAAAAGGAGAAAACGATATGCCCGACTATGGCCAATACAGAAGACCGCAGGAAATCCGCATTGAAGATATACCCTGGGGATCGATAAAAAAGTTTATACCGCCGTCTTTGATTATCATTTTTATTATTATTACCGGATACACGTCCTTTTATACCGTGAAGGCAAATGAAGAGGCGGTAGTTTTGCGGTTTGGCCGGTACACGGAAACCGTAGGCCCTGGGCTTCACACAAAGGTTCCTTATGGTATTGACAGGGTATTGAAGGGAGAGGTAAAGCGTATCTACAACGAAGAATTTGGATTCAGGACGGAGTTCCGCGGTGCGTCTTTTACGGTCAACTATGATTATCCGGACGCAGTCGAAGAGAAATTGATGCTGACCGGTGATCTGAACTGTGCCGAGGTGCATTGGGTTATCCGGTACAAGATAAAGGCAATAGAGGAGTTCTATTTTAATGTAAGAAATGTCCGCGAAACGATTCGTGGCGTTTCACAGGCTGTTATGCGTACCCTAGTGGGGGACCGCTCTGTTGACGAGGTGTTGACGATTGGCAGGACAGAGATAGAGCAAAAGGCAAGGGAAGATATCCAGGGAATTCTGGATAGTTACAAGTGCGGTATCGACATCCAGACGGTATTGCTGAAGGGAGTCGATCCACCGGCGCCGGTGAAAGATGCCTTTAACGCGGTAAATCAGGCGATTCAAATCAGAGACAGAATTGTCAATGACGCTGAAGGTCAGAAGAATAAAATCCTGCCGGCAGCGGAAGGAAAAAAAGAACAAGTAATCAAAGAGGCTGAAGGATACCGGATCCGAAGAGTGAACGAGGCTACCGGAGATGTCAAGGCGTTTCTGGCGGTCTTTGAAGAATACAAAAAAGCTGAAGACGTAACCCGGCGCAGGCTCTTTCTGGAAACGATGGCGAAGATTATTCCAAAATGTGAAAAGCTTTACGTTTTTGACAAAGAGATCGAAAGTTTTTTGCCCATCCTGGGACTTAACGAGGAAGGGGAAAAGAAATGAAAAAAATGGCTGTCATTATTGTAATCATCATTGTGGCGATTGTGGTTATCTGTCTGAAGGCGTCTCTCTACGTTGTGGATGTGAGACTGCAAGCGGTTATAACACAGTTTGGGAAACCTGTTAGAACCGTGACCGAACCAGGACTTTGCGTAAAAACTCCTTTTATCCAGGAAGTCAGATACTTTGATAAAAGACTCCTGGAATGGAGCGGGGAACCCAGCGATATTCTGACACGAGACAAGGAGAACATCGGGGTAGGCACCTGGGCGCGATGGAAGATCGCGGAATCGTTGAAGTTCTATACCTCACTGGGTGCGGAAGATCGCGGGATGCGGGTATTGGATGAAGTAATCGAATCGGCAGTGAAAAACGTAGTCAGCGCCTATACTTTAAAGGAAGTGCTCAGGAATACGAACCGGAAACTCGAATATACGACAAAGGAGCTGGAAGAGGCAGAGGACATTAAAAAGGTGATGATTACCATGGGCCGCGACAAGATCGGCGAGGAGATCAGGAAGATGGCCTCACGTGCACTGGAGGGCAGGTATGGCATTGAATTGGTTGACGTCCGGATCAAGTATATTAATTACGTGGAGGCCGTCATTCCCAAGATATATGACCGGATGCGGTCCGAGCGTATCCGTATTGCTAATAAATACGAATCGGAAGGGCGGAAAGAAGAGGCAGAAATATTGGGTTCTATGAAAAGAGAACTGGAGCGTATAGAGTCAGAGGGATACAGGACAGCAGAGGAAATCAAGGGGCAAGCTGATGCCGAGGCGGTGAAGGTTTATGCCGAGGCATACGAAAAGGCGCCCGAATTTTATTCCTTCACCAAAACATTACAAACTTACGAATCAACGTTCGACAAGCAGACGCATCTTATCCTGACTACCGATGGAGACTACTTCAGATACCTAAAGAGTTTCAGGCATGAAGGCAAGGCAGGGCAAGAGTAGACAACCTCCATCATCAGAACCGGTATTTGCGCCTTTCCCGGGGGTATAAAAGCAAGAAGAGGCAGAAATAGAGATGCAAGATCAGGCTAAAATTCACGAAATCAGGACACGCGTCCGTTACCAGGAGACCGATCAGATGGGTGTTGTCTATTATGCCAATTTCCTTGTTTATTTTGAGATGGGGCGGACGGAATATCTAAGGAATCTCGGGTTGCCATATTCGACATTGGAAAAAGAGCAGATATACTTTCCCGTTACTGAAGCGCACTGCAGATTTCGCTCACCTGCCCGGTATGATGATATCCTTGTTATCCAGACTTGGATTTCCGGACTGAAACATGCCACCGTAGAGTTTCACCATAAGGTAATCCGTGAGGGTGAGAATATCCTCATTGTGGAGGGTATGACAAAACTAGCGTGTCTTAATGCAAGCCGCAAACCTGCTCCTATGCCGGACAAGCTGAAAAGACTTTTGGTACAAAGAAATATCGAATCATGAATAAAATTAACCCTGTCAGGGTTTTAAACCCTGACAGGGTTGACTCACGAATTTCGTACGTTGGGCTTTGTCTTTTCCGACTCGTTTGGGTTAGGGCAAAAGCTTAACGGCCAGATTTTAAAAAGCCTTTTCCCCAAATAGAGAAGCAAAGCGCTCATTAAATGATTCATGGGTGAAGTGAAAATTCTGGGGGCCATAGACTTCTACGCAATAAGCGGCACAAACAGCCCCGATCTTTGCAGCATGGATAATATCTTTCTTTGATGACGCAAGACCCTTCATTAACCCTGCCCGGTAAGCGTCACCTGCCCCGGTAGGGTCGTTTACCTGCCGGACTTTAGCAACGGGGATATCAATGCTCCGTACCTTGTTGTTTTCCCTCTGCATGACAACGGAACCGTATTCCCCTTTTGTTACAATGAGTGTCTGTGTCTTTTCCAGGATATCGTCAACGGTCATAGAAGTTTTTTCCTGGGTTAATTGCAGTTCGTAATCATTACAGATAAATATTTTTGACCCATTGATCAACTCGGTTAACAGTTCTTTTGTCCATGCAGGAAGGGATTGTCCCGGATCAAAAATATAGTCGACTTCTCGCTTTTTGTAAATATTTGAGAAATTGACCATATCACCCAAATTCCCCGGTGCAACAATGGCAAGGGTCTTTTTGGCCTCGACAGTATCGAAATTAAAGGTGGAACTGTGTTTCATTGCGCCTGGATTGAACGCCGTTATCTGATTGTCTGACTGGTCGGTAGTTATATAGGCACCCGCTGTTAGCTCTTCAGGGATGACTTTTATATGTTGTGTGGAAATGTTGCGCTGCGTTAACCAATTCCGGTAAGGTTCAAAATCGCGTCCTGCCGTGGCTAGTATGGTTGGGATTTCACCCATCAGGGAGAGGGTATAAGCAATATTGCCGGCAGTGCCTCCGAAATTCTCGGTTACCCCGTTGATCGTAAAACACACGTTCAGTATATGTATCTTATCCGGTAGGATATGGTCGGAAAATTTCCCTGGAAAGTTCATAATTCTGTCATAAGCCAACGAACCGGAAACAAGAATATTCATGGTGACTCCTTTTAACTGGTTAATTATTGCAAAGTCTAGAAGTAATTTAAAATTCGTTATTCAGGTTATTATCATGAATTGACAAACGTTTTATTTCTGTGTGAAAACTTTAACGCTAGTTCCTAATCCGGAGATTTGGCGCAACGGAAGCCGATGGTGTCGCTCTTGTAAGTAGGTTCGTCATAATCCCGGTTTGCGCAACGGATGTGAACAATACCTGACCCATTCCATGAACCGCCGCGTAGCACCTTGCATCCGCTCAGGGATTTACCGGCTGGAGAAGGTTTTAAGTCGTAAATAGAGATACCCACTTCTTCCGGCCTTCCAAAATAAGGGTTTTCTTCTGCCATCACCGGTCCCTGTGGGTTTTTGTCAGGGGCGCAACGATAGTATTGACTATCATACCAGTCCGCTGTCCATTCCCACACGTTTCCTGCCATGTCGAAACATCCGTACATACTTTGACCTTGTGGATATTTCGTAACCGGGGTAGGTTTTTCAATCTTGGCCTCAGCACAGTTTAACCGTGTTTTATCAAACTCATTTCCCCACGGATATATCCTGCCGTCGGTACCACGGGCTGTCTTTTCCCATTCTGCCTCTGTGGGAAGTCTTTTTCCTGACCATCTGGCAAATGCCTCTGCCTCATACCACGAGATGTTTACTGCCGGGCAATCAGGCTCGCCGCGGAAAACAACATCCAGATCGCTGTTTTCCAGCGGGTTTGCCTGAACGATATATTGCCATCCAGCATCAGACCAAAAAGCCTTTTGCGTATAACCACCGGACTCGATAAATTTTTTATAATGCGCATTGGTGACGGGATATTTGTCGATGAGGTAGGCATTCAAATAAACCTCTCGCCTGGGAATCTCATTTTCCAGCCGTTCCGCTTCAATGTTGCGGTCAAGTTCCAGCAATTTGTCAATATCCTGTTGTGTGCTGCCCATGAGAAACAGACCTTCAGGGATGAGGATCATGTCCTCTGGAAGGTTTTGTTTTCCCTCGCTGATTCTTATCATAATGGTGAAAGTTTATCACAGATTATTTGAAAGTCAAAATAGTTTCTCCTGATTCCAATTGATTCAGGAAATAAAAATCAGTATCATCCATAATCATGCCGTTAGTATTGGTGCGAAAATACCTATTAGCCCAATCCTCTCCCGCCAGGGGCGAGGGAGCTTTCCCTCCCTTGACGGGACTTCTTCGTGAGCTCAGTCGAACGAGGGATGAAGGGAGGGTGGCATATTTTCATGCCCTTTTGTGAACCTTTGACTTATGGATATTACTCTGTAAAAAATGCTTTTTTTAGTAAGTTTTTCTTCGCGTTATTGAAACACACCCCCGGCCCCTCTTTTTAGAGGGGAGAGCAGAAGTCCCCTCTAAAAAGAGGGGATTTAGGGGTGTGTGTAATGTGTTTCAAAAAACTAAATTAATGATGATGTTGTAAAAATTGGAAGGAAAATAATTGGTGCAGGTTGTGTTAAACGGTGGTTAAATTCTTTCGGTTGTGGTGTGCTGCATTATGCATGACGTACTGCAAAAATATTTTGGCTATACGAGCTTCTACCCGCTTCAGGAAGATATCATTAAGGAGGTGATAGAACAGCGGGACGTCTTTGTCCTGATGCCGACAGGGAGTGGTAAATCCCTGTGCTACCAACTGCCTGCGCTTCTTTTTGACGGCGTGACCATTGTTATCTCTCCCTTAATAGCCCTGATGAAAGACCAGGTGGATGGTTTGCTGGCCAATGGTATTCCGGCGACATTTATCAATAGTTCTTTGAGTTATGCTGAAATTGATGCCCGAAGGCAGAAGTTACTAGAGAATGAACTCAAGATACTGTATGTCGCGCCGGAAAGACTTCTCATGCCCGAGTTTTTGGAATTCTTACAGGGACTCAAGGTTTGCCTGTTTGCCATCGATGAATCGCATTGCATTTCTGAATGGGGACATGATTTCCGTCCTGAATACCGCCAGTTAAAAGTGTTGAAGGAGAAATTTCCCCATGTTCCTGTTATGGCCTTAACAGCCACCGCCACGCAAGTAGTTCAGGATGATATTATCAGGCAACTAAACCTGTCTTATAATAAGATTTTCAAGGCAAGTTTTAACCGGAAGAATTTGTATTACCAGATAAGACCCAAACACGATCCATTCCATCAAATTCTCCAATATCTGAAAGACCGCCGGACGGATTCGGGAATCATCTATTGCCAGAGTCGTAAGACCGTAGAAACTCTTGCGTCGGGTTTGCAGTCGAAGGGATACCGCGCATTGCCGTACCATGCCGGTCTTACGGCTGAAGTCCGAACGGATCACCAGGAGCGGTTCATCCGTGATGATGTGGAGATCATAGTGGCAACGATTGCATTCGGTATGGGCATCGATAAACCGAGTGTGCGGTATGTAATCCATTACGATTTACCGAAGAGCATCGAGGGGTATTATCAGGAGACAGGGCGTGCCGGCAGGGATGGATTACCGAGTGACTGTATCCTCTTTTTTAGTTACGCTGATAAGTTTAAGATCGAGCACTTCATTCAACAGAAAGAAGATGAACATGAAAAGCAGATTGCCTATAAACAATTGAGGGAGCTGATAACGTATTGTGAAAGCAATGTCTGCCGCAGAAGGCTACTGTTAGCTTATTTTGGTGAGCAATTCGAAGAGCCGAATTGCGGCGATTGCGATGTCTGTTTAGAACCGAAGGAACGGTTTGATGGAACGATTGCAGCACAAAAGATATTGTCCTGTGTTTACCGGACAGGCGAACGGTTCGGGATAAATTATATTGTCGATGTCTTGCTGGGCGCCAGGAATCAAAAGGTGTTACAGAACCGGCATGATACCCTGAAGACCTATGGTGTCGGGAAGGAATATGCAAAGGTGCAATGGCAGTCGTTCATCCGTGAATTAATTCAGCTCGGATACGTGCGATTGGACGGCGATGAATATCCCATCCTGAAACTGCATGAAAAGAGCCGTCCGGTATTAGTGGGCGAAGAAAAGGTGTTTTTGATAAAACCCGAGGAAAGACTCCCTGTCCAGAAGGCCGAAGTGAGTGAAGTCTATGACCAGACCCTGTTTGACCGTCTGAGGGCTTTGCGAAAGACGCTGGCCGATCAGGAAGGCGTGCCGCCCTATATCATTTTCCATGATACCAGCTTAAAAGAGATGACGGCCTATTATCCGCAAAGTTTGCTCGATTTACGGAAGATAAGCGGTATAGGAGATCGAAAATTAATGAAGTATGGAAAGATATTTCTCGAAGAGATCGTCAATTACTGCGAGCAAAACAACATCATACCAAAGCAATGCTCTCCGCCACCTGAAGAAATTCCGGGAAAAGAGCCAAAGACTTCTACCGTTCAAGCAACATTAGACCTTTATAGACAATGCCTCACCATGCCAGAAATTGCGCAAAAAAGAGGCCTGGCAGTGTCCACGATTGCCTCTCATCTGGAAAAACTGATTCTGGATGGTGAAGACATTTCCCTTGACGGTTTTGTTCCCTCGGAAAAACAGCAGCATATCAGAGGGGTATTTGAAGAATCAGGTCTACAGGCACTCAGCCCGGTAAAAGAGAAATTAGGAGAAGGTTATTCATATGAGGAGGTCAGACTCGTCAGGGCAAAGATGATGGTAGAAAAGTAAAAATGAGTAATACGAAGAATACAGAGATAGAAGAGATATTTTTGGTATACAAGGATCGAGCGTAAGTAAAGCTCTCAAGAAAGTAGTAACCAGGATAAAAAGCGAAAGTAAATACCAGGAAGAAATCAAAGTTATGAAAAAACAAACACGCATTGCTAAAAAAGATTTGTCCTGCCTTCTTCATTTAGTTAAGCTGAAAGAATTAAAAAAAACTTGCAATTTTCTTCGTTTTTGGTTACTTTTAACACAAAATTTAGAGAAATGTAACAATTTAGCTTTTTGAAAAATGTAGCATTGGGCGGGGGATAAACCACCCGCGCTACGTATTCCGTTTTGTGTTGAATTTACGTAAATAAATATACGGGTTTTTCAAAAAGCTAAATTGTTACAGAGAAATAGGTTTCTTTCACCTGATCAGGTAAGAATTTGCACATAGGCTGCCGGTGGAGAAACTCGTTTCGGTGGCACTAAGATGAAGCAGTAAACCCGTAGTGTCAGAAGCAATTCCCTATTAGTCTGGTGTCCTCATGAGACCAAGCGCACTAGTAATATTGGTGTCATTGTGGTTGCTCGTCCATTGGACGTGCCTGACGGCGAAGGAACTACCCCCACCAGTGCAGCATATCAGCGAGCCGGCTACGCTAGAACCAGGATGGGCCAGCTACGTACAAGGATTAGAAAGCCTGGGCCAATTCGAACTCGACAAGGCGATAGAGTCGTTCACCGCAGCGTGCGCACAAGCGACGCAGAACAAGGACTATCCAGCCGCGCGAGCCCTCACCCTCCTTCTTCAACAGCGATTCACGGACGGCCGCGCCGAAATTGACCGCGTGCTGGCGTCAGGGCATCCGACCCGGCTGGCACGAGCGATTGGCGCGTTTGCTGCGGCGCTGGCCGGCGATCGGGCAGGCATGTTGACCTACCCCTCGCCGCGGACCGATTTCGAGTGGCTCATCTTCCGACTGGGCGAAAACCTCACTTCATTGCGACAGCCGATCCCACCTGAGGAGGCGGTTAAGCAGTTTCCGAAGGTTGCAGCCGAGTTCGCAAAGCTCCAAATGAAGGAGTTCGGCGATGACAAGTCTCTGCTCGCGCGTGGGCTCCAGTACCGTGTAGATAATAACTACGCCGCTGCCGTGGCCGATCTGGCTGAATACCTGGGACGCAATCCGGACGATTTGGACGTTCACTGGTACTATGCGGCAGCACTGACTGGCGCCGGCAATTTCGACCGGGCACGGCGCGAACTATCGATCGTGTTGTGCAGGCAGCCGGTGTTGTTCGAAGGCTACTGCCAGCGCGCGATCGCCGCCGCACGCATGGGGAATCTCGCGCGTGCGAAAGAAGACCTGGCGATTGCTCGCCAGCTCGATGCGAAAAGTACACAATGGTTGTCGGTTGTGGAAAAGGTGATCGACGAGACCAAAGCCGTCATGCCTTCTGAATCATCGATGCGGTTGTTCGAAAACCTGCTCGACGCAGCGCGGATGGGTTGCGCAAGATGGGAGATGAATACACGCGTCGCGCTCTCAAGGCGCTCAAAGACACCCCAGAATCGCTCGACTATCTCGGTACGCTCGCGTTAAGCCGAAAGGACTTCGAAACAATGCGCAAATCCTACGAACGCGCCGTGCAACTTGCGCCGGATAAGATCGAGTACCGATACGCCCTTGCCAACGCCTATGCCTCACTCGGGGATTTCGACAATTACCTTGAGCAGGCGACTGTCGGACGCAACCTCGAGCAGACTTCCGTTGGCGCACATCTGCTGGCTGCGTGGCAGTGCATCCTCAAATCCAACTGGAAGGGCGCTTCTGATTTTCTGGTCAAGGCGAGCCGCATCGATCCCGATGATTCACGCATCTTTGCTTACATGGGGGCCGTTGCCGAGGGACAGCATCAAGTGCAGGAGGCCGCCGCGTGTTTTCGCGCGGGACTCGCGGTTGAGGAGACGAACGGGGTCCTCCGCGCTACTGCGCTTGGCGCCGGCTCTCCAGTCTGCTTGTTTGATGAAGTTGGCCGAGCCGTGGCCTTGCGAATTCGTCTGGCACGCATGATTGAGGAACAGGATACGACTACCGCACTGGCGCTTTATGAGAAAAATCTGGACATTGAACCTCGGATCACTTCGCCGGAGGTGATCGCGTTGTTCAGTCACGTCGAAAGTCGTAGCCGATCGGAAACTGAGCAACTACAACTCAGGAATCACCCGATGCTCCGAACCGTGATCGATGCGATGTTGCCTGAGCCGTCGTGTACGGTCGAACAGCAGAAGATACCGCCGAACGCCGCAGGCCTGTTGCGAACAAGCAGGAGTCTGGCGGCAGTAGCGCTTTACAAACTCGGCCGCAAACAGGAGGCAGCGGAGTATTTTTGCCGAACCAAGGGCTACGAAAACTACGCCAGACAATACGGAGTCGGGAGTGCGTATCTGACAATCATCGGAATTTGGACTCCCCGCCCCGTGGAGCAGATTGCCGCTGACTGCTACCGCGAGATCGGCGACACCGCGAGCCCGCGACGCCGGGGTCCTTCTTCCTCAAACAATTTTCCACGTCGAAGGCCATGAGGACGCGTGTAATCAGCCTCATTCGCTTAGTTTGAGCAGGGGGTAGTGGCTAAGCATATGCCCGTTTTGGTATGAATATGAATGCGTTCATGACAATTATAGCAAATGCTTCATCCCTACTTTTTCAAAACACTAAATTGTTATTTTAACTTTGAATTCAAAATATTATTTGTACAACTATTTTCCGTTCTAAATGCAATTTTTTATTACTGAGTTTTTTTAGATGTAAAATGATCGAAAAATATCGATCAGGGAGGCTGTCATGAATCAAAAAGCTTCAGGATTACTTATAGCCCTTCTACTCATGCTTGTGATGCGAGTACTGGATGCACAGGATTTTGATAGACGGTTGTTTGGTAAATGGCAGGGAACAGGCGTCTTCAATGTGCTAAAACTCGACCTCTCTTCGAAAGGGAACTATACCATCGAGCGCGATAACAAAACAATCAAATCCGGGAGGTACAAAGCCAGCGCAGGGAAGATTCTGTTCTATCCGGAAACGGGAAGTGAGTCTGATGAGTCTGGATTTTACGAATTGAAGGGAATGGATCAATTAACCGTCGAAACTGACCTTTCTGGAAAAGTACAGTGGTTGCGTTTGACCGGAATAGCATCAAAAGCATTTGACGACCACTCTTCTGTGAAGCAAACACAGACTGGGATATTCGCGGTTGAATTACCTGATGGCACCGGGAAGGATAGTAAGGGTTCATCTGAAATTGCAGGAAAGAGTGATGCAACAACTGCGGCGGGACCAGGCAATGACTCGATTGATGGGGTCAAATCCTTTTTTGGTACTGTCAAAAAATATGTTGAAACGGCAATCTCCAAAACTAAGGAGACAGGGCAGAGCATTGTTGGAAGAGAGAAATTAAAAGTTAGTAATGATAAAGTGGAGGAAACATGGCAAAAAGACCCTGTTTCGGATACTATAAAGAAAGGGCAAGATGCAATCGGAGAATCACAGGCAAAAGCCCGTGATGTTACTCAGACCGTGAATGAATCTGTCTCTGGGACGGTAGAAGCGGCAAAAAAAAAGGTGGAAGGCATGGAAGCTCAGGGAAGTGAAGTGGTTAGTGAAGCTATAGAGGACACTTTGAATCATTCCACAGAAGCGCAACAAGGAATTTTTGATGAAGCGAGAGCTTATAATTCCGAGCTGAGTGAAGAATTGACCAAGAAAGCAGTGTCTGCGAGTGAAAAGACAGAATCTAAAGAGTCTGGAAGTAGCTTCTTTAAAACGTTCGGAGGATTATTTAAAAAATCAGAATCCGGACCGGCAGAAAAGAACCCTCCAGGTAAAAATTCTTTGACAAATACCCAGTCTAATTCAGAGTCAGTTGCCGTGAGTGAGCCTAAAGTGAAAGCTCCGACAAAGACCGTGAAACTTTCAGAGCTGAATCTTTCATCGGGACCGGGAATAGTTCTGATTGACGATAAGCTCGCAACTAAGGCCAAAAAGGCAGCATTGAAGTGGAAAAAAGATGCTGTGCTAGTTGAAATCCATGCAAAGGCAGTTGCCGATGGCATGGTCAATCTCAATGTGACTCCTGACGGGGCAGCTTTTGTTTTTTTTCCCCCATCCACACCTGTTGAAGGGCTCACGGTTATGCTGACTAAGGAGGGTTCACTCGTGAGTGTTCCTTTAAAAATGAGCCAAAGTGATCGTCCCCTACCTGATCAGTTTTTAAGTTTACCTGAAGCAGTAGCGTATGCCCGTCAAGTTGGGTTTAACGACCATAGTTTCGGGGCAAGATTGAAGGTCTTTGAAACCGGATTGACAGGCTGGACATTCATGAGTTTTGGACAGGCCATCCTTTCAAAAGCCATGGTAATCGATGCACGCACCGGAGCTGCCATGACTTACCATGAAGCTACTGGGCTAGCAACCCTGGAGCGATTAGCTGAATCCATGAAACAACCGAGGCCATTACCGAACAATGCAGCGAAAACCTACGGTCCGATGCGACGTGAGGCGGATGCGATAGCGGCTAAGTGGCATCCTGAAATGAGGCTCATCCATATCGGCTTATTAGGTGAGGTACTTAGAGGGCAGATATCAATCAATATTGCCCACTTTGACTACCTGAGTCCTCAAGAACAAGGGAGGGTTAGGAAAGTTCGGGTTGAGGTTCGAGATGGGAAAATCCGCTCTTTTACGACAAAACATGATTTGGCTACACTCGTAAAAGGACAACCTATGGCGCAAAACATTCTGGATGCAGATGATGCACTGCAACTGTTACTCAAACGTACCGGCCAAAATGGCGGTCAGGTTGGAATGGAGGCGTATGTGTATGTTGTTGGGCCCGATGGCCGTGAATCAGGCTTTTTCGGAGGTGGCATTCCAGGCATAATTTATCCGAATCAGGTTTGGCCTGACCTCGACGGCAAAACGGTATGGGCGTATGTAAATATGAGTAAACAGAATCAGGTCATCGACCCGGAATGGATTTACATCGATGCAGTGACAGGCAAACCGTTATGACCGAAAAGCAAACTTTCATATTAAGTCTAGTTACTTGGGAGTTAAACTTTCATTTATCAATTATGGTCTCGTGTTTTCGTTAAGTAACTCCATTAATCAATGGCTCTTTTCGCATTTGGCCGGACAAGAGTCGGGGTCACCCATGAGAAGGTTTTTGTCAAGCGAAAAAGATTTTCCGCAGCAAAAAATCGCAGATTTATTGCCTTATCAAATGAAAATTATGATAAAGTCCAAAACATTTATTCCATTGACCGCACCCATATTTTCAAAGTTTCAGTAACGGATAATACATCTAAATAAGAGTCGTTTGCTCAGGGGTAATCTCGTACGATTCATAACCCTACATGATTCACAAGGGTCCACAAATTTATCATAATGTCAAATTCATCATTTGTTTGTCAACGGAGCAGATGATGTATTGATTTCATCTCAATATGTGCATGAAAATAAGGAGGTTCGATTATGCCACTACTGTGATTAACAGCAATGCAACTGATGATTCCAACACCGCGGTGGCGCTTCGAGACGGCGCTAAGTGTTTTCACTTCCCATAGCCTTTCTATCATGGAAGAGGTTTGCCTTGAATATTCTGCCATAATGGAGAATTTCCTTATTCACCGTGTATTGGTACACGCCCTATTGAAGAATGACGACCTTGCGGGCCATTTACAATAAGGACAAACCGCCTTGATGTGGCCAACGACACAGCCGCCGAGGACGATTTCTCCTCGTGATGCCTCTAATAACAACTCATGTACCGGATACCCATACACGACCGGTATGAGTTCTGACTGCTGAAACCTTTTCATGTGGTACGGACACACACTCAGCCCAGCGTGAAGAGCAAACACTCCCGTATAAAAACAAAGAAAGCCAAGAATGAGAACAGAAAATAGCTTTATCGTACGAGATAGGATTTTCAGTGTACGATTAAACAACATGATAATTTTTCTTGTATCATTATTTTTTTCTAGAATCATGGAACGAAACGAAGAGTCACCTGTTTAAAGTTTGACAAAGCCCGGTGGTTATTCAGTTGATCCAAGGAAAATGTTCTCTTTGGTGTCATGGATTAATTTGTTTCTTCTTGCCCACGCAAAAAGTGTTTTGACTGCTTCCCTTCCAATTTGACCCAAATCAATACTGTAGTTATTAACGTATAACTGGATGTGTTGATTCCGAATGCTTTCATTCATCTCCTGGGCATAGCATCTGACAAACTCAATGGATGCTGCAGGATGGGCGAGGGCATACTCCACGCTTTTTTTCACCATGCGATTCACTTTTCTGGAGATTTCAGCGGGGAGGTTTCGTTTTATTGCGATGCCACCCAAAGGGATGGGAAGTCCTGTTTGTGTTTCCCAATATGCCCCCAGATCCATAATTTTGACCAGCCCTTTCCCCTGATAGGTAAACCGGTTCTCGTGGATGATGACGCCTGCATCTACCTTGTTGTGTATGATTGCATTTTCAATTTCTGAAAAAAGCATTTCTACTTTATTAGTTACCAGGGGAAATGCCATGCTCAATAAAAAATTGGCGGTAGTGTATTTTCCCGGAATTGCGATGACGAGATTCGCGACATCCCGTTTTTCATTTTCTGGCTTTGAAATTAATAGCGGGCCGCAGTTCTTACCCAGGGCGCTCCCTGCATCTAATAAAACATATTGGTTGGTTACGTGAGCATAGGCGTAGTAGCTGAGTTTTGTAATGTCTAAGGTATGCCGAAGGGCGAGCATATTCAGTTTTTCCACATCGTTGATGGCCAATTCAAATGACAATCCTTCCGTATCAATTTTTTTATTCACCATGGCATCGAAGATAAAGGTGTCATTGGGACACGGTGAAATACCGAGGGTTAGTTTCATACGTTAGGGCATTACAGTTTCATCATTGCCTGGTAAGCTGATGAATAATTATTAGCGCAATTTTATTGAGATTGTCGATAGCCAAAGGGATGCTCCACCGGTCTTTATTTCTGTCCTCTATATAATTTGAAATAGCCCTGATTTGTAGACAGGGGACACGTTCCATCAAGCAGGCATAAAAAAAAGCCGCTCCTTCCATGCTTTCAATATCAGGATCGTATTTTCGAATAATTTTATCAATACTGTCTTGATAGCCGTGAACTTTATTAACGCTAATACCTTTTACCTTTTTGAGTGCTGATATTCCATAGGCCGAATCAGGGGTTTTGTTGAGTAATTTACCAGCATGATAGGGGAATTGATCAGGGGGCAACAAGCGCAATTCTGTGGCATCCAAAAATTTATCTTTATCCTCAGCGCCTAAATCTGCCACGACCTCTTCCACGACATTTACTGGCATACCAGGTAAAAGGTCTTTTCTGAAACTGCCTGCAATTCCAAATTGTAATGCCAGGTTATAGGTGTTGTTCGTCAATGCCTTTCCCATGAAATAGGCCGTATGCATCAGTCCTATCCCGGTAATAAGGATATCAATGTTCAAGTGGCGGGAGTGAACCGTAATCATGCTGAATTCTTTGGCTTCACGCTGCCCCAGAGATAATAAAAGCGGTTTAATCTCAGGGATGGTTGCTGCAACGACAAGCAATTTCATAAATTCTTTTCCTTATTCATGAAGCTATTTTATAAGAAACGATTTGAAAAAGTCACGGTAAATTTTTTCTTTTCTGGATCATTTATAGTTACGCTTGTTTTTCACTGAGACCTGGTGTGTTTTATTAATTGGTTGATTTTGAAGGATGATTTTTATAAGATTTTAAAATTATTGTGACATTTTTTTTGTTTGTCGAAATACCGGAATGGTTTATCTGGTAATCTTAAAGTATGTATCATAGGTTAAATACGATAGCTTGTGTATTCCTCACCGTTGCGCGGGGATGTTTGTACAAGGGGGTATTTTTCTTCCTGATCGCCTTTCTCTTTCTTCCTTGTCAAAGTACCTGGGCTGTCACGATGCAAGGAAAAATCTATAAAACCACATCAAAAAAACACAGCGCACGGAAGTTAATTAAAACGGGAAATGCGCATTATAAACGAGGCAGGTATGAACGTGCAGTCAAGGCGTATAATAATTCTATAGCACGTTATCCTGGTTACTTTGAGGCGTGGGACGGTATGGGTAATGCACTCTATTGTCTGGGGAAATATGATATGGCTATTCAGGCTTATGAGAAAGCGCTGACGATTAATCCCACGGTTAACTCCACTCGGGTGAATAAGGGAATTACCCTTTACAAACAAGGTAAATACGAAGAAGCTTTGAAGTTATACGACAAGGTCCTTGAGTCGGAACCAGGGTTTGCATCTGCCTGGTATAATAAAGGCGTTGCCCTGATTGCATTATTCAGATACAACGAGGCAATGCATGCATTTGATAAGGCCATCGAGGTCAATCCAAAAGAGGATTTGGCATGGCACGGGAAGGGATATATCTTAATTCTCTTTGAGCGATTTGATGAAGCCCTGAAGCTCTTTGGCAAGGCAGTTCAGACGAATCCCAAAAGGACATGGGCGTGGAATAATATGGGAATTACCTTAAACAGATTGGGGATGCACGATGATGCAATAAAGGCATTTGATAAGGCAATCGAAATCAATCCGAAGAGTGCAAGGGCGTGGCATAATAAGGCAAATAGTCTGTATAATTTGGGAAAATACGAAGAATCTATGAAGTTTTATAATAAGGCTGTAGAGTTAGATCCTCTTTTGTACGCAGGAGTAAAAAGATAAAAATCCTATGATTATCACCTTCGGGGCAACATTCCGACCAATATGCATCTTTTTCCTATTCGTATTTTTCTTTGTCTTACCCTGTCAGCAGTTTTCTGTAGCTGCATGGTCTTCTCATTTACGGGAAAATACAGCAATCTGTACGGCTTCCGGCCAGCAGAGTTCTCCGCAAATAATTGGCGATGGTGCTGGTGGGGCTATCATTGCATGGGAAGATGCGAGGGATGTCCATTTTGATATCTATGTTCAACGTGTTGATGCACGGGGGAAAATCCTGTGGCAGGAGGACGGTGTTCCTGTTTGTACTGCGCCCGAAAATCAAAAACGGCCAAGGCTGGTAAGTGACGGTAATGGAGGCGCTATTATTGTATGGCATGATATGCGAAGCGGTATCGGTAATTACGATATCTATGCCCAACGTGTTGGTGCAGAGGGAAACCCTTTATGGGCGAAAGATGGTATATCTGTCTGTAATGAAGTGAAAGAACAGAATAGTCCCTGTATTGCATCGGATGGTGCAGGAGGGGCGATTATTGTCTGGGAAGATTTTCGAACGAATTATGCCGATCTTTACGGCCAGCGAATGAACAAAAACGGAGAATTGCTGTGGGAAAAAAACGGAGTACTTGTCTGCGGTGTATTGGGCGCACAAAACGCACCAGAAATGGTATCTGACGGGACAAGCGGCGCCATTGTTGTGTGGCAGGACTTTCGGAGAAATTACGCGGACATTTATGCTCAACGCATCGATGGAAGTGGAGCTATACTATGGGGGAAATGGGGGGTCGCGGTATGCAATGCTCAGGGGCATGAGAGTTTTGCCGTTGCAGTGAGTAATGGGGCTGAAGGGGCAATTATAACCTGGATAGATACCCGTAACGGCACCAATAATAACGATATCTTCGTCCAGCAGATCGACGGGAATGGAGCCACGCAGTGGTTAGCGAATGGCATTCCCTTATGTACCGCATCAGGAAATCAAAATTATCCTGTGATTACTACTGACGGTGCTGGTGGTGCCATGTGTGCCTGGTGGGATATGCGCAGTGGAGATTTTAATATTTATGCACAACGAATAGACCTTTCCGGTTCCGTCAAGTGGGAAAACAATGGTGCTCCTATATGTATAGAGTCTGGTATCCAAAATCGTGTATCTATAATCAGCGATGGCAACCAGGGAGCAATAGTAGTGTGGAACGACAACCGTATGTCTCCGGCCGATTTTGATGTGTATGCACAACGAATTGACCAAAAGGGCCTTCCTTTGTGGGAAAAAAATGGCATAGTTATTTCTGCAGCTTCAGATACCCAATGTTTTCCACTGGTAGTTGGTGTTGGTGCGGGTGGGGCAATTCTTGTCTGGCAGGATGGCCGTCAGAAAGATAAGAGTTATTGGGACATCTATGCCCAAAAGATCAATGGTGACGGATCATTAGGGGAAAACTGAACGCCGGCGTTTGTGGCTTTGATGTATCTGATTGCTTAACAGTTTCGTTGCTATGTGCGTTCTTCACGTCCGGCAATCTTTTTTTCAGGATTATTCCATTTTCCATTCCGGTCTTTCGAAAAACCTTCCACAATACGTTCTGCCACGCTTATTGAAGAATTGATCCATGCATAGGCAAGGAAGACGTTTTACCCTTATTTACCATCCATTACGCTTGCCGCATACAATATTTCGTCAATATTCAGTTCAGGCATCGTAGAACGGGGAATTAATCTTTTTGCTTGACAGGGTTCATTGATTGTGTTAACTTGTTACAAATTTATGTGTTTAGCGTAGTTATGTATAAATTTCAATTTTGAAAGGAGGTAATGTAAGGTTGGTCAAGTAGTTCGGTGAATCTTATAGAATAAGGATCGATAGGTTATTTCGGAAAGTTTACCGTATCAGATGGTGGTTAATTTATAAACGTTCTTGCTGAGTACCAAAAAAAATTTAGATAAAAATATACGGGAGAAAGCGAAATGAAAGCGTACAAAAAATATTTAGCAGAGTTAGTTGGAACGTTTGCGCTTGTATTTATAGCGGCTGGCTCTGTATGCGCGGATTTTTATTTGAGACAAGTAGGTGGGCAAGGACTAGGTCTTTTGGGTATTTCTATTGCGTTTGGTGTGGTGGTGATTGCCGTTATTTATGCAACGAGTTACGTTTCCGGCTCCCACGTAAACCCGGCAGTGACGATCTCATTTTGGATCAGTAAAAGAATGGACCCCAATACGGCCATTATGTATATTATCTCTCAAATTGCTGGTGCAACAATTGCGGGGCTGGCGCTGAAGACGCTCTTTCCTGATGCGCTGAAGACGGTATATTTAGGCACCTGCATGCTATCGCCCGGGGTTTCTATCGGACGCGGAATTTTGATGGAATTTATTATTACGTTTCTTCTGGTCTTTACTATCTATGGGACATTGGTAGACAAAAGGGCAACGGCGGGATTTGCTGGGGTTGCCGTTGGTCTTGTGGTACTCTTTGGTGTTATGATTGGAGGTACAATCAGTGGCGGTGCAATGAATCCTGCGCGTGTTTTTGGCCCTGCTATTGCATCAGGGCAGTTTACCCATCACTATGTCTGGTGGATTGGCCCGATTCTGGGTGGAATTGCCGCGGGTTTTGTCTATGATCAACTCTTTGCTGATGTGAGAAAATAAGAATAACAAATATACGGTAAAACTTGTTATTCTATAACAGAAACTAAAAATAAACGGCAACGTGTAAACGCAATTTGCATGTTGCCGTTTTTGTTGAGAGGTTGTTTTTTGTTTGACATTCATAAAGTGCTCAGACGTATTGAGCAGGAAAACAAACGGTTTGTCGAGCCCATTGTTACAACCATTTCCCGGGAACGAACCCCATTTCACGTGCTTATTTCCTGTATTTTAAGCCTCAGGACAAAGGATCAGACCACCCGTGAGGCTTCAAATCGGCTCTTTGCCATAGCCGATAATCCAGAGTCGATGGTAAGGATTCCTGTAGAAGCGCTGGAAAAAATTATCTATCCGGTTGGGTTTTATCGAACAAAAGCAAGAAAGATCAAGGAGATTTGCGAGACATTGATTAAGACATACTTGGGCAAAGTGCCGGATGAAATTGATGAATTATTAAAACTCAACGGCGTAGGCCGCAAAACAGCAAATCTCGTGGTAACTCTTGGATACCAAAAACCAGGCATCTGTGTGGATACCCATGTTCATCGGATTACCAACCGCTGGGGATATGTTAAGACAAGGAACCCTCATGAAACTGAATTTGCCCTTCGTGAAAAACTCCCGAAAAAATATTGGCTTACCGTTAATGATCTTCTTGTTACGTTTGGTCAAAACATCTGTGTTCCCGTTTCTCCAAAATGCAGCATCTGTCCAGTGAATATCTTTTGTAAAAAGATAGGGGTGACAAGGCATCGGTAATTGTTGATGGTTTCGCCGGGAAAAACCAGTTTGTCGTGGATATCAGAGTTTGTTGTGCATTGAGAATAGTCCTAAAGGAAATTATCAGAGACATGATGATTATTAACAGGAGTAACAAAACATAAAAATCTTGACAAGTGGCGAGATAATATCGTATCTTCTCACAGAAACATACAGGCAGGGAACGCAAAACTTCAGTATAGGATAACAGGGTCAAAAGGAAGAGGTTGTATTTTAGGATAAATTTTTGGGAATCAAAAAGATAATTCTATGAAAATTGGAATTCTTGCAGATACTCATGATAATATCCATGCTATTAAAACAGCAGTCTCTTTTTTTAATACTCAGGATTTAAAGTATATCATCCATGCTGGAGATTATGTTGCCCCTTTCGCCCTGAAAGAAATAATGAATGTGAGTGCAAAGTTTATAGGGGTATTTGGGAATAATGATGGCGAACGAATGGGATTGCAGGCCGTATGTAAAAATTTGCATGAATCTCCGTATGATCTTATTTTGGATGGAAAACATATTGTTGTAACCCATATGCTTGAGAGTCTATCGAAAAGGTCTAAGCTGAATACGGATATCATTATTTATGCTCATACGCATGTACCCGAAATTAAAACGGGACTTCCTATGTACATTAATCCGGGTGAGTGTGGCGGATGGTTAAATGGGAGGAATACCGTTGCAATCCTTGACATTATGGCATCCCAAGCAGATATTATTGACCTTTCAGCAATATCTCTGGATAAAGGTTAGCAGTGGATAAAGGATTTTCTAAAACAGTTTTTTTTTCGGTATGTCTTCTCTGTAGTGCTATGCTCTGTGGCTGTGTTTTGCGATCTCTCACCATTGATTCACAACCGCCCGGAGCAATGGTTTATTTGGACGACGAACTAATTGGTGAAACACCAGTTACGACTACGTTTACTTATTATGGAACTCGAAAGATCACGTTAGAAAAAGTAGACGCTGAAGGCCGGCTCACGTATGAAAGAAAAATTATTTACGAAAAGATAAAACCACCTTTCTATCAAATTTTGCCACTGGATTTTTTTTCTGAATTAGTAATTCCTGCAAAGCTGAAGGACGAACATTATTTTGTCTATCAATTAGATCCATTAAAAGAGGTGTCCAAAGCTGAACGCCAGGAAGAGGTTATGAGAAACGCTGAAGAATTACGAAAACGGTTAAATAGTCCAGTTGTGCATTAGATAGTTTTTACTATCTCTTCCATGGGTTTCCGAAGCGTCGGCTCCGGAATATCCAGGGGATATCCGAGTGGGGTCAATGCTACAGGCTCAATTCCTGGAGGGAGGTTTAAAATAGATTTTACTATGGATACATTAAAAGCTGCAACCCAGCAGGTGGCCAACCCCTCAGATGTTGCGGCAAGGATGAGATGGTCCATAGCAATGGTAGCATCAATGTCTGCATAGTTTTTCCCATCGTTTCGCTTCCAACCTTTTTCAGGAATACTACAGGCGCAAATAATTATTGGCGCTGTATAAAACCATGGTGCCTTATACGCGTTTTTAAATTGATATTTTATTTTTTCATCCTTGATAACTACAAAATAGATAGGTTGCCTATTAGCCGCACTGGGGGCAGATAACGTGGCTTCCAATATTCTGTTAAGTTTTTCTTCTTCAACTGGCTCTGACTTATAAGAACGAACACTCCGTCTTTTCTTTATGACTTCATGTATATTCATGGTCTTCCTTTTAAAATTCTATAATCTTCCAACGGTTAATCTTTGCATATAATCTGAGTAACGGACTGGCGTTTACCGCTACCGGATATCCAACCATCCGCATAAATTTCACATCTACATATTGATTTGCATAGGCATAAGAGGACGAAAGATCAATATTATACTCCGTAACAAGGCGGTTCACAATCTTTGCTTTCCCGCCGCTGTATGAATGTATACCATTAATTTCCCCGGTGATTATGCCTTTGTTATCAATAGCGAGGCTCGTCCCTATACCCACATCAGCATTACAATGTTTTCTAAAGCATTCTACAAAAGGACTTAACGTCCCTGATAGCAATACAATCATATACCCTGCATCTTTCAACATATTTATCTCTTCTACAGCAGCCGATGAAATATATGGGGAAATCCGCTCTTTGAAACATTCGCTTATGCTTGAAACGATCTTTTCATATTCTTTATTTTTCAAATAATATTTATTTTTTCTAACATATAACCCTTTGAAAAATAAAAGGTTATTAAAGAACACATGTGCAAATCGCAATAGGTCATGGAAAGTAATAAGGTTTTTTTCCACAAGGTATCGGAAAAAAACCCGCTCGGATGAGATGTTTCTGATTATGGTTCCATCGATATCAAATATAGCAGCTTTATTCACAGAGTTGGATTCTACAAACTATACGGACCTCTTTCAATGAAAAATTTACGAAAGTATCAATAGCTTGTCCATACAATAGATTGATTTGTTATAGATAATGTATAAAATCGTAAATACCGGACAATAAAATAGTTATAATCAACATATTGTATTGATAGCTAAAAAGTATACAAAATATTGTGTTTTTTCCTTGACAAGTTAAATTATTTTGATATAAATATGCGCATACGTGATGTACTACATATGGGAGCGTATATTATTTTGGAAAAGTTTTAAAAGAAATGGAGGTGGTCGGTCAGATAGTTGAAGTTAGAAATTTGCTATGTTGTTTGTGTTGCCGTATTGCATAAATATGGTAAGTGTTTATTGATGAAACTGGTATGGTAAAAGGACAAGAAACGACTAACAATACATAAGGAGATATGGAGAATGACAACAGCAATACTGGAAAGTCCTGTGGTACGGGATAGAGTTGACAGTAAGGAAGATATAGAGATATTAATTGAAGAGAAGCTAAATGCCTTTGATGCAGCAGTAAAAAGGCATGAATTTTTGGAGATAGATGGAGATATCCCAGGAAATAACCCGAAAGAAGATTGTATAAAGATTATTAACCATAAATTAGAATGTGCATTTGCCATAGACGTTGATTCGGTGATTCGTCAGGATATAGAATCGGTTATTCATGCCCTTGAGACGGGGATTACGACACGTCTTTATGGAGTTACGCGAATAGTAGGATATTACAGCAGGGTATCTAATTGGAATAAGTCAAAAATTGGTGAATTACATGACAGACATATGGGAAGGTATTCAGTCCGATAAATATAATCAAAGGTAAATTTCTCCCAAGAAACCCCTTTGTAATAAAGAGCCATTGCAGCGCAATATTCACGCTGCGATGGCTCGTTTTTTGAGCGCCAGTAAATTTACTGTTAGTCTTTGTGGGGTATAGAAGGTGGCATTCTGACAGTAAGCACAGGGCACGGAGCTTTCCGTACCACTTTTTCAGCCACGCTGCCCATAACGGCGTGAGAGAGTCCAGTTCTACCATGCGTACCGATTACAACAAGATCCGCATCAATTGCGGCTGCAGCATTAATTATCTCGTGAAAGGGCACGCCTTTTACCACGATTGTTTCTATCTCCAGAACATCTAATGTTCCTTCCGGCAGGCTTTTCATTAAATCTTCCCTGATTTTAGTCAAATCAATCTCATTAAGTTTATAGGGGCTGAATTTGTAAATTTCAGTATCGTATAAACGGATATCTATTACATGCATGAGGTATAATTTTGCCTCATCTTTTAACGCCAAAGAAATAGCATACTTTAAGGCGAGATATGAACATTCGGAGTGGTCTACAGGGCATAGTATTTTCTTTAATACGATCATACGATCTCCCAATAATTTTATAGCTAAATACCAGCACCGTCAATGGCCGTGTTACATGATGGACACCTTACATTGACGATGTTGTTTTCGAGGATCTGATATCCATCTCTTTTGATAAGAATTTTTTTGCACTTATAGCAATAAGTATTTTCGCCTCCTTCGCCGGGAACGTTACCTTCGTAAACATAGCGGAGACCTGCCTCCATGCCTATATTACGAGCCATTCTTAGTGTGTCTACCAGAGTTGGTGGTTTTTCAATAAGCCGATACTGGGGGTAAAAGCGACTAACATGCCAGGGAATTTCAGGTCCAACACTCTTTATAAACTCTGCAATCTGTTTCAATTCCGACGCTGAATCGTTAATTTCAGGGATGATCAAGGTGGTGATTTCTATCCAGATCCCCATTTCTTTATAGGAACGGATACAGTCGAGCACCTCTTCCAGTCGAGCACCGCAGAGCTTTTTATACGTTTCGGTGGAGAAGCTTTTTAAGTCAATGTTGGCTGCATGCAGATACGGTTTTATTGTTGCTAAGGCTTCGCGTGTTATATACCCATTTGTAACAAATACGTTTTTAATAGATTGCTGTGATGCTATTTTTGCAATTTCATATGCATACTCAAAAAAAATCGTGGGTTCTGTATAAGTATATGCGATACTTTTACAGTGATAACGAATGGCATCTTCAACAATCTTCTCTGGTGCGATGTCTTTGCCGCCAATATGGTCTTGATCCTTCGGTAATTGGGAGATCTCATAGTTTTGGCAGTTCATGCACCTGAAATTACATCCTACCGTTGCCACAGAAAATGCGGTACTGCCAGGGTAAAAATGAAAAAGCGGCTTCTTTTCAATAGGGTCTCTATTTTCAGAGATAAGCTTTCTATAAACAAGTGAATAGAGTGTGCCACCTTGATTTTTCCTGACTCGACAAATACCCTTCTTGCCTTCATCGATAATACAATGATGACGACATAGATAACATTTTACCTTACCATCCCCACATTGTTCAAAAAACATGGCCTCTTTCATGAATTGTATCTTACAATTTATTGGTCACGATGGCAAGTCTTTATCACTATTGCTCTATTTCATCTGCCAGAAGAAATAGAAATGCAAAATAAAGCGAGAATAAATCAAAATAATATCTTTAATTAAATTCCGTTTATACTGAGCGTAAGTTTATTGGTATCTACTACTTATGTATTAATATGTCATGGTAGCTCAAAAACCAGGATATTTTTACTAAACTATTTTTTAATTTTTCCGATAACTAACCATTGAATAAGAGTAAAATAATAATCCGTAGTTTTATTATATGCTAAAAGAGGTTTATCTTACTCTGAAATTAATCAACTGGCCAAAATATAGCTGCAACAATATGTCGTTTAAAAATGCTGATTTTCTAAAGTCCAAGGGTATTCAGAAACAGCAAATTTTATACATACAAAAGGAGGTAATCAAAAAAAACCGTGTTGTATTTGATAATGTAGGAAAAAGGTATGAGAAAAATTAAATTAACGATATAAAAAGGAGAATTAATTATGATGAAGAAAAGGAGTAGCGCAGGTTTTACGTTAATAGAATTGTTGGTTGTAGTTGCCATTATTGGTATCCTTGCAGGTATTCTTCTGCCTGTGTTGGGAAAGGCACGTGAGTCGGCACGCAGGACACAGTGTGCCTCAAATCTGAAACAGATCGGGTTAGCCCTTAATATGTATGCCAATGATAACAACGAAGCGCTTCCCACGACAGTTGGTAGTAATAGTGCAGCTGCAGAATTGCAATCACTGGGAAAATTGTTTGATGTGTATATTACCGATAGAAAAGTCTTCAGATGTCCGAGTGACACTGCAGTTACCGAGGCCAATGTGTTAACGTTAACAACGACGAATTCTTCTTTTACGGCAGCCTCGTGTAGCTATGGATATGATGACAACCACACGGCAAGTAACGATCCGGGAGTAGTTGTCGTTGCAGATAGGCTAGGAACCGATACTGCAAGTACGGGACTTTCAAACAATCATAGTAATAAAGGACAGAATGTGCTCTTTATCGATGGTCATGTTGAATGGAAGGGCACTGCTACGTGCGGTTACTATGGTGCCAGTCATGACAACATCTGGTTTGAAACGGGTGGAAGTTTGGCTGCGCGTGCAGTTAGTACGGTAGGAACCGATACATCAATATTGCAATAACGTGTTCTTATTACTTTTTAAAAGGGTAATATTCTAAAAAGGAATATTACCCTTTTTATTTTTGTTGGGCAAGCACCTCATTCATACTGCCACTCCGATATCCTTCCATATCTATCGTCACGTATTTATAGCCGATTTCCTTGAACTTTTTAACGAGGTCTCTTCGCTTGCCATTGTGCAAGAGTGTGGGGATATCTTCTGGCATTACCTCAATCCGTGCAATGGTGTCATGGTGTCTAACGCGGAATTGTCGCAGTCCAATGCTCCTCAGATAATTTTCCGCCGCGGTAACGATGGACAATTTCTCCTCGGTTATTGAGTTTCCATAGGGAAACCTGGAAGACATGCATGCATAGGGCGGTTTATCCCAGTTGGAAAGTTTCAGGTATTTCGATAACTCGCGTATATCAGGTTTTCTTAATCCACTCTCTTTTAAAGGGCTACGTACTTCAAGTTCTTTTGCTGCATCCAGGCCGGGTCTGTATTCACCTGTATCATCAAGATTTGCACCATCTGCAACATGCTTATAGCCCTTTTCCCGGGCAACCTCTTTGAGTTTTCCAAATAATTCTGATTTACAGAAATAGCAACGGTTGGGTGGATTTTGGGCAAATCCCTCGATGCCCAATTCGCTGGTATCGATGGTCATATGGGGGATGCCAATTTCCTTAGCAATCTTTTGTGCCTCTTTATATTCATACTCCGGATAAGTCTCGGATCGTGCAGTGATGGCCAGGGCTTTGTCTCCCAGTACATCATAACAAACCTTTGCTACCAGGGAGCTGTCCACACCTCCGGAAAAAGCCACCACCACGCTTTCTAAGGTCTTTATCGTATCTCGTAATTTTTTCAGCTTTTCTTGTGTGTCCATAAGATTTTTCTTTGCACTTTTGCGTCTTTGCGGTGAATTGTTACGACAAATCGAGCATTTTTTGGATAGCCACCCGTGCCTTTGCTGCAATATCATCGGGTACCTTTACCTGGTAAACGAGGTCCTCCAATGACCACAATACCTTTTCCAGGCTAATAAGTTTCATATTAGAACAATCAGCAAGAAGGGTAATAGCATAAAAGGCTTTTTGGGGATTCTCTTTTTTTAAACGATGTAGGATACCCGTTTCTGTGCCAATGATAAATTCTTTGGCATCGGTTTCTTTACAATACTTAGCGATGCCAGTAGTACTGGCAACATGATCTGCCAATGCAATGACATCCGGCGTACATTCCGGGTGGACAACAATTTTTGCATGCGGGTGTTTCGCTTTTAAGGAAATAATATGCTCAGACAATATCCTATGATGGGTGGGACAGTAGCCTTCCCAAAGTATCATAGGTCGATTCAGTTTGGAAGATACATAGCCGCCAAGGCTTTTATCAGGTATAAAAAGGATTTCTTGGTCTTTTGGAATTGATGACACAATTTTCATTGCATTGGAAGAAGTGCAGCATATGTCACTTTCAGCTTTTATAGCGGCCGTGCTATTTACATAACAAACAACTTTAGCATCAGGGTGTTCGTTCTTCTTTATTTTGAGTTGTCTCAGGGTTATCATGTTAGCCATGGGACACCCTGCATGTTCATCGGGTAATAGTACCATTTTATCAGGACAGAGGATTGATGCTGTCTCAGCCATAAAGTGTACACCACAGAATACAATGATGTCAGCTTTTGTCTTGGCCGCCTGCTGGGAAAGTCCTAACGAATCGCCCGTGAAGTCGGCAATATCCTGCACATCGCCACGCTGGTAGTTATGCGCAAGGATTACAGCATTTCTTTTTGTTTTTAAATCCTTAATATTTTCTATTATGGTAGACATAGAAAATTACGTTAAACATTTTATTTAAATGATAGATGTAGAGGAAATCTGCTATTACAAAACAACTCGGAATGCGGTAGTTTGTCTAAACATTATTTTTCTCTGTATGCAATTGTACACCAACACGCCACGTCCCAAGTTAACAAGAGATTTAAGAATTTAATCCCTAACTGGTTTAATCATAGCAAAGCATCCTGAGTTTTTAAATACTTTTTTAAAAATTGTACGAATGTCTCAGAGCCATTTTTGCTTGACAAAAAACCCCCTATTTGATAGCATATTTCCGCCTAAGTATGATGTTCTTAAAGATTTCGGGAGAAGGTTGAGTGTCACTCCACCGCTAAAATACTTAGGGCGATTAGCTCAGTTGGCTAGAGCGCTTGCTCGACAAGCAAGAGGTCACTGGTTCGAGCCCAGTATCGCCCACCATAGATTGGTTGAGCACGTCTTAAGAAATTTCAAGAAATATTTCTGTTGCATTAACTCCTTTTTAGTGGTCAGAAGAATAGGAATATTGTTATTGTATAAAAGAAACTAAGAAAGCAGTTCGTTAGTATTAAAGAAAAGTAATTTAAAAGCAATTGCAACGGAACAGAGAAAAGGTTTCATATGGTTAAGATTACGTTACCTGACGGGACAGAAAAGGAATACAAAGAAAATATCACCATCGGCGAAGTCGCCAGCAATATCGGAAATCGTTTGGGCGAAAGGGCGCTGGCGGGAAAGGCTGGTGGTGTGCTTGTGGACCTTAGTTATCCTGTTAAAGAAGATATTTCCTTATTGGTAATTACCGAAGATACCGAGGAAGGTCTGGAAATTCTCCGCCATAGCACAGCGCACATTATGGCGCAAGCAGTCAGCCGGCTCTTTCCTGGTGTAAAACTTGGGATAGGTCCTACGATTGAAAATGGGTTTTATTATGACTTCGGCCTCCAGCACAGCCTGTCTGAAGAGGACCTCAGGAAGATTGAAGAAGAGATGTTAAAAATTATTCGTGAGGATATTATTATCACAAGGATGGAACTGCCTCGCGATATAGCGATAAAGAAGATGGAAGCCGTTGATCAACCTTTTAAGGCAGAGCTTATTAAAGATATCGAGGATGAAACAGTTTCTTTTTATACGCAAGGGGATTTTATGGACCTGTGCCGCGGCCCTCATATTCAGAGGACAAGCAAGGCCGGGATATTCAAGCTCCTGAGTGTTGCCGGTGCTTATTGGCGTGGGAAGGAAACGAATCCCATGCTGCAGCGTATTTATGGGACGGCATTTTTTACGCAGGCAGAACTTGCCAAATATCTAAAATTCCTTGAAGAGGCTGAAAAACGCGACCACCGAAAAATTGGAAGGGATTTAGATCTTTTCAGTTTTCATGAGGAGGGGGGGTCGGGGTTAACCTTCTGGCATCCCAAGGGTGCAAGGATACGCAATATTATTGAGAATTTTTGGAGAGAAGAGCATTTTAAGCGCGGGTATGAAATTCTTTATAGTCCTCATATTGCAAAAATCAATTTATGGAAAACCAGCGGTCATTGGAATTTTTACCGTGAAAGCATGTACTCACCAATTGAGGTGGATGGTCAGGAATATATCTTAAAACCCATGAACTGTCCTTTTGCTGTGCTTATGTATAAGACAAAGCTGCACAGTTACCGCGATTTACCTTTACGGTGGGGGGAATTGGGCACCGTGTACCGGTATGAAAGGTCGGGTGTCTTGCACGGCCTGTTGCGTGTGAGAGGATTTACCCAGGACGATGCGCATATATTCTGCACCCCGGATCAGCTGGAAAGTGAAATCCTGGGGGTCATTGATCTGGCTCAGTTCATGCTTTCAAGTTTTGGATTTCATGAATATGAGATAGAATTAAGCGTCCGGGGCAAAGGAGAAAAGGAAAAGTACATAGGCCGGGATGAAGTTTGGGAACACGCCGAGGAAGCCCTGAAAATTGCCCTTGAAAAAAAAGGATTAAAATATGTCCGAATGGAGGGCGAGGCAAAGTTTTATGGTCCGGCAATTGATATCAAGGTCAAGGATGCCATAGGACGCGGCTGGCAGGGGCCCACGATTCAGGTAGATTTTAATCTGCCGGAACGATTTGATGTCAATTATGTTGGTTCTGACGGGTTTCATCATCGTGTGGTAATGGTGCATCGCACCGTTCTGGGTGCTATGGAACGGTTTATTGGATGTCTGATAGAACACTATGCGGGCGATTTTCCCTTATGGATTGCACCTGTTCAGGTAAGGATATTGCCGATTACCGATGCACACGTTGATTATGCGAAAAAAATACAAGCTCTGTTGCTTGCTAAGAATTTCAGGGCAGAATGTGACTTGAGCAGCGCTAAAATTAATTACAAGATACGGGAAGGCACGGTGGGGAAGATTCCTTATCTACTGATCGTCGGAGATAAAGAAGTGGAAGGTGGCACCGTTGCCGTCAGAAGCAGGAAAAAAGGGAACGAGGGGGCGATCCCTCTGGAAGAGTTTATAAGAAACGCGGAATCTGAAATCAGAGAAAAAAGGTAATCGTAACTTTTTGGGAGGAGAATATACATTTCACAAGAATTAAGGATTAACGAGCGGATCCGTTCCTCAACGGTACGGTTGATCGATGAGAACGGTGTTCAGGTTGGTGTGATTAGTAAAGAAGATGCTATTGCAAAGGCAAGGACTGTGGAGCTTGATCTTGTGGAGGTAGCTCCTGATGCAACTCCACCTGTTTGTCGGATTATGAATTATGGCAAGTTTAAATATAAACAAAAGAAAAAGTTACATCAGAAGCAGCATGTCGTGCAATTAAAAGAATTAAGACTGCGGCCGAAAACCGGTGAGCATGACATACAAACAAAGATCCGGCAGGCCAGGAAATTTTTAGAAAATAAAGACCGTGTTCTCGTCAGCATAATGTTTAAGGGACGGGAACGTGCCCATACAGAGCTGGGTGAAAGTATCTTGAAGCAAATCTCTGATGCACTTGAGGATATTGCTAAGGTGGAGAAGGAAAAAATATCTGATGAGCGCAGAATGGGTATAATCTTATCACCGAAGTAAAAAAGCCTCTGTGGCAATTGAATTCGGCTTCTTGTCATTCAGAGCAGACTAAATATAAATTCATTTGTTGGAAAAGGAGGTTGTAGAGATGCCAAAGTTAAAAACCCATAAGGGTCTTAAAAAACGGATAAAAATAAGCGCTAAGGGGAAGGTCAAGAGACCAAAGGCTGGGAAAGGCCATCTGATGTCAGGGAAGTCAGGAAGACGGCGTGGACGTCTGAGAAAAAAGGCAGAGGTTTCGTCCGCTTTCAACAAAATCATGACAAGGGCGTTACGAGGGTCGTAAAGTAAATTTTAATTTTTTTGATGAAAGAGTTGTAACATGCCAAGAGCAACAAAGGGTTGTGCAAGAAAAAGATCGAGAAAAAGATTGTTGAACAAGACAGAAGGCTATTGGGGCGGCCGAGGTAATCTGTACCGCAAGGCCATGGAAACGTATATTCGTGCCATGGTATTTTCGTTTAGAGACCGGAAAGCCCGCAAGAGAAAATTTCGGGAACTCTGGATTTCCAGAATCAGCGCTGCAGCCAGGGAGCGGGGGTTATCCTATAGCCGTTTTATGAGCGGGATAATTAAAGCAAAGGTAGATCTCAACAGAAAAATGCTGGCTGAGATGGCGGTCAATGATAAACCTGCTTTTGATCAATTAGTCGAGCAGGTTAAGGCGGCAATGTAACATCTTGTGCCTAAGCATTACCCTGTCAGCTTCATGTGATGTGGTATTTCTGAAATAGAAGGCACGTTCTCTTCCGGAAACAGACCGGGATGGAACGTGCCTACGTTTTTTATGTCCTTGAGAAACGCATTTCCATGGTAGAGAAGTTAGAGAAATTAGAAGAGATAAAAAGAAATTTACTGGATGAAATTTGTTCTGCAAATACCCAGAAAGATGCAGAACAATTGAGGACGAAATACCTAGGAAGAAAGGGTATTGTCAATGATCTTATGAAACTTATCCCAACATTGCCTATCGACAAGCGTGTTGATTTTGGAAGGGGGGTTAACTCGCTCAAGGCTGAAATAGACGCTGCTCTACAAGAGTTGATAAGCAAGTTGTCCGTGCAACCGGTTTCAAAAGTCAAGGCTGAATTATTTGATATTACTTTACCGGGTAAACCTCCGTTTGTGGGAAAAAAACATCCCCTCACTCAAACGATTGATGATATCAAGGGGGTATTTGCAAGCCTGGGTTTTGATGTGGCTTACGGTCCTGAAGTGGAGCTGGAGTATTACAATTTTGAAGCATTAAACATCCCCACCGATCATCCCTCGCGAACAGATTTTGATACTTTTTATATCAAAGAGGATGTGCTTTTAAGAAGCCAGACATCCACCGTTCAGATTCGTATCATGGAAAAACAAAAACCACCCATTCGAATTATTGCTCCGGGCAGGGTATATCGGCCTGATACCGTTGATGCGAGGCACTCCTTTATGTTTCATCAGGTGGAGGGCCTGCTGGTAGACGAAGGGGTCAGCTTTGCAGATCTGAAAGGGGTGCTCTACCAATTTATCAAGGCCTATTTTGGCCAAAACGTCCAGATGCGTTTTCGGCCATCATTTTTCCCTTTTACGGAGCCGAGCGCCGAGGTCGATATTTCATGCTCTATCTGTGAAGGCAAAGGTTGCAGCGTATGTTCATACAGTGGGTGGGTGGAAATTTTGGGAGCCGGCATGGTTGATCCGAATGTATTTAAGGCTGTGCATTACGATGCGGAAAAGTATACAGGTTTTGCCTTTGGAATGGGTGTCGAACGGATTACTATGCTGAAGTATGGTATCAATGATATTCGTCTTTTCTACGAAAATGACTTGCGTTTTTTATCACAATTCTAAACAATAAATGAAGATTAGCTACCACTGGCTCAAGGAATATGTTGCTTTTCACTTAACTCCGCTGGAACTTGCTGACAGGCTGACCAGCGTTGGATTGGTAGTCGCTGAGATAAAACCCGTGGAAGACGATTTTTGCCTTGATATAGAAATTACCTCCAATCGCCCGGATTGTCTTGGTATTATTGGTATTGCTCGTGAGGTAGCTGCAATCGTTGGAGGAAGTGTGCAGTTCCCGGAAACAAATTTTATCAGCGTGAATACGGAGATATCAAAGGCGATCACGATTGTTGTTGAAGAACCGGTATTGTGTCCCCATTATACTGCCAGGGTAATTCGCCATATAACCGTTGCGCCGTCTCCTGACTGGATGCAAAAGAGATTACGGTGCATTGGTCTTCGGCCGGTAAACAACATCGTTGATATAACCAATTATGTGATGATGGAGACGGGACAACCGCTGCATGCATTTGACCTGGACAAGGTAGCAGAACAAAAGATCCTGGTGAGGAGGGCAAGGAGTGGAGAAGAAATTGTCGCTCTTAATGGCGCCAGAAGGGCGCTTTTCCATGACATGCTGGTCATCGCAGATGGCAGAAAACCCGTTGCCATTGCCGGCATTATGGGCGGCAAGGAGACGGAGGTTTCTGAATCAACCAGAAATATCCTCCTGGAATGTGCTCAGTTTGAACCAAGGCAGGTGCGGCGTACATCGAGATCATTAGGCATTGCTTCAGACTCCTCATACCGCTTTGAAAGAGGCACGGATCCTGAAGGTATAGACCGCGCATCTCAAAGAGCCACAAGGCTTATCAAAGAGTGTTCGGGAGGGGAAATTACCAGCGGTGCTATTCAAAGAACATCGGGAAGACACGAAACAAAAAAAATTACCATCCGAATGGAACGGCTTCATAAAGTCCTGGGGACAGAGATCAAAAGAGACCGTGCCCTTGATATCTTAAAAAGACTTTCCTTTAAGATGCTCAATGATAGCGAAAACTTTATTGATGTTGAGGTGCCGGGTTTTCGGGGCGATGTCTATCGCGAGATCGATTTGATTGAAGAAATCGCCAGGATTTATGGGTATGATAAGATACCTGCCAAAACTTCTGTCTGTGTGCGTGGGAATACAAAGAGCAAAGCAGAGATCGTTGAAGATACAATCCGCCAATTCCTCACCGGGCTTGGTTTTTATGAGGTGAAAACCTTCAGTATTGTCGATGCCTCACCTTTGCAATCGGTAAATATGTGGTCGGATAGGGCGGGTATCGATATTGCAAACCCGTTGAGACAGGAAGAGAGCCGTTTGCGGACGTCGCTCCTGCCCAGTCTTATCAGCGCCAAGGTGTATAATCTGAATCATGGCACAGAGCAAATTAAAATCTTTGAAATTGCCAAAGTGTATCTTGCAGGGAATAAACTGCCGCAGGAAAAAAACTGTTTGTCCCTGTTGGTTGATGCCGATTTTTTAACGGTAAAAGGGATTTTTGAGGCGCTGCTCAGAAATCTCGGTATCGTATTGCAATGTGAATGGGTTCCCTTCAGCGAATCCAGACTATTCCAGGATGGAAGGGCGTCAAGGATTCAAATGGATGGCAATCCAGTTGGGTACTGTGGGGAAGCCAGTCAGGCATTGGGATTCAAGGCGGTATCCTGCCTCGTGGAAGTGGACCATGATCTGTTGGTAGAAAAGTCAAATTCCGCCAAGAAATATCAAGACCTGCCGCAATATCCTGCCGTTTTCCGTGACCTTGCCCTGCTGGTAAATGAGGAAGTAACCTGGTCGTCTATCGAGCAATGCATTATGGATACCAGAGTTGATTTCCTGAAGGAAATGAAATTTTTCGACATATATCGTGGAAAACAGATTCCTGCCGGAAAGAAGAGCGTTGCCTTTAACCTCTGCTTCCAGGCAAAAGACCGGACATTAACGGGTGAAGAAGTCGATAATGCACAGCAGAAGATAGTCGATACCCTTTCCCGAACGCTTGGCGCCGAGTTAAGAAGGGCATAATAGCAGACAACGTAACAAATTTGTTTTTTGAAGATGTAGGGGCGAAGCATTTGTTGGATTGGGTATGAATGCATTTATGGCGAGCATAGCAAATGCTTCGCCCCTACACTACGTGATAAAAATCTTTATTATGGGAATTTTTCAAAAAACTAAATTGTTACCAGAGACACACCTTTGTGCATATTTATGTATCCTGCCTATTTTCAAATCACCGTATTTATAGTGGAGGAACAGAACGGCAACTTATTTAAGACGTTTACTATAGCGATATTTTTGCTTAACACAGATGTGAATATGTTGTACCTTAAGTTCTTCATTTTCATCTGCAATAATAAGGGTTACTTTTTTATGCTCAGAAACAGAAATTGGGGTTATTGGTTTAAAGACACCGTTTTCGAAAATAGCATCTATTGTTTTGGACATAACTTGATGTTAAGGAATTTCAATCCCGGAAAAAATGAGTGCCGAACATGCGTTTTGTGACGGTTTTTGGGTCAAGGTTTTTGATGTTTGGTTTTACCTCATGAAAAAGATACGTTTTTCCCTGTTTGTCAGTATAACGTACCGGGATCA
>PHFX01000071.1 GCA_007618135.1 Candidatus Brocadia sp. WS118 | reverse complement strand
GGGGCGCGGCGGCAGCGGATTCCCGGAGAACTGCTTAGAGACCTTCGAGAACGCGCTCAACTATGCCCCCTGCCTGATCGAGTGCGACGTGCGCAAATCCGCAGATGGGCAGCTGTTCCTGATGCACGATGAAACCCTCAACCGCACCACTACCGGAAGCGGGCCGGTGGCCGCCGCCACCGCCGCAGAGCTTCAGCGCTTGTTCTTGACCGACCCGCAAGGCCGGGTGACCCCTTACCGCATTCCCACCCTTGCCGAGGCGCTCCACTGGGCGCGCGGGAAGGCAATTTTGACCTTAGACGTAAAGCCGGAGGTTAGCCCGTCGGATATTGTCGCGCTGATCGAGCAGCACCGGGCGGAGAGTTACGTCACCGTTATTACCTACAACCTGGAGGCCGCCCACACTTACCATCGCCTGAATCCCAACCTGGTGATTTCCGCCCCGGCGCAGGGGTTGGTAGCCGTGCAACGGCTCCTGGGAAGCGGCATCCCTGCCAAAAATTTCATGGGATTCGTGGGAGTGTACGAGCCGCCGGCGCAGATTTACGACCTTTTGCACCAGCAAACCATCCGGGCGATATTGGGAACCATGGGCAACTTAGACCGCAAGGCGGAGAAGCAAGGGGCAGGGGTTTACGTGCAATTGCTGAAAAACGGGGCGGACGTGCTGGCGACGGATAACGTGGGGTTGGCAGCGGAGGGGGTGGAGGGGTATGAGCGGGGGGGGGGGTAGGGGAGTTGAAACTAAAAAAATCTAAAATAAATGTTCAAGGTCTCAAAATGATCTATAAATTTTTGACGCTAAGCTATAGATTCAATAATGAGTAAATTAACAATATCAAATATGGAATAAATAATATAAATGGAACATATTGTTCGATTCTTGATATTTGTAGATATTTCCTGGTTTCTTTTCCTCCCCCTAAAAGCTCCCACTCTCTATCATAGCAGGGAAAGGGTAATTGGAGCTCCATTTCTTTAATCACTTGAAATTTTCCAGAATTAAGTTGTCTGTAAGCCCGAATATTAATGTACCACAGTACGTTGAGACCGAAACCTAAAAGAGAAATGGCTATGAAAACAGGCGCCTGATAATTGTTGAAAATATTCTTATCAACCAAAATCAGTAAAAGAGCAAGGATTCCCGATAAAATGCTAACATAGAACTTGTTTGTTTCAGTTCGCCTGCTACTAATTCTGTCTGCCATTTCAACATAAAGCCTATATTGTTCTAAAAGAATTTGTTGTTTATTAATCATAAGAGATCTCCTTACGATCAACTTATTGATATATTGCCCCTCAGAATTCATTCCGGATTTAACTTAATCCCAACTTCCGTCCTAGCTTATCTCTTAGTTCCTTAAATGCTTTCTCAACAACCTTATCAAATTCACTACTTGGATCAATGATTCTGAATTCAAGAAAAGGATGATCTTTCCCGATTTTTATCTCATAATCACCTATCGTATCAATATCAATCAAACGAACCACTTCCAGGCCATTTGAGATTGCAGCCAAATATTCAGCCATCAACCATATGAATTTATTCGTATATTCCGCAGATTCCTTCTTCACGTTAGGTTGGACGGCGATTATTTGGATCATCGCATCACTGTTTTTGATATAATCAGCAACCTTCTTTGTCACTGACTCAGTATGTTCTTCAATAGTATAAATTTCGTGAAAACCCGCTTTCTTGCCAATATGAATTACTTTACTCATCCATTCTTCTCGCCTAGGATGCTTGAACGGAAGAGATACAAAAACCTTACCGGCCGATAATTCACGTATCGACAATCTTCGGAATGAAACATGCCTGTGAGGGAATTCATTATTAATGCCAATCCTGAGTCGCTCTTCAATATTTTTTCCCCAATTAGGAGTAAAGCCGGTGAAGTTATCTCCAACAGCTTGAACTATTGCGATAATACAGCCCGCTTCATAATTTTTTGAAATTTCTATGGTCTTATTATAAATCCGCCAGATATTTAGATAATGAGGATTCCTGACATCCTCACTTTCGAACTGCCTGATTGCTTTCGTAAAAATATGGGCAATCCCCATACTGGTTCCTTTACAATAAATCTCAGTATGACCAGATTCACTCTGAATTGTAGCCGATTGAAATTCTCTCAAACCGTACGCTTCACATTGGTTTGAACATTTACGTTGATATTCAAATTCAATTTCACGAAAACGGCTTAATGAATCAAGTGGTATTGGAGAAAGACGAAGACTGTTGCTATCGGTATCGCGGGATCCTATCGCTAAAGTTGAATAATCGTCATCAGTCGTGGATTCTGATGTATTACCCATAAATAAACTTGATATATTGAAATTTTCCGGAAATTTTATCATTGCATTTTCTGTAGAACAAATATAATGTTGCATAAACGCGCGATGATATGCCGCATGTGAGAGGGATTCCACAGTGGTGATTATTACAGGATCAAGATCTAATCGCGTCTCGATTTTGCCCAGTTTGTCCCTGTCTTGCATTAATTTATCCAGTCGAACAACAATATCACGAAAAATATCAAGCATTCCTTCGCTTTTCTTACTTTCCGTACTTTTCTCTTCGCTTTCTTTAATAGAATAAACCATTAATCTTTCATTCATTAGATAAGGATATTTGATTACCATGTCATAAAATCTAATATTATATAAATAGACACCTTCGGGAATTTGTTCAACTTTCCGATTCTCGAGATTGTTTTTTTGTTGAAGTTTCTCTTCTATACTTTTATCTTTTAAAGAATCTCGTATGATTAGGAGCTTATATCTTTCTACCATAACACGCTTGTACATAATAATCGCTTGAAGTAATATTTTAATAGGCAATATTTGAAATTCCACCCGCTGATATAAAGTTTCTGCATTGGTATGATAGTTTTTTTCAAGAACTTCAATCTTCGGCTGGGTTTCAACTATTTCTTGATCCAAAAACTCTTGAAGACGACAGTCTGTATTTTCCTTAAATTTAGTTGCAAGATAGATACCGACTTTTTCATTGATCAATTTGTTTACTAATCTTTTTTTAGTCTCTGAGTATTTAATTCCTTTACGGTCTTTCCGATTCTTTAATTCTTTCTCCACTTCGCTTTGGACATCTTTCATGATCTTATCATAATCCCATTCACCTATTTCTTTAATTCCTTCATCTTTTTGATTAATATAGTCCTCAAATTTTCTAAAGGCGCTCCATGAAAGTGGCTCTCTTCTGGAAAACCAGGCAGAGCCTTTATCATCATTTTCATTAGAAGCATCGGGTGTCTCTTCATAATAGTAGTTGATTATTTTTCTCGCATCATCAAAGTTTTTTTTATCCTTATAAAGGAGATCATAAATTTCTTTAAGAGTCTCTTTCCTCCTTTTCCCTTCATCAAGTATTTTTTCAATCAATTTATTAATTGTAATCGCTTCTAACTCCTTGACCTCACCCAGAACATTTAAGACACTATGATGATGTCCGGAATGGGAGCATTCTTCAAAAAGTATGTTTATATTTTGTTCTTTCAGAAACTCGAAGACTTTGTATAAAGTGCCGGGTAAATTACGAAGGCGAAGAACAAAACGGATAACAAATGGCCATTTTTCGGGAGAAATTGGAGTGATCAATATATCTGTGCGGATTTGGGAGCCGGGTTCCTTTTTCCGATATTCAAAAGTTCGAAAGGGCAATAAGGTAATTTTATCCTCCGGTTGAATACCGATTGTCGCTAAAGTTTCGTTATTTACGTAAATTCCTTTTTTGGTGATTACTAATCGGTCTCCGAATATCATGGCAGCCTCCAGTCAAATCAAAATTTGTATTTCAAATATGATGAAACCTATTAGCTTCGAAAATCCAATATTTCTACTTAGACAATGTAATTTTAATAATTTAAAGGAAGGAGAAAATACTTTCGACATCAAAATTCCGAGAGACCTTGCATCTCTCATGTAGCTAAAACCCCCCTCCTACTCTAACTATCAGCTTTATGAGAAATATAGAAAGAAACCACATTATTATCAAGATCTATTGTGAATTTTTTTATAAATAAGCTCTATTCTCTATTTTCTGATTTCTCTTATGATGCACGCGCAACAGAATCAGCCTATGGCCATTCGCTCACAAGCCCGCTACCTTGCCCTCCACTTTTTACCATCCTCCCTAAAGCTCCCCCCGCCTCCTGTCGAAATACCAGATAATCTACCCTGCAAAGCCGTCTCGCAGGGCAGGATCGAAGCGCGATTTAAGCGGTTATTTCTCCAAGGGAGGTTTCAGCTATGCCCGTCCCCTTCATCGTCATCGAAAAAACCAACCCCCGCAATCCCGTCGAGCCTCGCAAATATTACGCCCACGCCAAAAGCAACGGGGCGGTGGATTTGCGCACCCTGGCCAATCAAATTGCGGCGATATCTACCCTGAGCACCCCCGACGTTCTGGCTGTACTGGAGGCGCTGCTGCTGGTCATCCCCCAACACCTCGGCGAGGGAATGATCGTTCGCTTAGGCGAATTGGGCAGCTTCAGCCTGAGCATTCAAAGCGCGCCCTCGGCTAGCCGGGAGGAAGTGAGCGCCCGGAACATCACCTCCAATCGTCTGAAATTCCGTCCCGGCAAGCTGATGAGAGAAAAATTGGGCAAGATAAGTTACGAAAAGAAGGAATGAACCCCTCCGGGGGTTAAGTAATCATCGCTCTTTCCCCCGGAAAAAAGCTACCGGTTGGGGGCATAGATGCGCTGCTTCCGCCCAAAACCCCATGCGCTTTTATTAAAGGCCATGGGGTTTTCAGAAACTGCTCCCGGTGATTTCCAGAAAACCACCGGTTGCCCTGCGCATTCTTCGACTTCGCTCAGGGTGACTTCGCGCTGTCGTGCTGAGCGGAGTGGAAGCATGACATACGACGAAAGATATCAGCCGCAATGCTCCAGTCTCTTTAATGGACTTTTACAACCGCTTCCGGTTCTTCTCCCGCACCTGGCGGTAAAAATCCTCCATGGTCTCGATAAATGAAATGTCTTTATCCCAAAAAGCCGGGTAATCGCCCTGCTTCTTGATCAGGATGGCCGGGATGGGAGATTCCTGGGGCGCCGGCGGGGAGGCGGGCAGGCGTTTTTTGCCGCTCCAGAAGGTTTTGATATCCAGTTCGCCTTCCGGCGCTTCCCTCCCCGGGCGGGTGTAATAGGAAGGGGAATGCACCGGCGCGATCTCTTCTTCCTGCAATTGAGAAACCAGCGCCCTTCCTAACGGCGATTTGGCTAACTCTTTCTGCAGCTCCGCTTTCGACAATCCCCGCAGCTCGAACATCAAAAAGGGATCGCGGTCGAATTCCGCGGCGACCAGGTAGTACACCCCGGCGACGTGCTTGCAGGGATTGGCCCAGTCCGGGCAGGAGCAGTGGGTCTCGAAATCCTTAGAGCTGGCCGGCAGGAGGTGCAAATCTAATTTCTCGAAAATCTCTTCGATATTATCCGGCATCTCCCCTAACAGCAGCCTGGAGACCATCCCGGCGTTGGAAGAGATCGCCGCGATCAGCCCCGCCCAGCGCTCTTTGGAGATGGGGCGAATTTTGATGCTGGTGTTATAGAGCGGCTCCTTATACACCCCGAAATAGGGATTGATGGAGCCGCGCACCTTCGCGCTGAT
>PHFX01000070.1 GCA_007618135.1 Candidatus Brocadia sp. WS118 | reverse complement strand
TCAGCCAGATTCTCAACATTCCCCTGGGAACGGTTAAATCCCGGGTGAATCGCGGTCGCCTGAAGCTGCAAGAGGATTTGAAATTTTTACTCGAAACCGAACCCTATACCAACGGATAACCGAAAATGACGAGGTTGCCTATGAGTTATTGCGACAAATTCAAAGAGAGTTTCTCCGACTATATCGAAGGCGAATTACCCCAGGATGCCCGCCAGGTTTTAGAAAGCCATTTATCAGCCTGCCCCGGCTGTCGGGAAACGATAAACCGGATGCGCAGCCTGCGGCATACCCTTACCGGGCTTTCCCGCTTTACTACCTCTCCGGATTTTGAATTCAAACTCAGCCAGCGGCTGCGGCAGGCAAACATTCGCCGCATTGAAAGAATACCGCTGAATTATTTCCAGTCCTGGAAGGTGCCGGCGGTTGCTTTCGTGCTAATGATGGCGGTGTTTTCAGTTTTCTTCTTCTTCAGCGACACTCCCCGGGAAGTCAATCTTCGGCCCGCTCAAAAGTCCAGCTTGACGCCCACCATCATCGGCGATGACAAACCCGGCAGCCAGCGAGGCAATCCCCAACAAACGATGCCATCGGCCGCGGAATCGCTGCCGGAGAATGATTCCCAACCGACACTAACGCGGCCCGCAAACGTGCTGCCGGATTCGGTTCAGAAAAGAAACTTGAAGAACCTGAACGACAGCATTCACCTCATTAATCAGCAGGGAAACAACAAATAGAATTTCCTTATACAAAATCCAAATCTTTTTTGTATATTGAAAACCGATTTAGGATAAGCCTGTGAGGGCAGCCATATATCAAAACCCCTGATTGATTGAGTGAATGGTTTGAGCAAACATCAATTACTTTTGGTTATTGCGGCCGTTTCTCTATTCGTCGTTTTCCTGATCGGTTTTTTGCCCAACTCCCCCGTATTCATCGGAATCAAGCTGTTATTCCTTTTTGTTCTGTTGTGGGGAGTTTTTTTTTATTCCCGGGTTATTTTGGCGTTTGCAGAAGAGGAAAGCGAGATTGTAGAGGAAACCCTGCCGGAGAGAATGCCCGCCTCCGACAACGCCGAGGATGATTTAAAAATCCGCTCTTCGCAAAACGTCGAAGAATACTTCCGGCAATTCCTGGAAACCGTTTTCCCGCTCATTAAACATACCATGGTGTGCAACACCGTGGTGCTGTTGATGGTCAATTTTTACAAAAAGCAATTCTATATCCGCCATAAACTCACCGATTTCGAGGCCCAATTTACCAGGGAATCCTTTTTAGACCTCAACCAGGGACTGCTGGCGTTTATTCTGAAAGATAAAAAACCGCTTTTGGAAAATCATTTGCCTGACAGCGAACTGCTACTACCCTATTATGCGACTTCGAATATACCGGCCCGGGCGTTTGCCGGCACCCCCCTGTACTATAAAGACCTGCTTGTGGGAGTGCTGTGCGTGGATTCTGAGGTCGAAGAGAGCTTTGGCGAAGACGATCTGGCAATTTTAAACGACTTCAGCCGGGTGATCGCCATCCAGCTGGCGTGCAGCAACAAGCTATATGAGTATGAAACCGAGAATTGGACCACTCGCCTGCTCTATGATTTCAGCAAGGGGATTTTGCCCATTCAAACTGCCGAGGCTTTGTGGCCCTATCTCAATCGTTCCCTGAAAACGGTGTTGGAGGCGGATCGAATGATCGTCTCCGAGCGGATCAGCCTGAACGCCGGGCGCATCGCTTACCTGTCCGGCGCGGCTGCTTCCCTGGCGCTGGGCCAGGAGTTTCCCGACCATGAGGGGTTGATCGGGTGGGTGCTGCGTAAAAAACAGCCTCTGTTGGTGGACGATTTTGCGGCAAAAGAAAATTATATTCCCCGGTTCTATCTGCAGGAGCAACACGTCCCGGAATTCAAATCCTTGCTGGCAGTGCCGGTAATCCGCCATGACGTGACGGACGTGGTGCTCTCCCTGGAAAGCGTGAAACCCAACGCATTCACCGAGGAGCATAAACAGATCCTGGAGACCATGGCCTATCAAATTGCCGCGTTTTTGGATAAAGTGCAGTTGATCTCCACGCTGGAAGAACAAAATTTGATCGATCCGAAAACGCGCCTGGGCAACCGGCAGGCCTTCATGGTGGAATTGAACAAGGAGATCGACCGCTCCGGCGAATTCCGCAAGAAGTTCGTGTTGCAGCTTTTAAAGATTCGCACCACCGCGGGGGCGTTGGAGGGGGATATTGCTGACCGGCTGATGCCGGAGTTTGTGTCTTTTGTATTGCCTTTATTGAATTCCATAAATTATATTTTCCGGCTCGATCAAGACCATCTGGCGATTCTGTGGCCGGAAAAACTCTGCCAGGAAACGGCGACGGAGTTTCAAACGGTTTTGGACGCCTTAATTCAAAAGACCCCCTGGATGGGCGGCCTGGTGGAAAAAGTGGTGGTGCATTCGGGAATGGTGCAGTTCCCGGGAGCGGGACAGGGCGATTCCGAATTGTTGGAGAACGCTCGGAAGGCGCTTGCAGCATCAGAGCGAGCCGCCCATAGCAGCATCGAAATTTTTAGAAATGTAGAGATTAATCAAATTAAAGGAGATACATATGGCTAAAAAACCGGATTTTGCGCAAAAAGGAAAGAAAAAGGGCGTTCTGCTCTGCCCGGTATGCGGAAATGCTTACTCCCTGGTCAAAAAAGTGGAATCTTACTATTCCGAATCCTCTAAGACCTGGAAGTACGCCACCCAGAACATCAAAGTTTGCCAGTGCAACGAAAAGAAAATCTATGCCTGAGCAAGTAGTTGCGGGTTTGGAGTTGTGAGTTTCGAGTTGGATTTCTGTAGATTCACAATTCGATCAGGCGGTGGGAGGTGATTCCGGAAGGATCGATCTCTAAGATCATCACCGAAGGCTTGCGATGATCCCGGGAGCTGGAAGCGCTCCCGGGATTGATGAACAGGATTCCATCGATCTGATGGTAAAATGCCTGGTGAGTGTGTCCATACACCACCACGCCGGGAGGGGGAAAATCAATCTGTATCAACCGCTCGCGAAAGCGGTTGATATTCCCCACATCATGGACAATCAGGAAGTCTGTATTTTCGAGTTTCAGGCGAAGCTGTTCCGGTAACCGGCTGACCGGTTCGCGGGTATCGCAGTTTCCCCTGACTGCCTTCACGGGAGCATTTGCCTCCAGCGCCCGGAGAATCGCCGCCGAATTGATATCTCCGGCGTGAAGGATCAGATCTACCTCCGCAAAATGCCTTAAGACGGCGGGGTTGAGGTAATTGTGAGTGTCGGATATAACGCCGATTCTCATATTGATTTTCCTGGCTAAAAAGTTCAAATCAATATATGAATATCCCCATGAAGAATCACTCGAAAAATCCCGGAATTAAAAGCCTCGCGCCGGGCCAATCATTCACCGGCTTTTGCGTGCTTCGGAAAAAGGAGATCAAGTATAAACAGAGCGGGGAGCCTTACCTGGTACTGGAATTGGGGGATCATAGCGGGCGGTTGAAGGCGCGAATCTGGGAAAAGCCCCTGGAATACGCCCGGGCTTATGAAGTCGGCAATGTCGTTAAAATAAAAGCGCTGGTGCAGGCTTTTCAGGATGACCGGGAGCTGAAAATCCAGAAAATCCGTTTAGCTGCCCGCGAAGATGGTGTGGACCTCTACGAATTGCTGCCCCACACTGCTAAAGACGTGAACGAGTTGAAAAGACAGTTCGAAACGCATCTTCAATCTATCCAGGATGCGCACCTGGCAAAATTACTTACACTGTTGTTCGAGGATCGGGATTTCAAAGAAGCGTATTGTATGTCTCCGGCGGGAAAACTGTGGCACCACAACTATCTCTCCGGGATGCTGGAGCACGTTGTGGCAATGCTGGATACGGCGGAGGTGATGAAAAGCCACTATCCTTCATTGAATTTAGATCTGCTCAAAACCGGGATAATTTGCCACGGGGTGGGGAAGGTGAAGGAATATTCCCTGGAAGGATTTATCGACTTTTCCGACCAGGGTCGATTGCTGGGGTATATTGCGCCGGGGTTCGAGATGGTCGGTCATCGCATCGAGCAGTGCGGGGATTTTCCGGGGGAATTAAAGGATCAACTGTTACATCTCCTTCTCAGCCACCCGGGGGACGCTGCCGAAGGCGCCCCGCTTCCGCCGATGACCTTAGAAGCGGTAGTTTTGCAGCATTTGATCCTGCTGGATGCTAACGCCAACGCCCTCTGCCGTATTCTGGAAAACGATGCCCTGCCCGGCGCTCGCTGGACTAAATTTATTCCTCTACTCCAGCGATTTGTTTATGTAAGAAACAAACCATAGAAAACAAGCGAAAACCAAAGAAGTTATAAAGCAATTATTTTCAGTAGTTAACTGCCTTCTCTTTTCTTTTGCTTTCCTATTTTTATTTCTTTTTTCTTGTTACTTTGTTACTCATTTGTTACTTTTAGAAGGTTCTTGGCAGAACTCTAAGAGGTGAAAATGAGTTTTCCTGAAAACAGTTTGGTGATTATTGAGATTCCTGTTTCCGTGAGGGACGGGGGCATAAGGCTTACCCAAGAGCCTCTTAGATGCCTGCCAAATCTCAATAATCACCTTTCTTTTTTAAGGGGTCACAAATGAGCGTGCAACTTAGAAAGAAAATCATCGCAGGGGGCAAGGCGAGCCTCTATCTTGACATTTACCATGAGGGCAAAAGGTATTATGAATTTTTGAAGCTATACCTTTACAAAAACAATCCCAATAATAAAGAGGTTCTAAAACTGGCTGAAAGCGTAAGAGCCAAGAGAGAACTGGAAATACAAAACTCAGAACATGGGTTTATTCCGCACTTTAAGAAAAAGGCCAATTTTGTAGAATATTTTGAAAATCTCATTGAGCGGAAATATAAGGGGGAGGGAGTATGGTCAAATGTTTTAAGGCATCTTAAAGGCTATACAGGCGGCCATATTCAATTTTCTTCTGTAACAAAGGACTGGCTTGAGGAATTCAAGAACTATCTTTTAACGGTTGTCGCTCCAAGCTCTGCCTCAAATTATTTCAAAATAGTCAATACTGCTTTGAATCAAGCGGTTAAAGATGAGATAATTTTGTCTAATCCGTTTGGCAAGGTTGAATCTATTAAAGTGCCGGAGACTAAAAGAACTTTTTTAACCCTTGATGAAATTCAAACCCTGGCAGATACCCCCTGCTCTAATCCTGAGATAAAGAAAGCCTTTTTATTCAGTTGTTTTACCGGCTTGAGATATTCGGATGTCAAACAATTGACCTGGTCACAAATCAAAAATGACGTGATCGAATTCAGGGTAAAGAAAACAAGGGATTTTGAATACCAGCCGCTTTCACCCACTGCCAAAAGGCTCTTATGCTCCAACGGTGAAGGGGGAAAAATATTGTATATGCCCGATAAAAAAGTCTTTGACCTTCCCACCAATCGCAATACAAACCTGGCTCTTAGGGGATGGGGTAAAGAGGCCGGTATTGAAAAACATCTTACCTTTCATGTTTCAAGGCATACGTTTGCAACCCTGTCTTTAACGATGGGGGCGGATTTGTACACGGTGAGCAAGCTCTTAGGCCATAAAGAGATTAGAACCACTCAAGTTTATGCCAAGATTGTTGATCAAAAGAAAAAAGAGGCCGTGAACCTGTTACCGGAAATTGAGGTGAAGTGATGAATAAAGAAAACCCTTTAT
>PHFX01000069.1 GCA_007618135.1 Candidatus Brocadia sp. WS118 | reverse complement strand
CGGCGGAAGATTAATTGATTTGCCTTATCCAGACCTCGAGGAAATGCGTCGAGTATATCGTGATAAAACCACCCAAGAACCACATGAAGCCGAGACGAAATGACTATAATCGAGATGACGATTTACAAAAAGACGATTGTTGGATACGGATTATTGCTAACTGTGGTATTTTTGTTGGCTTGCGGTGCGCCCGCGTATATCGCGCCGACTGACGTATCCACGCCGACGCAACAAATTGCCAATACCGCCGCGCCCACGCCACAAACAACGCGAACCATCACGGGTTGCTGGAATATCAGAGAAACACCAGCAGGCAAGGTTATAGACGCCGTTTGTAACGATGACTTGAAAGTCTACGGATTAGTTGACGGCTGGATGAAAATTGACGGTGGTTATATCTGCCCGCGCGCCTTTGGCGACGCGGCAGAGTGCGAGGTGCAATAATGAAGTGTACTTACGATAACACCACTCTTGTTTTTAGAACTCCCAAAAAGACAAGGCGGGCGGGGGTCAATATTTTGCGTTTGATGTGTCCAAGTTGCGGACAAAAGTTTTTATGCACAGACACACCGTATGCACATCCATATCAAACACGGAAGCCGTCAGGATTTGTGGGGGCGTATTTTGATATTCGCAAAGATCAAAAAGAGTGGCTGAAACAACATGGAAATCAATCTGAAATGGTTAGAACCGCCATTGACAAAATCATACAGACGGGTATATACTAGGCAGTATAAATCATAGTTGGGCGGCTCTCGCTCAACAGGAGTCGAAATGGTAACGATAGAAAAATGCGAAGATTGTCATCAAGTGTCGGACGCTTTGTATCATTGCTCTTGCGGTAAATGGGTATGTGGTGATTGTGGGTGGTACAACCACTGGCAAGAAGCCGCCCAACATCGCGTGCAGTGGACTTTGCTAGAGTCGCCGCGTTTTGAGGTCGTATCCTGTCAATGTGGTCTTTGCAAAGGTGCTCACACCACCCTACCGCAAAGCCACTAACGCAAACCGTTCTACGGCATCTTGCAAAAGGAGTAATAACTTGAGCAATTTTGATAAAGGTTTTATAACGGGTTGTTTGATTTTACCCATGATATTGATTTTCGTTATTGTTTGGTATGCCGTAGAACACCGCGTGCAGCGGACTTTGGCTGCTGTTTGGAAAAAATTAGTATCTCTGTTCAGCGGCCAAAGCCGCTAACGCAAACCGTTAGCCCGCATCTTGCAAACAGAGGTGTTATGAAATATAGAACGAAAAATAAAGAATGTCAAAACGGTAATCATATACCAGTTGCTACCGTAACTAAATCAGGCAAAATAACTTCTGTATATTGCCAAGAATGCGGCGTACCTATGACGAGAGAACAGCATGAAATGTATTTTGAGTATTACGAAAAAAGGATGCTAGAACTATATGGAAACGAATGGCTAGAAACCAAGAAAATGGTTGCGGGCTAACAAAGCGTGCACTGGACGCTTCGCCGCATGGTTGCGTGGCGTTCAAAGGTTACTAGGCTCGCGCCAGTAACGCAAACCGTTGGGTTGCTGAAAAATGTACACAACTAATCCCGTCTCTTTTAGAATAGGCGCATGTCAAAAAGACGAAAAATCTCATTGTGGCTTTCAAGAATATTCGGAGTATTGTCTATGTTAGATTTAGCCTTTGCTTCATTTCAGTCATACTTGGGATATTCTGTTTTTGATTTTTTGCGTAATCCACTTATCCAAGTTGTAGTTTATGGCGTTTTCTTTATTTCACTACTTTGGAGAAACTCCGAATTGGAGAGTGAAATAACGGAAATTAAAAGTCAACAAGCCAATATTGTTGCTGGCGAAGTTATGCTTGAACTACCTTTTCCGATATTTGTAAAAGGTATTGAGACAGAAACTTTTGTCGAAAGATATTATCTTGAACTCCGAAATATAGAGAATAAGAAAGTTGGTAAATTAGTCAATTCTGGCGAAGTTCATGCAATAGTGAATTTTTACGACAAAAGCATGAAACACATGCCCCAATACAGCCACGAGAAACCGTTTTGGTTAAACTCAAAACCTCCATACGAGATTGATAGAACAAAAGGAAATTTAGAAATAAGCGCATCTGGAAAGCCGCAAGGCTTGCATCTTGTAGCAAGAAAACAGGGAGACGAAGATTTATATGTTTTTAGTCAAAACAGTTATGATATAAGTAGAAAATCTTTTTCGCCATTTCAGGAAAAATTAAAACTTGTGTCAAAGAAATACTTTATAAGCATTGAAGTAAAATCCGAAAATGGCAATATGTCCCCAGTCTGGTTTTCGTTATCAAATCGTGGCGCAGAAAAAGAGCCGAAGTTTGAAAAATTAAGTAGTGTTCCAAAACCCGCAACCCAACAAAGCGTGCACTTGACGGGTGGGATTCTGCGCCGTTTTCGAGCATTTTTCAAGCCTCGAAAGAATCCTGTCGCCAAGCGGACTCAACGCCCACCCACCCGCAAGTAACGCAAACCGTTAGCCTGCTGGTCAAATTTTCACAAAAAAGGGAATACGAAAATGAGCGTGATGGAAAGAGACACAGAAACACTCATAGATACGCAGTTGAGAAATTTGCTTTGGATTGAAGACCCCAAAAATCCAAAACGCAATGTTTATAAGCAACAACCTAAAACAGATGAGCAAAAGAAAAAACTGCGTGGTTTGAAGCCAGACTATGTTTTATACCGTAGCGATTCTGACGCGCCGCTTATAGTTATCGAAGCCAAAAAGCCGAGAAGGAATATCCACGAGGCATTACAGCAAGGAATGGCTTATGCAGAGCGAATAAATGCTCCTATTGTTTTTGCTACTGATGGAGTTTTCACTAAAACAATCCATCAGGTAACAAAACAGCCATTATTGCTTAACGGGAATGAGATTGACGAGTTCATCCGTGAAGTTTTGGCAATTCAATATGTTGGAACGAGTGAGTACAACTCAATAGATAAGCATGTTGCAGAGTCTAGAAAAGAATTAATCTCAATTTTCGATAAGGCTAATGATTTACTGCGCGAAGAAGGCTTGCATGCTGGCGTTGAACGATTTAGTGAGTTTTCAAATTTGCTATTTTTGAAACTAATTAGCGAAAGAGAAGATGTACGAGAAGAAGAAACGCCTACCGATGACATTATTCAGCGTGAGTTTAGGTGGGGATATTTTAAGAATAAGCGCGGAAATGAATTATCAAGTTATATCAACGATATTGTTTTGAAATACTTTAAGGAAAAGTTTGACGATAAAACAATTTTCGAGCCATTGAAAATATCAAATCCCCGCGTGTTAGAAAAGATTGTTGATATGCTTGACCCGCTGTATTTAACAGACACTAATACAGATATAAAAGGTGACGCATTTGAACATTTTTTGAAATCGTATAGTAGCGGAAACCATAATGATTTAGGACAATACTTTACTCCGCGCCATATCGTAAAAACTTTAGTCAAACTTCTTGCGCCCAAATTGGGTGAAAAAATTTACGACCCATTCTGCGGAACTGGTGGAATGTTGACGGAAACATTTAAGCATATTGACTGTACAATGCCGCAGAACGAAAATTCAAAGCGGTTACTAAAATATCAAACTATTTTCGGCAGGGAAATTACCAGCGTTGCCAGAATTGCAAAGATGAATATGATATTGGTTGGAGACGGTCATACAAACGTCAAAAAAATAAATAGTTTAGAACATATCGTCAATGGCGAATATGATGTTGTTGTTACGAATATTCCGTTTTCTCAAACCACAAAACATGGTGACAATTATGACTTGCCAACGACCAACGGCGACAGTATTTGTATTCAACACTGTTTGAAGGCGTTGAATAAGAAGAATCCAGAAAGCAGAGCAGGAATTATTGTTCCAGAAGGTTTTTTGTTTGATAAAACCTATGCAAAGGAACGAGAATACATAGTTGAAAAATATGATTTGCACACAGTAGTCTCGTTGCCTGCTGGCGTGTTTTTACCGTACACGCCGCAGAAAACAAATATTTTGTATGTCAAAAATAAAACTGCGAAAAAGGAAAAGATTTGGTTTTTTGACGTAAAAAACGATGGTTTTACATTAGACAATTATCGAAGAAAAGTTATTGGAGAAACAGATTTAGACCGCCTATTAGACGGAATTGATTTTGACACATTGTCTATTAAGGAAATAAAGAATCGTCAATATCAATTGGTAAAAACAATTTATCAAAGAAAAGGTTTTATATCAGAAAAAAATAATACTGTCATGCTCAAAGAAATTGCTGAAATAAAGCATGGGCAGGGCGCTCCACAAAAGTTAGACCTTTTCAAAGACGGAGTATATCCGTTTTTCAGAGTGTCGGATTTAGCAAAGGAACATATATCATACGACTTGACTGCATCAAAAGACAAATTGAACGACAAGGGTATAAAGGGACTGACCTTGTTTCCCAAAGGAACAATTTTGTTTCCGAAAAGCGGAATTTCGGCATTGAAAAATCATCGTGGAATTTTGGGCTGTGATGGTTATGTCGTGAGTCATTTTGCCTGTATTCTGCCAGATACAAATAAAGTTGACCCTTATTTTTTGCTTTATTGTTTGTTACATATTCGCGCAGAAGATTTGCTATTAAATAAAGGCTATCCGTCAATTCGCAAGGAAACATTTGAAAGCATCCATATTCCACTGCTTTCTATGGAACAACAGAAAGAAGTAGTAAAGCCTATCTATGAGATAATAAAACTCAATCGGCGCGTGAAAGAATTAGAGAGTGCTACTTCTGAAAAATTTAATAGCGTTATATAATAACGCAGGCTAACAAAGCGCGCGCCTGACGTGTGGGATTCTGCGGCATTTTCAAGCATTTTTCTCGCTTCGAGTTTTTCCTGCTCCCAAAGCGAATCCACGCCCGCCCACACGCAGGTAACGCAAGCCGTTGTGCCGCTTGTCCCGCGTCCCTGCGGAGTTACCTCCGCAGTAAACGTTTCCCTTTCGCGCTCAATCGCTTTTGCAGGGACTTAACCCGCATCTTTTCCCTCTGTAACTTATCTTTCAATACCCGAATATCGCCTTCGTTGTCAATACGCCGACGCTCCGCGTTGGCGTAGTCGTTCCGCAAGGTTTGGATTGCGGTTTCCAATTCACTAATCCTAACCTGTTGCGAGGCAATCATATCCTTTTGCTGTTGCACAAGGGAATTTCTGTTTGAGTACAAGATATTTAATAGTGTCCCTAATACGGTCAGCAGTGTAAAAATCAGCCCCCACTCCCCCGGCGTGGTCGGCGATTCTTGAAGAATGCGGACGGCAAGATGATAGATTCTCAGCATACAGCATGACCGCTATTTCCTCTTGCTTTTCATCCATTGCGCGAAGTACACGATCCCGCACACGACATTCGGGAGCAGGAACAACAAGAAGCCGACCCGCGCAAACGGCGCGACGGCGGAGGCTTCACAAATGCCCGTCGCCGTCCTGTATTCGATGACCGAGTAGAGATAAATCAAATAGAGCGGAGGCAGAAAAAAGCGAAACGCGAATGTCCACAATGGCGACAACGGCTCGCGGCGGTATTTTGAGTAATCCACAACAATCGAAGCGACAGCCAATAACACAATGATAATCGGTGAAATGTTCATCTTTTCCTCACGGTCTCGCCAACGGTCTGTATCGTTCGACTCCATCCTCGTTCACAATCTCAATCCAATCCGTCCGCTCCAATT
>PHFX01000068.1 GCA_007618135.1 Candidatus Brocadia sp. WS118 | reverse complement strand
ACCCTGACCACCTTTGCCGCATTTGCGCTGCGCTCCAACCTGCCGGTAGTTTCTTATCGCAGCACTGCAGAGGGGTTGCTGGAATTCCACGAAGGCAAATACCAGTTCACCAAAGTGTATGTGCGCCCGGAAATTGTAGTGGAAAACGCCGAGGTAGTGGTTCAAACCGAAAAGGCCATTCACGACGCTCATGAAAAATGTCTGATCGCCAATTCCATCTGCACCCAGGTAATTTTGGAACCGACGATTAACGTTGCCGGGGAATGAGTGAAACGTGATGAGTGATACGTGATTTTTCACGCTTCACGCTTCACGAGTCACGTATCACGATTTAATCTCTTAATTTCTGCTCCCGGCTATTCGGGGGGCACTTTATGATAAAAATGTCGAAGGAACCAGAAAACTAAAAAATCATCAGGAGAAACATCATGGCCCTTATCGGAGAAAAGGACCGTATCGAGGTCAAGAAAAGACTGGATGGGATGAAACATCCCGTAAGAATTATTAATTTCACCCAAAAATTTGAATGCCAGTTTTGTAAAGAAACCCGGGGATTGTTGGAAGAAGTCGCGGGGCTCTCCGACAAGATCACCCTGGAAGTGTACGACTTTGAAGAGCACAAAGCCAAAGCGGATGAATTGAAAGTTGATAAAATTCCCGCCACCGCAATTCTGGGCGACAAGGATTATGGAATCCGCTTTTACGGAATTCCTTCCGGCTACGAATTTTCTACCCTGTTGGAAGCAATTCTGATGGTTTCCAAAAGGGATTCCGGTTTATCCGGGGAAACCCGCAAGAAACTGGCGGAGTTGAAAAACGATCTCCATTTGCAGGTTTTTATAACCCCCACCTGTCCCTATTGCCCCGGCGCGGTGCACCTGGCGCACCAGTTTGCAATGGAGAGCGACAAGGTAACCGCCGATATGGTGGAAGCGATTGAATTTCCCTATTTATCCCAGGAATACAATGTGAGAGGCGTTCCCAAAACCGTTGCCAACCACCAGGATGCTGCCGAGGGCGCGCTCCCGGAACAGCAGCTTTTACTGCGGGTGATGGCAATTGCCGGTTAATGTAGCGATAACCCGCGCCAAAAACACCTGTAAAAACTCAAATTATCAAAACTTAGGTTCCCTGTTTTTGGTCGGGTTGAATGTATTGTATTGCATTATTATGTTTCTTAGTTTGAGAACACAGACTGTTTTATTGAACTTCTGTTTGATTAGACTGCCATTCTAATTTGAGACCAAATTTGTTGGCGATTGCTTCGTAACGAATTTTCACTTCCTTAGGTGGTAAACCCAATTCCCAAATAGCTAATTCAAGTTGTTCCTCCGATATGAAAGATTGAGGATCAAGCCAAGGTTCAAGACCATCAAGGTCTTTTGAGGCCAAGCATTGGTCTATTCGACTATGTGTTACAATGAGTATTCCAAATGCACCTGTTCTAACCCTTATGTCATAATGTTTTAGTAAACTACTAATTAAGCTTGTTGCCTCTTGTTTTGAATTTACTTTGGGGGGTAACTCAATAGGGGGTTCTCTTTCTTTTATCTTTGATGCTATTTTAAGAATTGCATTGCCTACTATCTCACGCTTGCAACCCAAACGTGAAAGCGCTGTGGTACAAGATAGGGCTACTCTTACAGACAAGTTCTCCTTAGAAGCATAACTATAAAGTAAATCTTTTACACTCGGGTCGTTCAATAAACCCAAACCATCAATGCATCCAATTTGAAAATTTTCATCATCACTATCGAGAAGATTGCTAATAGGTTCTATAGCACGAACATCTCCCAATAACCCCATAACTTGAGGAATAACCGCGCGTTGATTTTCATTGGGATCTTCCAACCTTGAAAGGAGGACTTCGAATACTGCTTCATTTTTCAAACGGGCGAGAGAAAGTGCCGCACTTATTCTCATTCCACCAGGATTCTCCATGTTTTCCAAAACTGAACAAAGCGAAGCAAAGGAACGAGAGTCCTCCAACTCCCCAAGTGCTTTGACAGCGGCGTGACGCACAGAATCGTGAGTGTCATTCAGACAAGCTATAAATGGCTCAAGAGTTCGTTGATCCTTAACATGTCTCAATGAGATGACAGCATTTTCTCTGACTTGTGCATCAGAATCATTTAATGAATCTATCAAGAGAGATATAGAATTGGAATCAGAACACCCACAAATGGCCAAACGGCCTACTGCAATTGCTGCGACCTGCCTTGTACTTACACTCGTACTCTTAAGATGAGAGGAAATCGGGCCTATTGCATTAGAAAGACTGCTCTTACCCGCAATTATCACCGGCCATCTTGCAGGATACCCCTCTGAATCGGAGCGCACAAGTACTCTAATAATAGCCTGAAGCTCTAAATCGTTAGGAAACCAAGGGCCCTTTTTGAGCCATTCTTCACCTCCGCTAAGTCTGCCAAGTGCCCAACCAGCAGCATGAATAAGTGCGTCATCTCCTTCTATCATTTTAATAAGGTACTCAATAAGTCCATCAACTATAAGCCCTTGGCCATAGAAGGCTAATTTTTCAATTGCCAAGATAGAGGCTATTTTAGACAACATGTCTCCGGTTTTGATAATAATTGTATGGTTAGTAACCCAAGTACGTAGTTCCTTTGCATCACTTGGGGCATCAGCCGCACCGACCATTCCGCATAATCCACCGGCATTCCAGCGATCATTCTTATCTCGACTCACAAACTGCTCTGCAAGAAATCTAACCAATTCATCACGCCATTCGCTAGATGAAAGCTCAATTGCTGTGGTATCCAAGGCAGTCTTTTTTGCTTTACCTGTACCATCTTCGGCTCCTACAAATTTCACAAATGTTTGCAGGACAAATTTCGCGGTTTCTTCACTGACAGGGGGTTCGTCCGATAGACAAAGTGCCGCAAAAATAGCCCGTGGACGTACCGAAAGTTCTCTATTTTCATCCTTTTGAGGTTGAAGTATTGATAACATCACATCATCCGCATCATCGTCTCGACACATTGATAGACACAAACGCAGTGGTTCACGCCAGTGTTCAGAAACAATATACTCGTTAGCCACAATTGCCGCTTTCCCGGCCAATGATCCTACTTGTTGTGCTAAAGACTCGCTTCGGTTTCTACCTGGGTAACGGCCATCGATAAGAGCACGAGCAGCTAAGAATTCTTGAAAAGTTAAGTGACGAAATTCCCAAATTGATCCATCTTTTTGATCGCGACCTTCTAGGCTGCCGCTTTTAACAAGGATACTCGAACGCGCCTCGAGTAGCTGTAAGAACTCCTCAGGAGTTCGATTGTTGATCTTGCGGAGGCGTCTTCCATAATCCTTTCGTATGTCATCAAGCAGGCTGAGTACATCATTTTCGCTCATGCGCTGAACACCTCTGCTACACATCTCCCAGGCAATATACTCTAATTGCGGAATAGCCTCCTCTTCCTCTATTTGTTCATAGATTATTCGATTCCAGTTGAGGAGAACAGAAACAGCTTCACGATACACTGCGTGACGACGGCTTGGCAGTTTTCCAACTTTACGCTTTACCAACGCAACTGTTGTAAGGAGCATCGCATTATTTGTTAATTTTTGGATGCGGTCACTACTATTCAACGCGTTGATCAATTCTTGCTTTAGTTTGTTTTGATCATCAGGTAAGCGATGTTGGTTTGTTACGGCAACCCATCGCTCGCAAAAATGAATTTTATCATCGTCAGAGAGGTCTGAAATGGTGTGATGTTTGAACCCAGATTTCATACGATAAGGCATTTCACGGTAACCTACAATCCGTGAAGTAACAATTATAGGAGTGTCTGGATAACGTTGGGCTGTGCGCTCCATCTCACGACAAAACTGAATACGGACATAAGCATTTGTAATTTCGTCAAGTCCGTCAACCAAAATCAGTGCCTCTCCACGTGCTATACGATCCATAACTATGGCGGTAATAATTTCAGCCTCTTGGGGTTGAAGTTCGGTTTTCCTAAAATGTTGGGTTATAAAATCCTGAAAGGACCTAGACAGATCTTCTTCGCCGAGATCACGACATCGAATAAGGACCGGAAGCCAATTATTTGGCGGAAGCGTTTCAACATCAGGGAATTCATTCAAACCTAAATCGCCCTTTTGACGGAGGAGATATGCAGTTGCAATCCACCTTAGAAGAGTAGTTTTGCCTGCGCCAGGATCGCCTAGAACAACAAAACGATTCACCTTTCGACATTTTTGCCCTTTCCTTTCAAAACTCTCAGTCCCCTTATCTAAGAGTACACCAATGGGAATTCCTTCATGACCGTATTCATGTTTTTCTATCCTGCCTGCTTCCCACAACCGTTTAAGTTCACGTTGCTGTTCAATCTCGAACAAAACATTTTCCTGTTCTTTCTCAATTTTATCTACATCTTGATCGGTTTTTTTCAGATCAACCTCCATGCGTAAAGGAACATAAAGTTGCCGCAAAAGTATAGTCTGTGTTGCAAGGTGAATATCCTCTTCCGGGAGATTGCTTAAGTCAATAATGTCCCATGTTCTGAGGGCCAAGTCGAGGTAACTGTCAAGTGCAGCCTTTTGTTTTTTCTCGGAGAATTCTCCGGCAGCCTCAGCAGCCTTTTCCTTAAGAAACTCAACTTGTTCTCGTAGATAATTGAGGCTGAGTTGCTGGCGCCAATGAGCAATCATGGGATTGGAAAATACGTCTTTTTCTAATCGCTCGAAATATTCCTTCTTAAATCGTTCAATCTCCTTAGGGCTCGCGTTATTGTTCTGCAGGATTGCCACTATATATTCAGTGATGTTGTTCCGCGCGTCATCTGCCTCTGGCCCCAAGCCTATAAATAACCATTTAGCAAAATTTTCCTGGAAGTTTTCATCTGATAGCAGAGCAAGAAGTTGTTCCTCCCTTTCGGTTACTCCAAGGATATCCTTGTTTTTTTCAATTGTTGCCGGAACTGCTCGGAGTTTGTCTTTAAGTAGATGTAAGTCGGAAAACTGCTTGAGAAGTTGTTGTAGTTCTTGACTCCTTTTTTCTTTGTGTTTGCCTTTGAGATTATGAAAAATTACTGATGTTTCACCAGCCAAAAAACTAATAGCAAAACTAACTGCATGAGGTAGAGACTGCCTAAGCAGATCGACTACAAAAGGAGCTAAGAAATTCATAGGATCCATGTGCTTCATCCCTTTTTATTTGTTAGTTGGTATGATCACGAACATGTAGCTACTACTTTTTACAAACATAATATAATAATTAGCTGTCTTTCCAAACAACTGGATGTTTCTTCATATAGAAGCAATAACTTTCTTCCATAAGAAACTTTTCATCCCTCTCTTGTTCTCCAATTATCTGGTCAACAAGTCTTAATCGCGTATATTTTAGGATGAATTCAAAATAACAATTCTGAAGAATTTGTTACTATTCAGTCTGCATAGCAGGCATAAAAGGCTTTTCATCCATAGCCATTTGAATAGCCTCTAAGACATTAATCCCTTGTTTTCTTGCCGTAGAAATGTATCCCCTAATTCTGCAAAACATCCTGGCTCCCTTCTCAGATCGAAAACAACCGGAAATCTTTTGTTGCACTTTCATCATTCGGATATCTCGTTCAGCCAGATTATTGTCAAAAGGAACCCTGAAGTCATACATGAAAGCCAACACTTCTTTTCGATAATCCCTCAACCGATCCAGTAGATTTTTTGTTTTACTCTGTTTTTGACGCCCTCTTTTTTTCGGT
>PHFX01000067.1 GCA_007618135.1 Candidatus Brocadia sp. WS118 | reverse complement strand
CAAGGTGGTAGCGCCCAATGCGGATACCTATTGGCCGCCGGAAATCCAACCCGGTCTCGAAAACTGCGAAATCATCCTCAAAACCCAGGTTGCGGGTGGTATAGCCGGAATATACCAGGCGGTTTCCCAGGCGGATGTCAAACGGTCCCCAGAGAAATATCGCCATGCTTTTGATGCCGGCGGCATAAATGTAGTTGGTGATGCGGTTTGAAAAATCCCTTCCCATTCCCAGGCCGCCAAATGGCCCCAGCCACCAGTTTTTACGCGCAGGAATGTAAAACTCCGCAGTGGGAACCAGCGCCAGGGTGGATAAGTTGTCGGGCAAGCCGCTTTCCAAAACATCTTCCACTTTAAAGTTGTAGAATCCGAGGGTAACCGGCAGGCGCAGCCAGAGCCCCCATCCCCGCTCTTCCGATGACAGCAATCGAATCGAAACCGAGAGCCGGTAGATCTGCACGGTGCGCCCGCTAACCCGGTAGATGCCGGAACCCAGTTGGGTGGAGAAGGCATAATTCAGGGTTGATTTGAACTCGAAGGAACCATCATCCTGCGCTTGTGCAGACCGGGAGGGCAATAGAGTCAATATACCGGTCAGGAAGAAGAATAGTAACAGATCGTTCTTGATTGCCTTCAAATTTTGGCCCCGGGAGCGGAAACAGTTTTCTTCTTTGCCGTTTATCCGTAAATGTCGTAACTCTCAATATCTTCCGTGCCGCCGCGCAGCAGGGCGTTATACACCAGCCCCACCAGCAGCCCGAAAATGAAAGCGTACAGGAAGCTCCAGGCAACACCCAATATAATCCCAATAAACGTGCCCACGTTAAACCCGGGATAGAGCGCTTTAAAGAAATCCAGCACCGTGCCCCCTCCCAGGCCAACCACCAGGGAAGCCAGGAAAAACACCACCGCCCAGGCCAACCCGATAGCCACTCCCAGCCAGACGGTACTGAAAGCGTTGGATTTCAACCGCGCCCGGTTGGAGAAGAACATATCGGTTGCTGGGGGATCCTGGCCGCGGCTTGTTGTTTCAGTCAATTGCAATAATTCATCATTCATTTTTATTCCTCCTGATGATTAGCATGAAGATACTTATTGAACACTTAACCATGGTTTCTTAGAGAAACGCAATAAGCAATATAAGGCGCTACCAGCTTAACCGGCATTACTTGTAATCCCCTGTTAAAGTAAAGGCAGCCCAGCGGTGGGGATGTGGGAAACCAAATTGCGGATCCTTCGCCATCTCTTTAATGACTTTTAGCTGCGCCGCGCGTAGCGCCTGGGCTTTGGTTGTTTTATTTTTTATCCATTGGTAATAAAATTCTCCCATTAATTTTTCTGTATAGCGGTCATCAATATCCCATAAAGTGGTTATAACCGATAAGGCCCCGGCGGTTATAAATGCCCGCGTAAGACCAACAATGCCTTCACCTCGAAACAGTCGGCCGCCGAAAGTTTTGCAAGCTGAAAGATTTGCCAAACGTGCTCCTGACAAGTCAAGGCTTAACACTTCAAACGCCATGAGTAAATCATCATTCGGATTCATTTTTACCGAGAATCGGCTTGCGCTGGTGTCAGAATTCAGGTAAGATTCCGTGCCCAGCACCAGGTGAGAATAAAGGGGGTTTCGCTCATCAATAAATGCATGGGTAGCAAAATGGAGTACATGAAAATCACGATTCAGTAGATTCATTACTTCCGGCTCTTTCACCCGAAATCCGATAAGGGTATCTACCTCTGAGTACATGTGAGCAATGGTACGGACTTCTTTTTCCGAATACGGCAAATCCCCAAGCGGATTCGCCAGTGCAAAAAGGTGTAATTTGTCCGGTTCAATTTCCGGTTTTCGTGAATCCAGGGAAAATTTTAGAATTGAAGCGCTAGGCGCAAAAACAAGCGGATAATCTTGAATTAAAAATTTTTCATCTCCTTCTTCTATAGTGGTCAGGGCTGTAAACGGTAAATAAAAAAGCGCCTCATCCGGGATTATATAGAGCGTTTTATTGGGGCGAAGATCATTTTCCATCGGTTTAATAAGCAGCTTGTAAAGTTGCCAGGCTAATTCCATCGTTCCAGTGTATAATTTTTCTGAGTCTTTCAGGAGATTTTTCTTAAAGGTATTATATTCATCCGCCCCAATTATTCTGCGAAATTCAAATACCAATTCGAGTAGTTCTTCTCGAGAAATGGGGATATCAACGATTTTTAAGCGGCTTTGATCACCGAAAAAAATCAGCAATCTATCTTGAGTAATCTTATATTCCAGAAACTGTACTTCTGCATTCAGGCTGTGTTGAATTTCCGGAAGTGTAAATGGGCGAAATTGAATTTTTAAATTTTGATCTGTTACTTCGTATTTGTCTTGCAAGATATCTAAAAACGCGCGTGCGCGGGAACGTTCAGAAAAATTAAAAGCCGCTTCATCATTTCCACGATCAAACTGGAAAAGGATCATAGCGTCATAAATATCTTGAATCGTTGCCAGGGCAAAGAAGTAAATCTTTTCTTCCCCAATAATTTTTCCTCTCGTCTGTTCTACCGTATGAATGGCTTGTAAAAGGGTCGTTTCTGCCTCTCTAAATTGTCCTTGTTCCCAAGCAGCAAGGCCCATAGTGTAATAAATATCCGACAATAAAAACGGATATTGAAGCTTATCTGCAATCTGTTGCGCTTCGGTGAGATTCATCAAAGCAGAATGAAAATCTTTCTGATTCCGGTAAATCTCCCCAATTCGGATTAAAGTCAAAGCGATATATTCTTTGGAATCAATATCCTTAAAAGCTCGTAATGCATCTCGATATATTTCCAGCGCCCTCTCCCACTCTTTACTCTTTTTGTAAACATCTCCGATACTTAATGTGATTTCCGCCTTTAAATCGTTAAATCCAGTTGCTCCTTGCGCTTCCATATCCTGAATAAGTTGTTGCGCTTCCCGGTATTGTTGTAGCACAATCTCTTTATTTCCCTGGCCAAAATAAACGTCTCCGATCATTTTAAGAGTAGCAGCGCTTTCATAATTTCGTCCCATTTTTCTATATAGCTCTAATGCTTTGAGAAGATTGTTAAACGCCTTTTCATAATCTCCCAGGGTGCGGTATAATTCACCGAGGTTATTATATGCAACTGCTTTATCATCCTCCGGTAAATTTTCTAAGGAGATTGCTTTTTGAATGTCATCCTTTGCCAGGGTGAAATACCCCAACCTCCGGTAAATTTTTCCCCGGTCGAGATAGGATTGTGTTTCAACAATCACATTATTTGACTCTTCAGAAACCGTAATCGCATTGTTAAGGGCAATTAAAGCTTCTTCGAAATTCCCCATCCTGAGGAGCGAAATACCTTTTCTTGAAAGCAGGTTTGCTTCCAAATGCTTATCTTCCAGTTTTTTTACCAATACCAGCGCCGAATCAAAGTTTTCTATGGCCAGGGGATACTCAGTTAAAAACAGATGAGATCTTCCATTATTATACAATATCCAACCTTCCTTCTGTCGATATGCTATTCGCTTGCATAACACCAGGGCTTTCTCCCCTATTTGCAATGCCTCCTGGTTTAAATCCTGTTGAAAAAACAGAGTTTGAATTTGCAGATGATTGTCCACTTCCCGTTTTAGATCCCTAATTTCCTGGCAGATTTGGAGAGATGCTTCAAAATGGTTACGGGCACGTTTTAGCGCTGTTGTATCATTTGATTGCCTGGAATATTGGTATCCTAATAAATAAAGCGAATCCAGCTCTATTTTTTTCCGCAACCGTTCTCCCTCAAGACCGTTGCAAAATTCCCATTCCCGTTCTAAAAAACCATCAGAGAACTTTTCCTGGTAAATTTGGGCGATTTCCCACGCTGTTTCCATCGCGGCCTCTGCGCTATCCAACCGCTGGCGATAGCGGTATTCAAGCCCCTCTTTTGTCAATCCATGGAAAATATTATGAAACTGGAATTTATTCTCCAGCACCAGGGCAACTGCTTTTTCCGTTTGCCCCCGCTTCAGGTAACATTCAAATCTTTTCGTTAAATTCGCTTCCAGGCCGCAGCCATAAAACCAATACCAGGCTCCCGCAGCAGACAGGCCCAGGAAAATGAAGATCAGAAGAAAGTATTTACTTGTTTTTTTTCTCATACCCTTTGCGTCTTGCAAAAAACTCGCTGATTTTTTTAAAGGGAATATTGGCAAACCAGCCTCTAAAAATCAGAAACGAGAGATTAACAATTTTCAGGACATTCAGCTCGTAATAGCCTCTATCAATGGCCTTCAACTGATTCCGCACAAACTGGTCGCGGATTTTATCGAAATTGGGCATAAATTCTTCGCGGAAATTGATAAGATCCCGGATCGGGTCGGTAAGCTGAAGTTCCTGGCCGGACTGCGCGCCGGGGGTTTGAACTTCTGTCCGCGCAAGCTGCAAAACCGTATTCCGCAACTCTTCATTGGTCTTACAGATGTTGGAATCCAGCACGCTTGCCAGGGCGCTCAGGAATTCCTCTTCGCTCTCATAAAAGACATCAAGGATGGTTTGCAATTGTTCCTTTATCCTGGCCAGACGGGTTTCATAGCTGTCCGGGGTCTTAAATCTCTCGGCAATTGCCGCGGCAATTGCGTCAAGGTTTTCTGTAGTTATTCCGTATTGCTCAATAATTACAGGGGGATAATACACCTCGTATTCCAGATCTTTGTTCAGCGCTTCGTAATTTTTCAGGTTACGGGAAGTTAATCCCCGCCTGCGATGTTCCGGGTCGGCAAGCAGCGCCCGGCGGAATTTGGGATGAAAAGGAGTCATGGTTTCTCCTTGTAAATAATCGTTTACATATTGCGGTTTAATTTGGTAATCAGGCGCTCGTACATAAAGTCGAACACCAGTTTGCTGAAACGATAGTCATAATAGGCGATATCCATTGTGGAAGAATACCCCGGCGCCACCCGTTCCGGCACGTAAGAGCTCCAGCTTGGTTCCTTATCGGCGCGGGTGCGGTCGGAGCAATACTCCACGCAGCCGTCGTCGAATACGTCTGTCAGCCCGTATTTGGCAAAATGCTTGGGAATCGCTTTAGTGGGCTCATCACGAAACTGTTTATTCACCATAAATGCGAAATTGTCTTTACCGCCATCATCATATTCATCCACAATCGGGCCATTTTGAAAAGAAGACATGGCGTGGGCAAATTCGTGCACCGGGGTTTTTAAGCGGTCATCGCCGGCCCAGATAGCTGCTACCCCGGGCAATTTGGCATAGTGGGGGTGATAGCGAGTAATCGTATCGGTGTTATTAAAATAATTAAACTCTGCTCCCGGCAGGGCGGCATCTTCCTCGGTAAACCTGGCCGAGGAGCGGATAAACTCAGGTGAACCGGAGATGACCATGATAACGTCGCTATAGTCGATGTGCTGTTTTACATACTCATCAACAACGGAAAATAACACCCCGCTGTCATTTTCACGCATGGCGCGCGGGGCGATAATCTCCGATTTGGGGTCGAGGGTTTCGCAAAGCGCGTTGTCATCACTATTAGGATGGTTACGATTATGGTCATATATGACCACAATTCTCAGCCGGGGGAAAATTTCCGGCAGATGCAGCAGTTCGTTGCTTACAAAACTTCTCAGGCAGCGAATAACCGTCTTCCAGAACAAATCGGGGTTTTCGAAAATTGGGTCCCGCTCATAAAAAGCACCATCGTAAACTTCCGAACACCCGAAAATTGCTGTTTTTTGATCGTCCGGGATGGGAGCACCAAGAACGCTTTCAAG
>PHFX01000226.1 GCA_007618135.1 Candidatus Brocadia sp. WS118 | reverse complement strand
CTCCACCAATAAAAAGTTGGTCGGGTTGCTTGACCAATTTTTTGCAAAACTGTATTGTCTCTATTGTTATTTTCCAATAAAAGGTAAATAGCGTTGTTACATATATTCTATCAAACTTTGGCGATTTGACGTACAACTTTTTCTTAAAAATATCTGCGTAGTTATAAAGTTTACCTAGTACAAGAATCTCTGCCTTGCTGGTCTCTAAATTCAAATCATTTAGAAGTTGGCTATTTTTTGTTTTGATAAATTTCTTGATAGTTGCTTGTTTGACATTCCAATTTACTGAGGGGTCAATAAAAATCAAATCTTGCAGACAAGACCGACAAAGTTCGTCAATCACCAAATCCTTTAAATCGCCTTTGAAAAAGCGTACTTTATCGCCAAGTATACGGTGGTATGTGGCAATCTTCATCAATCCGATTGGCGGGTATTTGTTGGCGTAGTTGGGTTCGATTAAGAGTATGTTTCTCATACGTTAATGGTGGTATTACAGAATTTGGATAGCAATAAATTAAAATCGCATGGATTTATCCGACCTTATTTTATCTAAAATAAGGTCGATAGCCTCGCCATCGGTTCTACCTTTGGCTTTCATTAAAGCAAAAAGCTGGTGAATTTCCTTGCGCGAATCGGGCAGTAGGGGTATCTTTTCTATGGATATAAGGTACAACTTGTTGCCCTGCTGGTTTGTACCAAATCGCATTTTGATAATTTGTTTTTGCTTATCATCATGAATTAGTACATCATTTTGATTGACCATTGCGAAAGGCAATAAGTCAATGATTTTAGCCTCTAATTCAGGGTCATCCTTAATCATCGGGATTAAGGAATTGAGATACTCGTATCTCCTTGCGTGAAAGTTCCTTATTTCGTGTATTTTACCGATAAAGAACCCTACAAACAGCCCTATTATTAGGTATAGCATGATTAGAATAACGTTATTTCGCCGTTATAGCAACCTACGGCTATTAATATGATGAGTAGGCACGACAGCCCTAAAATGAGGACGTTTATAGCGAGTGTTATGCCCTTGTCGATGATGATGTTCGTCATTTCTATAACCTTGTCAGCAGTCCAGGACGTGATAGGTGCCGTTATCGCTTCGACAAAGCGCAAAGATGCGATATACATATTAGGCACGCCGCTTGCGACATTGGCAACACCACCCGCTAAATGGGCAGCACTTTCGCCGAGTCCTTTTGCAAGGGGTGCCACGATATTTCCAGTTGTATTTATCGCGCTTTGCAGTACGCCGAACAAATCGGTCGTATCTACATTTACAATTACTTTGCGCTCATGTTTTTCAATATAGGTTCGGTTATCTATCTCCTTGCGCTGCACGTGCTTTTGTTCGCCGCCTATCCAACTGATGGAGATATTGCGCTTATTGTCTGAACGGTGGTTATCGTTGCGCGTTATCCTCTCTTGTTTAGCTCCGACAATCTTAGTATGCGTATTCGTGGGACGCATAATTGCCTTGTCATCATCGATAGCGATATCGGCATCGGCGGCGTTGGTGTCGGGGTCCATAGCATTTGGCAAACAAGGTTCGCAATTAGTAGCAACCTCACCTGATTCGACAGCGTTCTTTTTGCCGAACAAACGACTAAGCAAATTAGCCGCGCCTTTCTCCTCCAAATGGGTGGTTGTGGTAGTGGTATTACGGATGTTGTTACTCATCATCGTAGGGATATAAAACGTTATAAAATAGCCTTTTTAGGGGCAAAAATGCGGTTTTTGTCGCACCCCGCAAGGGTAGGGGAGTAGTAGGGCTGAAACCCTTTAAAACAAAGGATTTAAGCCTTTTTATAAGCCTTTTATAAGCCTTATAAAAGGCTTCATAAGGCTTTTAAAGGCTATTTTTCACTAAACAGCCGTCTATACATTCCCAAAGCTCTGTTTTCTCTTTTGGTGTAACGCCTAACTCTCTTAGCTTGGTCATTGGGTAGGCGTTGGCAGCTTGTCCGCTACTGCTTCTTATCGCCGCCCTTAGCACGTTGTCGCCCAACGATGCTACTATATCTTGCACATCGGCATCCGTTAATGGTGTTTTCATCTTGTCGCCAACTTGTCGCTTGAAATTGGCTTTTATCGCCGATTTAGTGGTGTATAGCTCGCCCTCTATGGGTAGCAGCGCACCATCGGCAGGCTGCGGCTTGTCGGTAGGTGTGACGGCGGGCATTGTGGGTTGTACGTCTTTTATCCTATGTACTTTCTTGTCGCCTATTTTCCGCAATATGCGGGTATAGTCAAGATACCCTAACTTTTTGAGGATAGAATAACGCCACCCCTCTATCCTAACTTCAGCGAAAGTTCCCTTTATACCCTCAACCTCAATATAATGGTCTATTGGGTACAAAGCCCGATATATGGGCTTGTCGCCGCCCTTAAACTCTACTATAATCGGGTCTCCTAAGATACCTAAACTACCATCGCTATTATCACCGTCATACTCTTGTCGTTTTGGGCTTGGTGTGGATATGCCTCGCCCTTTTATGGTTTTGAACAGCGACATTAATGCGCCATTCTGCACCATAATAGCGATGCCATAAACAGCCGCAACAGCTATGACTATCTCAACAAGCGTCATTTTAAATATTAGCGTATGGTAATTATTATTCGTTAGGCAATTTTGATTCGCCGTGTGATTCCGCTGCGGTGTATAGCGAATAAAGGTAAAACAGTAACGCTACGATTAGCAAGCCGCCAGCTATATGAACTAATAGGTCTATCATGGCTTAGGTTTTTGTGTGGTGATGTCTTGGTTGGGCACTTCTTTTTTCTGCTGCTCTTTTAGAAGAGCAGCTTGGGCTGCCTTTTCTTCACGTCGACGATGTCCAGCGCAATGGTTCGCCCACCCAAGAGACTTAATAAATTTTTTACATTTTTCGCAATACAGCATAACAATTATTTTTATGTGGTGATGTGTTTTAAAAATCCCATTCGGGGGGGTAATCGTATTGTGGCTCTTCGGCTTTGTTGTGTCCGACCTCATTAGGTCGAGGTCTAAACCTACGCCAATCTAATTGGCCTAGGTAATCGGCTATATCATAGCCATTTTTCCGTTGTTCATCTGTTGCAAGTTTTTCTAATATATCCGATATTCTAAAAGATATATCATTAATCTTGCTTTTTATCTCTTTTGCCTTTTTTTGCCAATATTCAAAGGCAATTCCGTATCTGTTACCCTGTTCAGCTTTTTTTGACGTATCGGGGAATAGCAACACGTCTTTGCCTTTCAGACATTGACATTTTACCTCATCAAAGCCCCTAAGCGTAAAGGTAGCTAACCAAATTCGGTCAGTGGGCTTGGTGGGCAACCCGAAATACAACGTGGCGTATATCGCCGATTTGGGGGCTTCTACAATCCCTATTGGGTTATTTGGGTATAGCTTCAATAGGTGTTCCCCAAAGAAGCAACGTACCTTTTTTTCATTTTCTAAATAGTCTGATAACCACTTAGGTAACGGTCTGCTATTACGCATATACCATTTATGGATAATCGAGTGTAGAAAATCCGATGCAATGGTATGGTTTGTTTCTGCGTCAAATTGCTTGACCTGTATAGCGTTAACCCTGTTCTTTATGTCAATAAATGGCAGGGTTATCGCACCTCTGCGGTATCCGTGTTTGACTGTACCGAGCTGGTACAGTTCAATTACTTTTTCTATGTCTGCCCAATCAAAAGGGAACTTACCCTTTCCCAATAGGTGCAGTATGAAACCGTTTATTTCGTAGCCGCCTCTTGTTTGGGCTAATATTTCTGCGGGCATAAATGCCTCTTTTTTAGGCTCTACACGCCTCGCTATGGTCTCCGTTGCGGCTTGCCCCTGTTTATCGCGCCATACATTCCTTGCATACCCGCTTTTATACGGATTCAAGAAATAGGCACAATTAACCTCGCCATCACAACGCCCATATTCAGGCGGCAGGCATTCGCCTGTAAAGGTGTCTATATACCGCACAAACTTGTTACGACCACAAGCAGGGCAAGTATACTTCTTACTTTTCCAATCAAGGGTATAACGAAAGTTCGGCGGCATAAAATTTTATAATTCTTGATTAATATAAATTATCATTATCTATTTCACAAGCTCTGTATTCGGTTATTTCATTTGCTATTGTTCTTTCTTCCCATTCCGAAAGCAAGTGATTCATTTCCTCCACGCTCATCTTTCTTGAATATTTTTCATCACAATACCATCCCTTTATTTCGTCTGGGATGTGCATTTTTTGTATTTCAGCAGACGAACATTTGTAAAAATTATATATAGGTACGTCTCCTGAGAAACTGCACTCGTAGGATTCATACGAATTTATTCGTAGCCTTATGAGCATTCGGGTCGTAGAATTATATATTTCCCTGTTATTTTCGTTATAATAAATTGCCATCCCACCCACCCGATAACATTACTTCTTAATCTTTCTGCTTTTTATAGCATCTGAATCAGAAGCGTACATAGTTGTTTTGTAATAAAGTAAGTCATTGCCTGTTTGCGATGTGATGCCAACAGAAGATGCTTTTTTCTTTATTGCTGTAAAAAACTTTGAATCGTCATTTTTTACGTTAGAAAAAGCACGACCTTCTTTTTTCCAATTTTCAACCATTTCAGCAATTCTTTTCATTTCTGACATGATATATAATGATTTAACCACCTGCCCATAACATTGTATTGCCAATAGTGGGGCAGATGAAACACTATTAAACAATTTGCACTACTATTTACATTTGTGCCTTGATATAGATTTTGTTTTAATAAGCTATATCGGTTTGACGATATACGGTTGTATTCCCTGTACTTTCTTCCTCATTCTCATCGGTATATTTTATTGCTTCTTTATCGCAATAAACGACTCTGCCGACATTCAGAACAGCCATAAAAAAACCCGACTGTTCAAGGCGTTGTTTGAAGCTCGACCGATTAACGGCGTTAAAATTCGCCTCTCGACAATACGATTTGTAGCCATCGTACAAATCGACTTCTTTAATATAATGCCCTCGAACTTTTTTGCCCAAAGGCTTATACCCCTCTTCGTCCAAGAACATTTTTACGCTATCTGTTTGGCTTCGGAACTTCTCCAAAGCCATTTCAGAGGATTCACAATAAGTAAATCCCTTTTGCTTTAAGAGTCTTTGTAGTCCAACCAGTACCCATTTAAGTACGCCCGACAACTCGGTTTTTATTATTTTCAAGTGTAATTCCTTGTCCTTTTCCTCCGCTGATATCTTTTCTTCAAACGGAATTATCAGGAACCTACGCCAGAATCCGTGCGTATGCTCGATACCCATCGGGACCTTGTTGCAGTTAAATATTAGTTTGCCATATCGTCTCAATATATAAGGTGGGGAGTATAGAGTACGCGCCGCTATCGGTTCGCCCGATACCATAGCCTTAAACATAGAGACGTTGGTGATTTTCTCAAATTCGGTGCAGTAGTTCACCAACACTCTGCCCAATTCGTCACGAGAATATCCTTTTTCATCGAGTAGGTCGTCTAAGGAGAACGAACCTGTATTTTGGTGTCCTATCAAGGCTTGCATCACCTCGAAAAACACCGACTTACCATTTTCACCAGACCCCAATAGCATCAATACTTTCTCCTCTTTTATTTTTCCTGTACCATTGCCCAAGAATATGGAACCCATATACTCGGCAAGCACCATTTGCTTGTCTTTTTCGGGCACTACTCTGTTCAGGTAAGCCTCAAATTTGGGAGCTTCTGCTTCCTCATCATATCGATACCCCAGCTTATAGGTGA
>PHFX01000225.1 GCA_007618135.1 Candidatus Brocadia sp. WS118 | reverse complement strand
GATGTGGTTTCCAGATCCCGCACTTTGATATTATCGACCGGAACCGGCGAGGTAATAGACGTCCTGGGCCGGAAGCGGGATCCGACAACCGTCACATCCTCAGCGCCATAAATACTTTCCGTTAACAAAACGCTCAAGGGGCTTTCGTCATACACGGTTATCGCCCTATCCGTATAACCGACATAGGAGAATAATAATGTCACCGGTAAAGCTTCGACCGTTAGTGAAAAAAAACCGTCGTTATCCGTTGTTGTTCCGGTGGTAGTGCCTTGTACTACAATATTAGCACCGATTAATGGCTTATTATCGGAACCGATTACCTTACCTTGCACGGTTTTTTCCTGGGCAAAAGCGCTAAAGATAAAAAACAGCACTATTAAAATTACTCTATGGGATTTCCTCATTTCATGCTCCTCTATATTTAAAATGATTATACTCTATTGGCAAATCACCTTTAAATAACCGATACGGATAAAGCTATTTATTCAGGCCCCCTGCGTTATTAGCTCATATTACATATAGCCTCCTTTCACTTAAAGTGTGCATTTGATTCGATGTTACAGATTAATTGCAAATATCGCAATACCCGGAGAAATATTTTTCCGTTCTTATGGTTGTAGCAAATTTGAAATTTACTTCACCCGGATTTTATGCTATATTGGGATAAGCTTTAATGATATAAAAAGGATTTATTCCGATGAAACGAAAACTACTGGGTCGCTACATTGTCGCTGATCCTGAAATTTGCCATTGGAAACCGACTTTTATTGGCACACGAATTATGGTCTCGCAAGTTTTGGAACAGGTTGCCAGTGGGATGGTTTGGGAAGCAATTGTTGATGAATGGCGGGGCAGTATCACTAAAGAAGCGATTGCGGAAGCGGTTCGGCTGGCAAGTCAGGCATTTTATAAACATGCTGATGACTTTGCACTGGAACTGACACAATTATGATTGGCATTAAAGAAAACAAATATTGTAGTTTAAAGCGATGAATCCGGAAATATTGTCACCGATTGCCGAGATTGAAACAATAGCTGGGGGAAAAGAATCCGTAAACTAAAGTATCTTACCAAAAAATACGGCGGCAAAAATTGGAAGAAGAAAAAAGGAAGCGCTTTAATTAAAGACCCCTATTCAGGACTGCCTCGTCGAGCGGAAATTCATTGGTTCGAAGCTCACGGCGTTGGCAAAGTTGAAGTTAAAAGGAAACGATGGCTGGAATAATATGAAAGTCAAATGCATTAGTAACCAGGGTATTGCTCAACCCGAAGGCTCAACAGAATGGGTTGAAGTCAAGGACGGTCTGGCAGGAAGTCTGACCATTGGTAAAATTTATGAAGTTCTGGAAATCGATGGCGGCGATTACAGAATTATTGATGACGAAGAAGAGGATTATCTCTATCCTACAGAGTTTTTTGAAATTGTGGTTGCTACCCCTTTGGAGCGCCATTACCTGGAAAAACAGTTCATAAAGAAATAGTTGAGCACACCGATAGCGATATGAATTCCATCACTTAGCCGCTTTACGGTATTGGATGGTCTTTAACGCCTTCCGGAATTCTCTGCCGGGGCGGAAGAGGATGCGGTGGGATTTGATGTGTTTGGCGCTCAATGTTTCCGGGGTATCCACACCCTCTCCCTGCAGGCTGAGGCGGAAGCTGCCCAATGCTCCCAGGCGCACGATTTTCCCCTCGGCAATGTACTGCGGAATCACCTGCAACAACGCTTCCAGAACTATCACAATATCTGCAGAACTGAGGGTGGACATTTCCGCGATGCGCTCCATTAGCTGGCGCACCTCTATCACCCCGCTACTTTTGGTGCGGGGATAATAACGCGGCGCTGCCGCCGGATTGGCGGGGTCTTTCCGGGGAATGGCAATAAACTTTACCGGCATTCTTTTCTCCTTCTATAGATAATCCTTTCCAAACATCCTTTTAATATCATCAATTCACCGCGGTGAATTTAAAATTTAATCGTTCGTTTTAGTCAAAATGTCAATATGTTTTCTTCGTTTCACCGCGGTGAAATAAAAATTATTCAGTTTGTTTTAAACCCAATATCAGTATGTTATTGTCAACTCACCGCGGTGAAATTAACATTTACTGCAACAATCTGAGGAATTTGTAGGTTTCTTTTGTTGGGTAGGTCACGATTTTATAGAGCAGGATTTAACAACTTCTCTTTTCCGAGGCTGGATATTGTTTGAAAGATATTGGAAGGATAGAAAAGTTTGCCGGGAAATACTCAAATAAAATATTGCTTTGCAAACTTGTACGCCTTAAACTTGACGAAACTACACATGTTAATGCGGTTTTAAAAATGATTTTATGAGACAATAATAAGTGTTCATTTGTTTGAATAAATAGAAGGTATGGCAATATGGAAACAAACGTACAAATTATTCTGATAGTTGCAATAGCAGTAGTTATTATTGTTACGTTATTCCTTAACCGTGGCAGGCTAAAGAGACTTGGAATTAAAGCAGGCAACGAAGGATTTGAAGTAGATGCCCAAATGACCGATGACAATCAAAATGTAAAGCCGGATGATAGTTCATCACAGAAGAAAGCTATCGCTGAACAAATCCACCAGGAAGGGGATAGGGATGAGATACAGATAGATGCTGATGATATAACAGCACGAGATATAAAACAAAAAGGAAACGACAACAAAATAAATATCGGGAAAAAATAAGGAATCCGGTAATAATGGAAAATGTGTTTGTGGACTATCGAGAGCAACGCGTGGCTTTTGACGAGCTTTGTAAGCCTTCATGTACCAATCCAATCCTTTTTTTTGAAGGCGAAAGCGGCAGCGGAAAAACCGCCTTGTTGCTTGATTGTATGAACCGTATCCCAAAAACCATAGAATATATTGCTTTTAATTGTAAATCGGGTACCATCTCTATTTCGGAAATTTTCTCTCGTTCAGTGCACAAGCTTGGGTGGGCAGGACTATCAGAGTTCAGGGAAAGTGTATTATCTCTCTCAAAAGGCCTCACTATTAATATTCAGGATATAAAGCAAAAAGGAGATCAAAATACAATCAATATAGCTTTGCGTGCCGAAAGCGAAGAAGAGCGAGAATCCCGCCAGACAATGTTGACAGATGCCTGGTTTCGTGATGTGCGTAATCTAAACAATCAACTGCTTGTCATTGTTGATACCTTTGAAAAATCTAATAGTGAAACATCCAATTGGATTTGCGGCCCTTTTTTGGCGCGTATTCCCAATACCCCCCTAATGCGAGTGCTTATTGCAGGCCAGAAAACGCCGGATATGAAAAACATTGAATGGGGCAATTATTGCAGACACCATCGATTACTTGGGGTATTAGATGCGCAGGAATGGATGCCTGTGGTGGAAGCTAAAGGGCGTTATATTAATGTGGATAACCCAATGACCTGGCTTGCCGGTGTTTGCCATGCCCTTGAAGGCCGCCCTGAAGCGATTATGAAAGTAATTGAAGGATTACCACGCAGCATAGGAAATTGAATGCAGGACATCTTTAAATTATTACAGAATGCAGGCAGCGAGGAAGAACGAGACTGGATAGTCATGCAATTCAGTCTGGACAATCTGAAACCCGAACTGCAGGAAGCGGTTTGGGGGGCTTCACTTCTTCGCTGGTTCGATGAGAAATATCTTAAAGCCACCCTGAACAACCCGGCTTTTAATGGGTTTGAGGAGCTTATCGCGCTCTCCTTTGTAGAACCGTTTGGAGACCGGGGCTTTAATATTCATGAGCGAAGCCGTAAAATGTTAGAAAAGCACCTATGGCATGAAAAAGCTGAATATTACCTTACACTAAGCCAGCGGGCCTGCGAATATTGTTCTTCTCAAAATCTTGAAGATGTTGAATGGATGATTGAATATACTGGTCATTTGCTAATCACAAATCCAGTGGAAGGGAGCAATCAATTTGAAAATATTTGCGTGAAATGGTGGAATCCTCCTTTTTTTGCTTATGAAAAAATAGAGGCGCTTTTAAACTCCATCGGCGAACGTGCCCATGCCACTCTCAATTCTCCGAAAGTGAATGCCAATTACCTTTATTGGAAAGCAAGTGTTGCACAGATACAGGATCAATATGATACTGCCAAGAGTCTGTATGAAAAAGCCTTGCTGCTCTTCCGACAAGTCGGTTCTAAAAATGGGGAAGCAAACACATTTATAGGACAAGGTGATGTTGCACGGTTACAGGATCAATATGATGCTGCCAGGAGTCTGTATGAAAAGGCCCTGCCGCTTTTCCGGGAAGATGGAGATAAACTTGGAGAAGCAAACGCGCTTATAGCACAAGGCGATGTTGCAAGAAGGCAGCTTCAATATGATGTTGCCGGGAGTCTGTATGAAAAGGCCCTGTCGCTCTACCAGAAAATCGGTGTTAAACTTGGGGAAGCAAATACACTTGTAGCACAAGGCGATATTACACAAATACAGGCTCAATATGATACTGCCAAGAGTCTGTATGAAAAGGCCTTGTCACTCTACCAGGAATTGGGAGATAAACTTGGGGAAGCAAACACATTTATAAGTCAAGGTGATGTTGCACTAATGCAGGCTCAATATGATGTTGCCGGAAGTCTGTATGAAAGGGCTCTACCACTATACCGGGAAGTCGGTTCTAAACTTGGGGAAGCAAACACGCTAAAAGCACAAGGCGATGTTGCGCGGATGCAGGCTCAATATGATGCTGCCGGAAGTCTGTATGAAAGGGCTCTACCACTATACCGGGAAGTCGGTTCTAAACTTGGAGAAGCAAACACACTAAAAGCACAAGGCGATATCGCACGAATGGAGGCTCAATATGATACCGCGAAAAAGAAGTATGAACAATCCAGGAAGATATATGATGAAATAAAAGACGAGTTCGGAGAATCGGATTGTGTATTCGTTTTTGGTGAGTTAGACAGGGCTCGAGGGAAATGGCATCAGGCAATTAGTAAATATAGAAAGGCATTGCTTTTTTATGAAACCAAAGGATTGCCATACGAGGAAGCTCTTGTGCTGTGGCAACTTGGTATGGCCTTTTATGGCGCTAAAGATCACAAATTAGCTAAAGAGTATTTAGAGAAAGCACTCAATAAATACAAGACTATTAAAAGATCTGAGGCAAACAAAGTGCACGCAGTACTTGACGCATTAATCAAAGGCACCCCGATTGATGCAAAGACTCAATTTGAATAAAAAAAATACCCGATGTTTTGTTAACTGACGTTCCTTAGTCATTTCTCATCTTTCTTTCTAACCGCTACATTCCCCCGCTGCAAAATTACCACCGTATGATCATCTACCCTCGGATGCCCGCCGTAAAACGCCTGCAAATCCAGCTCCAATTCGCGGCGAATGTATTCCGCTTCCCGGCCACGGTATTTGCCGAGGAGGGCTTCTAAACGGGATTCGTCGTATAATTCGCGCTCTTTGGCGTAGGTTGTGGGGTCGCCGGGGCGGCTGGCTTCTACCACGCCGTCGGTGTAGAGCACGAGGGTATCGCCCGGCTCCAGGAGTATGCGGTAAGGTTTCTGGGTTTTATCAAAGAGTTTATTTTTGTTAGTTAGGCCAATACCCAGCCCTTTGGTTTCCAAATAACGGATTTTCTGCCCTGCCTCGCGGGGAATAAACAGGGGGTGGGTGTGCCCGGCGCGCACAAAGTTAAATTCGTTGCTGGTTATATCCAGAATGCCCACAATGGCGGTGACAAAAATCTGGCGGTCGGTTAAGGTGGCGGTAAAGTATTCATTCAGGCGGGTGCAGATTTCTGCCGGGTCGGCGGTAAACTGGCGGGAGAAGCGGATCAGGCTCATGCACTGCGCCATGTAAAAAGCCGCGGAGGAGCCCTTGCCGGAAACATCGCCAATGGTAATTAAAAAGCGGGTGGGTTCCCCGGAGTTGCCCGGCGGCAGGGGAAACGCATCATAAAAATCGCCCCCGACCTCGGTGGCGGTGTGGAGGGAAGCCGCCACCTTGTAGCCGGGAATA
>PHFX01000224.1 GCA_007618135.1 Candidatus Brocadia sp. WS118 | reverse complement strand
AAGCTTCGATTAATGGAACAAATGCGCTTGCTACACCAATGGCTACTATTACCTGTTCAGCGGCGACAACTACGTCAAGCGATGGGTTTACATCTGATGCGCCATGGATTTATGTGCGTGCTAATGTTACCGCTATTTCAGGAACAAATGCAGCGTTAGATGTAACAGCATTTGGAGATATGGCGGAAATATAATGCCCGTATTAGTCAACAGTCTTATTGCTGGTAAATACACCAACCTGCCTTTGGATTTTTCCTTAGAATTATCCAGAGGGAACATTGATGGCTTCATTGGAGAAACCGTCAATGGGCGCAATAAAGATGTTGATGCTACTGGAAGTTTTCATTAATATTAATACCAAATTAAAAAGGGCTATTATGGCGGTAACTGTTTATGAAGGCGTGGCTTATCCAAGGAGGAACGGTATTGCATCGGCGTTACGTAATGGGGTAGCAAGGGCTAAGGATAATGGAGTTTCTGCCCCGCGTAGTGTATCCCCTATTAATATATTGTTCCCCTCCAATGCCGTGTTTGACCTAGATGCTACTATAGCAAATAGTTACACCAGTGGGCAGGTGTGGAAAAATATAGTACCTACACCCGCTGACGGAGCAGCGCAATCCGCCTATGATTTTAACCGTGGCGCGGGTAACAGTTCTTCTACTGATGACCCTACCTTTGTTGGAGGAGTCGGTAGCCCTTCCGCTTATTGGCTATTAGACGGGGGGGATTTCTTCCGCTTAGCAGGTGCGGTGGCAAATACTCCACTACTCAATAATTCCCCACAAAAACAAGACCATACATTGATAATGACGGTTAATTTTAATACCGGAGCTTCTCAGGATATAGGGCTATTTTCTACTTGCGACACAAGTAATGCAAGTAATAGAGGTATTAGTTATTATGGCGGGTATAATTTCTTGTTTCTTAGGCAGCGAACAGCAAGCGGGCTAGTGTCTACACAATCAGGAGCTATTGGCAATAGTAACATACCAGCTATAGTAATAATTACATACAACTCTGCAACTAATCAGCATATTAGATGGGTAAATACAGCTACGGGGACAACCTTTGCCGCGGGCTGGAACGCAACCGCAGAAACACATGTGGGCGTGCTGCCTACTATAGGTGCGCGTGGCAGCGCAGTTGCCATGCCTAACGGCTCACGCATATATGGCTGTGCTATGCTTAACAAGGCGATTAATAATGCCGATGCAGCAAATATAATATCTTTCTATAACGCAAGACATAGGAGGGTATACGCATGATTAAATTCATAAGATGGAATAAAAGCATAGATGCCGATTTCCGGAGTAGCTATTTTGCAATAACAGGAGAGTCTATACAAAACGAGCCAAGAGATATAGACACTGGGTTTGAAATAGGCACTAGCCGCCTAAGCCCTGAACATGAGGCTTTGCTTGCCGCTATTGAAGGTGTATCTATATTTAGTGAACCTTCAACCTACAAAAGCCCCGAACAGTTACAGTATGAGGCGGAAATCATAGCTTTTTTGCAGGGGGTGTAAATGCAAAACAGAAAAGCCATAATAATACATCCAGTATTTGCAACAGTCCTTTCCAGCATTGCTATTAGCGCGATTCTTGGCGGTGTTGGCTACGCTTGGAATACCAATGCCGATATGGCGGTTTTGCAGCGTGACGTAAAGCAGATTAAAGACGCTAACTTAGATGTGCGACTGTCGGTTATGGAGCAGAACGTAAGAAGCGTGGTTGACTCTATTAACCGCGTGGAAGCCAATCAGACAAAAGCTAACGATAAACTTGATAAGCTCTTAGAGAGAGGGGTTAGGTAGTAGGCATGAAAATATCCAAGCGCGGAATTGAGCTAATAAAAAAATTTGAAGGCTTGGAGCTTAAGCCTTACAAAGACAGTGCGGGGCATATGACCATAGGTTACGGGCATTTAATCCGCAGAGGTGAAACCTTCTATGAAATAAACGAAGAAATGGCGGAGCAGCTTCTTATGCGCGATATTGAAGATGTGGAAAAGCAGATAGCCAAGCATGTGAAAGTGCCGCTTAATCAGAATCAATATGACGCTTTGGTTAGCTGGCTTTTTAATATTGGTATTGATGCGGCATTAAAGGGGACTGTCATAAAAAAACTTAATGAGGGCAAATATTATGATGCTGCTTTCACCTTAAAAAGATATAATAAGGCAACAGTCGGCGGCAAGCTGTTATGGATTTCCGGCTTAGCCAATCGCAGAAACGCAGAGTATAAACTATTTAATGAGGAGGTAAAAACTGCATGAAAGGCTATAAAACATTCGGCTACGCTGCATCAACACTTATTGCGGTTCTTACACTTCCTGAAATTCAGGCGGTAATACAGGAATATCCTGTAGCATCCGTTATTGTGAACAGCTTTATAATAGGCATATTGCGCCTTGTTACCGCAACACCAGTATTTAATAAACAACCGAGGGAGAAGAAAAATGTCACTAAAAAAATATATACAAAATAAATGGCACGACCTAATGCGCTTTCTTAGGAAAGCTACACTGACTTTTCTTTCTGCACTGGCTGCCGATATTGAAAAGTCAGGCGGTGAGTTCCTTATGGAAACTGCACTAGATGCGGTAAAGATTGCTGAGCAATTAGGTGGCAGCGGGAGTAGTAAATTTGAAGCTGCATACAACTACATTGAAAAGCAATTGAAAACTGAAGGTATAGAGATTATCCGGCACGCTGTAAACGGCGCGATTGAGGCTGCCGTTGCACAAATGAAAGCGAAGTAATATGGGTTGGATAACCACCATACTATCAATTCTGGCGTCCGTCTTTACATTGTTTCGTGGCAAGTCGGAGGGCGAGAAAGCAATTAACGAATTAATGGAAAGTAAAAATGAAACTATTAACAAGCTTAAACATGCAAACAAGATACATAATACTATTAATACTGATAGCGTTCATGCTAAACGCCTGCGCTCAAAATATACCCGCAAAGACGACTGATACATTTTGTGAATTATACCAGCCTATCTATATGAGCGAACGCGACACGGAAGAAACCAAGCAGCAAATAGACGCTAACAACGGCGTTTATGATGAATTATGCGTTGATTAAAAATAAGTATATAATATCATATCCGCAGCGTCCTCCACAGATACAGATTTGTAAATTGTTTGATACTTGGCTTTAACAGCTAAGCCATATTTCCATGCTAACCTTAAATCTTCTATCTTATGTTTTTCTAAATCTTGCTTCTCTGCCCATTGATCATAAGCAACACTCATACCTTTATACGCCCAAGGAAGACTATTACGCCAACCAGTAACATAGTTTGCATAATCTCTAAATGTCCAGTTCTTCTCTGGTTTGGTAACATTTTGTTTTATCCATTCTTCAAGTGTTGTATTATGTTTCATTCTCCCCCCCAATTCCAGTAGCATTAATTTCTGCATCGTGAAGTGCTGCAAGGGTTTGTTTTGCTCTGTTTCCCATATTTTTAAAACTGGTTTTACAAAATGGTTTTCCTGAATCTTCTATAGAAGTACAATCTACTGCATAAAACTGCAAAGTCCTCTCACACTGCTCAAGTATCTCGCGTTGCTCTTTGCGAGCATAATCTAAAGCTGCTTGCCAGTATTTATACGCAAGTTGCGTATACCATTCCACATATTTATCGTTTTTATCCTTGTTGATGATTCCATCAAATTCCGATTCATCCGTTGATAATATCTTCTCAAAAGCTTTTCTATCCTTGTTCATACTTTCCCCTTCTTCTTTTATTGCGTTAGCTATTAATCTTCTGGTAATAATAGCACCATGCCCGTCCCCCCAGCTTTCTGGGATTTCTTCTACCAATAAACCTTTGCCCCCATTTCTGTGATTGTAACTAACTAACCATTTATCGGTACTCGGTAAATTACTATAGTGCGTTTCCCAATTATCTTCATGATAGAGATAGCATACTGAAAAACCATTATTATATAAGAATAGGCATATTTCTTCATTTAAAATAGCTTCATTGCTTGCACCTATAAAAGCTATGCTGTTATCGTACTCATCACAAGAATAATTCACATAATTAAAATGAAGCATTTTATCTAATTCATCTTCAAAAGATAATTTCGCCCGTTCAAAATTAGCTGCTTTTACAGCAAAAGATAACGTGTCTATTTCTTGTTGTAATTTCATACTTCCCCTCGCTTCCTCTTTTTGCGTTGATGCGGCACTACCTCCGCCCGAACACCACTTCATACCGCCAGCAGGTGCCGCTGGGGAATCGCCTATGAAAGAGACACGGTATTTAGTCAACGATCTGCCAGTCGTTTGCCAGCATGTCGTTTTGCGAAGCAAGCCAACCCGGTTGCCATGCGCCCGTTGCCGTTTTCATTGCGAAATACGGCTGACTATCCAGCGGCGTATCCTCACCGATAAATTTGGCGGTACGGTCATTGACTTTTGCGCCCGGCTCCTGCGAATTAAAAGGCGGCAACTTGAGCGCAGGCATCAGCGCAACAAACATATTCTTACCGTTCCAACCAGCGCGGGCAATCTTAGCTCCGGCGCGCGCGGCAAGGATGGCGTGCCCAAAACTCATAGCATCGGTTGGTTGGTAAGCATTCTCAAATTGTTCTTTTGGCGACCAGCTAACATAACCAGCATAGCCTTCAACATTAGGTTTGCCGCCATCAAGGTATTCCACAAGATAGCCTTCATCTCCACCATTTTCATTATTCGGCAACTCCCATCCGCGAAAAGCATTATATTCAGCCCTTGTCATCGGCTTTGCTGCTATTAGTTTTGTTCCGTAAAATTTGTTCATAAATAAAATTCCTCATTAAATTTGCAATCAACTAACCCTGATTGCTTGGGTGTTTGGGAATTCCCGATTCGCGGGCTTTCTTCCCAATTCCAGCAGCGTGAAGGGCTGCGAGGGCAGGATGCGCTATATCTCTGGTAATTCTACCACCTTTAACTGATATTTCCCCAAAAGCCTCCTCACACCTCTCCAACAACTCGCGTTGTTCTTTGTGAGCATATTCTAGGGCTGCTTGCCACGCACGCTGCCAATTGTGGTGCAATGCTTGCCTATCTGCTATACATTCAATTTTAGTTTTTCTATCAGTAGGTAAGTCAAGACAATTTGCGTTAAACCAATCCTCAAAAGCCTCTCTATCTTTATCGTTCATATTTCTTCAACCCGTAATTATTTGTTGCTGTTGTTTGAATTGCCACCATACGATTTCCGATGTAGAAAAAGTAGTAACCAGATCTATAGTGTATATATAATTCATTATCATTCATTTCCCTGCCTCCTCCTTTATTGCATTATAAACACTGGTATAATATTGTTGGTTATGTTCAATAATTGTTATTACCTTTTTAGCTAAATACTCTGCCATCTTTCTGTATGAGCCTAAATGTACAGTTTCAAAACAATGTACTGACCACATACAGTCTTTTGTTACTTCTCCAACACAATAACCATTTACTAGCACCTCTCTGTACCCTTTATTTGTTTTTGACCATTTTCCTAATTTAACTTTATGTTTCTGCATTCCCCCATCTCCTCTTTTATTGCGTTGATTGCTGATTGTGTGTTAAATATTCTCATATTTTATTCCTTTCATGTTTAATTTTTGCTTTTTCAATGGCTATCCTTGCGATTAATCTTTCGCCTTTTGTTAAAATAATAGGTGACCTGATAGCTGCATTATGGTTTTCATTAGCTATAAGATTTATTATTTCGTTCTGCTGGTCAATTATTGCGTTCATACATTCCCCCTAATTAGATTATTAAACATATCGCCATTATAAGCGTCCTTGGTTTCATCTAAGATTTCTGCTAAGCTATATTGTTTCTTTAATTTCCCCTTAGATTTCATAAACATTTCTATGCCTGTTCTACATGCTCCTGTTGTTAGGCGATATATTACAGCCCATTCCTCTGGGCTTTTAACAGTATCTAACGGCATATTCTTGAATTCCGATACGTCCCTAGTGCCATTCTTAAATTCCAAATCAAGGATAGCATCCTTAATTGTT
>PHFX01000066.1 GCA_007618135.1 Candidatus Brocadia sp. WS118 | reverse complement strand
AATTGCTTCTGGAACTGACGGCGATGACGATCAAATCGGCCTTTTCGGCGGCAGCAGGGTAATGTGGCGATGGGATGCGAGGGGTGGAACGGACTTGGAATTTAAATGGCTTTCCGTTAGAGAGATAGATCCCCTCAAATCGTTCGGTGAAGATCCGGGCAATCCCGACACCGGATCAGGAACAGAAGATCCAACCATAATTACGGAAATAGCAGGACAACTCAAACTTCAAAGGGATATCAATATCGACAGGACCAATTCCTGTGAGGGTGCAACAGGCGAGGGCGGCGGTGGCGGTGGCGGTTCAGGTACTGTTATCATATATAATCTTGCTTCAGGAACAGAGAAGGCACTATCGGACTCGTCAACGCATGACAACCGTACAAGACTGGCACAAAAAATCACAAGTTCATCATCCTCACTTTTCAACAAAGTTGTCAAAGAATTTACCGTTCCACTGAAAAAGTCGGGCAGTCCTGGAGCTTCGCCAACCGTATCGGCGAAGATATGGAACTCTAGCAACTCGGTAGTATATACCTCTCCTACAACATTCGATCCGTCTACTTTTACGACTTCGTTTGTAGATAAGACGTTTGATTTCAGTACAAATACAAGGGCGTTTGTTGTTGGCGATCGGATCGGTGTCGAATGGACAGGCACGTCAAGCAGCGACCATCCATTGGGAAGCTATAAATCTGATAGTGTATCCGGATCGCAGTTGTCACAATACGAGGGATCTAGCTGGGACGACAAATCTAGTAGGGATCTAAGCGCAAAAATGGTAGTATAATTAAAGACACTTTATAGCGTAGCCCTCAGCGCACTGACACGAGTCGGCAAAAGGACAGTAATTTTTACAGATGGTCACAAGTTCCTTATCGTTATAGCAACCCTCGGCCAAGTTTGGATTTTTTTGCTCTAGGGCCATCTTATAATTAGCTACTTTTTCTAAAAGCATCTTACGCCATTCTTCTTTTTGTTCTGTCGTCAAAGACACCTTAAATTCCAGATGTATATTTCGCTCATTGTTTTCGCCCAAAAACTGATAATACAATATGCCGTAAGACGCGTCAATCATTGCTATGTAACTAGCTATCTGATTGACATATGCCTTTTTTGGCCCGTTCAAATACACAGTAGAATAAGCCTCCGTTGATGTCTTTATGTCGTACACAACGTCAAGGAAATTATCGTAAATATCTATACTGCCTGTCAAGTCGCCCAACATTACCGATTTTTCTATTTCGTATCTTTGCGGATCTCTGCGTCGAAAGTCGGCCTGTATTTCTTTGTGAACGGCAGAACCCACCTTGAACCTTTTCATCGTTATCTCTGTTATCCATTCGTATTCCTTGCCGTCATAGATTTTGAACCTCTTGTCTTTCGCAAACGTTGACAGTTCTTCATATACACTTTTTCGAGGACAGTTGCATAATGAAGATACATGAACGCCATAGCGCCTATGGTGGCTATAGAAGTCTCGCCACAATTCCAACAGGGTTGGAGTAAATACCTGTTTGTCATTTTCTAGCCTCTGTACACTAAACTCATAATCACTTTTCATTATCAACATGAAATTTTTGAAAAGAAAGAGAGCTAAATATCTTAGTTCCTATGTTGTGACTTTTCAACTTTGCAAACATGCCAAGTAAAAAAGTAACTTTCGGATTTTCAGAGTCCGACAAACCTAAGGAAATCAAAAAACTAAAGAAATACAAGACAAGGGATACAGAAACCTTAACATTTTTCGCAAAGGAAGAAGGCGGACAATATGTTCCATTTGCAACCTATACGGTAACCGTAGACGGCACAGAACCCGAACCAGAACCAACATGCCCACAAGGACAGCATTATGACGACATACAGGGAAAATGTGTCGATGATGTAATAATACCGCCACCGCAAGACGACGAGTTTGTTAATCGTTTTTCGTTTGTTGGTGACTTGGATATCGACGACGATCCTAACGCACAAAAGAAAGTCGATTTCATCAGAGCGACTGGAACGAAATTTATCGCAAATGGTGACTACTACGCAGACGTTGACGGATCAGGCGACATCTCAAAGTTCACGCAAGTATTTGACCAGCTAAAACACATTACTGTAATAGTCACGAAAGGAAACCATGACGATGAAGAAGACGGAAGTCAGAAAGTCAAAGAGGCGATGGATACCTATTTCGGCTGGGGTGCAATCGCCACAGGCAAATATGTTTCAGAAGACGGCAAATACGCAATTATCGGAATGGATACACAGGACAGTAACATAACCAAAACAGATGGAGAACAATATCTATTTGTAAAGAATACTTTAGAATCAGACGAATTTAAAAACGCCCTATACAGATTCGTAGTCCTGCACAAGAACCTCGTAAGTGCTGAGGGCAAGCATGCCAACCTCGACGACGTTAGGGAAGTGTATCATCCTCTCTTTGTCAGCAATAAGGTATCTCTCGTAATTCAGGCCCACGATCATAACATGGCCCTTTCAAAATTGATTGATGGTGTCACTTATGTTGTGAATGGTGCAGGAGGCCGAAGTCACCACGCAATCGGAGAAAATCCGGCAACGATAGAGTGGTCAAACGACAGCACTTACGGCTTAGGACTGATTAGAGAACATACCACAGACACTAACAAACTGCAAATCAAATTCGTAGACTTTTCTGGGAAGCTAATTCACTCGAAAGTTCTCAATTTTGGTCCGGTAGTTGAACCGCCAACATGCCCACCAGGACAACACCTGGAGAACGGCGTTTGTGTTCCTGATGTTGTAGAACCCGAACCATGTCCGGAGGGCCAGCATAGAGATCCGGCAACGGGCCAATGTGTACCGGATATTGTCACACCACCAACAGGTGAAATATTATATGACTCCAACATAGACGGAAAATGGAATAACGACCAAGCACGGACCGTAGACGACAGCGAGGGCAACCAATCGGCAAACGGTAAAGGTCTGTATACTGCCGCGAGTGGGTCTCCCAAACTTGTAATCGACGGGCAAGGCGTAGGAACGCTAACCTGCGGCGACGGACACGGAAGAATATACATCAAAGCGACTAACTACAATTGTGTTTTAGAAACAGAATTTAATCTGTTAGATGACACCGTAGAAAACTTTAGCCAGAAAGTAAGATCCCGTCATCAGGAGGGCGGCAGTGAAACCAACCGATTCGGAGGTGTAGGCTTTACAATCGCAAGACCTGATGTGGGCCACAAGATAGAAAAATTCCATAACGAACATGAGAAAGGCTTTGATGAAATACTACAAAAGAAACTAGAACTTAACAAGTGGTATAAATCCAGATTTACCTGTCAGGATGTGCCTGAGGGCATACTACAAAGAGGGGAAATCGACTATAACGACGGCAACGGCTTTATCAAAGTATCCGAAACCGTCTTTAAGAATCCACCTGCCTATTATGTAGACAAAAATAAGTTTATGGAAGAATCATATATTTGGCTACGTTTGAACGGATCGGGCAGAATAGCAATGCGTAACGTAAGACTGACGGCCATCTAAAACCTTTTAGCTTTCTCTTTTCTTTTTTTCAATATGAAAATTGCACTTGGATTATGTTACTACGAAGACCTGCATGGCATACAACGACTTTTCGACTCGTTAGAAAAAACAAACGCTAGCCCTTACAGAATTTTCGCAATAGACGGCAAATACAAACAGTTTTCCGATTCGCCGTCTTTTCTATCCTCTCCCAAAGTACATCAATACCTAGAACAGTTCCCAAAGGTTGTCAATTTCACTGATTGGAAAACGTTTCCAACTGAGATAGAAAAACGGAATAAGTATCTGGAGTTATGCAAAGAAGATATCGACTTTTTGATCGTTATCGATACTGACGAATACCTGCAGGGCGATTGGGATCTTTTCGTAACTAACTTAGAAAAACTTAAGGAACCCTTGCTAACGCATAACGATCCACAAACGCGCCATATCCACTATATGAAAATGGAGGATTGTCATTACCCGCAAACGTCTAGTTTAAGATACGCAAACAGGCCACGTCTTTTCTACAAACCTAACGAAATACAATATGATGGATGTCATTATACTTGGTCACATAGGACAACAGGCCTGCCGTTGCAGTATCCAAAGACTGACGTAATACAGGGTATAGAGATAGCACATGACAACACTCACAGACCAAAAGAATACGAGCAAAATATGATCGAGTATCAAAAGTATCAGAAAACGGCAGAAACTAACGAGTTGATATATACGGTAGCTATTAAAAAGAAACCTGTTTTTTTCAAAAATATGAAACCTTTGATTTTTGTAATATCGCCACGCGACATCCCAGAATTTCAACAAGCCGCAGACAAAATCCAGAAATACGATAAGTACTGGGTAAAATACTTCTGGCCCGCGCCATACGCATACCGAAACGCCAGAGATTTCTTTTTACAGAACAAGGAATACACTCACCTTATTATGTTACCTGACGACCTTATCGCGACTGAATATGATATCGACACACTATTGGCCCACATACAGAAAAACCCACAAATCAAAATAATATCCGGACACTGTAATCTGGACAGCGAAAAGAAAAAAGACTATACTAACGTCTGCCTTTTGCCCGTTTCCGATGACCGAAAAAATCGACATTACGCATGGATAACATTTGATGAGTTTAATATCTGGTCACAATTCAACAAAGATGAAAACGGCCTTGTAAAAGTTAAATTTAGTGGATATCCTCTCATGGTTATCGATAGGGAAGTAGTAGAGAAAATACAGTTCCGTAATGATTTAGAACCTGACGGCATACACCCACGCGGCTGCTGCCTTGATGTTACCTTTTGCGCTGACGCTTTACGCGCCGGATATGACATCTATGTGGATCCGGCCATACGACTAAAACATCTTAAACTCTCAGACGGCAAATATGCCCATATGGGATCTAGGAAAAAACAACCCTATACGAAGCTGGAAAAAAGTATAATGGCAGTAATCTGAATATAAAATGAAACCGCTTGTCTTTATTCCCTCACCCCGAGATATTCCCGAATTTTTAGAATGTGCTGATAAAATAAATCTGGACAAGTACTGGGTAAAATACTATCACCCCGAAATACTAGCCTATCAGCAATTACGACAGTTTTTCCTAGAACATACCCAATACACACATCTGATAATACTGCCTGACGACCTCATAGTTTCGACAACCGATATAGACAAGCTGATAGGACATGTAAAGAAAAACCCAGAACTGTTAATTGTTTCAGGTTTCTGTAACATAGACGTTACTGACCTGAAAGACTACGCTAATATCTGCATTGAACTTGTAAGCGACAAACGGCCCAGAGATTATTTTTGGAAAACGTTTTCTGAGTTTGAAAAATACAGTCAGGAAAATAAAGACGAGAATGGACTGATAAAGGCCAAGTTTTCCGGCTTTCCTTTGATGATCATTGCCAGACAAGTTATCGAGGATATAGAGTTTCGTAACGATTCAGAATCCGGCGTATCCGAAGACGGCTGTTGTATCGATGTAACCTTTTGCTACGATGCACATCTGAAAGGTTACGATATCTATGTCGATCCTACACTGAGATTATACCACATGAAAATAGCAGATGGCCGATATCAGAACTGGATAAGAGATAAGCAACCGTACACAAAACTTGAATTAATGGCAGTTATCTAGTTTATGGAGGAAGTTTGACAGAATAAAAAATTAATTTGTTTGTGTTAAGTTGTTGTAGTTATTGACGACAACGATAACAGTGTTGTTTCCGTTTTGTAGTTTTGAAAGCAAATAATTTAAATCCGTTCTTTCCTGTTCCTGTTTCTGTTGTGGCCCTAAAGTTACACCGATACCCTGAACGAAAAAATAAAAAATGAACGCAAGGACAATCAATATGATCACCCCTGCGATTATCTTCTCAATCATTTCGCACCGATCTGCTCTTTGATGTTTTCAATGTAGTTGTTCATAAAGTCAGACAAAAACTTACTGTTTGACTCTTTGATCTGTGTTTCAACTTCTTGGATATATTCGAGTATGCCGTTATCTGCAAATGCTGACACTCCTAAGGTTCCTGTGATCCATATTGCGACTGCCATTCCTAAGATGATTTTTGTATTCATCGAAACAACATCGCATAAAATGTTTATATAACTTTGCAAGGATTCTAGTTATAGAATTTTTACTAACTGTTTTATTATACATTACATTAATATACTAGGTTTTATATTATACTGTTAGCTATGAGCATAATAACGGATGGCGATTGGACTTCAATCACCATCACAAAGAAACGCCTTAA
>PHFX01000223.1 GCA_007618135.1 Candidatus Brocadia sp. WS118 | reverse complement strand
ATAGAATATTTATACCGCTTTCAGGGTGTGACCTTAGACCTGGATAGTGTTTATCGCTTTTTAGACAAGCTAAACAATGAACTTAAGGAACAGGTAGAGCAAATTAGTTTCAATCATACCAAAAGAATATTAAAGGATGATCTCAGTATTGTGTTTTATGATATGACCACCTTGTATTTTGAAGCAAGCGATGAGGATGATTTGCGCAAAACAGGATTCAGTAAAGATGGTAAGCATAGTAATCCGCAGATATACCTTGGCTTACTGGTTGGGTTGGGTGGCTACGCCATAGGCTATGAGATTTTTGAAGGTGATATTTATGAAGGACACACCCTGATACCGGTTATTGAAAAGATGTCTCAAAAGTTCAGCCTGAATAAACCCATCATCGTAGCAGATGCAGGTTTGCTGAGCAACGATAATATAAAGGCTCTTGAAGAAACGGGTTATGAATACATCCTTGGTGCAAGGATTAAAAATGAAAACAAAGAGACCGTAGAAAAAATCTTATCGGCAGATTTAAAAAATGGCGAACACCTGGTAATAAACAAGCACCAACACAAACTGATAGTTCAGTATTCGGAAAAGCGGGCAAGAAAAGATGCGCACAACAGAGAGCGTGGGTTGAGAAGACTGGAAAAGCAAATCAAAAGCGGCAAACTTACCAAAAGTAACATCAACAACCGTGGCTATAATAAATACCTGATTATGCAAGGCGAAGTTGTTATCTCCATTGATATGAACAAATACATCAAAGACGGGCAATGGGATGGACTAAAAGGGTATATCACTAACTCTAAATTGAAACCTGAAGAGATAATTGCCAATTATAAAAATCTATGGTATATAGAAAAAGCATTTAGGATGTCAAAAACCGATTTACGCATACGCCCGATTTACCATCGCTTACGAAAAAGAATAGAAGCTCATATATGTCTGTCATTTGTAGCGTATTCCATTTATAAGGAATTGGAAAGAGTTCTGAAAATAGAGCATTATCCTTTATCTGTGGAAAAGGCAGCAGAGATAACGCACAATATGTACCAAATAGAAATAATGTTGCCGGAATCAAAGCAAACCAAAAACATCTTGCTAAAAATGGATAGCCTTCAAGCCCAACTTATCCAAATAATCAACAAAAATTATCCCGGGTGACCCAATGCGGAAAACAGGTGGGAAAAATTAAAGTCGTTAATCTATTGTGCCGTGAGTTGGAACGGCAAACACAACGAGAAATCAGAGCTACTAAAAGTTCAATCCTTTGACTTTTTAGAGAGTGACACACTTATTCAAGAAATTGAAGCGGACTATGAGTTTATACGTAACAAACTTGCGACAAAGGGTTTTACTGCTTTGACAGGCAAAGACGGTAAATGGATACAAGCACGAACAAAGGGTGCAGGACACGGTTCAACTAGCAGAGCATTTTACGCACGAAAAGGACTGATAAAAGAAATCATCAAACTCTGACGAACGAAAAGAACGCCAGCCGGAAACAACTAAGTCATCGTTGGGCGCAGAGCGCCAACAATAAAGCCGATGTTGAACGAAACCGGAGGTTATGGAGATGTCGTCAGATGTAATTGGGTGGTTACAGCAAGTGAGAATGCCTGCACTTTTTTGATAAGCGGTTTTTTATGGTCAGGTGTGCTGTTTTTGTTTATCAGGCACATAAACTCTCTTGCTGTAACAATCAACTAAATGTTTGAAGGGGTGGATTTATTTGTCATTTATGGTGTGAACCACTGCGCGCAAACTGACTGTTATCATCCGGAACATGGTAGTGAAAAAAGTTCCGTATCGCAACCCTGCCGGATACTTGTTTGATGAATAAAAAACAAAAAACCGCATCATCAAAAAAATAATAAGCAAATGGATAAATTCGCTTTGGCTAATTAAGACCTCGGAATTGCAACCACTTAATTTTCAACCCTAAGGAGGAGCGTTAGTCAGAAATGCTAAAAGACTTATGTATTAGAATATAATTGGGACAAAATGAAATCATTAATAATTGCTTTAATTATTCTCATCTCTTGCGGGACGGTATGTTTTGGACAAGACACCAATAATGTATTGACAAATACACAGACTGAATCTGGGAATGCAAAACATAATTGGTTTAAAAGAGAAAAATATATTGCCTCTCATGCCCAACCTACCTGGCTGAGAATAATTAAATTTCCAATATTCCTTTTAGTAGGATTTATTTTATATAGAAAAAAGGGATGGCGTGCGGTGCTTTATATGGTATTATTTCTTTTGGTATTCGGATTTGTATTTCACTTCTTTTTACGATATATGACTGATGGATGGACAAAAGAATGGTGGTTTGTTAAAAAAATAACCACTCCATACGACTAGCATATTTGCTGTAATCTTAATTGGACTTCCCACAACCGCTAACAACTAATGCTTCTTTGGGCGCGGAGCGCCAACAATAAAGCCGATGTTGAACGAAACCGGAGGTTATGGAGATTTCGTGAAGAGCTATTGGAGTGTTACAGCAAGCGATCATGCCTGCACTTTTTTTGATAAGCGGTTTTTCATGGTCAGGTGTGCTGTTTTTGTTTATCAGGCACAGAGGTTCCCTTACCCGTAAAAATCAATTCACAGGATTAAGCTTGTTCCCCATAAAGTATTTCTCCGGCGGTCCGCGCTTGCCGAAGATTGCTATCGTAATCAGGGTGCCGGTTTTGCAACTGGGGTATTTAAGAAAGATGGCGGAAGATTATGGGTCGTCAATTTCATTTTTCATTGATTACTTTTGCTGTAAATTTTTATTTACTAATGAAGAAGTATAATTTTTATTCCGGTCCCTCCATTCTCCCTAAAGAAGTTTTTGAACAGTCTTCAAAAGCTGTTCTTGAATTAGACAATATCGGGCTTTCGCTGATTGAAATTTCGCATCGCAGCAAGGAGTTTATGGATATTCTGGAAGAGGCAAAAAGTTTAGTGAAAGAGTTGCTGGGTATAGGTGATGAATATCAGGTTCTTTTTCTTCAGGGCGGTGCAAGCATGCAGTTTTGCATGATTCCATTCAACCTGCTGGGCGAGGGCGAAACGGCGGCTTACTTAGAAACGGGCGTATGGTCAAAAAAAGCAATCAAAGAAGCAAAAATGTTCGGTAATGTAGATATCGTAGCATCTTCTGCAGACAAAAATTTCAGCCACATACCTAAGCAATACACTATTCCTTCCACAGCAAAATATTTTCACATCACCACCAACAATACCATTTACGGAAGTCAGCTTCAGAAAATGCCGGAGTCGCCGGTGCCGATGATTGGTGATATGTCCAGCGATATCTTCAGCCGCAGGTTTGACGCTTCCAAGTTTGATATGATTTACGCCGGTGCACAAAAAAACATGGGACCTTCGGGTGTTACACTTGTAGTGCTGAAAGAAAGTTTGCTCGGGAAGGTTAAGCGGCAGATCCCTACGATGCTGGACTACAACACTCATATAAAAAATGGTTCTCTTTTCAATACGCCCTGCACTTTTGCCATTTATGTATCCATGCTCACTATGCGCTGGCTGAAAAGCAAGGGCGGTGTAGCTGCTATCGAAAAAATCAATGAGGAAAAAGCGCAGAAACTGTATGCAGAAATTGACCGCAACTCCCTGTTTGAAGGGGTAGTGGCTAAGGAAGACCGCTCCCGCATGAATATAACATGGGTGGCTAAAAAACCGGAATCAGAAGAAGCATTTGCAAAGTTTGCCAAGGACAACGGCTGCATCGGTATCAAAGGTCATCGCTCCGCCGGAGGTTTCCGTGCTTCGCTCTACAATGCCATGCCGGTGGAAGGAGTGAACAAGCTGATTGAAGTAATGCAGGAGTTTGAAAAGAAGAACGGATAAAGAATATAACCTTAAAATATTATCCTGCTATCCGGATCTGTAACACTCTTTCAATTTATAACTGGTAATCATTAATGAAAAAAATTTTAGCTAACGACGGGTTAGACAAAGCGGCGGTTGAAAAATTGCGCAGCACAGGATTTGAAGTGGTTACGGCAACCATTCCTCAGGAAGAATTAGCCACTAAACTAAATTCTTTTGATGCGGTGGTGGTTCGCAGCGCCACCAAACTGCGCAAACAGGAAATTGACAGCGCCCCCGATACCCGGCTCTACATACGTGCGGGTGTAGGTATTGATAATATTGATGCAAAGTATGCTGAAGAAAAAGGTGTTACAGTCCGCAACACGCCTCTCGCTTCCAGTTTATCTGTAGCCGAGTTGGTATTTGCCCACTTGTTTACGGGTGTTCGCTTTCTTCACCAGTCCAACCGCGAAATGGCGTTGAATGGGAAAGAAAAATTTAAAGACCTGAAAAATTCCTTTTCAAAAGGAACAGAACTTCGCGGAAAAACTCTTGGACTTATCGGCTTCGGGAACATTGGGAAAGAGGTGGCAAAAATTGCCTGGGGAATCGGAATGAATGTGCTGGCAACTGCCCGGAGTGAACGGGAAATTTCACTGCCGGTTATTTTTGCAAACGGAATGAAAGTAGAAATTCCCATGAAAACCATCTCCAAAGAAGAGGTGCTGAAGAACAGCGATTTTATCTCCATTCATGTTTCCGGTAAAGCAGAATCCTTAACTAAAGAGGATTTTGAAAAGATGAAAACCGGAGTGGGTATCATCAACTGTGCCCGGGGAGGTGTTATTCATGAAGAAAATCTGTTACACTTTCTGAACAATGGAAAGATTTCATTTGCCGGACTGGATGTTTTTGAAAATGAACCGGCGCCCGGCGAAGCCATTCTCCGCCATCCCAAGATTTCGCTTACACCACATATTGGCGCTTCCACTACAGAGGCACAGCAACGCATCGGCATGGAGGTAGCGGATATCATCATCAATTTCTTTAAACAGTAAATTAGTTAATGGCAGCTATCCGACCATTTAAAGGCATACGACCTGCATCTGCATTTGTAGAAAAGGTGGCGTTCAATCCTAATAACCTGATGAATGAGAATGAACGGAAAGAAGCTGCCCAAAAAAACTCTTTGTCTTTTGCTCACGTGGTCAAACCGCGTATTGATTTTCCTGACAGCATCAGCAAAACAGATCCGGTACTTTTTGCTCATGCAAAAAATTATTTCGACAAGTTAATTAAAGACAAAATACTGTTACAGGACGAGGAAGAATGTTTCTATGTGTATCGGCAGATGTTAAACGGCAGAAGCCAGACCGGAGTAATTGCGTGCTACCATGTGAAAGAATATGAAGAAGGCAGAATAAAGAAACACGAATACACGCGGGAAGAAAAGGAAAAAGAAAATGTGGACGGATTGCTTGTAACAGGAATGAGCAGCAATCCGATTTTTCTTGCCTATAATCCTGTAAGTGAAATAGACACTCTTGTGAACCAGGTAACCGGAACAGAACCCGATGTTCATTTCAAATCAGATCAGAGCGTTTACCATACGCTGTGGGTGGTGAAGAATAAGGAGCTTGTTGAAAAGATTCTGTTAATGTTCAACAACCATGTGAAAGAGGTGTATATCGCCGATGGGCACCATCGTGCCGCTTCAGCCGCCATCGTTGCCCGGAAGTTAAGGGAAACCAACCCCTCACACACGGGAACAGAACTTTATAATTATTTGCTCACCTGTCTTTTTCCCGCCAATCAACTGAAGATCTATGATTACAACCGTGTAGTAAAAGATTTGAACGGGCATACAAAAGAAAATTTACTGAAGGAAATTGAAAAAAAATTTACCGTTGAAAAAGTGAGTGAAGAGAAATATGCTCCGAAAACTTTGCATGAAATCGGAATGTACCTCGGCAACAATTGGTATGCCCTTCGCCCTCTTGAAAATACTTTTAGTAACGACCCGGTAGGAATTCTGGATGTTACAATTCTGCAAAACAATCTGTTGAATCCCATTCTCGGCATTCAGGATCCGCGTACTGATAAACGGATTGATTTTGTTTCCGGTGTAAAGGGGCTGTCCTCATTAGAAAAAAAAGTAAATAAAGGGAAAGCAGAAATTGCCTTCGCTTTATACCCGGTCAGCATGCAGCAACTGTTTGCGGTGAGTGATGTCGGCGAGATAATGCCCCCGAAAAGCACCTGGTTTGAACCTAAGTTATTAAGCGGGCTGGTGATATACAAATTCAAATGATTTCAGCAGATGAAGAAATTTTTCTTTGTCGTTCTTGCTAACCTGATTATACTGCTGATTATTTTTTTTATCGGGGAAATAATCGTCCGTTTAATTCCCTCTTTGGTTGCCGATCCCATTCCCAATCCTCCATGGAACTCGCGCATCCCTGATGATGAATTCGGATGGCATGTAAAACCTGATTACTCATTCAC
>PHFX01000008.1 GCA_007618135.1 Candidatus Brocadia sp. WS118 | reverse complement strand
GCTTACAGTTGGACAAATTTTTTGCTGGACAAAATGACGTCTCCCTGTCATACTAAGGTACATGATGCCAAAAGTAAGCCAAAGTGAGGAATATGGAGATGGTGGAAGAAGTAGGGAAGAAAGGAGATGTCAGGAATACGAGCTGTGGGAATTGGGAGAGATCGGGATAGAATTGGTAAGAGGGAAAAAAGATTGCAACTATCGTATATGGAAAGAGATGCTGGAAGAGCATCATTATTTGCATTCAGCAAAGTTGTATGGACAGCAGATAAAATATTTGATGATGAGTTCAGAGGTAGGGTGGATAGGAGCGATGTCGTTTTCGTCATCGGCATGGCGAGTAAAGGTGCGTGACGAGCGATTGGGATGGAATGAAGAGGAGAGGAAGAGTGGTTTAAGAAAAGTCGTAAGCAACAGTCGATTTTTGGTAGTTCCGTGGTTGCGGGTGAAAAACCTGGCATCCCACGTGATGTCAAAGGCGCTCAAGAGGCTGCCTGGGGATTGGGAAGAAGCGTATAAGACAACGCCCGTACTGGTGGAGACGTATGTGGAGAAGGAGCGTTATGAGGGGACATGCTATAAGGCGTCGAATTGGGAGTACTTGGGGGAAACACAAGGGCGAGGGCGGAACGACCGATATCATCAGAACAACCTTTCCCGAAAATATGTGTTTGCCTATGAGTTAGAAGAGGGGATATTGGATGGAGGAAGGGAAGAAAGAGAGGCAGAGGACTGGGTGGAGGAAGAATTTCAGGATATAAGACTTCCCAACCGTGCGAAGAAGAAACGGGTGATGAGTATTGTGCGGGATTTTTTTGCCAGGCCGGCATCATCGATACCCATGGCATGTGATACGGGGGCGAAGTTGAAGGGGGCATACCGGTTTTTTGGGGATGAGCGGGTGAAGCCGTCAGATATATTACATTCGCATAGACAGCAGATACTGAAGAGGGCTGAAGAGCATAAAGTGGTTCTTTCGGTAAATGACACGACAAGCATGAATTTGTCTACCCATGAAGCGACCGAGGGGCTTGGGTGTTTATCAACAGAGCAAGGGGAGGACGGGTATTTTCTGCACGATACGGTGGTCTTTAGTACGACCGGGATACCTTTGGGGGTATTAGATGCGCAGACATGGGCAAGAGCCCCTGATGAACACGGAAAAAAGGCAAAGAGGAAGCAAAAACCGATAGAGGAGAAGGAGAGTTATAAGTGGTTAAGGAGTCTCGAAGCGACAGCCAGAGCCATGAAAGAGGCGTCTGGAGTAGACTGGGTGAGTGTGGGGGATAGGGAAGCGGATATCTATGAATTGTTTGAACTGGCAAGCCAACGGGAGGTTTCATTTTTAGTGCGCTCTTTTCACAACCGGAGGGTGAGTGAGGATGCAAAGGTATGGGAAGTCGTGGACAAAGAGGTATCTGGTGGAAGGATGAGGGTGTTTGTCAAAGGGAAAGACAAGAGAGAAAGAGAGGCGGAGTTAGAGATACGGTTTCGTGAAGTCAGGATAAGGCATCCCAAAAGGGAGAAAGAGGAGTTAAGGCTGTGGGCAATACGAGCCAAAGAGGTATCACCACCGAAAGGAGAAGCGGGGCTTGACTGGAAATTGTTAACCAATAGAGAAGTCAGAGACTTTGAGCAGGCGTGTGAAAAGGTGCAGTGGTATACGGTGCGATTTCGGATAGAGGTGTTTCACAAGATATTAAAGAGTGGCCGCAGGAGTGAGGATAGGAGGCTGGGGAGTCTGGATCGGCTGGAGCGGTGCTTAACGCTTGATATGATAACGGCGTGGCGGTTGATGTATTTAACCATGCAAGGCAGAGAGACGCCGGAGGTTGCCAGTGATTTGCTTTTTAGTGAGCAGGAAATAGAAGTTTTAAAGCTGATCAAATACCGTGGAGAATATGCGGCAAATAAGGGTAAGAGTTTGTCATTGCGTGAGGCAATTCTTGTTATTGCAACGCTTGGAAGAGAGAGAACCTGGTGTGGAAGTAATGTGGCGGGGAATACGAAGGCTTGCTGATATTTTGATAGGTGTTTCCCTTACAATGGGTATACCTCAATCTGATTATGGATGATTTGTCCAGCAAAATATTTGTCCAACTGTAAGCTTTTTAGAGGGGAGATTTAAAGTCGCTGCCGAAGGCAGCCTAATTTATTCTTAAAATCCTCTGTGCGGGATGAAACAACCTGAAACCGCCGGTCGTTGAGGAGATGATTCATCGGGGTTATGTTCTTATCACGGGCAATTTTGGGATCAATTTCAACCACCATCGCCTCATTCCGGTCCGTTGAGGCGCGATAGAATATCTCCCCTTTCGGCCCCACGATCTGACTGGTACCAATAAAAGTAAGTGGCTCCTCAGAGCGGCTCTCCGTTCCAATACGGTTTGCGGTGACAGCAAAGACCCTATTTTCTATGCATCGCGTTATCATGGCCTGAGGACAATATGGAAGGACAAGGTTTGCAGGGTGGCAGATAATATCTGCCCCCTCTACCGCAAGGTATCGTGCAACTTCGGGGAAAAACCAATCAAAACAAATCATGACACCAACTTTCGCTTTTCCAATATCATACACCGCTAATTTCCTGTTTCCTGGTTCAAACCACTGTTTCTCATAATAAAAAAGATGCAATTTTCTGTAGCAGCCAATAAAACCATCTGGTCCCACCAATATCGACGAATTATAACAACGCCCATTTTCTCGCTCAGCCAGGCCGGCAACGATGTACATGCCCCTTTCTTTTGAAAGTTTAACGAATGCGCGTGTTGTTTGTCCATCAGGAACTCTCTCTGCTAAGGCAAGAACCTCTTCCCTTGAGGTAAACTGATAACCCGTATTGAATAATTCAGGCAAGACGAAAAGATCGGCATTCAGCGATTGTATCGTTGCCATGGCCTTATCGATATTCTCATCCTTTTTCCCAAAGAGGGGAGATGTTTGCAGAAAGCCGACCTTCATCGCATTTCCTTGAGATGAAAGACAAATCGCCGTTCTTTATTTAACGGACTCAGGATTACCAGACTGACCTCTTCGTCTGGTTCTACAAAATAATTCGGAAAATCATAACGGCAGGTAGCACGATAGCTCACCGACAATCTGATTCCAAGATTGGTGGGCCTGGCACGGGTATCATTATGTTCATTGACTGGTTGAATTGGTTTGTTTTTATATAATAATACCGCGTGATAATCCTTCGAGAAATCAGAAGAATTGCCGTATAACACAACGTGAAAGGATAAAATATCCTCTACCTCAGCCATAGATTGATATATCTGTGCTTCCGTTAACTTCCTGGCAGACAAGGACGCCTGCTTTGCCTCATACGCCAATATGCTAAATTTGGTGTTTAATGCCGCCCACTCATATCCCTCATGCGATACCATTACCCATTCGCTAAAAAAAGCAATGTAGTCTAAGTCATTGTTCTTTTCGCCATACTCAATCGCCTGTTTGACTTGTTCGTCGGAGAGGCTATAGTATACAGCGGTTGCATCCTGAGAGAGGGTAAGAAATAGCACTATTGTCAAGAGATGGATATATTTTTGCCGCATAGTGACCCGCCAATACTTGAAAGATTCCTTGCAATCATAAAAGAAATTTCCCTATAATAATACCAGACTTTGCTTAACAGAGTACAGGAGAAAAACTGCCGGAACCGCTTCTTAAGAAAGCATGGCTCACTAAGATGAAATACAACCCGCCACGGGAGTTCAAGAATTTATGAAGGTAACCTTTCTGGGGACCGGTACTTCACACGGGATTCCCATGATCGCTTGTAATTGCAAGGTGTGTACCTCTGAAAATCCTAAAAACAAACGGATGCGTACGTCCGTTCTTGTGAGTGCGAATGGATGCAATGTTCTTATTGATGCCACCCCGGAACTGAGGCTCCAGTGCATTAGAAATAAGGTTACAAGACTGGATGCCGTGCTCATTACCCATCCCCATGCAGACCACATTTTTGGTCTCGACGACCTGCGGCGATTCAATATTGTTCAGCGCATGGATATTCCCATTTATGGCACTTCGAAAACCCTTGATACCATACGCCGTACGTTTTCCTACGTATTTACGAATCATTGTGAGCCTGGTGGTTGTAAACCCCGCTTTTCCTTGAAGATTGTCAACGGCGATTTGACCGTAGAAGGGATTCCGATTGTGCCAATAAAGGCTCTTCATGGTGACGGGGAGGTGACTGGTTACCGATTTGACAAATTTGCTTATATTACCGATGCCAGCGATATCCCTGAAGAGTCGTTGGAAAAATTACAAGACCTGGAGGTACTTGTTTTAGGTGCACTTCGCTATACACCACATATAAAACATTTTAGTATCGAACAGGCATTGCGCGTCGTCAAGCAACTCAAGCCACAGAAGGCATACTTTACCCACATGTGCCACGATATTGAACATGAAGAAGACAGTAAAAAACTTCCGACAGGTGTAGAATTTGCTTTTGACGGACTCATGATTGATCTTGTCTGAAATATCCGGAACTGCATCTCCGGAACAGAGAGATCGCCGCGTTGCTTTTTTTTGCCCATCTCTACCACCCAAACAAACTGCGTTCAGAAATTTTTCGTATCTCTTTTTCATCAGCCCATTCGATAATCCCGGTTTCCAGCTCCATGAGATTAAGGGTAAATTTATAGTAAACATCCTTCACATTATCCGATTTTTTAACAATACTCGCAAAATTGCCGTATAGCATATATTCAGCTCCGATGTGCCGGCCAAAGGCTGCTGCTGTGGCCTGATCCACCGTACCGCTTTCGTTCTGGAACTCAAACTGTTTCTTCGCAGCATTTACCTTTGTCATGTCAACAAAACGAAACTTGCCTGAACGTAAAATCTTCGTTCTGATTGAATCAGTGATTGACTCTGTATCAATATGTTCCAGGGTTTTATTTTTGATGGTCTCCACAAAAACAACCGGACTCCGCTCATTTGTCGTTTGGACAATAGCCGGAAAGGAAAGGAGGGAATCAACCATTTTATTGGCAATCTGCTGCAAATCAGTCGAACCAAAATCTGCGGTGGTTGTTTCAACCTTAGTGGCATCTTCATACTTTACGTTCGTAGCGCATCCGGCACCCATTGCGATGCATAAACTCCATATTAGTTTCTTAAGCCCGTACATTATTTGTATCCTCCTTATGTTAAAATTATTTATTCATAGTGCTTGAGAATCGAAAAAGCATCACGTGTGCATCTTAGTAGGGGCGAAGCATTTGTCAGTTTGGTTATGAATGCATGTATGTCAATTATAGCAAGTGCTTCGCCCCTGCACTGCGTGGCAAACATCGCCATTCTTGGATTTTTAAAAATAAATTTGTTACAAATATTGACATTTCCATGTATGGTAGACGCAGGCTTTAGTCTGCGTAAGATCAATGAAATAACGCAGCCTAAAGGTTTCAACTACATGCAAACATTTCAATGAAACGTTATGCTAGTCAATGGATAACTTCCGAATCTTTATCTTAAATTCTTTGGCGCTTGGCGCAGGAGCAATTGCTTGCAAAGCCCTGGACTCATTGCCATATATGATAAGAGGTGTCCATGCGTCTGTGTCAGAATCAATTTCATGTCCATTTTCGTCGAACCATGAAAACCGGTACTGAAGATGCAAGGTATCATTGTCTTTGTTGAGCAGAGAAACATGCGCCCTGAGCAAAGAGCCCGTAAAATCCCCCTTCAGGTCGGTAATGGAGAGATTCCCCAGCTTAAGATCGTTATTTCTGGTTATCTGGTTTTTGGTAACCGTTTGATCTCTCTGCCCGGAGATTGCGGAGGCCGACCCTTCGATACCTGCAGTGGAACAGCCGGCAAGCGTTACCATTATTAAACCAACTGCAATCCAAAGACAGCTTGATCTGACATCCATCGTATTTCTTGTGGTACGATCAGACATGACACTTCCACCTCGCCTTTCTTATCGTTTCACTTTCTAAAAAGTTATTGCTGTAGTATACAATACCGAACCTGTCCGTATAACCCTGAGTATCGTTTTTCCATTCTGATTCATGGAGATATCGACATCCGAGAATGCTCCTGAGGCCTTATGCTCCAAATGTAAATGGTGTATTCCTGCTGAAAGATGATTGCGCATGATCTGTACGTCCCGTGGCAGCGTTAACCAGCTTCTCAGATCAGCCTTTTCAGAAATAACATTATAGAGCGAAGAAAGAATTGTTCCTGCAACTCCAACGGAATCTTTCGCTTGGTACTGAAATGCTGTCTTGGCAGCAGACCTGAGCAGGTGTCTGACGATCATGCCGGGCACTTTTTCCTTCAGGGATTTTACCGCCAGCGCCTGCACGTAGCAAAGAGGTTCCGTCTCACCCAAAACGTCTTTCCTCTCGGGTTCAGACAGAGCAAGTGGCTCTACGTCAGGCCATTTTGCTGTATACACTGGAAATGCGACCGCCAAAAATCCATTTGGAGTAGGGATAGGTACTTTGATCTCTCTTTTTTGAGGGACAAAACCATTTTCAAAGAATACGATCAATTCTCCTGTATTGGTATCCCCACCACCATTTTCAACCTCAGCCCTGATCGCAGCATATCTGGAGGCGTATTCGTTCAATTCCTGGTTCATTCCGAGTGCTTTAGCCATACGTATGACATCCCGTTGCAAGTACGTATTGTCAGGAAAAATCTCAATGGCTTTTTTATAGTCAATGTATGCGTCGTTGGGTAGATTGAGCAATTCATAGACGATGCCGGACAGATAAAAGGTGTATGCATTTTGGAAAGAGTTCTTTACCTTACCGGCAATATCATCCATATGGTGATACGCAGCGTTAAGACTGGCAGAGGCCTGTTCCGTCTCAATTCTTTTTTCCCTGGCTTTTTCTTCTGCCTTTCTCACTTCTTTTTCGTGCATTTCCAGCGCCACATGTTGTTCAAGATTGGCGCGTCTGACCTCAACGCCTGCGCCTTCGATATCCTTTTTTGCAAGGTAGTTGAACGCCTGGAATTGATGCAGAAACACCTTTTCGTACCCTTCTCCCTTATAAGGGATCGTATTATCATTGGTTAAGAAGGTGGAGGTCTGCGCTCCTATATCCGAAGCGCTTATGATGGCCTTTTCATCCCTATGCCGAACGGCTTCCATGGTTGCCTCATAATCCTCCATGCTCACCTCTATGTCACCCTTTATCTGTGCAATACGACCACGCTCCAGGAGATAAAGAATTTTATCATTGCTTTTCCGGTGCTTATCGAGAACTTTGAGCGCATGGTCGAACTTACGAGCCTTGAGCCCGTCAATCAGTGGGTTCATTATGGTTGTGTAAGAATTGAAAACGCTTGAAGTGGAGCAACCGGCAGTAAAAAGAACAGAGACGGAAAAACCGATGAAAAAAAGTCGTCTGAATCGATCGGACATAACCTTATTGTTACCAGCCCCTCGCATGCACTTTTTTAAGCACCGGCAGTCTTTCATACCGATGATACCCTCTTTAATACCACTTGGAATTATATATTTGAACCACAGCCTGTCAAGGCCATTTACATGAAATGATACCTCTTAAAATTGTAATTGCTATAACGCGCAGATTTTATTATCTTTATTCAAAGTATGAACAAATATATTATCGTTGGTGTTCCGTGTCTCATTGCCATTGCTGCCATATCAGTCTATCTCTTTGGTAATACGGAATCCGTTCAGTACAAAACAGAAAAGGTCGACCGCGGCACGATTACAAAATATGTCACGGCAACCGGCACCATAAACCCTGTCAGGACGGTGATTATTGGTAGCCAGGTTACTGGCCTTATCGCTAAATTGTATGCTGATTATAATTCTGAAGTTAAGACAGGACAGATCGTTGCTCAAATTGACCCCGTCCCTTTTGAACATCAGGTAAAAAAGGCAGAAGCCACTCTCGCCACCGCCATCGCTTCCCTCGAAAAGGCAAAGGTAACTTCTAAAAATAACAGGAGAAACTATCATCGTTCCAGGAAATTATTTGCAAAAAAAGTCGTCTCTATTGAAGATCTTGATTCTGCCCGAACAGCATACGAAACCGGATTAGCGGAGGTAAAACTGGCAGAGGCACAAATATTACAAGCAAGAGCTTCCTTAGAAATTGCAAAAACAGATTTAAAACACACGGTAATTGTGTCTCCCTTAAACGGCATTGTGATCTCAAGAAATGTAGACGTAGGACAAACGGTTGTGTCCAGTTTTCAAACCCCCATCCTCTTTAATATTGCCGAAGATCTGGTTCATATGCAAGTCAATACGAATGTTGATGAAGCCGATATCGGTATGGTTAAAATAGGACAGGACGCAAAGTTTACCGTAGACGCCTTTCCTGAAGACTTTTTTGAGGGCAAAGTCTCAGAGATCCGCATGGCACCTATTATTTTCCAAAATGTTGTGACGTACGATACAATAATTAATGTCGATAATTCATCCCTGAAACTCAAGCCTGGAATGACGGCAAATACTTCCATCTTAGTGGCCAAGTCTGAACATGTTTTACGGATTCCAAACGCGGCGCTGCGATATACACCGTCGGAGGTACTAAAAACTGAAGCAGACAAAAAAATACTGATAGACAGGAAATTGGCTAGAAAGACCATCTCGCATTTTTGGGTGTTAGATAGTGGTAAATTGAAACACGTGGATCTGAAACTGGGAATAGGCGATGACAGCTTTACCGAAATCCTGGAGGGTGATGTAAAAGAAGGCCAGGAGGTTGTGGTGAGTGAGACCGTTCCTTTAACAGCCGGACAAGGAAAGCAAAAAGTCCCCTGGGGCAGAGCCCGTTATTAAACATGCACGATATCGTATTGTTGAATGACATTTATAAGATATATACGATGGGAGAGTTTAAGGTCACGGCCTTAAAAGGGGTATCTTTGTCTATAAAAAAAGGGGAATTTGTGGCTATTATGGGGGCATCCGGGTCAGGCAAGTCCACCCTGATGAATATCCTTGGATGTCTCGATAGTCCCACGAAGGGGAAATATTATTTGGAAGGTGTCGAAGTTTCCCGGTTTTCAAAAAATGAATTGGCCGAAATTCGCAATAAAAAACTAGGATTTGTGTTTCAGAATTTTAACCTGCTCAGTCGAACTACGGTAGTAGAGAATATCGAACTCCCCTTTATTTACAGTAAAAAAATATCCAAAAACGACATCGATAAGATTCATCATATAATGCGTATTCTGGGTCTTGATGGGTTTCAAAAACACTATCCCAATCAACTATCCGGTGGACAACAGCAGCGAGTTGCTATTGCACGTGCCATCGTCAATGACCCCACCTTGCTCCTTGCCGACGAACCAACGGGAAACCTGGATAGCGCTACCAGCAAAGATGTCATGAGCGTACTCACCAACCTCAATCAGAACCTGGGTATTACCATTGTGCTCGTTACCCATGAAACAGATATCGCCGGATACACCCGCAGGGTTGTTGTTCTCAAAGACGGCAAGGTGTTAAGCGACACGCCTTCTTCATCCTCTGCCATACCTGTGGTTCGGGCGCCTTGAGAAACAGTCTCATAATTTTATACCTAACAAAACTTTTTCACCTATGACGGCGCTTTTTAAGATAGCTTTACGTGCAATTAAGCGGAATAAATTACGTTCTTCCCTGACGATTCTCGGCATTGTCATTGGTGTTGGCGCTGTAATTGTTATGGTAAGTATCGGGCAAGGCGCCAAAGCCTTTGTCGAAAAACAACTGGAGAGTTTGGGTACAAACGTCCTCATTATTATTCCCATCAGTACCACACATGCCGCTGCCAGGGGTACCACGGGAATCATTACCCTAACCGCAGAAGATGCCTTTGCTATGGTAAAGGAATGCAGTGCCATCAGTTATGTTTCACCCGGTATCAGGACAACTACGCAGGTTGTTTACGGAAATATGAACTGGACAACCGGGGTGTCGGGGGCAGGGCCTGACTATCAGATTATACGGAACTGGACGTTACATGGTGGGAGATTTATCACTCAGCAGGACGTAAATACCATGGCAAAAGTTTGTGTTCTGGGGCAGACTGTCGTAACCAACCTTTTTGGAGCGTTAGATCCTATTGACAGATGGGTTCGTGTAAACAATATACCATTTAAGGTAGTTGGCGTACTCAGCGCCAAAGGACAATCTCCTACAGGCCAGGACCAGGATGATATGGTTCTCATGCCATACACGACCGTACAGAGAAAGATCATGGGGGTTACCTATATTAGCTATGTTCTTGCTTCATCGACTACCGCAGAGTCACGGTTCGAGGCAATCGACCAAATTACTTCTCTCTTACGGCAACGTCACCGGCTGAGACCGAATGAAGAGAATGATTTTACGGTTATCAGTCAGGTAGAATTTGCTTCAACGGTAATGGAAACAAGCCATACGATGACCGTTCTCCTTGGGAGTATTGCATTCGTGTCCCTGTTTGTAGGTGGCATTGGCATTATGAATATTATGCTGGTTTCCACAACCGAAAGAACCAGAGAGATTGGCATCAGGATGGCGGTCGGGGCAAAGGAAAAGGATATTCTCTTCCAGTTTCTGATAGAGGCCACAGTGCTTAGCTCCATTGGTGGAGTTGTCGGAATAATTCTTGGTATTTTCACGTCAAAATTAGTCTCTTACTATGGAGGATGGCCATCGTTGCTATCTTCACCATCTGTTGCCGTTGCATTTCTCTTTTCAAATATGGTTGGTATCTTCTTTGGCTATTATCCGGCCAAAAAGGCATCGAGGCTTAATCCCATTGATGCACTCAGGTATGAATAAAACGGATATTTGAGTTAAAAAGAAGATTGAATATGTGATCATTTTCATTTACATTGATGTTATATTGAGTATCATATTTTAATACCCTTTGTGGCCTAGAATAAATTATACGGTGGCAGACAAAAATTGAAAGGAGCTATCTCATGAAAATTTCCGTAGAGAGCAAAACAAGGATTAAAATGATTCCGGAAACCGAACACGAAAAAGAGAACCTTGAGTCGCTGTGGAAGATTCTGATACGCTGCGAAGCAGACAGTAAGGTGCTGTGTCCTATCGGCTCATACGTAGCCGGTCAGAATGATGGCGCCAACTTTGTCATACAGGATCAGTAGTTCCGCTGGACACCATGACAAAGTATAGAGGCATATAAGGGGTGGTTCGTGAGATTGACTGTGGTATGCCTTGATGTTCATGTTCAGGAATTTCAAAGTTTGTATCATAGCATACCAGACAACCTCTTGAATCCTCCTTTTCGTTCGACAGAGCTCACGACGAAGTCTGAGGGGGGACTTGAGGAAATCCCCCTGAGCCAAAGACATTGAAAAATCTTCCTTAAAATGGGGGCAAGGGGGTTGTTTCTGACTGGCATTTGCCATGTATCTCAATGTCGCTGCCAAAGGCATCCTGATTCATAAAGGGATATATTCTGAGACTATCAGTGCAGTTGTGATGACATGAGGCAGGCGTTGGGGGGAGGGAGACGGGGCACATCTATGTTCTTGACAGGCATGCCAAGAACGAAGGTGGCTTCATGGCCTCTTTAGTCTTCCGACACGACCCGGTTTCTTCCGCCCTGTTTCGCCTTATAAAGCCTGACATCAGCCCTTTTCACCATATCCTTCCACGATGTGACTCCATCATTACCGCTGAAACTACAAACGCCTGCACTGATAGTAATTACCTGATACGGGCTCGTGCAGTGTACAAAATTCTCTTCCCTTACTTTTTCAATCATCTTTACCGACGCAATTCTTGCCCCGTCAACACCGGTCTGCGGCAGGAGGACAAGGAATTCCTCACCTCCATACCGGTATAATCGGTCTGCCCCGCGTATATTAGCCTTTAATACCCCCGCCACACCTTTCAGTGCGTCATCACCGGCAAGATGCCCGTAATGATCATTGTAGGACTTGAAATAATCCAGATCAAGGATAAGTACGGAGTAAGGGTATTTATACCGTATCGCTGAGGCATGGGTATGCTGAAGGTCGACTTCCATAGCCCTGCGGTTCCCGATCCCCAACAACGGGTCCTCCATGGATAGTACCTTGAGTTCCTCATTTGCCCTTTTCAACGCCTCCGTTCGTTCGCTCATGGACTTTTCAATGATCTCCCTCTGCCTTTCGATAACCTGGAAATAGACCTTTACCAGGTCTGACTGTGTTACCATGCCCATCAGCTTATCCTGAGCATTCACCACGGGAAGATGTCTAATCCCCTGCGACTTTGAAATTACCAATGCCTCAAAGAGGCTATCTTTTTCGTTTACGGTAATCACGGGAGAAGCCATCACCTCCGACACCTTCATCGAAAGGACATCGTTTCCGTTTCCCTGTTCGGCAAAGATTCTGACAACATCTCTTTCGGTTATGATGCCAAGAGGTTTATCTGCTTCAGCAACAACAACACACGAACAATTGTTATCCCGCATCATTGAAACGGCATCTGCCAACCGGACATCCGGGGGGATACAGAGAGTCCCCTTTGTCATTATGGTTTCTATAAGCATCTCTTTCACACTGTCTTTCATACATCCTTTACCCGACCATTTTCTGTCTTTATGCTGCACCTGGTACAGTTTGTATATTATGGTATGAGCTGGCTGAGGTCAAGAAATATTGGCAGAATTTATGGCAAACATTCGAGTACCTGCTTGTTGTTCTGATGAAAATGCTAATCCTGTCGATAGGGTTCAGTACGCAACAATCTAACGTTTGTAAAAAGATATTTTTTCCCTTATAATAATTGCCTATGAAAAAAGACGTCTCATCAAAAAACACCTATGTCAGGCTCCTTGGTTATCTAAGGCCATATTGGCGTACATCGGCAATCATTCTCATCCTTTCGGCAGTGAGTGCTTACCTTGCTGTTTTGCCAACCCAGATTTTGGGCATTGCGGTGGACGAAATCAAAATAGCTGATACCTTTATCAAAACACCGCATAACACTTCATCTAAGGAAAAACCGTCCGATAAAACCAACCTTCACGGGCAAAAGAATCCTATTCCGCTTGCAAGACCTCTGCTCCAGGCCTCTCACTACATTCATAAACACTGGTTTAACGGGTATCATGCCACCATTATTACCCTCGTCTTTCTTGCCGTAAGTTTTATCGTAATACATGTCTTTCACAGTGGCCTTACGCTAAGCCATGGATTCCTTACCTCAGAGCTCGGACAAAGGCTCATTTACGATATGCGGAATCAGCTCTATAACCATATTCAGCGATTTCCCTTAAAATATTTTGAAAATACCAAGACCGGCGATATCATGAGCCGTCTCATGAATGACGTGAATTCACTGGAACAGGCGATTGTGGGGCCGGTCATCAGTTTTATTACGGACATGTTCAAATTTGGCTGGATACTCTATTTTTGTTTAAAACTTGACTGGCAGCTCACCAGCATCGCCCTGGTTGTTTGTCCCTTTATCTCTCTGTGCACCTATAATTTTGGAAAGAGGATCAGAAAGGTTTTTCGCTCCCTCAGGGACAAAACGGCCGAACTCAACTCCCTCATCCAGGATAATATCTCAGGTATTCGCGTTATTGCCGGATTCGCAAAGGAGCAGGAGGAGTCAGAACGATTCCGGATGAGAAATTATGAAAACTACCATCTCTATGTGCGTATATTAAAACTCGTTTCTGCCCTACGACCTCTGGTAGACTTGATAACTGAAACGGGCGCGGTTGTTGTCATCTGTTTGGGCGGGTATAAGGTGCTCCAGGGACAACTCTCCGCAGGCACATTTGTCATATTCTTTCCGTATCTCCAGATGATGTATAGTCCAATTACCAGTCTGACCCGTTTTTACAACCAGGTGCAACGCGCCATCGCCTCCACCGAGCGTATCTTTGAGATCCTGGATACTCCGTGTGATTTGAAAGATGCCCCCCATGCGTTTGATTTGCCACCGGTACTGGGTATGGTAGAATTCAAACACGTTCACTTCAGCTATCATCAGGATATCGAAGTCCTGACTGACATCAATCTCGTTGCGCTTCCGGGTCAGATGATTGCCTTTGTAGGCCACAGCGGCAGTGGTAAGACCACCCTGACAAAACTCATCCCCCGGTTTTACGATCCCACAAAAGGAAATATCTCCATCGATGGTTACACCATAAAGGATGTCAAACTCCAGTCTCTGCGCAAGCAAATGGCCATGGTACTCCAGGAACCTTTTCTGTTTAATGATACCATAAAGGCGAACATTGCCTATGCCCGTTCTGATGCGACGGATAAAGAAATTGAACAGGCTGCCCGCGCCGCTAATGCGCATGACTTTATTTGCGAGCTACCGAAGCAATATGATGCCCTGATTGGTGAACGCGGGGTAAAGCTTTCCGGTGGGCAGAAACAACGCATTGCCATTGCCCGTGCCATCTTTGCTAATCCCCGAATCCTTATTCTGGACGAGGCAACAGCATCGGTTGATACGGAGACTGAGCAACTCATTCAGAATGCCATTTACCGCCTGGTAAAAAACCGGACAACGTTCGTCATTGCACACCGGTTATCGACTATATTACATGCCGATTTGATCGTGGTTCTGGAGAAGGGGCGGATCGTTGAAACGGGACTCCATCATGAACTCCTTTTGCACGGGGGACTCTACAAAAAACTCTTTGAGATGCAGTTCAATACCCAGGAAAAGACGAAATTCGAAGAGGCTGAAGCAGGGATAGAAAAAGCAGAGGCCACCATAATACAAGAACCCGCTATCGACTTGAACGTGGCGCCTCAGCACCCAAAGTGGTCATAAAACTTACAGGTTTATTGACCCCTGCGGCACGGATCGCAGCTTTTACCGCTTTTTGTAAGAGTGTTTCTTTAATCCAATGAACATACGCCTCTTCTGTTCTCATGCTATAGTGCTTTACCAAAATTGCATCACGCACCTGATCCAGTAATTTTGGTTTTAGTATAGGAGTTCCTTTTCGTTATGGAAATAATAAAAAGTATTGCACTATTTTGGTAATGTAAGGTATACTCCCGGCAAGATATTCGTGAACCTTATTATATGCCCAAATAGCCGTATAATAAGTTAACCGTAGACGTATTATATGTACTAACAGCCGTAAAATAAGACGGCTATTAGTACGGCTAATTCATGTTAGCCGCACATATTGGGACATCGGTAATGATCGAAATAACGAAACCGCAAGCCGAGAGTTTTTGGTCCGTCTGTAGCGAATACTTGGCTCGAAAAACCGATATGGTTGCGGTCAAAGAGCTTGTTTCAGAAAGCGCAAACCCTCGCCTGACATCCTTGCCGGAAATCTATGTAAGGCTACTTGAGAGCATGTCGAATAAACAAGGAATGCCAAAATCGATCGGAAATATCCGAAGGCTGTCTACCGTACTTTCAGATTTCTCACCATCAGACGTTCACGAGCGCTATGGCTTAGATTGGGCTGCACTTTTCGATGAGATTAAAAATACGATCAAACCTAAGTCCCGAATGAAAAAGAGTGTGCCGCAAAACTATTGGGTGGTATTTTCAAAAGGGGCTCTGGATAGCGCAGCCTTCTTAAGTAAGTTTCAGTCTGGTGAACATTTCGCTGAAACAGTGTCTCAATTTGCGAAAAACGAGATACTTATTCCCGCTTTTCCGAAGTTGCTGGAATTCGAGATACACGGTTTAGGGTTCGCGTTAGCATGCGATTTTTTGAAGGAGTCAGGTTGGCCTCAGTACGCAAAGCCCGACGTTCATACAAAAAAGATACTTTCTGGTGTTGGCCTCGCGGACGGGAGCGATTACGGAACCTTCAAGGCGATCTTGCTCATTGCAAAACACGTTGATGAAACACCCTACACCGTGGACAAGTACATCTGGTTGACGGGCTCAGGTAATTTGTACCACCGCAAACAGAAATTCAAAACAAGCCGCAATGAGTTCTTTAAGTTTTATCGAAAACAAAGCACGGCTAACAACGGGTTCCAGGCGACGTCGGCGCTGGCGCGCCGCCGCGCCTGAACCCGAGCGTTATGCCTTAAAATCCTTGTAAAACTCATGGTATTGTATATAATACCACATTATGAGAATTGTCATTGATACCAATGTTTTATATTCAGCTCTCAGGTCTAAGAGAGGTGCATCATACAGATTAATTTCACAATTGCCATGCAATACTTTTCAAATAATGCTTTCTGTTCCGTTATACGTGGAATATCAAGAGGTTTTATTAAAAGGAAACCTTTTAGAAAGATATTCAAAGCAAGAAATCGTGGGATTTTTAAGGTATTTTTGTAAAATTTGTATCCATCAGGAGATTTTCTATTTATGGAGACCCGTCTTAAAAGACCAAAAAGATGATATGATTTTGGAATTAGCGGTAGCAGGTGATTGTGATTACATTGTCACTCACAATATTAAGCATTTTAAAGGTTTGGTGCAATTTAAACCAAAACCCCTAACACCTAAAGAATTTATTGGATTACAAGGAGGTTTACTATGAGTACTTTGAGCGTGAGATTGCCGGAATCATTACATAAAAAAATAAAGAAAATTGCCAAAGAAGAAAAGGTTTCTATTAACCAATTCATAAGCAGTGCAGCAGCCGAAAAGATCTCTGCCATTATGACCGTAAATTATTTAAAAAAAGAGGCAAAACTGGGAAAGAAAAAAGATTTTGAAGCCCTATTAAAAAAAGTACCAGATGTTGAACCGGAGCTGTACGACAGATTAACCAAGGCATAACAATTCGCTTTACCTGACCGCTATTCCGTTGCACTCCATAGCGGCAACTGAGCTTTGTCGTTAGATAGCCACAGCGAGTTTTGGCGGATATTGTTAATGATGTACTACCCACGATCACAGGTGATTTCCTTCCATGTCTGCGTAACGCGTCGCCTTCCTAAGTCACAGTTCGAGCGACAAACTAGCAGGAAAAAGGGTCTTAAATCATAAGTTATTGCCTCTTCAAAGTTATTATCATAGCACGTAGTTTTCTGCTTCGCAGCAGTTCGGCATTCATTGCACTTGAGATACGTGAAAAATTTAATAAAATTAACAGCATATGAAAATAAATGAGCTCTTCAAGAGCATTCAGGGTGAGACGTCGTATGCCGGACTGCCGTGTATCTTCATACGCATCACGGGATGCAATCTGAGGTGCAGCTACTGCGATACCACCTATGCCTATGAAGAAGGGATGGAGATGCCGATCGGCTCAATCCTTGAGCGTGTTGCCGGATATAAAACGAAATTGATCTGTATAACCGGCGGCGAACCTCTATCGGATAAGGATACCCCATCTTTAATCAATGAATTGCTCTCCGGAAATTATACGGTTCTCGTTGAAACTAATGGTAGCTACGACATCCGTGCAATTCCTCAAAGAGCCATAAAAATTATGGATATTAAGTGCCCTGACAGCAAGATGAGCCACTTGATGCACTGGCAGAATATTGCGTATCTGACGAAATCAGACGAGGTGAAATTCGTCTTGCACTCCCGAAGTGATTACGAATGGGCAAAAAAAGTGATAGAAAAATACCGTTTATCTGAGATTACCCAGATATTGGTAGGGACTGTCTTTGATGCCCTGTTGCCCAGAACGGTAGTCCAATGGATTTTAGAAGACAATCTCAATGTGCGATTTCAACTGCAACTTCACAAATATATCTGGGAGCCTCAAACACGTGGGGTTTAATATTCCATGAAAGATTTAGCCATCGTGCTGGTCAGCGGCGGTATGGACAGTTGCGTCACTGCGGCTCTTGCGCATACGCAGTATGAACTTGCGCTTCTGCACGTGAATTACGGTCAACGTACGGAGTTGAGAGAACTCAAGGCTTTCAACGCTATTGCATCATACTATCGCATACCAGAGGAGAGAATCCTCATATCAAACATTGACTACCTGAGTAAGATCGGGGGATCGAGCCTGACCGATCCCCGCATAAAGGTGCAAGATGCTCAGGTGACAGCCGGAGAAATCCCTGCCTCGTATGTCCCGTTCCGGAATACCCACCTCCTGGCCATTGCCGTCTCCTGGGGTGAGGTTATCGGTGCGAGGAAGGTATTTATCGGCGTGGTGGAGCAGGACAGCCCGGGCTATCCCGATTGCAGACCTGTCTATTACGAGGCATTTAACAACCTCATCAAGGCAGGCACAAAGCCAACGACTGCCCTTGAGGTGGAAACTCCCCTGATAGACAAGAGAAAATCAGAGATCGTAAAATTAGGCATTTCTCTGGGAGCGCCCCTCCACCTGAGCTGGTCGTGTTACAAAAACACCGAAAAGGCGTGCGGTCAATGCCACAGTTGTTTCCTGCGGTTCAAGGCCTTTCAGGAGGCCGGAGTCAAAGACCCAATCCCCTATGATAAAACCGAAACATTTCATTAACAATAAAGACAATTATGTCCTAAAATTTGTTTGGTCTTGGTTATTCTTCCGTAAGTCGGTGAGTAGTCATTCCCCGACAAGAACTCTTGAGGATATGTATGAAATCAAAGATATCGAAAGAAGATAAATGAATACTTGTCCTCATGAAAACGGGGAAATGATGAGAAATAATTAAAGCACAAATCATGGTGTGACCCGTCGTATAGAGGTGGATCGTTGTTTATCAACCGAGGGAATAAACCCGCATGGTAATGGCTATCTGTTTGGAGACGTCGGTATCTTTGGCTGAGACGCTTCCAGCCCTACCCCCTTTCACACACCCTCAAAATAATTTTTCTCCTCGTGTATAAAATTAATTTTTTATCCTTTTTTAATGCCTGAATAATCCTTGATATTGTTTCTCTGGATACTCCGACCGTCTTTGATATCTCTTCATGCGTTGGGGCATGGAAAATCTCAACATAATTTCCTTTCCTGGTTCCTTGTGTGATAGCCAGTTGCTGAAGTACGAACAGGGTTCTTTCGTAGGCATCGAGGCAGACAAAATTCTTTATCGTTTCATTGGCACCCCTCAATCGTTTACAGATGCCCTGGAGTACCTTTTCCAATATCCCGGAATTCGATATTATTAACTGTTTAAACCGTCCCTGGGTAATTAAGAACAAATTCGTCTCTGTCAAACTAATGACATTTGCAGACCTTGGCTCGTTGTCCAAAAGAGATAACTCTCCAAAAAAATCGCCTTCTTTCAGGATGTAAAGAACAATTTCATTGCCATCCTCATGCAAGAGGGTTACTTTTACACGGCCGGAAACCACAATGTAAAAAGTATCTCCTGAACTATGCTGAGATACGATGGTACTACCCTTCGGGTAGTTTCTTGTAAGACCCGCCTTGTAGAGCAGATCGAGATGGTCGTTATTGAAGTTGCTAAATAACGGGATTTTTTTCAGATATGATGTCTGAAACATGAAAAACCCTCTTTCCTTGGCTAGGAGATACGTCTCTCAACTTAAAAATGCCTGGCACAAAAATACCTTTCTCCCCTCTCCCGTTTGTTTTTACCTTTGTGAGCCTCTGGCTCACAGTTGTTTACCCAGCATGTGAAAGTTGCTTAAAGGTCAGATTCGTACCCGGTACGTCAGAGAACGGTATAAATAAGAAAAGACAACAAAATAAATTGTTTACAAAAACATAATATGTACCATGACATACTTTACAATTACGGCTTTGTATGTCATGGCACACACAATTTCATATATTTGACCAGGATTTATAGCAAAGCACTCTCTTTGTTCCTATTTATTTACAAGCGCTCTCTCTTTTTTCCCAGCGTCGTGGAGAACACCACCACGGGACCACGTTCCTTTCTTTGTTGTTATCGTGGTATCCGGTTTTAGATTGTTCGCAACTTCCTGCTGACTTCCTCCACGCGACCACGAATTTCTTGTTTGTTTTACCTGAGTGTCATTCTCGTATGTAACGGTATTCTCAGATGGCTGACTGTGCTGAAATGCCAGAGCAGAGCCTATAAATAAAGCATTTACAATCCCGGCTGTCAAAATAAATCTACCTACACAATATTTCCCTAACATGGTACTATCCTCCTATTTTTGAATTACTCAGATACTTAATCTTCCGGAAACATTCCGGTAAAGTTATCTATTTACTAAGTTTTTCGTTTCTGTGGATAATAAGTCTTTTATTTATATGATTATCAAAGTCCGCTACCTTCATTTTCTGAAATAATAATACTACGCATTTCTATGGCTGTCTGTGATATATGTCACACAATTTTTAATATTTTTTTAAAATGACCTCTGTTTTACCTTACGAAATACGGGGCTTAGATGCCTTGAAGTGTGGAATGCCTGAGTGGTTGAAAATACCATCTCTGCAAGCTTAATCCTCGCGGAGAAGTTTGTACCCATGTTCATGCAAGGGAGCAATCCGTATGAGCAGAAGACAGGGAATCATCGTGAGGTGGAGAGTCTGTTCTGAGGTTGCCGATGGAACGGAATGACGAGAGAGAAATAACATTTTGGAGTGTATGGGTATGGCGTGTTATTCGCGCCAACCGTCCATCCCTGGCAAAGCACAAGTAATGTCCTTGTTGGAGACGCCGAAAGAGAGCAGATGAATACATCTCTGGATACTATGTTTGAACATACATCACGAAGGGAAAAAGGGGTAATCCATATGACCGTGAGGGGACGTACATCTTGGGAGAGATTCCCTAACAGTGATGGTTAAGGAAATCCGCAGTCCGATTTGTATGAAATGGTGATAGAGAATCTTCTCTCACGGGACTATCTTTGAACTGGAAAACTCATATCGGAACTTACCTCCGGGAAACAATTACCTTGCTGGCGCTAAAATTTATAGCTTAACCCGACAAAGTATGTTCTTCCAGGTCTGGGCAGATCATCCGGTATTGAAACAGAACCAGGATCACTATAGTCTTTGTCGAGCAGGTTAAACACCGTTCCCTGCACTTCCATGGTTTTGAAGAATTCCTTTCCAATAATAGACAAATTGAGCAAGGCGTAAGCGGGTAAATCGTCACGAGTTTCCCTTTCATCTGTCCTATCCCGGGGACGCCTTCCACTGACAAAGGTACTCAGGTTGGTATTTATATATTTCCAGTAATGTACGTTTACGCCAAAGTTGCCCTTATGCTGTGCAACGAAGGGCAAATCATCCCCATGGTTATCCTCCGGATTCTGGAAGGTATAATTCATAAAGACGTAATTATCTTTCATTATGTTCACCTTAGTTTCCATCTCAATCCCTTGAACATGTGCACTCTTTTCATTCTCAAACCATCGTGTATTCCGTTCGACATCGATAACATGAAGGCCAATAATGTCTTCCACATCATTATAGAAATAATTTATTGAGCTTGTGACATATTTGTTAAATTGGTAACTTAAACCAGCTTCATATGTCCTGATAGTTTCCGGGTCCAGATCAGGATTTCCCTGAATTGCGGGTTGATTGGTGGTATACATTTCCTGAAAACTGGGCGCTCTGAACGCCTCTCCGTAAAGCAGTTTTAGCGATGCATTTTTTATGAATGCCCACGTTAAACCCGCTCGTGGACTAAGTGCACCGCCGAAATCACTGTAATGATCATACCGTACCCCCAGGGTAAGGTTTATCATATCGGTAATATCCCAAGTGTCCTGCAGATAAACTGATTCTATCCTTCGTGTAACTTCTTTTATAAAAGGTTTCGTATCTGAAAAGTCCTGCATGCCTTCGAGAGGTTCCAGGGTAACGGGATCAAAGTTGCTTGAATTGCGAACATTGGTTTGATTAATCAGACGATACTCAAAACCCAGGGTAATGACATTTCCATCGAACACTTTATAATCAAATGGTATTTCCGTACCAACAACCTTTTCAATCACCCCGTTATTGCTAATAAGTCCGTCCGGATGGGTTTGTAGTATGCCACTGGTATTCGTTATCGTCGCACCTTCTGGCAGGGCTTCAAAGAGAAGATTAATATCGAATTGTTGATGATAAGCAGAATATGTTTGATTGCAACTTTGCAGCGCTGTGTATCGTGGATGCCAAAAGTAAGTTGTCTTCACGGGTGTGTTAGCCCGACCTTCGCAATTCGAAGGGTAGGTAAGGCGCTAAGCCAGTAAATTCATAACCCGGTTGAACCCGGTTGGGGTCACCTTGAAAATGGAATATAAAAAAGGTACATGCATACATCTCCGGCTCTTTGCGGTACCCGTCTTTTCCTCTGTAATAACCGACTTCGTTAAGTGTTAAGAGGAAACTCATTCATCAGAAAATATTGTTGTCAAAGAGTTATTTGCATGTTATTTAATGTTACAAAGCCTGCTGGGTATGCTGGGAATGTTCTCGGCGGCATGGCTTAAATTTCCTAAATCTTGAGGAGGAGAAGGAAATGTTAAAGAAGTTAGGTTGTAGTCTTACTGTTGTAGGGGCATTAGTGTTTAGTACTGGTGTTGTAAATAGTGCGTTTGTTAGTCCTGTCATAGCAGAAGATAAAGACAAGGACAAGGACAAGGAGGAAAAGTCTGGAAAATTGATGTCTGACGCTGTAACGACTTCATTTGCCGGCACGGTCATGTCAGAAGACAAAGACAAGAGCAAGGACAAAGAAGGAAAATCAGGAGAATTGATATTTGGTGCAGTAAAGACCGCATTCTCTGGCACCGTCATGTCAGAAGATGAAGGCAAAGGCACGGAGAAAGACAAAGAAGAAAAGTCTGGAAAATTGATGCCTGGTGCAGTAAAAACTGCATTTGCCGGCACGGTCATGTCGGAAGATGAAGGTAAGGACAAAGACAAGAGCAAAGAAGGAAAATTGGCAGAATTAATTTAACCGTTAGAAGTATTACCTCAACCCTGCAATCAGATGCCAGCTTGGATTGCAGGGTATGAGGTATGAAGATTATATAGCAGGTTTAATAAAGCATAGCATTAGACTTCTGTATAATACAATCCATTTTGCAAGCCTTAGCAGAATTTTTTATTCCCTTAAAGATACGTAATTTATAACCCAAATTTATCTACTTCGAAGGAGATTAATACCACGTCTTATCATGAGGAAATGAGTGAAGGAATATTTTTCATGATTAACGTATTTCGTTTCTGAGAGTAGCGCCGGTTGGGTTGAGGCATGAAACCCAACAAGATTATGTACGATGCAAGTGGTTGGTGTTGGGTTTCACTTACGTTCAATCAAACTACTCGACTTGCGTGTCAATTTATTATGGTGTTTCCCGATCGTGCAATTTCGCTCTGATTGAGCGTGGATCACGTGCACAATGAAAAAGTCCAGATACAACAATTTGGTCATCTCTTATCATAAAATAGATAGCGTATGGAAATCTTCTCAACAAACGGCGGCGAAATTCGCTATGAACCTTTGGATAAAGCAAGGGATTCTTAGAAATCTCACTAACACAGGCATAAAACATGCGCAGGTATTCCTCTCCAAGGCCTGGCGATTTTGCTTCGTACCATGCATATACACGGACAACATCGTCTTCTACTTCTGGAAGAAACCGGATGTTGTGCGTCATTTCCTTTTTTCTATTCTAGCCTGAAGTTCTTCGAGAGTTAAAAGGTTTCCAGGAGCAGATTCATGAATTCTGAGCCTTCTATCCAATTCATCTCTGTGGCTATGTGGAATTGGTACTGCAGACTCATCCAAAGCTATGCTGTCCCAAATATCTTCAACTAACAGGATTTTTTCCTGCGTACTTAATTTAGCAATTTCAGGAATATCAGTTATACGCACGGTTATCTCCTTTTTGTAAATATTCCTAATAACTAACTTCATTTTATGCATTTTAGAGGAAGGAATCAACCTGATTTTCCTGTAAATATTCTGAGAGTAGCACCGTCGGTTGTGTTAAGCGTGAGCGAAACCCAACATAATTATTGAAGCAATGAACAGTTGGTGTTGGGTTTTCACTTGCGTTCAACCCAACCTACTCACCTTGTTTTAGCGAGTCTTTTCACAACCCCCTTCACCCCCTTTACTAAGGGGGGATTTGGTTGCAGCGTAGCTACGCTCGGTATTGATGGTATGGTTTATTTTTTTACTGCCTCTTCAAGACTCTTTAACCTTTGCAAGTTCACTGCTTCATCCCGGATGCGCGTCAGATTCCCCATCGTTTGAGCAGTGCCCCACCACCAGCTGATGTCCTGCTGGGCATGGGCGGTGCCCTTGTATCCCTGCAGGTGGTTCCAAAACCACATTTCCACATACTCCTGTTCTACCCCGCTGGGATTCCCATCCTTCTGAGTAAATACGGCATAGGCGCCAAGGACAGGCCCAATTACCGGCAAGTGGCCGCTGGTCTTCTTGAACAGGCTGTATACCTCAGGACCCAGCTCCTTTTGGCTGAGCAGTTTGACGATTAAATCGCTCAAGGGGAAAGGAATTCTTTCTTCCGGAGACGGTTTAACCATATCTTTGGCAAAGAGTTCTTCTACCACGAGCTGTGCATCATCGATACGCCTCCACGATTCAAACATGTACTGATCCAGGGAATCAAGCCACATGCTGGAAAATCTGCTGCTGTGGCATTTCGTACAGAGCTCCACCCAGTAGCGGCGTTTCATCTTGCTTTCTGCGGAGTATATCTCAAGCTTTTTGTCCATGGGTGGTATCTTTATCCCGTAAGGAAAATCCCTGATTCCCGATTTAAACTCGACTTCCGCTGGCGGTATAACACCCATACGCCATATGCCTTTCGTCTCCACGTTCATCTCCCACTGGCCATTTCCAACATACATGTGGCAATACTGACACGTTGGCGCAGGGTAATCAACGCCGGGGATAACCTCAGAGAGTTTCTTGTCCCAATTCCATTTCTCCCCGGAGATTTTATACATAATCCCCCATCGGGAATGTTCATAGCTTTCCCAATCGGGGTGGTCTGGTCCCATATGGCATCCGGAGCACACCTCCGGACGACGGGCCTCCGCAACGGAAAAGAGATGCTTGCTATGACAGTCGTCACACGATGACATATTCTGATGACACTGGTCGCACCCGATCATCGAATACCGCTCACCACGCCGGTAATTTTCCACATACCAGGGAACGGACATCGTAGCCTCCCAACTCTGAGGATGACTTGGTTTGCCATGATCTCTTCCTTTTGCAAATTCTTTCGCCTGTCGTGGATGGCAGGCACCACAGGCGTTGTCGACGGTAGGCATGAATAACTTCTCGTGATTATCACCATGACAGTAAGAACAGTACACCCCATTCTTTGTCCCCGGTTCCCAGTTGTTTAACTCTTTGCCGATTAATTCCTCAATCTCCTGCGTCTCCGCTGAGACTTCCCGGTTTTTTTTCGGTTTTGCATGATTCGATGCCTTCCACTGAGCCACAATTCCCGGTGAAGACTCTTCATGGCATTCGACACACTGATCAGGCCTGTATCTGTTCAGGAGTTCTTTGTAGTTTGAATTTTCAGCAGAAGGCGGAATATAATGTCTTGTTGGATTGAAATACATATAAAACGGTATCGGCTGGTAAAATTCCCCCCACGGTCCGTCACCTTGCTTAAGCCCTACAAAATCCTCATACAGGCTCTTGAGCGATGGATCGGGATATTCATACGAACCCGGTGCGGAATCAAGGGTTGGGAGACTCTGTGTATCAGGAAGCATCCAGGCATTCGTCTTCTCTTTTTCCACAACAAAAATTCCAAACATGCCGTTCATCATATGTTCGTGAAAATGACAGTGGAATGCCCAATTTCCTGGACCAACTCCTTCACCTGCCGTAAAATCCGCAACATACGACGTAAAGGGCGCAAGTGAAACATTGTCTATCAACTCCCCGCTTGCCTTATCAATCCATCGATGTCCGTGCGTATGAAAGGTATGCATCTCCTCTGCTGTATTAATCACATGAAACCGTATCTTCTCCCCCACATTTGCCTTCCAGACCAAACCGGGAAATGCGGAACTGTCTCCGTTCATGAACTCAATATCACCGGACTTATCATTAAACGCTTCATACTCAGTCCCGTTCACCATGTACGAGTGCATGAAGACAACAAACTCTTTATCAGGTGGATTTGCGACATCTTCTTTTGGCTCGATGATCAATGCACCCCAGAGTCCCCGGTAGAGACCTTCATCTCCGCCCATTTCCAGGGCATGGGTGTGGTAAAACCACGTGCCCGGCGTGCCGCTCGAGTCCCACTCATACGTCCTCGAATGCCCCGGTTCAACCGTACTGGTAGGATTCCCTGCTATGTGAGCGCCATCATTTGCCGCGGTGTATTTCACCCCGTGAGGATGGAGAGAGGCAGGCACCGCCAGCTTATTGGTAAAATGAACTCTGATTTTGGTCCCTTCCTTTACTTTTATCGTAGGACCAGGCACCGTAGGTTTTTCACCTTTTCTACAATACCCCCAGGCATCGAAAAAAACGCCAGGTCTCAGCTCCAGAACAACCGGACGCGCCTCCATTTCCAGGTAAACAACTCCATCGGTTCCTGCAAGATAAGGGATCTCTGCATATCCATACTGAAAAGAGAGGGAAAGGCATGCTAACATCAGCATGAAGCAAAAGACCAGATTCTTCATTCCGCTCAGACCTGTCCTGGGCATGGAGATTCTTCGGCTTTGCCTCAGAATGACAAAAAGCGAAGACATAACTTACTCCAAGGTACAAATGGCCTGCGGACACTTGATCCTGAGCACGGAACTGCCAACGACGCGGAACCTATGGTTTAGGTTCTCCGGTCCGTTGTATTCTACCTTAAAATTTCCACCCACTGCCAAATCCGCATTTTGTCTGCCGGCTGCCATAACCAGGGCTACGTCTTTTTTCAGTATGGGGCTCTGGTATACACCGCCCTTTACCATTTCTTTTACCGCTTCGATTTCTAGTTTTCCCGTCCGCTCATACACCTTGTGGAGCAGCGCATAAAGCTTTGGACTTACTACAAGCGTATACGGCGGAAAAAAACCGGTACTCCTCAACTTCTCAACCGCAGACACTACATCCTGAAACCCGTTACCGATTACCGACCAGTCACTGAGTTTCATGATATTGCGCCCATCCACATTCAACAGCCCTGCCATGTTCATATCCGGCAAGCCGTTAAACACCAGGTCGTCTTCACGGGCAGCTGCGGCAACAGCGGCCCCGACTGCAGCGCTGATATCCAAGGGAGTTTCACATTTCCTGCTTGCTTCAATGTCCCTCCAGAAGAGCCAGAAATCTTTGTAAATGAGCGGTATGTGCGCAATCTCACGTTTGAGCGCATGGATGGCATTATCTGATTCTCCAAGCATATCTACAGTTGCCCATGATGGTATTCCAAAGGTGTCGACAGGAACACACTGACTCCCCACACCAAGGGGACCATACGTTTCCAGGAACTTTCTGCCTACGAGGCATTTTTCGATAGTTTCATGGACACTTCGCTGCAACTTTTCCCAGTCCTCATGTCCCATCTGTATATCCGAAGAAATGCCCTCACCACCGCATCCCTTTTCTCCCTCACATGAACCCTGGCACCCTTTGCTGTTGCCACAGGAACCCTTTTCAGACTTACCATTGCAGGAAGAATCGGGTGATGCTGCTGCCAGATTTTTGGGAACCGCATGGCAGGAAAGACATCCCTGATTCAGATATTGACACGTCTTATGGACATCCCTTAATTCCTGGGAAGAGTGACATGAAAAACAATCGTTTTCTTTCGTGCACTTTGCATAGACAGAAGATGCATTTTGTGGCAGATAGAAAATGGCAGACAGGGCAAAAATCCAGACAAAATGATATTTCTTACAAAAATTTTTGTAGACCTTCATAATCATAGCCTCCTTTTCTTTCAAAGAGTTTTTCAGAAATCACATTCCACTACCTTTACCTTTACCATTTCACCTCACTTTCTCTTAAATGTGAGATTGCACAGATTCCACAGATAAAATCCCAATAGTTTGATGCTTGGGAATTTCAAAGTTGTTCCAGAGCGAAGAGATTCTTCGTTCTCCATTGAAAAGTAATACGCCGAATGTCGAATATCAAACAAGGAATGGTGAATGATGAAGTATTTTTACTTCATCATTCGATATTTCTTGTTCTGCGGTTCGATGTTCTCTTTTAAATAAGTCGCCAAATACCTAATTTAATGTTCAGGAATTTCAATCACCCCCCATAATCCCCCCGTTTACGGGGGGAAACAGGGGGGGAAGTCGCAGAATGCCTAAATTTTTTTATATTATACCTTATAATTCATAAATTTCCATTACATACCATTTTATCTGCCGGACGGTAGCCCTGACACCGTCATTGTTATTTTGATGGCGTGCGGGTATCTTTGCTGGGAGGCTTGGCGCCTTCCAGGCAACTACGTAGATCCTCCTCGATATGTGCAGGATCGGTATAGCCCTCCTCGATGTGTTCGAGATTTCCATTTTTATAATAGCAGATAATGGGAATTTTCTTTACCTGGTAAACATAACTCATTTCCTCTTTGTCCTTTGCCCTGAAAACAAGAAAGTCAATCCCTCTGTTTTGAATAAAGTCTTGAACATCTTTCGGTTTATCGTCCAGCGATACCCCTATAATTTCCACGTTCTTGTCTTTGTATTTCCCGTAAAGAGTATTGAGTTCTGGAAGGTGGTCCTGACAGACCTTGCACCACGTTGCCCAGAATGTCACCAACACGATCTTATCCTTGTTAGCCCTAACAACCTCTTTCAAATCTGTGGACGTAATCTCTTTAGGATCCTTCGCATAGGAGACACCCGTTAAAGACAGCATCGCAAATAATGTTATGACTAAGACTGTTCTCAAATGACACACGCAAAACATATCTCTCCTCCTTTAATTTTTAGAAAACATCCATGAGCCTCTGACCACAAAAGATAATAAAATGTCACCCTAAACCGAAACGAAGGGTCTCGTTAAAACCAGCTTTTTCGTGAAGTTTACCTGAACGATGTGATGTGCTCAGAATGACAAAAAGCGAATTACTCAAAATGACCGTGGGTGTTACTTTCACGGGCTAAAGGAACATCCTGCACCCCTGCCGTACTTGAAACTCTTTTCTTCCCCTTCTTTGAAATTTTCCATCATGCCCGGAGATCCCTCAAACACGATACTATGCTGAGGTTTGTCCGAAACAATCAACCACGCGGCAGACGGAAAATTCATTGCCACTTTTTCTCTCTCCTTTGTGTCTTGAACAAAAAGGAATGTTGCCACAATCCCCGCCTCTTCTGCAGTGGGCGCAGCCGCTATAACGGCGAGTTTATCGCCCCCTGCCGGCATTCCCGTTTTCGGGTCTATGAGATGCATATATGATTTGTCCTGCACCGCAGGATACTTCAAATAATCACCAACAAATGCTATCCCTTGATTCACCATACGGAGAACGCCTACAATCGTATCTTCGTTTGTGGGATGGGGGACCCCTATTTTCCAAGCTTCTTTTCCGGTAGGAGCATTGAGCATACGGCTCATACTTCCGTAGTTAATGCAAACATTGGTAAGCCCCGAATTACGAAATAGTTCCAATGCCTTATCTATTGCATACCCTTTTATCACAGGCCCCAGGACTATCTTTGTGTCCCTATGAGCAAAAGAAATGCGGGTATTATCATCATTGATTTTTACATTTTTATACGAGACCGCCTGAAGAATGTTTTCAAGCCTCTCCTCCTTTACTTCTTTTCGTTTACCCCGGTAAATTCCCCATTGCTCTAATAACGGAGATACGGTTACATCAAAAGCGCCTTCCGTAAGCACCCCATAGTGATAACACCGCTTCAGTACCTCAAATACCTCTTCACTGCAGGCAAAGGGGGTCTTCGCAGCAACCTTATTCATTGCCTGCAATTCTTTTCTGAAAAGCCTCTCAATGCGTTCTATCTCATGAAATGTCTTTTCTGCCAAAGAAAAAAACTGTCTCTCGCTGTCTCCTTCAGCAGCCACCACTGCTTTTACCCCATCAAAGGTTTTCGCCGTAGTAAAGAGTTGCCGGCGAGCTTTCTTCATAGTACTGACTTCTTCAGGAGTCAAACGATACGCCAGTGTTGCAGAGACAGTATTTTTATTAAGGTAAAATTCATGGATAAAGACAAGCATCTTTTTCACGCCCCGGCAAACTGCCTGTACCGACGTGGTGGCGCCGGTAATTCTGATAATGTCTTTATTTGTCGAAAGAGGGTCTTTCAGGTTCTTGCCTTCGAATTGCTTCAAGAACCTCTTCCGGCTGACCTCTTGGCCGCGGCTTTCCCGATAGATCATCACGGCAATGTCAAGAATCTTTCCATCAGTATTTGTGCTGAGAATCCATGTAATCGGATGAAAGCAGCCCATCTCCTCAGCAATAATAGCATACCGGTCTATCACCGTTCCCTTTTTGCCGATAAAGACCTCAAAGGTCGCTTCAATATCCGGTCTTTTCAAGAGCTCCTTAAAATGCTCACGTCCTTCAGGAGTAAGGGCAAGGGTTTCTGATTCAACCTGATCACATCCGGTAAAAATCTTCGCAAGAGCCTCCTCTTCCTCCAGGAAGACCTGTAGCTGGTAATTTTCCGGAGGCTCACCCTCTTCCATAAGGGATTGCCCGGAAGATAAAGACAAAAGAAGAAGAAGAAAGCCCCCCAGCAACAGTAATAAAAAGAATAGCCTTTTTATAACTACAGTATGTGATAAAATCTTCATAATTTTTATAAGAGACAGATATTTATAAGGGACAGAATATCGTCAGATCAAGAGATGTCTCTTTCATATACTCTACCACTACCTTCATAAAAAACGCGAGGTAGCATACGGTAAAGACAACGATAAGTCCCATTAACAACTTCCAAATATAGTTCTGCATACGTAATACTCCTTTCTCTCAAATAAAACCAGAAGGAGGCGCTTTGAACTACCACCGTGCTGCACCGGACTTTTAGCTATTATTTTTTACTGCTGCAATACGTTCTTCCGGCAAAACTGGTATATGCCGGAGCTGTGCCTCAGTGATTATATGTTTGAGATACGGCAAGCTACGGGCGTCTTCACCCACGATCACATAGTCAACAAACGGCACAAGGGCTATTACTGATAAGTCCAATTTATCCGTGTGTTTTGCATAGCAAAGGTGTATATTCGTCACCCCGGAATTTTCCAGTTTTCGCGCCATATCAATAAACCTATCAAGACTGCTGATTACCATTGCGGACATAGCTTATCTCCTTTCATCACTTGTTCTGAAGTTTACGGTAGAAAAACTTTTTATTTTGTAACAATTTATTTTTGAATACTTTCAACAACAACGGTAAATAATCGCTCTGATAGGGGCAGGTTTGAAACCCGCCCCTACCGTGATACCAATGCTCCATGGATATGGTTTTTTAAAAAACTAAATTGTTACGATATTTCAAACAAATATTCATTCTCCTCGATGAGGAAAGCTAAGGCAAGTGTGATAGAAGGAAGGGCACCCACCCCTAGCCCCATCAAGGGGAGGGAAGAATCTACTCCTGAATTCCCTCCCAAGAGGAGACTTTTCATATTCCCTTTAGAGAGAGATAAGGGATGTTTAGAATACACATTATTGGGCTTCTGTCTCTTCATGTGCATCGAATGCAATTCATAATTTTTGCTTAACATGCCACAATTATCCCTGGAAGATGCTACTCATTTTCACTACCACTGCCTGAGCCGCTGCCACTGCCAGAACCACTGCCGCCCAGACATTCCCCGGCATCACTGATATCGGCCTCACTGGGGTCTTCGCCATTGGGACCTTTAGCACCACCCGCTATCCAGCGTTCGATTTTCTGTATCTCGTATTCCGTAAAGTACGGTCCACCAAAGGGCATCCGATGATCTTCTTCCGGCAGTTCCCCCGTTTTCTGACCACGCAGACGTTTTAAGATCAGACTGTCTGCGGGAGTTGCCAGGTCTATGATTGCCTCGTGTATATTTCCCTCCGCACCGGAAATTATGCCTTCCCATCTGGACAGATCAAGACACGACTGTGATTCGGTGCGCTCCTTGGAAGTCGCGCCGTTGTTATTATAGTGGCAATCGCTGCAGGCCATACTGCCATTCACTGGTTTTGTCAGCAAAGGGAGCACATCCCGATTAAAATCAGGAGCGGGGGTGTCGTCCTTTGCCCCCTCTTCAATCCATCTTTGAATGATGGCAATTTCTTTTTTTGAAAAGAAAGGGCCTCTGTATGGCATACGGGATTCATCACCCTCGCCCTTCAGCACAACAAGCAGACTGCTTTCTTTGGGATTTTCGAGATCAATAATCTGCTCTATCCCCCCATCAGCACCATACATGATGTCTCTGTACGAGCCTAAGCTAAGTTGGTGCCACGCATTCTCCGGTATGCCGTCATTTGCTAAAGACAGACTGGAAAAATGACAATGGATGCAAGGAACGGATTCCAATTTACCCTGCTTTTTCGGCTTTACAAATAAAGGTAAAACATCCTTTGTGAAACTGACCGCCTTCTTTTTTCGAGCCGATTGCACCTCCGTACTTTTCTCTTTTCCGCTGATTTGATTCTGTGCATTCCCCGGCCGGAGATGGATTACCATGGAAAAAATGGGAAGAATAATCCCCATCGTTACCAGTAAATACTTTATGCTCTTTTTCTTCATAGAATCGCCTTTCTTTTAAAATTGTGCGTTTTAAAGTAATTCATTCTCATAACTATCGAGACTGGCTGATATTGTTTCGCTAGCGAATGCAGCGTCCTCTTTATCAACCTCGTCACTGGCATCACGTAAATCATGCAGGTCGTCGTTCATCTCGTCGCTCTCATCGCTACCAAGTCGCAATTCCAAATCCTCCAGAAACACCTTAGCATAGAGCAGCGCCTCTTCAGCCGTTACCATGGCATCACCACGATTATTAGCACCGAGCGCCGATGCATTAGATGCTAATTCGCCCCTGACTCTGCCAACAAATCCTTTGCTCAGTTCACTTACGATGGTATCGGCATGCACGTCAGCCACATCACCCGTAAGCTGGGATTTTATGATTTCGTTACCTTCGGGGTTATCACGTGAAACGAATTCTTCGATAATACGATAATAAACCTCACCCTCTTTTTGAGGCACCAGGGCTTCCTCAGGGTCGCTATCCCTGTTGTTTAAAACCCCTTCCACCTCCCTGAGGACTGCAATATAGAATGCCCGGACGAGGGAAAGCCTGATAACCTGGCGCTGTACACCAATGATAATTTCGTCTTCGTCATGATTTTTCCGATCCAGCGCTTTTTGACCCCGTATAAAGGCAACCAATATCTGGTCTTCCAGATTAGGATTGCCTCCCGTTTCAATACTCGTGCGGTCTTCGGTAAGCACCTTATTTTCCCGGTCAGCCGTGCCTACAATCGCCTGATATGCTGCATATGCCTCATCCCATAAGAATGTAAGGTCTGATTTTTTCCCATCATGAAAATCATCGTGGACATCCGTGATGCGTTCTAGAATCGCCAGGTAAAACACCCGCTGCAGGGTCTTGTCAATAACCTGTGCAGCCAAATCCGGTTCGTTATTGTTTTTAATGTCATCAATAGCCCCCAAAACATCACTATCCAGAGCCAGCGTGTTTTCAGCATCCATTTCTTTTGTTAAATCCTGCAGTTCACCCTCATAGGCAGAAGCCAGAGCGTTTGCATCAATCGGAACCTGCTTTCTCAACGTACCGATTTCCTGGTAGGAAGCAACCGCGGCATCCATTGTTTTTGTCTTGCTTGTCTTTGTGTAGGATGAAAATGTCAAAGTATAATCCTTTTCAATTTCTTCACTGCCCTCACTTATCTTCAACGTTTCGGTTACTTTTTCATAACCCCCGGAAATGATTGTTACTTTGTAGTTGCCCTTTTTTAAATCGCCAATTTCATACGAACCATCATCATCAGTTGTATCCGTTTTATTAGGATTCTTTCCACCTGTATTCTTTTTTGTCTTGATCGTTATCCGGGCGCCTTCTATGGGATCACCATTTTCATCAGAAACTATTCCAAAGAGTTCTGTCGCTTGAAGATCAGGCATATTTACATCCACCAAAGAGGCGCTGCATAACAAACCTACAACCATTCCCGTTTTTACAAATAACGTGTTGAACAAAAGCATCGATTTACACTCCTTAAATAATCTAGACTCATTCTCAATTAAAAATAAAAAATACGAACCACGATTAGACCGAAACCCCTGTCAGGGTTTTAAACCCTGACAGGGTTAGTTTTATATCAGGTGATTTTTTCCGGTTCATGCACCACTGCCGCTGCCAGAGCCACCTCCGCTTCCGGAACCAGAACCACTTCCACTTCCGGAACCACTGCCGCTTCCGCTACCATTGCCCGAACCTTCAGTTTTCAATTGTATATCCATCACCTTATTCTGCCCTTCTTTGAGTTTAACCTGCTTACTCGCTTTCTTAAAGCCAGTCTTTTTCACTTTTATAATATATTTGCCGGCATTTAACCCTGAAAATTCGTACTCACCATTACTTCCCGTTATCCCATTATCCTTGAATTTCAGTTTCTTATTTTTTAATGTTACCTCTGCACCACTTACAGGACCTTCAGATTGATCCGTTACCACACCGGATATACTTCCGGTGGTTTGTGCATCTGCACAACGGTACAAAGCCAGTGAACCAACCGTCACGACAAGACAGAACGACAACAATACATTTTTCAACATCTTACCCTCCTGGAATAAAATTTTCGTCTTACTAAAATAGCAACTATAGTGCACGTCTTAAATAAACCAACTGATAATAGCCATTGAGAACGACAGCGAAGCCGAAGTTGCGAGCCCAAGCGAAGCAAACCCATGAGATTCCACGCTTTGCTCGGAATGACAGTCATAGAGAGATTGCTTCGGGCTATCACCCTCGCAATGACAACTTTCCTTAAACGTTTACAATAGAAATTGGTAGCATACAATTACCTCCACTCAAAACGATACAAAGCCAGCCAATTATAATCGGCCACACCATATCTGTTTCTTTTAAATACCGCCAGCTTTTTCAGTCTTTCCTTATACTTATCCCGCTCAAAGAGCTTTGACGAGACAAGAACATTCGCAGGTTTCTGCTTTAACCGGCCCAGATCCTTCAGTACCCCGCTCATGCGTGAGGTAAAATAGACCTGGCTATTCTTCTTATCGCACCACTCAGGGGCGTAATATTGGAATAAACGCCAGTCGTTTAAACAATAGAATTTTGTCTCATCCTTCTCATAGTTTTTTGTTATATAGTTTATTGTAGAAACCGATGGCGGCTCTTCATTCCTGTTTATAGAAACAATCCTTACCGAATCAATGGTTTGAGAAACAACAAAGGCAAGCACTATCGTAAAGAAAAAAACCACACCATACTTCCTGTTTCTTAAGTGGATAGTATATATATGCCATAAGCCTGCACTCACGATAAGAACGAGGAATGGTATCAGTACCATGATCTGCCGAATGGCATCCTGCACAAGGGCAACCCAGAGAAAGTACGGGACAAAAAATGCCACCAGAAACTTATTTCTGAAGTTCCACCTTTCATGGATGATAAAATATCCCAGAGAAACCACAAGAATGATCGTTGGAACGACCCGAAGAAAGGGTGTATCTGTCCACCAGGTGCCCAGACTATGGGCGCTGAGACGGTGAAAAATATCGAAAAATCGTTCTCCGTAATCATCCGTGGTGATGATAGAGTTTCCCTCCCGGTTAAAATGATAATCGGCATGGCTCAGGAATTTCTTGCAAAACCGGTACGGAGAAAAACGGACAATGAGATATCCCAGCCACGACCCTACGCCAAGGGCCAAACCAGACAATCCCCACACAATTACCTTCCTGCTGCATACCCTTTGGCTCAGCAGATATGCCGTATAGGCCATGATGGGCAGTAAGGCGAGATAGGTAACCCTTACCCCCAGCCCCAGCCCTAATATAACACCTCCCAGTCCGAGATAATTCAGGGATGTCCGCTGTCCGGCAGGATCAAACGGCCGTTCGTCCCTCCTTACGGATGTTTCTTGTGCGCATGCTATGGCCAGATAAAAAAACAAGATAGCAGTAATAACAAAAAACAGGCCAAAGGCATCCGATAGCGGTTTTTCCGCCTGCAACCAAACCTGTGGGTTTACTATATATAAGGCAGCCGTGAGAATCGCCACCTCTCTTGAGAACATACGCCGTGAGAGTTCATACAAGGGAAACACGGCGAGGCTGCTAAACAAGACACCTGAAAAGACCAACGCCTGTATGTCAGACCCTACTATCTGGTACCATATCCAGCTTACAAACATGTACACCGGATAGCCGGGAAAATGTGGCTGATCATGCAGGATGTCATATTCCTTTGACAAACCAAAGGCAAAATTCACACTGTCCCATTCATCGATGTACCTGCCAAAATACCACAACCGGGCGATCAAACAGATACCCACAGCAGCTATGGGAATCAGACACCCTTGCCAGGAGACCGTTTTCGTCTGCTGTTCCATATTCAATTTATCATGGATAGTTAAAATCATGGTAATAAATAATTAAATTAGGCCGACGGCGACTTTCCCCCCTGTTTCCCCCCGTAAACGGGGGGATTATGGGGGGTAATTGAAATTCCTATACATCAAGGTAGGTCAACCCTCCCCGGTTGACATTATAATGACAAGCGGAGACGCTTGTCATACCGATAGAGGGTAATTATATAAGTTTGAAATTCCTTAACGTTTAAGCAGTTACCGAGCTTACCTCAATCAATTCCTTTTCAGAACGCATTAATTGCACATCAGTCTTCTTGCATGCCGTGTCCAGCATGAGATTCTGTGCCGCCGTTATCCCCATCTCCATGGCCGTGTCCATGAAGATATACCGGAATGTCCCCTGTCTGCCGCATGTAATCAAATTTTCGTAAGGCTCCAGAAAATCAAAGAGTTTCTGCCGGTGCAGACCGTAATCAAGGCTATAGACAGGATAACCATGGGTAACGCTTGTGGTAAAAGAATCTATGACCTTACCCTTAATATCAAACCCCAGTTCTTTTAAATCTTCAAGACAACGCTTCAACAAGCTCTCCTTGGGACAGTTCCAGATTTCATCATGTTCGTTGCATGGTATTTCCAGCATCACAGACGTCTTCCCTTCCGGAGCGCTGAAGGGGCTTCGTCTCTTCGGCTCCTGAATACGTGTCGTGATATATTTCCCCTCTGATACATACATCCACGTGTTATCACTGATATCTGGGAGATCGACCAGGATGTTTAAAAATCTCACAGAACGGAACCTGAGCGGTGTTGTATGACCAAGAACATCCGTTGTAAGAAACCCCGGAAAAGCCTTTATGAGATCCGGCAGGGGAATCGTGGAAATAACCGCATCGCAATCAAGGGTTTTTAAGGTACCATCCTGAGTGTAGCAGACGCTTTCAACGCTGTTATGGTTGACCAATATCCGCGCGACCGTTGCATTCAGAATAATCCTTCCGCCCCTTTCAGAGATATCCTCACCCATAATGTCAAACATCTGGCCAATACCCTTTCTGGGATAGAAATAACCCTTGGCATAGGTGCGTGGAGTGCCTCCCTTCAACTTCAGGAGCCGGAAAATGACGTCTTTCAGATTTAAGAGCGAAATCCGCTGAGAAGCCCAATCAGTTGAGATAAGTTTTGGAGATATGCCCCAGAGTTTTTCCGTATAGGGACCGAAAAATAAATTATACAAAGTCCGGCCAAAGCGATTGACAATCCAATCCTCAAAAGAGATGTCTTTTTTCCTAAAAATAATCCTGGAGATGGCGGCAATCAGATATGAGGTAAACACCTTCAGATTTGTCCATAGGTCCATCTTCCGAAAGATATCTTTTGCGGTTAAGGGATAATCAAAAGTCTTTCCATTTAACAAGATAACGCTTTTTCTATTTGACGTCAGAAGCTCGTCACCCATCATATCACAAACATTCTCAACAAGCTCCTTGTTATGAGAGATAAAACGATGCCCCCCCAGGTCAAAACGGTATCCTTTGTATTCATTGGTAATACATAAACCACCGACCTTCGATTCTTTTTCAATGATGGTGACATCGTGTCCGTAACGGCACAATTCCCAGGCGGCTGAGAGGCCGCAAGGACCACCGCCAAGTACAAGTATCTTTTTCTTCACTTTTGCACTCCTTTAAAAATACGTAGCTACAGAAAATAAAAATGCGTTATTGGCTACATCAGACATGTCTTTTTCTTCCATATTTATCTGGTAGTCCAGCTTGACAACCGTATCTTCGGTATAACGGTAGTTTAGACCCGGGGTAAGCCGGTTACGCATCCAGTGGACTCTTTGGAAGGCATCGTCTCTACCCGCCGTCTGGACCTGATCCCACCGTAATACCCCGGTAAAGGTTGAATTCTCGGTAAATAGACGCGGGCACATATTTTTCAATACCGATGGCATAAAATGGTAACGCGCCTCCAGATAATATCCCCACATATCATCTGTAATGCCGGCATCTTCTGCAAAATCATTGGTTTCTATAAAGGCATAAGCGCCTTCTCCTGCAAATTCAAACGGGCCTCTTTGATACAAAAAATCCAAAGCCGGGACCGTCAGTTGATTTTCGTTGTTTTCATCATACCGGCAGGTATATGCCGAACCTCCAATCTCCAGACCGATAAAAGGACTAAAAGTGACACGACCCACAACACCGGGACTTTCATTATAGTTGTCGTTGACATATCCGCTCTTGGAACTCCTCAATCCATTGGTCTCTCCAAAGCGTGCTTCACCGTCTTCGTCTAAGCCGCGAAAGACACCATTCGTAACGTAAATCTCATAATCCAGCTTACTAAGCTCAGACGGATAAAACGTGCCAAAGAACCCCATTCCCAGATCAGTAAGGGTAGTTGGTATAATCAATTGACTTACCAGAGGACGGTCGGTAAGGTCGAGCAAGGGGGAATCGTGCACCAGATTAAGCTTTCCCAGGGGGGTAAGGATATATCCGCCCCTCCAGTTAATCCAGTCGGTCAGTAAGAAATCGATTGTTCCAAATTCGAGAATTACCTCCCCGTTTCTGCCACCGCCTACCCCGCCATACTCAAATTCAATCTCAGCGGCGAGTTTAACACGATCTGAGATATCTGAATAGATAAAGGGAATGAATCTCTTCTGGGTAAAGCCCTGCGGATCGGCCTCGTTCTCGGTTGTCCGGTACTCAAAGTCCATGTATCCACCCAGATACGTGTTTCTGCCAAATCTTCTCAGAAATGGCTTGGAATAAACACCCCCAAATTGCGGGGCAAGCTTTTTTTCTTCCAACTCAGCGCCTTGTCTGGCTAAAAAAGGTAGCTCTTCCCCCGTCTCATGCTGCATGTCGGTTCCTGTTGCCGTTACCGTCTGTGCCGGCATTTCTTCCGCAGCAACTTTTACCTCCTTTTTTTGCACCTCTTCCTTCAGGGACGCTAGTTCCTTTTCTTTTTGGATGTCCTTTTGAATTTGTTGTTTCATCAGGTCTTTTATCTCTCTTAATTCCTGCTCGAGCATGTCAACTTTATTTTTTAACATCTCTGTTTCAGAAGATTGTGCAAAGCTGTCGGCGATAAAAATGCAGACTAACAAAGCAACCATACCAAGAAGACCCACATAACGCATAATCAGTACTCCTCCCCAAATATTTAATTAAGACTCATTCTCAACACAGTGGAAAATGATTATATAAATTGGCCGTTAATTGTCAAGGAGATTTTAAAAATAATTTATACAGGACTACACAAATGGTAACAATTTAGTTTTTTGGAAAAGCTGGGGAAGCATTTACTTGCTTGTGTGTGAACGCATATATACCAGAGATAGTAAATGCCCCGACTCTACATTGGGCGGGAAACAGTGTTACCATGAAGAAGTTTTTGGCAGATGTGTGCTTCCGGTGTGAGAGGTCTGAGTAATCGTAAAAATTACTTAATAAAATATATTATTTTCGTTTTCCCATTTAATTTTTATTTCTTCCATCAGATATGTTAAACGGTCTGGTGTTAGATCAAAGGCATCATGAGAACTAAGTTTTTCATATAGCCTATCATCCATACTTAAATTTGGCAATTGTTCGTATTGCCTGCTTATTACGTTCGCGAGTTTAATAATACGTATCAACTCCTGTGATTCCACACATACGTCTTTCATATCATTTGGAGTGTGATGATGGCGTATCACATCAATCATCTTTGGAGGAAAGTTCCACTTTTCTGTTATTAACGCCCCAATTTCTGCATGATCAAAACCCACGATACTCAGTTCTGCATCTTCATACGTTACACGGTCTTTGACAACCTTTTGCTCAATTAACGAAGGAATCTCAGGATAAACGCCTTCAATAAATGCCTTCCCAATATCATGCACCAATCCTCCTACCAGAGCATCATCGAACGCATCACATCTCAGTTCATTCGCCAAAACCACAGAGGCGATAGACACCTTTACCGCATGTTTCCATAATGATTGATCGCCTACGTCTGCCGTCATTAAAACCTGTTTCACTGCTTCTGCAAGGACAAGAGAGTTTAATCCCCGCAATCCCAGGGTTACAACAGCATCATTTAAATTATCTGCCTTTTTTAATCGTCCATAAAAAGTTGAATTGGCGACCTTAAACACTCTAGCAACGAGGCCTTGATCTTTTTTAATTGCCCCTACAACTTCATGCACCGATACATCAGGGTTGGAAATTATTTCCATGAGCCTTAACACAACCGTTGTTATGTAGGGAAGGTTTTCTGCCTTTTCAACAACCTCCGCCCTATTATATTTTGATAACTGCATAGTCTTTCCTAATGACAATATACTTGATTACAGGGTGCGATCGAAATTGGATATTTCTCCCACGCAAGGAATATCCCCACTACCGGTTGGTAATGCATACCGTTTGGAGTTATATCTCGAATAGGCATAGGCATTCCCTGTAATTAACAAGCTCATTTTTTCCAGATATTTAATCACCGTGGTAACTACGGTTGCATGACTCCAGGTTAAGGGTGAAACCGAAACAGGTTCGTTGGTATAAGGATTTATTTGCTCTGCCAATACTCCCGAGGGTAATGAGTGATCAGCCACCCATTCTAATATCGATAATGCTTTCTTTAAATCATCTTCATTCTGTGCTCTTGCAATTTCATATTCTGCCAGCCACATGGTACAAATAAACCAGGGGTTCCCGGGTACGCTGTTTACGTCACCATGTACCCTATGATAATAATCTCCTGCGTACCTTGCTATTCCTCCTACATGAGTCTTTACCCATAACACGTCTTTTACCGCTTGCATGGTAGATTGAACCATCGGATCACACGAAGAAAACACCTCAAAAGAAAACAGCCCATACAAACTGGCATCCACATTCATATCGAGTTCATATACAGCCCCCTTCTTCCTGCCCATCCTCGCAAAACGATTTTCCTCACGGTTATACAAATATTTGACCATGGCATTTTTCATCTCGCCTGCGACGCGGAAGTACTTTATTGCACGGTCACATTCACCAAAGGCGTTAGCGAAGTATCCCCCTGCCTTTATTCCTGCAACCACAGCGGCGACGGTAAAGGTATGAACACCGTGCCGCTCTTCCCACAGATCATAGGAAGGCAATGGTAGTTTTGTTTCCTTGTCTACAAATTTTATCATAAATTCTGCTGCTTTAACGATGAGGTCCCGGTACAGTGGCTGAATAAACTCAACGTCTCTGTATTTATCAAAATACTTCCATAACGCCCATATCACAAGCGCAGTTTCGTCTTCCTGGATAGGTAATTCTACTTTATCTTCCTTTAACCATGGATGCCATGAACTGGCGACGGATTGATCCGGATTATATTTATGCAGGAGATAACCGTCCTCAGATAAGATATCTGCACAAAACTTAAAAAATCTCCTGGTAATGTCGGAATATCCTACCTTGTTAAGCGCATACACCACCAGCGCGCCGTCCCTGGGCCACATATACGAATACGTATCTTTACCAAACTGAATTATATCGGAATCGTTTGCAGCGATAACGGCACCAGCATTGTCAATCTGAGTCCGCAATATTAAAAGGCTCCTTTTAAAAAGTTTTACAATCTTGGTGGGTAGTCCGTCAAAACTGATGTCTTCCTTATTGACCCATAGTCTCCAATAATTTGCTGTCCGTTTCATGAGTTCTTCGGGTGTCTTCCACCATACGGTTGTATTAAGTTTTGCCACCTCTTCGTAGGTCGTCCCTGCTGCAATCCAATAATATACGGTGTATTCACTGTGCGCCTTTAACGGAATGTGAATTCCAATGGTGGAATCAACGGAACCCTGAGAAATAGGATGTCTGCTCAGTACGCCATCCTCGGCATCTCTCCATGTCCCTTCGGCGCCATGTAATTCCTTGATCCCTGTTGCAAAATAATCCACGCCGTTCTTAATAGCATCACTATGATTAATTAAAAAATATCGTTTCCCTTTGTAGTGGATAACGGATTTCGTTGTTGGGTCATAATAAGCGGTATCACCTACTACCGATTCGGAAATATGGAAGTCATGATTCAGAAACAGCCTTACCTCCCGCTCTTTATCCAATAGATTTTTTACGGTAATTTGTCTGATATATACATTCAAATAGAAATCGACCGCGTCATGCATCTGGAGTGAAATCCCCATTGACGCATTTTCCGCCCTTACATCCGTTACAAGGGCATCCTCCTGGTACTGCAACTTCTTTTCCCATTCGTTCCCCATCCAGCTAAAATATCCATCCACCCAAACCCCGAATCGAAATGGATGCCCTTCGGTATGGTTTTCCATACCAATATTGGGGAAGTAGATATCACGAATGCGATAGTCTTTATCAAAAGTAATTAATAGTGAACCGTTTCCAATAGGTATATCGCGGGGCATATGCTTTCTCCAGTGCACGCGGGTAAATTTCTTTACCATGCAATGACATGGCAATATATAGTAGATAATCGGAATTTTTTTATGTCGCTTCAGGAAAATCTTGCGTTGTGACGGCTTGTTTTAAAAACATTTGCATAAAATGAATCGGTTTGTTATTATTTTTTCATGATAGTTGAATTCTAACCACTTCTTATATTGATATTTTGAGGTAAAAAGAGCATGGCAAAGAAAGCCGCGGGAGTAAAAAAAAGCTGTTCTTTTTGCGGAAGAAACTATGATGCGGTAAGCCGGTTGATTCAGGGCGGCGCAGATATTTTCATCTGCAATGAATGTGTAGAGGCTTGCCACATGCTGTTGAAAAAAGACCAAAAACAGATCCAGTCAAAACCTATAGGCAAGATACCCACCCCGGCACAGATTAAAGAGCATTTAGATGAATATATCATAGGTCAGGATAAGGCAAAAAAGACGCTTGCCGTTGCAGTTTATAACCATTATAAGCGTTTGATTACAAGAGCCGGCAGCGACGGCGTTGAGATAGAAAAAAGTAATATTTTGCTTATCGGCCCTACTGGTTCCGGAAAGACACTTCTTGCGCGCACCCTTGCCAGAATCCTCGACGTACCTTTTACCATTGCGGACGCAACCACCCTTACCGAGGCTGGGTATGTGGGAGAAGATGTGGAAAATGTGCTTTTAGGCTTGTTAAGAAACGCCGATTTTAATCTCCAGCGCGCCCAACAGGGAATTATCTATATTGACGAAATTGATAAGATCGCCCGGAAAAGCACGAACCCCTCTATCACCAGGGATGTCTCCGGAGAAGGGGTGCAACAGGCACTCCTGAAGATGCTGGAAGGGACTATATCAAACATACCTCCTCAAGGCGGCAGAAAGCATCCTGAACAGCAGTACATTCAAATGGACACGCGGGATATCCTTTTTATTTGCGGTGGAACATTTACCGGAATAGAGGAGGTTGTCCGAAGGAGAATTGGAAAAACAAACATCGGATTTGATTCGCGAAAAGACGATAAACAGGACGACTCTTTTGGTAATATCCTGAGCAAAGTGGAAGTTGAGGACATCATCGATTATGGAATGATTGTAGAGTTTGTCGGACGATTACCTATTATTGCGCCCCTCATGCCGCTGACCCAGGAAGACCTGATCAAGGTCATGACGGAACCAAAGAATTCACTCGTCAAACAATATCAAAAATTCTTTGAGATGGAAGAAACGAAATTGGAATTTTCCCATGAAGCTTTAATAGAGATCAGCAAAAAGGCATTTGAAAAGAAAACGGGGGCACGGGCGCTTCGGGCCATCTTTGAGAGTTTCATGCTGGATGCCATGTATCATCTGCCTTCCCATAAAGGCGACGCTTCGTTTTTAGTCACACCTGAAGTCGTCGGTGGCAAAACACCATTGCTGGCACAAAAATACCGGAAGACCGCATAATAATTTTCTTATGCTTATGGTGTCAGCAGCATAAGGCGCCGGAGTTCTTCAGCGGCATCCTCTTTCCTGTCAAGTTTCTGATATAATTGTGCGAGGTCTTTGTGGATAATGGGATTAAAGGGATTGATGTGGTTGGCTTGTGACAAAATTTCTATGGCGGCATCGTACTCGCCTTTTCGTTGGTAGAGTTCACCCAGAGAAATATACGTGGTGGTATATTCCGGATAATATTCCAGAGCCACTTTCAGGACTTCCTCCGCCTTTGCATACTGGGTGTCCATGATATAGGACATGGCTAATTTGTTCTGGATTTGCGGAGAAATGTTGCCCGCCTTCCTGAATGCCTTTTCATATTCTATGATAGCCGCGCTATGTAACCCTTCGCGACGCAGGAGGTCACCCAAAATGGCAAACTTCCTGGCGTCCTTCACCACGATTTCAGCGACACTTTCCACATCCTCTACGATGGTTGATGTTTCCTTCAGCTTTGTAGGAAGTATCTGAATACCGTGAATCCTCCGAAACTTCTTCTGCCTCAGGTCATGTAACCAATTCTTTTCAAACTCATCGAATGGAACACCTATCGCAGAAGCTACCGCGTCTTCTGTTGATTTTCCACCCCTGATGCCGTCCAGAACGGACACGAGTGCAGGGTAACCACCGCGGTTGAACAGGTAATCGATCACCGTAAAGACTTCAGCAAAGGCGAGAGCTGTGTCCTCTTTCTTTTTTAATTTTGCCAGGGAAGGATGCATTTGATCAAAGGTGATAAAATAGTCCTTTTCTATTGCCTCGGCTACCAGGCTTTCCAGAGAGACCGGAAGCGTCGGAGATCCTCTTTCAAGCCAGCGCCTTTCTTCGTACTTGGCAATGCCTTCGTGAAGCCAGATGGGTACGCGATTGTAAGTCTTTTTCATGATCACGTAGTGAACATACTCGTGAGTCAGGGTATCAAGCCACTGATACCCCCTCGGCAGGAGGCGCGGGCTGGTGATAATGACGCGATTGAATAAACAGATCGCTACCGTACCGGAGGTTTCAATCTCCCCTTTGGTGAGGGTCGAAATAGTACAAAAACTTTCTGCATCGGGAAATACCTCAACGAGTACTGGTTTCTGGGGAAAATACTGAAGATCGTTCCCGATGGCAGCATAAGCCTTTTCAAGAGTATTCAAGGCATAATCGGCCAGGATTGCATCCTTTTCTTCCAGGTATCGAAAGAGAAAGTGCTCGGTCTTAACTTCTTTGAACTTGCTTGTCGTTTGATAAATTTTATCTACAAAGTCATAAAATTTTTTCCCCTTTTGTGCTAATTCCTGGTCTTTCAGCGCCTCATGCAGAAACGACAAAGACTCTTTATAATTTCCTTCATAAAAACGCACCTCACCGGCAAAAAAACACACATAGGGATTCTCACGGGCAACCAAAAGCAGTTTGTCGGCTACGGCTGATGCCTCCTCAATCTGCCATGACTGCAAGCACTCCTCTCCGTACGTTATCTCACCGATAACATCGAAAAACTTTTCTTCCTGGGCATTAGCCTTAAAGGCAAATAAGGTTAGAAATATTACTATAAGAAAAGCAAAAAGACTCTTGTCATTGCAAAGCAATCCAAGACTTGGAGATCGCTTCCGGCTATCGCCCTCACAATGATATCTGCACGTGTGCTTATTTATGATATTTACTATAAACATGCTAAAGTAATGAAAAATCTTTTCATTTAAAATATCCTAACCCGAACGAGTCTGATTGAGTAGCGCAAATGTGTCTCCCGCTGGCGGGGGTTATGGGGTGGACATCCCAGCATAAGCCAACCACAAGGGATCGGCGCTACAATATTTGTTACTTAATCCACCAATCTCTGATAATAGTCTTTGTTAAGGTCTTTGTATTTTTCAGGCAGCCCTTCTTTTAAGGCGTTCAAAATGTCCTCCCTGAATTCCTTGGGTACCTTGTATGCCTCCTCTGATGGTATTTCAACCTTTTCTGTGGAAGCGCCAAACTGTCCTTCGTCCCTTTGGCCGCGGAAAGGCATTGGCATGGGCATGCCTCCTCCCTTCATCCCTTTCGCAATACGCTCTTTTGCCATTTCCATGCCTTTCTTTGCTTCTGCGAGGCGGTAGAGTGATTCTCGTTCGTCATTGAGGGCGCCTTGCACATCTTGTTTTTCCAGATTCTTTCCTGCACCTTTCATGGATTTTGATGCCAGATCGAGCTGCTTATCTGCATTCTCATCCATGAACGGATTTTGCTGAGAAAGTTTGTCAGCCATTTCCCTGAGGTCGTCTGTCTCTTCCTTTAATTCCTTTTGTGTTTCGGCATATTTCTGTAATGCATCACGGTCTTCCTGTGTCATACCGGCAAGTTGCTGATCCTCAAGCGTCTGCATCATTGCCTCAAGATCCTTAATAATCTGTTGATTTTGCCGTGCAGCGTCATCGATTTTTTCCGGCACTTCCCGGTCTTTTTGGGAAACTTCACCTTTCGGGGCACTTGTTTTCTGCCCTAGGGAATGTTTCATGCGGCTATTCCATTGATTTATGTTATTCGATAATTCCTTTGCCAGGCTCAGCGACTCTTTTGCCTCCCACGCATTCAACATCTCTTCCAGATGGGACAGGGTCTCCTCCGCCTGCGGGAGGTCCCGGGACATGGAGAGGAAATCCCTCTGCAAAGGATCCTTGTTGATTGCCCGATTTAATTCAGCATTTTTCTTTGCTGTTTCCGTCACTTTATCAAATCCTCCCTGATAGGCATCCACGTCTCCTTCGTCGCCAAACAACTCACTAAACCGGCCTGACATCATGTCTCTTTCTTCCGACATCCGTTTTAATTCACGATTAACCTGTAAATACTCCTGCAATAATTCGTTTTTCGTCAGAATGTCCTTTGTTTCGGCAATATCTTTCTTGATTGCTGCCACTCGTTTCTCTTGCCTTTGAAAAAATGACTGAAAGGCCTCCTCCGTGGATTCCGAAGTGCGTTTCTGGATATCTCTTTTCAAAGCATCGGTGTCTTCTGTGAGTTTATTTTCTTTCTGTTCCAATTCGGATATTTTGTCCAGGAGTTGATTGGTATTCTTTAGCATCTCATTAAAAGATGAGTCTGCAAGATGCTGCGCAGAAGATTCCATCTGGTTCATCATACCCTGAAGAGCTGAAAGAAGTCTCTGGGATGCCTTCAGTGCCGCATCCAGGTCTCCCTTATTAAACGCTTCTTTCATGGCATCCAGTTCCTTCATAATGTCGTCCTGTTCAATCTGTTTAAGGGCATCTGCATTCAAAAATTCATCCATATGCTCTCCCTGCGCCATCTGCATAAGTTTATCCATCATCTGCCGGATAGTTTCCTCAATATGTTTAAGTTCTGAGAGCACCTTTTCATTCAACTTGGCGTCTTCGCCTTCCCGTAACTTATCAAGCAACTTTTCAATATTATTCTGGGATTGAATCAGATTTTTCCCCGTATCCATAACCTCTTCCATCTTTTGTTTCCTTATCAAATCATTCAGGAAGATGATACTATCTTCAACCTCAATCACCTCTTCGTCCTGGAATTTCTGTAATTCATCCAACGGTGAAGCAAGAATTTCTGCTTCACCAGCACTGAGGACAAATTGGCGAATCGCGGAACGCTTCTTTTCCGTAACGTTGCGGAATTTGTTCTTCAAATTTTCGAGGGAATAATAGACGCTATAATTTGCCCTTACATCGTCCTGCATACCCACCAAAATATCGGTGAAAAGACCAATAATCTTTTCTGAACGTTCCAGGATACCATCTTGCGTCAAGGTTAAATACTCCTTCCCTGTACACCGTTCATCATCGATCCTTTTCGTGAGATCATCTGATAGCATATAGATCAGTTCCTGCAGAAGCGCCTCCTGCAGCTGCACCAGTTCCATGTGCCTTTTCCGGGAACTATATATCTCCAGATAATATGTCGGGGAACTGCTGACCTTCGGACCTGAGATTGCGTCATTGTCTTTCACTTCCAGGTGGTACGCAATTTTATCATCTGGCCGTAACGCCAATTCGCTCAATGCCCACGCATACGCACCTTGATACTGTAGTTGTTTTTTACCAAAGCCGGCAAGCACCCGCGTCTTTTGTTCTTCTCCTTGTATATACACAAGGGAAATATCACTGATGCCAAAGTCGTCTTTTGCTGTATACCTAATCCCGACCGTATCACTCTCATGAACAGTAATATCCTTTGCCGGCGCATTTATAGAGACTTCAGGAAATTGGTCCGGGTCCAGTTGAATCGTATGTAGCGTCGGGTCCTGAACCGTCTTTCCGTTGGAATCTGTAGTTTCAAAGATGTAGGTACCGCCGTCAAGCAATGACAAAACGCCTTTTATCGTATTCCCATTTTCTATCACACAAGGTATTTTTGTTGAATTGCTCATGATAATAGCCGCAGATAACAGGGATTGATTGCTGATTGCGCTCATCTGAATTTCGCTCCCCTTTAACGCCCTGATATCACCGCTGGTATTGTACGCCGTCTTTGGTTGCAGTCCAGAGTAAAGAGGGTATCGGTAACTTATGGTAATATTGCCGATGACGGGACCGGGAGAAACCATGAGTCCAGCCTCCCCCAAAGTCTTTCCGTTTCTTAAATAGCTCAGGAAGAAGGGGATATTTTTGTTAAAGTACAAAGGTTTCGTGGCACAAACTACACCAAAGACAAATACGGATGCAATCAACATGACACAGCTCAACCGGAAAAACCCCTTACTAATCACCAGGCTAAGGTCTAATTGTTTTAGTTTATTTGCGGTATCATCTATCAGCATCGAGATCAATTGTTCAGAATAGCATTCGGTCTTCCTGCGTGCTTTGTCAGAAGTCAGTTGTAGCGAACTGATCAGGCCGTTATTTAAGGAGGGGAATTTCTGTTCAATCAGGAGTGCAATTTTTTCCCTGTTCAGGAAGGACAGCAAGGGGAACAGCAATACCCTGAAAAAGACGAAGCAAAGCACAATAAGGCTGCCGGTATAAAATACACTCAGACCAAAAGGGAAATGTAAAAGGCCATAGATTCCCAACGCACCCACCATCAGGAGAAACAAACTGATGGAAAACAGGAGCGCCATTCCCCCATACGCCCTGTTTACAACGGCATGCTTGCAAACGGTCCTCAAGGATGCCTTGATAACGCTTTGGCTGTCTTGTGCCCTCTTGTCTCTGAAGTTGAGAAGGGTTAAAAAGTCGATACAATCTCTTCGTATTTGAATCGACTTAAAGGCCACCTCCTTCACAAATTTTATTATCGTTGTATACTCCCTTTTCATATGATTTTAAGGTTATGCCTTGCACATCAATTTGTCAAATAAAATCTTCTTGTTGAAAAAGATAAATTTAAAGCTACAATAGCTTCATGCACAAATGGTATCAAATACTCTTTACCGTATATTCGTGGACTTTGTTCGTCTCGCTTTGGATGCTTTCCACATTAACCGCGATCATCTTAAGTATAGACACAAAAGAGAAAGAACACGCATTTAATACAATCGAAAGGGTCTTTAGCCGCATTGCATTTAAGCTCCTGGGTATGCAGGTGAACATTCAGGGCATAGAGAACATCCCTGAAAATGAACCCGTGATCTTTATTTCAAACCATCAGAGCATGATGGACATCAAACTCTCGCTGGCCTTTATCCCAACAAACTTTAGTTTTATCTCAAAGGATACCGTTTTCCATGTCCCAATCCTGGGCGCATACATGACGGCATCGGGACATATTCCCATCCAGAGGACTGATGACAGAAGGGCTTACGAAACCCTTCTGACCGCCATCAGGAAACTATCATCAAGGAAATCTCTTGTGGTATTTCCCGAGGGAACGAGAAGCGAGGATGGTAATCTTGGCCCATTCAAAAGGGGTATTTCATTGATCATCTTAAAATCCGGAAGGAGGGTTGTGCCCATGGCAATTTGCGGCAGTAATCAATTTATGCCAAAACGCGGATGGTTATCCCATCCAGAAAAAAGATACGTCAAAATAGCGTTTGGCAAGCCCCTGTCATTTGACAATTCACGGACTGATCGTGAATACACGCTTCACGTAACAAACACCTTACAGGCAGAAGTATCAAAGTTATTGCATGCATAAAAGACAAAAAACCGTTGTTTTTTTACATTTAATTGATAATAATGGATAAATTAGGAAGTCGCATGTGATCAAAACCCATGGTAAAACGATAAATTTCAGGATATGTCTTTGAAAAAAAAGATAATGAAATTATTGGAAAATCTGTCTCAGGATGAACTTCATGAGGCCAGGAATTGTATTGATGCCCTCATCAGCAACCAGGAAGAACCGGCGGTAAAGTCACAAAAAGAAAAGAACAAAGCTCCTGATACTTTTTCTGACTTGATGAGACAAGAGCGATTTTACCATATCTTTACCTGTAAGTTTAAAAAGGTGAATGACCTCAAAAAACCTGCCTCCACAGGCACCGTTGTTGATATTTCAAAAAGCGGTTTACGATTAAAAACGAAAAAAACACCTATCGCCGTGGGCAGTCTTTTAGCCATCTTCCCTGAAAAAAAAGCAGAAGCGAGCATTCTTGCCATTTCTCCAGCGTATGATCATGATGGAAACAAGATCTTTGCGGAAGTGATTCGAGTGAAGGAATTCCTGGAAATGTCTGAATTAGGCTGCAAATTTCTTCCGCGCAAGAGCCTCCTCTTTGATTTGGTTGTATAATTCGTGCAAACAATCTCCTTTCGACACCGGTTCACATACAACCGCCTGAAGGACGATGGTTAAATGTTTTTTATTATTGACTTTGCTAATGATTCAATATACATTTATACAAGGATTTAAGCATCGGCAATTAACATTACGTTTACGTTGATAAGGAGCATACTGCATGAAAAAAACGTTGTTAGGAATAGGTCTTATCCTGAGTTTCCTCGGCTGTGCTTCGCAAAACAAGAAACACGACACCAGTAAAACCGATCAATACCAACTAGCAATGCAGTTTAATAATCTGGGTGCTAAATACGTAAATAAAAGTATGATGGATGAGGCAATTCTCCATTTTAAAAGGGCTCTTTTAATCAAACCAGATTTTGCAGAAGTGCATAACAATCTGGGCGTGGCTTATAGCAGACAAAAGATGTTTGATGAAGCAATCGGAGAATTTAAAGAAGCAATTAAGATTAATCCAGATTATTCCAAAGCGCATGACAATCTGGGGTTTGCATACCGACAAAAGAACCTGTTCGATGAGGCTATTGCAGAACATACTTTGGCACTGAAAATAAATCCCAAAGACATGGAAGCAAAGAAGAATTTAGACATAGCCCTTGAAGAAAAAAAGATATACGATAAAACCAAGATACATAACACAGCAAACAAGGGAATAGCTCCCGGGAATATCACGGGATACAATCATTATGTACGGGGATTTTTTGATGAGGCGATACTTTCTTTCAAAAAGGTGCTGGCTGAGGATCCCAATGACAGCATGGCATCTTGCTATCTGGGCAACGCATATAGCATGAAAGGGATGCTGGATGACGCTATCCGCACATACAAAGAAACCATTTCCAAAGACCCATCAAACGTAGTTGCACAATTACATCTTGGCGATGCATACCTTGGAAAAGGACTTTGCGATGAAGCAATTCAGGAATATGAAAAGATACTGAAGACTCATCCTGACAACACCCGCGCCATCTACAAATTAGGAGAGGCATATGCAGACAAAGGACTCCTTGGTAAAGCCAGTACTATCTTTAACAAGGCGATTGCAATGAATCCGAGTTTCACCGAGGCTTACGACAAGCTGGGTACGGTTTACCTGCGACAGGGATTCTATGATGAATCTATTTCTGCATGGAAAAAATTGCTGGAATTAAATCCCGTTTCAGCAAGGGCTCATTTTAATTTGGGGCTGGCATATGCAAGTAAAAATATGACAGAAGACGCTATAACTCAATTTAAGAAGACGGTTGGCACCAATCCAACAAATACGGATGCCCGTTATAATTTAGCATATGCCTATGAGGAAAAGGGAATGCTCGATGAGGCTGTTGCAGAGTACAAAAAGGCCATCAGTATGAATTCCGGTGATCCGGTGAAAAACACGAAAACCGTAAATACCCAGGATGACCCTGAAAATGTGATTGTTACTCGATAATGTGTGCGTTTTAACCGACACCTTAAACAAGAGGAAAGACAGGAACGATGAAACAAAAACTAAAGGCATTTATTATAACGGCTATGGCATTGCTTGTCTCATTAATTGCAATCTATGCCTTTAGACGTGTTTCCCATGCAGTTGAGGTGATTCGCGGGCCGGAGTTGTTATGGAGATGTTTTGCAATATGGATCAAGTGCATCATTTTAACACAAACCGTGTTGGTAGTAGGCGGCTTGTTTGTATTTATGCTGAGGAAACCCAAAGGTACAACATAATTAATGACGCGCTTTATTGTACTTTTCATAGCTGGCTATGTCATTTACTCGCTTGTGAAAAAAAGTTTAAAAGGGAAGCCTCCCAGGAACGATGCGCAACAGCATAAAGATAAAACTTCAGAACCCGTTGTTACCCACCTAAAAGAAATTGCTTACGTCTTGTATTCAGCAAACAGCGATGGCAATACCTGTGACGTATGCAGGGAATTCGATGGAAGGCATATACTTCCCAATCATAAAATATTGCAGCAAATGAAGCCCCCGCACCCCGGGTGCAAAAACCCCGCAGGTTGCCGTTGCACCCTGGTATATGTGACCCGTGATGAAGATGGCAGCACTGAAATAGAATCTCTCTTAAAAAAACGCGGCGGCATGTGCGACCGGCAAACCATCGACAGGAGTCGAAGCAATACCCCATAATATGTCAAAAACCATTGTCATTTTTATAACAACCACCTCAAGAGATGAGGCAAAAAAAATTGGACAAATATTAGTAGAGGAAAGCCTCGTTGCCTGTTGTAATATTGTCCAACCCGTCGAGTCTATCTTTAGGTGGCAAGGTAAAGTGCTTATTGAACAAGAAGCGCTTATGATATGCAAGACGCGGGAAGAGTTGTTTGATACTGTGGAAAAACGCGTCAGGCAATTGCATAGCTATGAAGTGCCGGAGATTATTGCCCTGCCGATTATTCAGGGTTCAAAGAATTACCTGGATTGGGTAGCAAAAGAAACCAAAACTGCTCAGTAACCACACAAAAAACAAGATACGGACTCCGGAACTTACCGGCCGTGAGTAAAAATCCTTGCAGCCTCCAGTAAATTTTTTACTACATAATCCATAGCTCCTATAGAGGCAAAATTTGTTGTGTCCAAAGAATTGTTCGTTATGAATACACACGTACAACCGGCATTTTTCCCTGCAAACATGTCTGACTCAGAATCGCCGATCATCAGGGATTGCGCCAAATCAATGTTGTGCTTTCGGGCAGCATCAAGAATCAGTCCAGGCTTGGGTTTTCTGCAATCACAATCCACCTTGTAGCGTTCTACAATTCCTTCAAGGTGATGCGGGCAATAATACCAATCGTCAACGATTACCCCCTCTGCTTTTAGCATACCCATCAATTTCATATGGATAAGCATCAGTTGTTCCTCATCAAAGAACCCCCTGGCGATACCTGATTGATTCGTTATAACAATAATCAGATAACCATGTTCTTGAAAAAGCCGAATCCCTTGCGAGGCATTGGGTAACAATTTTAGTTGATCAGGTGAACTGAGATAATGCTCGTGAACAATAATAGTACCATCCCGATCGAGAAATACGGCCTTTCGTTTTTTCATTGAGGTGTGGTTCCAAAAAGTTCCTTCTCGATCAGAGAGCACAAGACATGCCCAACGGTGATATGACATTCCTGTATTCGAGGTGTGTTGTCTGAGGGAATTTTTAAACAGATATCCACGGCGTCTTTCAAAATGCCGCCATCCTTCCCGGTAAACCCAATCGTAATGGCTCCACGATCCCTTGCAATTTGCACTGCATTGAGAATGCCCTTTGAATTTCCGCTGGTACTCAAAGCCAGGACAACGTCACCCGGCCCCGACAACGCCTCTACCTGTCTGGCAAAACAGGTATCATATCCAAAATCATTTGCAAGAGCAGTCATGACAGAGGTATCAGTCGTCAGGGCAACCGCTGGAAGGGGACGCCGGTTCATTTTGAACCTCCCGATCAATTCTCCGGCAAGATGTTGCGCATCCGCCGCGCTTCCGCCGTTGCCAATGAGATACAGGCGGTGACCGTTTTTAAATGCGGTAATGAGTGTGACGACAATCTTTCTGATAACATCAAGATGGGACACCAATAAGGCCCTTTTCGTATCTATGCTTTCTTGTAATTGAATTTCAATATCGTCCATGAGCATCTTCTTTTGACCGGTTTATTGTATTTGACTCGCCGCATCTTTCAAGGATTCCATCTGGCTGTGTCGTTTAATTATCCGGGAAACGATGTTGGTGGTTGAAACGCCTTCTACAAAAGGCGCATACACCACTTTTCCTCCATAAGATTCTACAAATTCCCTCCCTACCGCACCGGCGTTTTTCCAGTCTTCTCCCTTCACCAGCACGTCTGGTTTTACGGCCTTGATCAAATTCAGGGGCGTCAGTTCATCAAACGGCACCACATACGTCACATCCTCTAATGCAGCAAGCATTTGGGCCCGATCCGTTTCAGATACAAAGGGACGCGTGGGTCCCTTCTGACTTCTGACAGAGCGGTCGGTATTTAACCCTATCACGAGCAAATCGCCTTGTTTACGGGCAAACTTCAGATACTCAACGTGACCCACATGTAATAGGTCAAAACAGCCGTTAGTGAATACAATCTTATCGTTTTTCTTCCTATGCTCGTTTAAGATACCCTTTATTCCTTCTGCATCTTTAATCTTGCCTGATATCTGGGTTCTCCCGCTCATGATTTCATTAAGAATTTCGCCCTTGCTGACCGGTGTGGCGCCGATTTTTCCCACTTCTATCCCCGCAGCAATATTTGCAAGGAGCGCGGCATCCTCAAAACTATACCCACTGCCAACCACCATACCAAACATGCTGAGCACCATATCTCCGGCTCCTGTTACGTCAAATACTGCCCGCGGAACCGTCGGGATAATCTTTCCGCTGCCATTCTTATGATAGAGGAACATGCCGTCTTTATCTATGGTAATAATACAATATTCCAGGGAAAGGCTGGAAACCAGCTTGTTTCCCGCACGATGCAGGCTATCGATGTCGCTGATTTTTATTCCGGTGGCAATCTCCGTTTCATTCCTGTTGGGAGTTATGGCGGTAAACCCCTCGTAACAGGCATAATCGCTCATAAGTTTCGGATCAACGATCACCATCTTGTTATGTCTTTTACCGAGGGTCACGATGGTTTTCAGAAGTGAATGGGAAAGCAAACCCTTGTTCATATCAGAAACCAGAATGATATGGCACGATGGTATGTTTTCATTCAAATAACGAGCAATTTGTGTCTCAATTTCCTCAGATATAACATGGGTCTTTTCGTAATCGACGCGCAGGAGTTGCTGAATCCCTTTTCCTACGGTTTGCAAATGACCCAGGAAACGCATCTTCAGAATGGTTGGACGGCTTTTATCAATACTGATTCCCTCAATATCAACACTCATATCGCGGAGAATGTCCAAAAGGGTGTGCCCATGAGCGTCATCGCCAATAATTCCGCATGCAAGCACCTGTGCACCCAGGGTCTGCAGGTTGTTCACAACGCTTCCGGCACCTCCGGGACGAACATCTTCAGAAGAAACATTGATAACGGGTATCGGCGCCTCTTGCGAGATGCGTTTTACTTCACCCCACACGTACTTATCAAGCATGAAATCACCAATAACCATAATCTTGGGAGAACCAAGGTTCGAGATAATATTGAGTAAGTTATCCATAAACGAAAAACTCCTTTAAAATTAATTATGCCGGGTTTCCGGTTTTAGTTCATCGTTACTGCAGATTCATCAGTTTCTTCATCCAGGAAGTATGCTATTTTCACATTCAGTGCGGCAGATAATTTATCAAGGGTAATAAGAGAAGCTGCGATTTGCCCATTTTCAATCTGTGATAGCAAACTTGGCGACAAGCCGGTACGATTTGCCAGTTGTTTTTGAGTAATTTTTTTTCCCTTTCGCAACGATTTCAGTTTTTTTCCAACAGAACTCTTGAGCCTGTCCTTTGAGCTTCCCACAAGACAGTACGTCTTCTGCGCATTATTGAGAGCCTTGCGCAAATCGTTTAAATCAAACGGCTTTTTCAAATAATCAAAGGCATCATGCTTCATCGTTTCGACAGCCGTCTTAAATGAGGGGTATCCCGTTAAGACAATCACACAGACATTCTGATATCGGGATTTTATTTCCTTCAGCAATTCCGTACCGTTTATCTGCGGCATTTTGAGGTCCAGAATAACGATGTGATACTTTTCCTGTTCCAGGACAGGCAAGGTATCCATCGGCGCGGTAATGCCTCTGGCGACGTACCCCTCGTCAGACAAAAATTTTGTTAAATACAGATTGTAATCCTTGTCGTCATCAACGACTAAAATCTTTATCCCTCTATCCATGCATGGCTACCTTTCCAAGGTCTATGGGCAAGCAGATGTTAAAGGTAGTGCCCCTCCCTATTTTACTTTTCACCTGAATTGTGCCGCGATGTCTTTTCACGATCCCGTAGGTAATAGATAATCCTAAACCGGTTCCCCTTCCCACTTCCTTCGTGGTAAAAAAGGGATCAAAGATTTTGGACATCATGTCCTCAGAAATACCCGTACCCGTGTCTTTGAAACAGATACTCACGGTATTTTTGTCTTTTTGCTGTGTCGTTATTGAAATCGTATCACCATCAACCGTAGCGTCGTCCGCATTAATCAGGAGATTCATGAACACTTGCTGCAATTGTTCGGCAAAACCATTGATTTTCGGCAGACGGGAAGACAGTTTTACAACGATGTTTTTTTTCCTTGCAGCGAACTGCTCCACCATAAGGGAAATCGTATCTTTAATCAGTTCATTGATGTTCATGGGTTTCGATTGCTCATTTCTCTCAAAATGGGACAGTTCCAATAAAGAATCAACCGTTTTTTCAATACGCTTGGTTACCTTTTGCATCGTCTTAAATTCTTTTACCGTTTCGCTGGCAAAGGAACCGTTCCGCTCAAGATAACCTTGAATCATGCCGGATAGAATTGCCAGAGGGGTGTTAATCTCATGAGCAACACCGGCTGCAAGCCGTCCAATCGAGATTAACCGGTCGGAATGCACAAGCTGCTGCTGAAGCCTTTGCTGCTTTTCTTCTTCCAGCTTTCTCCCGGTAACATCCTGAATTAACTCCAGCACCTGCACAACATTGCCGTCCTTGTCGAAGATGGGAGAACTCATGACATTGCAATATTTTTTTTTGTGGTTATGATAAATCACCCGTTCCGTCTGGCTTATTCTTCCCGTCTCAAATACCCGGACAGACGGACAATCCGTGGGAACAGATTGAAGGTGACAATAAGCATCAAAGCAGGCTTGACTGATAATGTTTTTGCCTGAAGGATGACGTTCAATCAACCGTTTGTTCGCCCAGCATATTTTATTGTTTCGATCGATCACCAAAAGGTCCGCCCCGATTTCACTCACAATAGTATCCAGTTTTTTCTTTTCCTCTATGAGCTCCAGTTCCAGGTTCTTCCTTCTCGTGATGTCCCTGAAATGTATCAGCAGGTACAAAATATTATCCCCATCTTTTACCACGGTAATATCTAATTCCATAACCAGGATTTGACGGCTCTTGCTGATAACTTCAATCTCGGTTGTTTGAACTTCCTTTGTAACCGCCATAGCAAGAAGCTCGGAAACAAACCGTTTCGATGTTTTGGGCAAAAAATCATAAATATACCTGCCCAAAAGCTCTTCCATCTTGTAACCAATGATTATTTCCTCCCGTTGGTTTACAGTGAGAATCTTGCCATTCAGGTCTATCATCATCATGGAGTCCGCTGCATGATTAAATAACGTTTTATACCGCTCTTCCGAAGCCTTGATACGGTTGAACAGCTTTGTATTTTCAATGGCAATGGCAAGTTGCGGCGCTATCTGCCAGAGGTAATAATAACACTGTTCATGAAAACTGTTGGTTTTTTCACTCCCAAAGGTAAAGGCGCCGAGCACCTTCCCTTTATAGGTAAGAGGAAATCCAAGCCGCGAGTGTATTCTTTCTTTCAACAATACCCTGTCGGTCCAGAATCGGCCGGTTTCCGTATTGTTGACGATCACCGGCTCGCCGGTTTTGATAATTTCCTCAAGAAGACTGCCGGCCAGGGGAAATAATTCGCCTTCATTGATCTCGCTGAAATGGTACGTTTTTGTAAGAGCAAATACCTGGAACCACTGTCCCTGTTCATTGGAAGTAATCAGGCAGGCACGGTCAAATGGTATGATCTTCTTAAGTTCACCGCATACATCGGAAAAGCTTTCCCGGATATCCAGGCTGGCGGCAATGATTTTGTTGGTGTTACTGATAATTTCCTTCTCTACGAGTGTCCTTTTCAGGCTGGCTTCCAACTGTTGCTTGTAAAGGGCTTTTTCTATGGTCTTTTTTAAATAATCAGGATCAAATGGTTTCAGGATATAATCAACCGTATCCAGGCACAGGGTGTTGATTACCGCCTTAATTTTGTCCTGGTCGATCATAACAAGAATGATCGCCTCCGGCGACACCTCTTTGACCCTGTTTACGAGTGAAAGTTCGGCAACATCATGTAATCTCAGGTCAAGGAGAATTAAATCCACGCCGTATTTCATGAGCACATGAACGGCCTCATCATGATGCGATGCCGCATAAACATGATAGCCGTTTTCCTCAAGCAAACCCTTGAGTGATACGCGGATCATGGTATCATCGTCGACGATAAGTATCTTATGGTTCTTCTGCATGGATGGTTATTGTCCACTCTCTTTCATCATAAACATTTGACATATCAAACGTTATTTTTACCTATAATATTAATATTATGAGAAATTTATGTCAAGCTCAAAGCATCCTGTCAATCCCAGGGATAAATGCCATAACGCAGCGGGACATTTCATCAGCACGGCAATGTCAAAGTCCGTATAGAAGATTCCTTGGAGAGCATGAGGCAAAAGAAGGCTGGTTAACGGAAGAGGAAAAGGTGCAGAGAGACAAGAAATGATATCACTAATCAGGAAATGGTCTTTTTGTTTGACTTTTTAACTCCTTTTTGGCCATAATGCCTCCATAATTTCACACCATCTTCTTTCTCTTTTCCTGGATGTTCTATAGGGCTGATAAAACAAAAATACCTGCACTATTTTATATTTGCTCAATTGAGATTTTTATGGGAAAAACCTATTTACTGGCATCGGCTGCCACAGATGCATTCGCAGGGCTGCGGGTAATGCGGGTTAAGGTTTGCTCCGTCGCCCACTTCAGGCTTCAGATCAAACCGATCTCTCGCCGGTCGGCCTGGGGGCATTTTGCATTATTCGCTGCTCTGGCGTCGACCGGCTGCGCAACGTCCGTCCGCTCGATCCCGACAACAGTCGCCAATCCATCGCCCGCACCTGTCGCTGTTGTAAATGACTTGGAAGACAAGAATAAGGCTGTGCGGGTAGACAGAACAACAGCAGAACGACACGAGAACTCAGCGGCCACGGCGCCGGCACCCAGGGTGACAATTCGATCGCCGGGGCCCGATCTCTCCAACCTCCCCAATTCCTCCTACACGCTACCCAAGGGAGGTGTTTATGTAGAGATGCTTCCCCTGGCGTTGCAGGGAACCAGCAACTCGCCGAAACTATACAACTGTGGGATATTGCTGCGTTACGGTCTGACGAACTTTATGGAGTTGCAGATGTATACCCTGGGTTTCAGCGTTCAGGGACAGCCGCAGTCCACTACCGGATTCTCGCCTCTGACCTTCGATACAAGGATCCACCTGGCCGAGGATGCCTGGAGATATTTCAACTATTCACTGGGTCTCGAGGCATATGTTCAGACCACGTGGGGATCCGAGGCTTTCGATAGCGGAACACAGTACGCACTTACCATGAATGTCGATCATGCGCTACCTTGTGACGTTGCTTTGAATTGGAACCTAGGATTCGTAGTCATGGATGATCCAACAGGCGAAGAGGTCGTGGAGCCATCCTTTCTCTGGGCTTTACAACGCGACGTGATAAACGATCTGGCGGTTTTCATTCAAGGTTATATCAACAACGAGTCGCTTCCGAGTTCACGTCCCGACGGTAAGACAACGGCGAAAGATGTCACAGAATATGCTGTTGGAGCGGGATTCCAATGGACGCTCAACGATCGGATCGCCCTTTTTGGCAGCTATAACGTCGGGTTGAATCAATTCACCCCGGACTATGCAGGGTCATTAGGATTCGCAGTGGCCTTTTAGATCGGTATTTCTCTGGTTTGCGGGAATCTCTTGGTGTTATCTTGAAAATAGAAATGCGGAAGAGCAGACCAATTGATATGAAGGTACTTTCCAGATTCGACCAAACCCGAACAAGTCGGAATGCGTAGCGCGGGTGGTTTATCACCCGCCAGTAGGTGTCATCCTCCCCCTACCCCCTCCAAAGGGGGACAGTGGATGGTTGTCCCCCGCTGGCGGGGGTTAGGGGGTGGATATTACCGCTAAAGGCAGACCACAAGGGATCGGCGCTACGTTTCTTTGCCAAAAATGTAAAAATATATTTTATAAGATACTAAATTTTTGGCCTGGAGGAGAAGCTGAAACAGTACAGGATATGGCATATCTAAAAGACCAGGCTTAGCTGCAATCCCATAGCAACGCGGAAAATATTATTCCCCATCATGCTCCTTTATTTCGCATTAACGATCAATGGCGAATTTGCTTCGCGTGGGCAAACAGTAAGGCAGACGCTGTAGAAATCGTTGATTATCACTCATGAAAGGACGAAACAATATGCAAAAGCTACCACCTATTCACCCTGGAGAAGTATTACTGGAAGACTTTATGAAACCTTTGGGATTAAGCAAGTATCGTGTAGCTAAAGATATCGGGGTGCCAGCATTACGGATTAGCCAGATTGTACGTGGGCAACGATCGATTACTGCAGATACGGCAATGAGGTTGGCACGCTACTTCGGCACAAGCGCGGCAGTCTGGTTACGTTTGCAAGCCCGATATGACCTTGAAATAGCACAAACAAAAACAGCAAAACGTATCAACCGTGAAGTAAAGGTTTTACAAGAAGGGATGACAAGGGGTGTATCTTAAAGATATTTATTTGAAAAAAGAATGGAATCTCTTGGGCCTGGACTCGGAAAAACAATGACGTCATGTCCTTCCAGATTAACCGAGAATAGCATCTGCACAGTCAGGTTGGGTTGAATGAAATGAAACCCAACCTGAACGATGGGTTTCTCATACGCCCTCACCCAAACATCAACTATGAAACGATAATTTCCTCTTTCCCAGCGGCTTGATTCAACTTCCCATACTTCCTCCGCACCCGTTAACCAGGGCGCTCATATCAATGGAAATGATCATCTTTTACCTTCCGAAATAAGTTTGCTTGACATCTTGAACCCTTATTGATATGTTAACTCAATCTTTTTCAACTTACTTATAACGTATGTGCTTGTCATGCTTTTACCAGGAGTAAGACAAACCGATGAAAAAAGAAACCATGGGGTTTAAAGGTGGATTTCATCTGCTCGATGCTTACCCATTGCCGTTCTGTACGATCATAGATGAAATTTCCTCTGACGGCGCCCCGGAACAATTTCAATTCCCTGTTACCGGCCAGAAGATTGAGCATGTTATTGTAAACTTGTGTCCCACCGAACCGTGGGCATTGCCCAACTGGGTAATCCTGAAACATAAAACCGCCGCATTCCTCAGCATGCTGAAAGAGATAAAGACGAGTTATTTTTCAGACGCACGGTTTCACCTGGCGATCAATGAAAAAGAAGACAGAGCCGTTGAAGATGCGGTGAATTTTGCCCGTGCAGAAGATTGGATAAAGGTAATCCCCCTTTGTGCAAAGTATCCCCAGGACGACCCCGTCATCCTGGCACAGGTCCTTTTAGGTATGGATGTGAGTTTTGGCCAGGACATAAAGTCGCTTGGAATATTGATCGTTGACGCACAAACTGTCTCGGCCATGTATGAGCAGGGAATTATGAGAAAGGACGTGAATTCACGCTACGTTGTCCTTTCAGGCACGGGTTTACGGGAGAACGAAATTATTCGTGCCGAACTGGGAACCTCTGTTGAAAAGATACTGAAAAATAAGGTTAAAGACGCAAGCACGTGCCGTGTGTTTATGAATGGTCCCTTGCGGGGCAAAGAAATATCCGATTTCTCGCAGAAAATAGACTGGTCTGTCAACAACATCGTGGTTTTTGAGGAAAAGAGCCGGAAGGTATTGTTTCCTATGTTCAAGGCGGATGAACTGGCATTTACAACAAGCTTGCTCGGTGAATTGCGACGGTGCGTCTATTGTAATTTCTGCGATGATATTTGCCCGGTAGATTTAGAACCGGCGCTCTATTACCACAGTTATATCAGAGGCGAAAAACACAAGGCACGGTTGTATAATATGGGAAAATGCATCGAATGCGGACTGTGCAGTTTCATCTGTCCGTCGAAATTAGAACTCTTGAAGATAATCAGAGAGTGCAAAGCACTGGATAAACACGAATGAAGAAGTTCCTTAAGCCCATAGAACCCCTCCTGGACAAGGGCCTTAACACGGCGGAATCCTTTATTCATACCCACCGGAAGGTTAATTTCTTTTTTGGAGCCGTTTTTGAGGCGTTTGACGGACTGATCCGCAACCCGAAGGAAACTGCGCAGTCACCGCCCTTTATCAGGCACAATTACGACGTAAAACGATTTATGGGCGCCGTCCTGGTAGCTTTAGTGTGCGGATGGGTGTTGCCGGCGATATATCTGTATGGCTGGCAATGCGTTGTGCCCAAACTGATTGTTTCTTTTGTTGCGGGTGTTTTTATCGCAGATTTCCTTTGGGTAATCATTGCACGGGAAGAACATATCGCCGAAGGTGGCTTTGTCACTTGCCTGTTTATTCCAGCCATCCTTCCGCCTCAGGCGCCGCTTTGGCTGATTGGTTTGGGGGCAGCGTTGGCCATTATCTTCAGAAATATCCTGGGCGGAGTAGGAAACAATCTCGTAAATCCCGCACTCTTTAGCCGGTTGTTTCTGACTATCTGCTTCCCTGCATTTCTGGTTACCGGTTACCAAATGCCCCTTATCGGGACACAGGGCATTCATACGGTTCCTCAAGGATTGGATGCCGTTACCCATGCCACACCGTTTACAGCATTTAAGACGAGCGGAGAGGTTGCATCATATCTTTCCCTGTTATTAGGCACGGCGACAGGCTCTCTCGGTGAGACGTGTCGTCTGGCGCTGATACTATCCGGGTTGTGGTTGATTAAAGTAAAGGTTGCGAACTGGAGAGTGCCGGTATCTTATCTGGGTAGTGTCTTTATCTTTTCCGTATTTTTTTCACTGATCTTGGGTAAGGCGGTAGCGCCGCCCTTCTTTCAACTCCTGAGTGGCGGGTTGATTTTAGGGGCATTTTTTATGGCTACTGACCCGATAACCACAACGTATAATCAAACTGCTAAATGGATCTTTGGGGCGGGGTGTGGATTTATTACCGTGCTGATCCGGGACTTTACCACCTTGCCCGAAGGGGTAATGTATGCCATTTTACTCATGAACCTGCTGGCAATACCTATTCAATCGCTCATGGTAAAGATACGATATCGTTTATGAGAAAATACAGGGAAGAATTAAAAACCATCATATACCGGGTCGCGTCAATCCTTCTCATTACTTTTTTGCCCTGCGCGGGACTTCTTATGGTATATGTTTTTACCGCCCCCAGGATTGCTGAATACTATGACATAAAGGAAAAACGGGCGGTATTGGACATCTTCAACATTCCGTATCGCGTCAGGGAGCAGAGCATTGCTGGTTTCACTTTCAAGAGTTTCGACAAAAAAGACATCCGGGATGTCTTTCGCAAAAACATAACGGTTGAAGAGCCAAAGGTGGCGTGGGAAGTTCAGCCAGCAGGAACGCAGACCGCTGAGGGACAACCGAAAGGCAAAGGCGGAAAGAAACTCTACAAATATATGAAAGACGGGACACTTCAGGGGATTGGCTTTGTGGAATCAAAGATGGGATATGGCTATAACAAATCGAGCACCATATCGCTTTTCATCTGCGTTGAGCCCGATCTGGAAACCCTGAAAGGCATTGAGGTGCTGGACCACAGCGAAACACCGGGACTGGGTGGAAGGATTACCGAGGAATCATTTAAAAGTCAATTTGCCGGTAAAAAGGTGAGACCCAAAATACTCGTCGTGAGGGGGAAAAAGGCTGAAGGCGTTAATGAGGTTGATGCGATTACCGGCGCTACGAATACCAGCAGGGGCATAGAAGCATTTCTGAATGATGCCATGAAAGAATTTTGGGAAGGGCAAGGGGACATCACATGGTAGGGTTGAAGAGAAGCGTACGAAAGGTTTCCAAATATTTTATGAGAGATAATCTCATTTTGACTGCCGGCGCCGGACTTGGCTTTTGTTCTTCCCTGGCCGTAACGAACAAACTGGAAAATTCCCTGACCATGGGAATTGGTGTCACCCTCGTAACGACTGGTAGTTTTTGCATGGTCTATCCTTTCAAACGGTTGATAGCAAACGCAGGAACGCACCACAAAATCTCCCTTTTAATGATTATTGTGTCCGTCTTTGTGGCGATCTTTGGATTTTTTGCGCAGGCATTTGTTCCCGCGATTACGGCAAATATAAAGGCATATATCGATCTCATTACCACCAATTGTATTGTACTTGCGGTAATCTCCGAAGGACTAACGGTTGACTTTTGGGAGGCACAAAAAAAGATATTAAAGGCTTGTTTCGGATATTCGATTGCCTTGATCCTGCTCGCATTTTTGCGGGAACCTCTGGGATTCGGAACGGTTATGGGGCTTCCCGTGCTGTCGGACACCTTCCCAAGGGTAGTCCTTATGGTTACCCCCGTGGGGGGATTCTTTGCGCTTGCCGCCTTCAGGCTCTTGTTACGTCCGTTTCTTCTCAAGACAGGAATCGTATGCCAGGAGTTATCTCATTGTGAGTGCGCATCTGCTGCTGAAGCCGGTAGCGGAGCCCCTGTGCTCGCATCACGTCCTAAACAGGGGATCTCCAGGACATCCCTGATCGCTGTAGGATTGGGCGCATGTCTATTTCTTAGCCTCATCATCCACATAAAAACTATACCCACGTTGCACCAGCAGTTCATGGTGCTTTTTCCTGTCCTCTTGAATGCCCTCTTCTTTGACGGGATCGTGCTGAGCAAGCTTTTAGGGTTGTGCCCTCTGATTAATAAATCACGACAGATGGATGCGGCGTGGAAGATGGGGGTTGCGGTAATTATCGTAACAACGCTGTCTACAGCATTAAATTGGGTAGTATATCAGCATATCCTCGTGCGGTGCAGTGACTTTTTATCACACTATTCACCTATCCCGCTCCGGCTGGAAAACATCTTCTATTTAACGGTTTTCATTGTTACCATTGCCGTGTTTGTTCAAATCCTGAGCGTGCTCCTCAGAAAATTTGCAAAAAATGTATATGAACAGATGGGGCAGTTTCTGGAACTTATCACGGTCAATTGTATTGTGCTTGCCAGCGCCACGTTTACGATACCCACGGGGGCAAAATTTCTGGTCACAACCGTGACGGCGTTTGGATATGGGCTTCACTGGATGATGGTTGTCGTGTGGCTTGCAGTCTTAAGACGTCAGCGACTCTTTGTCCCCACGAATGCATGGGATGAAGATACGATCGCCATCCTGCTCCTGGGCATCATGGCAGCCATCTTTACGGGTATTGGCATGATTCAACTTTTTTAATCAGAATTGAGAAATGAAGACTATTGGAATAGGTAAAAACGAAATTATTAATTTCTTGAGGTTAGATTTAATATCTGAAATTCAGGCCATAAAAAAATCCCTGGAGCTTTTTGAGAGAAAATATAACACATCATTTAAAGAATTTGAAAAGGAAGTACTGGAAGGCGAAGAGGAATTTGTAAAATGGGATGATTATATGGAGTGGAAGGCCTATGGTGATACCTACAAAGATCGAATGAAGCATCTTAAAAACTTAAAAGATGAGAAAAACATTAAGGTTATTACAAAATAGCAAAATAGTTAAGAAGTATGAGACACTGGATGTTAAGCGAGGAAAAGATTTTTATTATTTAAAAATACGGGCTGACATTAAGAACAACACAGAGCTATATATAAGAGAATATATGTGTATTGGAGATGAAAAATATTCATATCACTGGCAAGGAAAGGGCGGGACATTAATTACCCGATGGGATAACGCCCCACACCAAAAGGTAACAACGTTTCCCCATCACAAGCATCTTTCAGATGGAACCGTGGTTGAATCGTATGAGATTGTGCTGGAAAAAGTATTAAAAAGCATCGAAACGAAGCTTGGAGTAAAGCCATGACCATTTCCCTATTGCTTGGCGCAGGTATCCTTGCTTTATTAGTGTTGCTGCTGAGCATCTTTAGCGAAATCATCTATCAGTTTTTTGGTCGCGGTGAAAAGCGCAAACTGACCGTATTAAGCGACGACGGATACAAGAAAGAGCTCGATATCGAAGGCGGTGAAAGACTCCTTTCTCTCCTTCAGAACCGGGGATTCAACATTCCCGCTGCCTGCGGAGGTATGGCCACCTGCGGGCAGTGTAAGGTAAAACTCCAAACCGATGTTGGCACGTACACCGCCGTAGAGACCCCCCATTTTGACATGCGCACGAGAGAAGCATCCAGAAAATTTTTGGAGGAGGGGGTTGGCGACGGGTACATGCGATTGGCCTGTCAGGTCAGGGTTGAAAAGGACGTAAACCTTTATCTGCCGAAAGACACCTTGAATGTCAGGAAATACACCGCCCGGGTGATCAAGAAACGGGCGATTACCAGTGATAAAATGGAGATGTGGTTGCAACCGTCAATGCCCATTCAATACAAACCGGGCCAATATATCCAGCTGGCGATCCCGGAAGATTTTGTGGAAGAGCACTATAAAAAATATGAGGATTTTATCAGAGAGGCATGCAAACTTTTAGGAAAGGAATTTGTTCCCTATATACCAGGCACAACCCTCTATCGGGGCTATTCCCTTGCCTCTACGGAACCGGACATCCTGAAACTCATTGTCCGCATGGCCCCCGCTCATCCTACCATGTCGATTGAGAAGGGCGGTCCTCCCTGCATAGGACCTGCTTGTGTGCATGACTATATTTTAGAAAAAAGCCTGTGGAATTTTTTCCGGGGCGAAAAGATTCGTTTTACGGGGCCGTATGGGCATTTTACCCTGAAAGAAGAACCGCACACTGCGGTCTTTGTTGCTGGCGGCGCAGGTCTAGCGCCTGTTTTAGCCCTTCTGGAACAATGGTTTCATGAAGGCAGACAGGATACCGCTGTATTTTTCCTGGGGGAAAGACGATTCCAGGATATTCCCATGGTCTACCTGCCCAGGTGGCTGATCTGGCAGCAAAAAAACCCTCAGTTTAAACTGGTGCCGGTACTTTCCGGCGCCTTCCGAGGTGACAATCCCGCCGAATTGAACGATACTGACAGGCAATGTTTTCAATCACTTTCTCCGGAATCAAAACATCTCGCAAAAGAACAAGGGCTGGTGGATGACCAGGAAAAACAATGGAAAGGTGAAGTGGGTTTTATCGGACCGCTCCTGAGAAAATATCTTCCGCCGGATCAGAATATTGTATTCTACCTCTGCGGGCCATCACCCATGACCGTCACCGTCATCGACGCGGCAGCAAACCAGTTGAATTTGAAAAAGGAACATGCCCTCTTTGACGATTTTACAGGAACGCTCACCCCTTCCGTAGATCTGATCTATCAAAAGCTCGAAATCAAGGAAACGATTTTACGGGTAAATCTACCCAATGCCGATAAGCTCATCGAAAAGATTGGCCAGATACTCATCATCCAACTAATACTCAAAGACAAGATCGAAGAGAGTTACCGCTTCTTAGATCAGGTAAGGGAGTCGCTGGACAAATCTCCACAAGAACTGGAATCCATGCTTTTCGCATATAAGAATTTAAATTAGGCCTTCGGCTACTTTCCCCCCCTGTTTCCCCTCCGTAAACGGGGGGATTATGGGAGGTAACTGAAATTTCTAAACATCTAAAGTAGATTCTTTGCTTCGCTCAGAATGACCTTGTCGCATTATTCTGTCATTCTGAGTGAATGAAACGACCGAAGAATCTCAACTTTGAAATTCCTAAACCTAAATATCAGAAAAATATGCAATATGTCCTGCGCAAAGATTCCTTTAACGCCATACAACGGCCTAAGAGAGGGCGATTCCCTTTTATCTCCGGCATACTTTTTTCCATAATGATCGGTTGGGGAACAATATCGATAGCCCATAGTAAAGCGGCCTTTCCCGACCCAGGGAGAACCGCACATCCAGCATATGCATCGGTTGCCGGAAGGCCTTTGCGCGCTACACCAGAAGAGGCATTATCACCCGAAGCGGTGCACGGCATGCTGAGGGAAAAGGGGCTGTTTGATACCCGCCGGAATCCTGCCGGTCATGGCGTTTCTCATAAATATGAAATGCAGAAAAACGAAAACGTAGTGTATGACCATGTCAGTGATTTGATGTGGCAGCAGGCGGGTTCGCTGAGAGAAATGAACTATCGGGATGCGAAGGACTATATTTCCGCACTGAACAAAGAGCAATTTGCAGGCTATCATGACTGGCGTCTGCCAACCCTGGAGGAGGCCATTTCATTTGTGGAGCCTGCAAAAAAAGATGGTGGTTTGCACATAGATCCCGTATTCGACCCATGCCAGAAAAGGATATGGACGTCTGATTTCAGGAAGGATGGTATGGCATGGATAGTGTGGTTCGATTCCGGCTTTTGCGACTATACCTATACCGACAACAACATCAGGTACTACGTTCGGGCAGTAAGGGGAAAGACCTGATATGCCGTATATAGCTACAACTTACTGTACAGATAGGACAAATATTCACCCCCTTTTGCTATCTCGTTTTTTTGCTTGACAAATAATAACATAAATATAATTTATTGTTTTGTACTTTACATTGGTAAATACTACTATAAATGCAAGTTCTGAACGATCAGGAGACGCAGAATAAGGCATTCCTAACGCACTAAAGGAGGTGATTAAAGAAAAAAATTTTTATATGAAGAAGTGTTTTTGTACGATGGAGGTAATTTCTTTAAAAAGGAAGGGAAGAGAACATGATAAGAATTGAAAATATGCTCATAGGTGGATTGCTGATAAGTTTGTTCATTGCCGGCTGTGAAAAGAAACAAGAACAGGCCGGGTATGTCGAAACCAAAGTGGAAGAGGGTGTAAAAATAATTCAGCAGGAAAAACAGGAAGCAGCACAAATAAAAGAATCCGTGACGGAGCAGGCTACAGAGAAAGCGGCAAAGAGCGAACTAGAAAAGGCACAGCCTGAAGCAGCGTCTGCAAAAGCTAAGACGGACTCAATCATCAAAGATCTTATCGCCAAAGCCAAGGCATTGCTTGATAAAGGTGAGTATGAAGAAGCCGGCGCAGTTGCACAGGATGTATTGAAAAATCATGATAGTGAATCACAAGAGGCCAAGGATATTATTGCCACAGTTACCGAAAAACTCAAGTCCGTGGCTACGGAAAAAAGCGAGGAGCTCAAAAAAGACGTGAAAGGGACATTGGAAGGTTTAGGGAAGTAATTTGCCTTTCGCTGTTTAAGACCTTTTGAAAAGAGGACATGGTCTTTTGTAAAAACATTCCCTAAGCCTTCCCTCTGGCGTGTAACGAGAGTGAAAAAGCGCCTGTGTCAGGCTAGGAATGTTTCTGCACCCAGCGGAGATGCAAGGTATCATGCTTGTAATGATCCAACACTTGCACCTTACGTTCAGGTAAGCCGAGGAAGTTGCTGAAATAAAAGAGGACGACCAGAATTGTGTTCAGTTTCAGGATAAAAAATCCCTTCACTACCGTATGAGGGGCAAGGGGTGCAGCATAATGGACAAGGTGTTCCCAACCCAAAAAGCTGCCAAGCCCCGGCATACCGACAATGGTGAGGCCGAGGAGAAACAACAGGACGTTTGACAGGGGTGTACGATGGAGATGTGCGGTAAAGCTCGCCTGTTTCTCGTTGTTATTCGCGGAAATATATGCCGAGTAGCAGGCGAGCCCCACAAAGACAATGGCAAGGGTAATCACAGACACACAAGACCACAGGTGTTTCGCATCCGTATTTTTTATCAGTTCTAACGCCTGGACAAGACCAGCCGACCAGGCGGAGCAGGCAAGTGTAACAAAGTACATAGCTATCCTGCGGATATTGTAGAAGGAGAGCACGCAGAAACCTACTGCAAGAACAAGTATTAACTCTTCGTTTACATTGAAATAATTCCAGTTGATAATAAATGACATGACAGTATTTCCATTGCCATCGTTGGTATATTCAATATTGAAAAGCCTCCTGTTGAGGACAAACATCACGACGCTAAAGACTACCCATACCACGGATATTGCAATGGTGAAGCGTCGTGCCGCTTTTTTGTCAAAACTCGTGTATTTCAGACCAAGGAACTGATCAATAAGGTCAAAGGATCGTGACAAAAAACCGAACTCGTTGATCGTGAGCGAGTAAAGCCATTTTCTGAATCGTTCGGGAAGAATGGATTCAAAGTGTTTCCCGGTACTTGTTCTCCTTGGTCGTCGTGTCTCCATGGTGTGGTAGAGGTGGAACAACGATGGGGTGCGCATGTACTCATAGGTACGATATATCCCGTGGGATATCACATGGATGAGAGCAAGGGTGTAAAATCCCAGGAATATCTCGATATAGATAATGGCCAACTGTGTCGTGATGGCATATGCAACGGTATTCTTGGCGTCGGAATGTTGACGGCTCATATGCGTCGTGACAAAGGCAGAAAAAACACAAATGGCAATCGCAAGGGCAATGGCGTTGGCCGGATGCGAGATAGTCCACACATCAGGCCAATAGGCAGGAAGCGCCCATTCACGGGGCCACATGCGGAGAAGAAGTAAGATAGGCATATGAGTTGACAGCGAGCCGTAGAAAACCGCACTCGAAGGTGTAGGCCCTTCCATTGCCCGCGGTATCCAGATCCATGGGAAAATACCAGACTTAAAGAAGCATGCCACAATCAATAAAAACTTTGCCCACTCGCAGCCATGCTCCTGAATCAACGCCATGTCGTTGATATCCTCAATATGGAAATAAAGCAGTAACACCACCAGGGAAAAAAGGAAGATATCTCCGAAATCATAAATAAACATCACCCGCATACCGTTTTTAAGCGGATTAGGACGATGCTCGTAGAACGCGATAAGAAGCACTGATGAAAGGCCCAGAAGTTCCCAGCCCATGAACAAATAGGAGGTACTGGAACTAAGAACAAGAAGCCCCAGCGACAGCTGAAAGATAAAATAAAGGGAAAAGAACTTGTGATAATAGGCATCGCGGTGCAGATAAAAGAGAGAAAACCGGCCAATGATGGTAACAATTATTGTCGTAAAGGCCAAAAACATAGCCGTATAGAGGTTCCAATCCACAATAAAGGGCCAGCCAATCAGGCAGAATGACTCTATGCGAACCGTAGTTGTCTTGAATCCCAGGATGCACAAGGCGATCACAACGTGTACAACATCGCTCATGCCTCCCCATGTGACCAATTTACGGACCATATGTTCTTCGATTTCCCGCTTGCTGGAAAAATACTGGATGTTTATTGCAAGCACCTTGAGGATGGGAAATAGTACAAAGTAATGCGCAAGATACGTGATAAGAGAGTACTCCATCATATGCTCCTACGTAATTTGTCCAAACAAAAGATGACCCTGTTCAAGGAAAAACCGTTGATCGTCGCCCTTGTATTCTGGCACATCCACCGTTTCTTCGAATGGTACAAAACATCCTTCCATCCCGCCTCTCCACAAAAACAGCTTTTCCTGCTCCTGATCGTGAATCACGAGGGTAATCCAATTGTGTTTCACCAGACACTGAAAGTGCCCGGGTTGGCCGGTATAACCAAAGGCCTCGTTAAGGATAGTTTCCATCGTTTTAACCTTGCAGCAGACGAGCAGAATCAATCGGGCAGGTTCGTGTAACTCGACCATCTGCCATGGCAAACCCAACTGCAGGTCGCTGTAATGCCCGTTCATTACCCCTACCAGTGACGTAACGTTGTGGGGTAGTTTGGTGCCGCAGCCGTAGTGCTCGTTGTCAATAAAGCTGAAATAGTATTCGAGGTTAATTCCTGCACATACCGGTCCAACTGCGCCAAGTATGCCTCTCAGGGATTTTCCTTCAGGGTCTACTTGATAATTATAGGAAGTTAAAAATGCGCGTCTGTCTAAGAAAAGATTTCGCGTAAGATGCCTCGGACCTACGATAGCAATTGCGTTGGTGCAGTGGCCGTATTCGGGACGCGGTTGAGTAATGTCCATCGAGCGTCCTTGCGCATAATCAGCAAATGACTTTTCCGACCGGTTCGCCGTAACCTCATCAAAGCGCCGGCAGCGCTCTTTCGCATCCAGCACCGCAGCACGGCGAATCGTGTCAATATGCTTTTGCAGGAGCGGTTCAATGGGGTCGGGAAGGTCGAAAAGAAGCACCTCGTCGCTGCAGGTGTTATGATATCCTCCGATAAACCGTGTTGAATCCGGCACCATTACACCGTTCTTTGCAAGTCCTGCACGCACTTCCGGCTCATTACAGATGGCTGCAAATACACGGGCGTTGGGTGCGCCGCGCCCACCTGCGCAAGCCCCACAATCGTGGGCAGCTTCGTGCGGGTTGTTCAGGCTGCTCGATCCGTGACCCAGAATGAATACATAAGGTGAAAAGTTGTCCGAAAAGCCTGCGCCCTTGAGTATACCCGTGGCACGGGCGATCCGGCCTTGCAGGTCCCATCCTTTTTCATTTTCATGAGTTTCTTTCTTGTAGACCAGACGGGTATTTGGTTTATAAGCTGCCAGATACCGTCGCAGCTTGGAGCTGTACTTTGGGGAGAGCACGTCCAGGATAAACGGCGGGAAATCCAAAATCCCGCTGAAAATCGTGTGTGCAAAGCCCCCCAAAAGGGTCTTGGATGCCTGCGTAATTGCCCACTGCGCCTCCCCGTAAAGTTGCAGCTTTTTTGGCATCGCATCCTCAAGCTTCACTGCTTTTTCGCAAATTTGCACCGACGGTGTCACTAACGGATGGGGGCACATCTTGCGGTAATGTTTATCCGGCACCGCCTTAAATTTCATATCAAGACCGTAATGTCCGGCGGCTGCCAGGGTTTCTGCGCCAGCATCTATTCGCTCCAGGTGGCGGCGGAAAGATTCCTCCCGTTCATCTATGCAACAAAAGACTTGATAATTCGGAAGCTTGTATTTTGGTTTTGACTCGATAGCTCCCTTACGGTATGTTGAAAGAAATTGATTGTAAAAGGTATCTTCGTAGGAGCGCTGCCATATCTCCAGGCGATTTTCGTCGGTAATTTGGGTGACTTCACTGGGAAAGGTATCGCTATTTTTAATGTCTAAGGCTTTTACGATAGATGCGACAAAAGAGGGGTCGTACAACGGTATCGGTTTGTAAACCGGTATCCTCAGACTGATAAGCTCACATACGGACTCAATCGCCGCAAGCTCAACAACGAGAATTACAGGGACAACCTCGTAAAATGACGCCTTAATATCGTGATCTGGAATCCAATCCGGAACCTCTTCCAGAGATTTAATGGTGCCCACCCACCCCTTGTAACGATACAGGGTGTGGAACAGGTAGTCATCCAAATGTTCGTCAGGAATGGCCAGACGTTTCAGCAAAAGCCCGGTGGCTTCATCGTAGGAATATCGCTTTGCTTCGGAGACGATCCGGTTCAATGTCCTGAGAAATTTCGGCCTGAAAAAACCGCTCTTTGAGTAAATTTCACAAAAGCAATGCCATAGCCCTTTCTCGCGATTCGGCATGGGCCAATAGGCAAGGCCAAAGTCGAAATAAGAGGGGAGAAACCGAAAGAGAACTGGTTCCATCAATTCATCGATGTTTTGATTGTGTATTAATTGAACAGCTTCTTTATAATATCCCGGTCGCTGGTACGCGGTGTCTTCTACAAACTGATGAATCCTCTCGTCAGGCACCGGACGTGTATGAGGCTTTGCTGTCATGAGTTTAAACAGAATATCCGGTTGAATGGCAAGCTTATATCGCTTGACATATTCTTCGATACTCTTTTGAAGGACATCCGCCGTAATGCGTCCCCGTTCATACGCCAGGAGAAACTCCTCTTCAGACATAAATGCCTTAGCGCCATATAAACGCCCCGCCTGTTTAACACCTTCAAAAAAGTCGTATGTCTCGAAGTGGTGAATGGTGTTGTGGTGAACAAAAAAGGGAAGCGGACCCTGATCAGGCATCAGGTGCTTAGCGTGTTCGATTGCATGATTAATCTTGTCGGACATTATTCCTGCGGATGAGAGAAAAAAAGACCCGGATTCATGTAAGGAATTTCAACCTGTTGGCAAGAGCGCACGCGTACTAAAATACCGCAAGCCCTTCGCATGGTGTTTCATGAAGGCAATTGCACTGGTGGAAAACAGCACATAATCCAGCTACTATATTATCACAAGCCCTCCGGCGGTATGGTTTACAGCTAGCCGGGGGGAGGAAAGTATCTGCTGATACTAATTTGCTACGCTCTAAAAAACCAAATTATAAACATGAATAAATTTAAAATGCAAGAATTATTTAAAAACTTGTAATTATTTTTTGTTTTTGCTATATTTGGAAAACTTGCTTGTGATGGACATCTTCGGAATAACAAAGCGAGGTACGCCCTTATTTAAGCAGCATTGCCGTGGCTGGAGTCGTGGAATTCATCTGTCTCTGGTGGCTACGTTCTCACGAAGGCAGCATTGATATGGATCAGTTTCAAGGTTATTCTTACTGCCATCCGAAATTTGCCTTTGTTTCTCTGCAGGCATGTTTGGAGGGTACCAGGTTTCCCCACCTCGACGGACTTTTTCTCTTCATCCAGAAATTTTGAGGTGAACACTCGTGTTCGAACCAATAATATATTGTTCTTGCGGTAATCTAAAAGAATACGGAGGCACTTGGCAAATAACATCTCGTTCTTTCAAGAAGGCATTTGTGCTGCAGAAAGAGCGTGGGTCTCTTGTTTCAAAAGAAAAATGTCCCATCTGCAGATGTATCGATGCCGGGGAAATATTGGTGTCTCTTAAAAATCTTTAAAAAGGTTGGCGTTGCATGAATTCGCGCAACCATCTTTATGCTTAATAAATTGTTTTTTTAGTCATTGTTGAACTTCCCGTTCATTTGAAACAGTTCTGGCAACGAATGCCGGAACGGAGGAAATTCAGGGTGTAGCTGTGATTCTTACAGGTGGGACACACCAACGGTTCAAAACGCTTAAAGAACGGATTCCAGATGATATCGTACTCCATTGTTTGGGTGGATGAGGGAACACTTACCTTCGCGACATAGCAGGGGTAGTTCGTGACCAGCACCGACATCAGTGACATACCTGCGCCCATTCGGTAACGGAATTCTATGTCACTCAGGGCTGATTGTCGCTGCACAAGTATGGCCTTTTGCTTTGCCTGTATGTTTGCCACTGCCTCACGGTCTTCAGCCTTCTTTTCCAGCGTTTCTTCCATTTCCGCATTCAGGGTATCGTAGTACTTTTTCATGCGCTCAGCTTCCTTATTCTTTAAGTCTGTTGCTTCCTGCTTTTTCCTGGCAATCAGACCCGTCAACTTCTGCTTTACACAGTCAAGGGCAGTCAGATAACATTTCTGAAAGTCCTGAAGGTGGTAATCTGGAATGCCTTCCTCATACTGAGGAAGATGCGGATATTTGTCGAGATATTCCATGAAATTCTTGAGTATCTTTGATGTCCGGGCATCTATGGATACGGTGTATAAATGATCTTCAATGATATCCGTAGTCATGCGTACCTTAAAGGCAAATGTCCACACCTTGACGTTGTAAGGCTGAAAAGATGACATCTTTGGTTCTCTTTTCTTTACCTCATCCTTCCCGTGTTCTGCAAAGGAGAAGGTTTTCCTTGCCTCAGCCTGGATCATCTTTGTGACAACTTGAAATCCTGTTAACCAGGTTGCACATAAATAGCCCTTTGCCGTTGCATCTTTAACAATGGCATCGAAGAATATGCTGCCGGGCAGGAATAACTCAATCTGGTGATTTTCCTTTGCAGCCTCTATTTCGAAGGTAACGGTTTTCATCGTTGGTTCAGAGCCGTACAGGATGGTATACGTCCCCTCATCAATGAGTTCTGCTTCTCCTTCTTTCGCTTCTACATAATCAATAAGAAATTTTTCAAGAATTGCGGTACTCATCTTCGCCGTCCTCTGTACCTTTTGTTTCTGCAACCGCGGTATTAAACTGATCCCCGAATATCTTGTCCTCCGTATCCTTTAGCGTGGAGTATTTTTGTTTTGCAGCCAGCAGGTCTTCCCCCAGTTGATTAATTTGGTTCTCGAATTGCTTTGTATCAGGAGATTTTGTCCAGGCATCCATAATTCGGGCGTCAAAATCCGTCTCTTCGTCGAGTCTTCCCAGGATAACGTCGATTTCTCCAATAACGAGTTCGAACATATTTATTTTGGCATCGAGCAAGTATAAGATATAGTCCTCGATCGTGTCTTTTGCAGACAAATTGGTAACGTGCACTTCCTTTTCCTGGCCGATTCGAGAGATCCTACCGATCCGCTGCTCTATCTTCATGGGATTCCAGGGGAGATCGAAGTTAACAATATGATTACAAAACTGGAGGTTTCTCCCTTCACTGCCCACATCCGTCGCAACCAGCACCTTTGAGGAATGCTGAAATTCCTTGATGGACTTCTCTTTTTCATGCCGGGTTAGTCCTCCATGTAAGGGTGAATAAGGGATGCCGCATTTTTCCATGGCTGTCGTTATTGCCGCATGGGAAGCCCTGAATTTGGTAAAAACAATCGCCTTATCAGGTATTTGATTGATGACATCAATCAACACCTTAACCTTTTCTGAAAAGGCAAGGAGATTGCACTGTCTGATAAGATCCGAGATTGCAGCGCTGTCAGGAAGTTTATCTTTCAGACTTTCCAGGGTAGAAACGGCGGCAGGCGGTATGCTTCCAATCTCTTCCTGAAGGATTCGCAATGCCATTTTGACCTGCTGGGGAGAACCCGCATACTGATTTCTCACGATGTTGGATACCGATTCATACAATTCCTTCTCGCTCTTACTCAACTGAATCCGTATCGTTTTGGCATATCTTTTCGTAAATTTAACGTCGCTCGTTGCACGCCGGTTGCGTATGATGAGTTCCCCGAGAAGCGCCCTCAACTGTTCATAGTTTTTCGGAGTCAGGCGGTCGCCCGCATAAATGAAGTTTTTCTTGAAGGATTTTAATGTCCCCAGTTCACCAGGATATACCAGGGTTACCAGATTAAACAACTCCTCCAGATTATTCTGCACCGGGGTAGCGGTGAGGAGGAAGATGTACTTCTTTTTGAGAGAGTTGAGGAATTTCCAACCGACGGTATTGGCGTTCTTGAGGTGATGCGCCTCGTCTACAATAATCAGGTCGAAGTTCTCCTGTTGAATCGCATCCGAGTGAGGAGACTTCTTGGCGGTATGGATTGACGCAATAATACGGTCAAATTTCCCCCATGCCGCGCTTCCTTGCGATTTGAATTCCTTCTCGTCTGAGGTAATAAACTCAAGATTGCACTTGAAAAACGTCTCTTCCTTCCATTGTTGAACGAGTGAAGGCGGGACAAGGATAAGGACTCGCTTGACCAGCCCCCTGGTAATCAGCTCGAGCATTGCTAGGGACGCCTCGATGGTCTTACCGAGCCCCACTTCGTCGCAGAGCATTCCCCTACCCCTGAATCTGCCCAGGAGTTTTTTTACCGAATTTATCTGGTGTTCAAAGGGAATAACTCCCCGCGAAAGATTAAGAGAGAGCAGGGTATCAAAAGCCGGAAGGAGCGATAATTTATGCGCATCGAGATTTAACCGGAAGAGCTGATAAGTCTCATACGTATCGGGATGGCCAAGTTTCTTTACATCAATATCGCTGGAAAAAGAAACCGTTATGCCAGCGATCTGAAAGACTTCAACGCTCATTCGTTTTGCAGGGAAATAGGGTTATAATTAAGCTTAAACGGAATGGTTCATTATTTGACAGAATTTACAGGATAATCAGGATTACCTGAAAGTCAAGATAGAAAATACGGATATTTTTAGAAGTTCGTCAGGTTAGTGGATTAATAAGGAGAAGAAGTTCACATTAAAGTTTTATAATATTGTTAATGCCCCGCATAAGGAAAAAGCATTATCAGATTGGCAAAAGAGTTGAAGCAGATGTATCAATAATATTTGACCCATCATTCTAGATGCTGTATCATCTCTATGATGCTACTAGGATTGACTGTATTTGTTTCTTGACTCAAAATACTTGTAAAGGTAAACTCATGAACAAAAAGAGGATCTGGTTACGGACTATTGCGCCATATTGTTTCAAAGGTAGCTTCTGATAATTTCACTAACTCATCACTTTCCTAAATAGAAACATGCGATTAAAACAGCAAGAGGTCGAAAATATAACGAGTGTCATTAAAAGTCTCGATGATCATGCTCAAATCTATCTCTTCGGTTCCCGTATTGACGATACAAAAAGGGGTGGTGACATAGATATCTTAATAATTTCCCAAACGCTTTGTTACGACGACAAAATAAAAATATTGCAAAGATTATACGATGCCCTGGGTGAACAAAAAATTCACATCATTATTGCAAAGAACATAAAAGACCCCTTCATAAAACTTGCGCGTAAAAAAGGAATTTTGTTATGAGCAGGAAAGATTTATTAGAACTGCTCGGAGATGAGTTGTCCTCTTTGGAAAGAGCGCGGGAAGTGTTGCAATATTCATACGATACGTGTAATGGAATTGGCATAAAAGAAGACTATACGTTTGATGAAATGGACCGCTTTGAGGCTTTAACAAGCAGGTTTGCAAGACTGAGTGATCTCTTAATTCAAAAAATATTCAGGCTTATTGATCAAATCGATTTAGAAGATAGCGAAACGGTACGGGATAGAATTAACCATGCAGAAAAAAAAGGATTGATAGAAAGCGCTGACATATTTATACAAATAAGAATAGTCAGGAATGACATTACCCATGAGTATCATACCGAAACTTTAAAAGACATTTACAAAAAAGTTTTAGAGTTATCACCTGGTCTTTTTGACAGCATAAAACGAGTTAGAAAATATTGCATGAAATATTCGCATAAGAAGGCATAAAGGGCATCAGGGTTACCTATGAGACCGCCTAAGCTGCAAGCCACAAAGGGTTGTCTGTAGAGCCCACAGGTTTATAATAATCACCTGGACACAGCATGGTACCAAAGATTTTCTGTGACAGATATTTGCCAGGCGATAAGGGATCCATGGGTAAGGAACGGCAAATAGCCATGGACTTGTTATATCGGGTTGACGAGCTCAGCGGAACTGAGATAGGAGAAATAATGGGGGTAGACTAAAGTACTGTGAGTGTGGGGAGAAAACGATTACGAGAAAACTGAAAGGAAAAAATGAAGATGAAAACAACTATGGACCAAGAAAATAAACAACATGATTCGACCTCTTCTTACCGAAGACTTATGGGACGTTATTACTATATTTGTGGAGGTTTTCTTTTTCTAGTCGGTTTTGCGCTCATGCTACTTGGCGAACGTTGTACGGGATACTTTGGGAAGATCATTGAGGAGTTCGGAACATTCTTAGCTCTTGTCGTTGCTATCCATTTCATCTATGAGATTTTAATTAAAAAAGAAGATCGTCATCTCTTTTCCATGGAATTGGAAATGGCTCTAACTCGTAATAAAGAACAAATTATTGAACTCCTTAATTGACAACGTTCAGGACATCGTTCAGTAAAAACGCTGAAACCCAGGAAATATCACAATGTCGTGACCAAAAGATACTGTTTCATCACAATGGGTAATTAAATTCTTCAAGCTGTGTTTTGCCCAATAACAGTTTTAACTTTCGCTCTTTGACATCGATAGTAGCCACAACGTACTC
>PHFX01000065.1 GCA_007618135.1 Candidatus Brocadia sp. WS118 | reverse complement strand
GGGTTCTCCTTAATGAGTGTTTAGGACCATTTCATTGTACAGGAGCTTTGATGGCTTTTGTATTTCATCTTGGAAATTGCGAACTTAATTGTACGCTATCGCAGTACTAACCAAAAAAGGCAACATATATACAGGCGTTTGCATTGACACAAGTAGTTCATTAGGAATGTGCGCAGAACGAAATGCTTTATCGACAATGATTGCCAATGGGGAGAATGAAGTAGATAAAGTGCTGTCCGTTTATAAAGACGGCACCGTTATGCCGCCTTGTGGAGCTTGCCGTGAATTTATGATGCAGCTCGGTACGACAGCAAAGAAAATACAAATACTAATTGATAATCGCTCTTTTCAAGATAAGTGCTGATTTTTGTCTGAATTTCCGAAAATGCCATAGTGATATTCAGAATATGCATCATATAAAGATATTGGCTGAGGCTGCATACAGATATTCAATGTAGTTAACATTTGTTTTAGAAATGCTGTGTCCATATATACAACGTAGGATCTTCTCTTTGCTTCTGTCGTATACTTCAGATCCTTGCATATTGTGATCCAATCTAAATATCCCTGAAGATGACGTGTGCTGATTCCGTGATATTTGCGCATGAGATTCTTAAGCTCTGTATGCAGTTCATTTACATCGCCCAGAGAATCTCCTTTCTTTGTCGTGTAGTGCTGTTCACCGGCAATACAGGGTATCTGATCATTTATTATATGGCAAGTATCTGCGAACTGTCTGATGCTTTTTGAGGAATCGGATATGATCTTGTCCGAATTCTTAAAGTTTTTCTTGTACTTCATATATTTGTCTGTTGATTCATTGCCAAGCCCCCCAATTCTATAAAGGATATTGTCGTGTTCATCCACAGCTGTAATGATGCACACTTTATGATGGCTTACACCGGCAAGGTTCTTGCTAAGCAGGCTTGTCTTGTGCTTTCCTCTTTCCTTTGAAATGCGCGGCATATTCTTTGTCTTTGTACCTTTCAGGTTAATCTTGGTGTATGTGGCATCCAGTTCAGTGATCCCTGAAAGCCTGATGGACATCACTTTTTTAGAAACAGCAGAATAAAGAATATGCCGCATATTGAAACAAGTCGTCACTGTTCTGCCTATGACTACTGCTTCTTGTTCCAGAGTCAAATGATTCAGTTCGCATCCAAGAAATGCAAGCCACGTATGGTATGGGCTTTTAGAATGGTAGAAGAATGTTCCTGTTGTAACTGTGAAGAAACGATGCTTGCAGTCTTTGTTCTTGCATTCATACCGCTGTCTATGATTCTTTGTCCCATTCTTCCTGATATACCGGCAATGGCAGGCTGGGCATTCGCATATAGAACCGGTCATGTTCTCGTAGTTCTGTGTTTCCGCTGTAACCTTTTCCTGAATCAGTTTGTAAGCATATGATTGGAAGAATTGCAGTTCAACCGGAGACAGAGTATTCATAAATTCTTGATTAAGCATAGATATCACCTCTTACCTATATGGTAGTGATGTATATCATTTCTGCTGTACAGGATTTGGCACTCCGGTGATAAATCAGCACTTATCTTGAAAAGAGCGATTTTTTTACATATTCGTTCTCGATGGTAAGCCGCAAGTTCTTCTGGCGAAGCTCTGCATTCTCTTTCTCCAATTCTTCTAATGTCTGTTTCTTCTTGATTGGCATGGGCATGACGTCCTCTCTTCTTTTTAATGATATTATACCCGTTTGCTTTATATTCTTTAATCCATCTGGTTAGGGTTCCAATATTTGATAATCCCAGCTGTATTGAAACTTCACGTATGGATTCATCATCAATCAGGACACGATTGATAGCTTCTTTCTTATATTGATTAGGGTAATCAGTGTATTTATGCTTTACTATTTCTACACCATGGCAATCCATGAGTTTGATCATATAGTCGAGGACTGACCTGCTGCAATTCCATTTCAATGTAAGCATAGACCATGAATAGAATTCTTCTTTACGTTCTCTGTATATTTCTAGTTTTTGTTCATATGTCAATTTCATTTAAAAACCCCTCCGGTTGTTGTCCAACTTTTGGGGTTCACTGTATATCCGCCTGCCCTTAAAATTGACACAATACAATAGATCATGGCGAATGATGTCTATAGGCTCCTCAAGGCAGTTAAAAATGAACCGATGGGCGTTAAACCCGTTCTCGCCGAAGCCGTAAAGCATCGCCGCGCCCTGGTCAAACGTTGTGCTGCCGCGTTTGAATATGCCGCAGGATCCACCGGGATTGTAGCTTTTGTCAATGACGGTGACCTTAAGCCCACGCTTAGCCAGCAGGCTGCCCGCCGTCAGTCCAGACAGGCCGCCGCCAATGATAATTGCATCGTATTCCATATTCGACCTCCAACCAACTGAGAACTGCCAGAGTATCTTCTTTGACAGTTTTGGACATTTATTGGTTTTTCAATTCTTCTCGAATTCTGCGGTACTGGATAATGGGTCCGTCTCCGGAAAGAAGCTTTTCATGCGATTTGTATGCAGATGCTTTCGGTTTCTGCGTGATGACAACGCGTTTATCCTGGCGCTCAATGATTCTGTTGCCAAATTTCCCGAAGAAAGCGATAAGTCCGTCCAGCGGTTTGAGCCCTGTAGCTTTACTATAGAATCGGATATACAGGATCGTGTTCTCATCGTCCACAGGCGCAAAATAAATAATGACTTTAATTTTATCGCTGATGTGATTCATCCAGATATTTGGGAAGAGAAATTTCAAATATGTAGGCTTTATGACGCATTCGGTGGCCGCTTTTGGGCTTTGTCCCACATCCGCTTCGTTGTTGGCGCTTGTGACAAGACCACCGGGTACGAACTCAATTTTCGGGCCGTTGACAAGGGTTTTATTGCCCCGTCCGATGGTGTTATAGTGCACAAATGGCAGGTGAACAACGTCCAGCTGATTTTCTATACAGCGGGAATAATGTGAATTCCAATGATCTTCGATCTCACTGTAAACGTAGGAAGCATTTATATCCTCATTGAAAAACGACAGCCCGTCCGTAATTTTTTCCGGATCACCGTACCAGAAGTAAATAATGTCATTGCTTTCTCGAACAGGATAATGCTTGACATTATAGCGGCTGACATCTTGGACGGAGGCTTTTCCATTTGCTGGGATGAAGGTGCAGCGGCCGGTCTGGTCAAACTGCAACCCGTGGAATGGGCATTGAATACAATCGCCCTTGACCTTACCACGGCTAAGCGCCGCACCCCGGTGCGTACACTGGTCAACAACGCAGCCAAGTTCACCTTTATCGGTCCGGAACAGCGCAAGCTCCAGATTCAGTCTTTTCACGCCGACAATCTGATTCTTTTTAACAGCCTTTGAAGGCAGAATTGCATACCATTGATTTGATATCATTAAGGAAGCTCCTTTCGCAAGCTGTTTATTTTACTTGCGGCTTTTTTAATAATGTATAAACGATAGCGGCCGCAAAAAGCACCAGGCAAATAACAACCGCAACAACAATGCCGGGGTATTCGCCGAAAAAGCCTGATGCAGAAGTGTGCTTGATCAGTATTCCGGCATAAGCCCAAACAAGCACAAGTCCATATGCAATACTTTTAAACCGCAACAATGTTGCCGTGCCGATCAGAGTGCCAGTCGCCAGGATAATAATTGTCCAGATTGATTCGGGAATTCCGAAGCCATTCCAGCCTAAACTTACCAGCAGCGCGGCAGCGTTTGCAATTGTCGCCACTGTGATCCAACCAAAATAAACACTGAAAGGCAGGCGGATGAATAATTTCTCTCTTGGCGACAAACTCTGTGCATTTACAATCACAGCGATATCGATCAGGCAAATCAGCAGGAATACCATCAGAACCATTGATAAGGGGATGATTCTGTAATGCCATGAAAAGATCCATGCCGCATTAATTAACGAGGAGACCGAAAAAACAATACCTGTTTTGCGAAGAAGCTCATAATTGACTTTCTCGTTCCCGCGGAACAAACCGATCTGATAAAGCGTATGTGCGGCAAGAAGCAGGTAGATAAGACTCCAGATGGAAAACGTGATACCTGCAGGTGCAAACAAATTGGGGTAGGAATCAGAAACCTCTCCGGGCGTGATTCCATTCAGCGGAAGCAGTGCCGAGAGTGCGTTGACTGTAACCATGATGACGAATGTGATAACAACAAACAGCATGAGCGGAAGACGCGTATTCTTCTTTTTCATTTAATACACTCCCTTTAAATATAGAAATAATACCCGCTTAACAGGTAGTCCTCCTGATATTTTTCCGCAAGCCGCAGCAAATGGTTTTTCACCAGCTGAATCCCTGCTTCACCGGATGAAAATTTTTGGAGGAGCGTCTGGAAACGTCTCCTTTCGGCTTCGGATGCTTTGTCCTTGAAATACCCCCAGACATGCTGGGCAGCGTTTACCCTGTTCCCAGGGACAAACTGCAAATCAAACGAGTCTTCAATGCTGCGATACATTTTCAGAGCCGGGTAAGATCCTTTTTCTCGCAGGAGTTGGCGAATTTTTTGATAATGCTGGGGAGATCGCTCAAGTATGCAGTATTTATAGCGCGCCCACTCTGTTTCCAACGCCGCTATACTCATTTCGTTCGTACAATTGATGCATTTTAAGGCGGATAAATTTTTATCTTTCACCTCCAGCATAATATCGATATTCATCCCGGATAACTGTTGCCAGAATTCCAGAAAGGGTGCTATCTGTATTGATCCAGAATGCGCACCTGGGTTCTTACCCTGATGCTGCTGAGAGTAGTGGATCTTTTGCGGGCCATCATCTTTTTTCCAGCTGTCAGAACATGCTTTTATCCAAGCTACATTATCAACAGCTTTGTCGAATGGATTAACGGAGTTGTGCAGAGTGTCGTAAACAACTGGTATACCAACGGCTGATGATACACCTAAAACATCCTCTATGTTGTACATCCTGTCATCGTTTTCAAGAACCATGCGCTTTTTTATGGATGGATCAAGATCTTTATAGCGGGATATAAAGCGGCTGATTGCCTGAGGCTTATCTCCATAAACGCCGCCCAGATGGAGTATAATTTTGTGCTCATTTCCAAGCCCCATGCTTTCCAGCACCGATGCATGATAATGTAGATCTTCAACTCCCCGCTCTGCAACTAACGTGTCAGGCGAATTCAAAACAGTGTACTGACCTGGGTGCATGGAAACCCGCATCTCTGAACGAAGAATTTTCTGACCGATGGCTAAAAGCTTCTCCGAAAATATCTCCCGCCAAGGTAATTCTGCTGATAAACTCGAACCGAATGGAATCAAGTCAGACGAGATGCGGAAAAGACGAACATTGTTGCATATGTTGTAGTCAATCAGGGTTTGTAGAGAATTGAGATTGTGTTCTATCAATAACAGCAGCCGTTCCGGACTGGCATTTTTCAGAGTGCAGCTTTTCATTTCGCTGCCTGGCACGGCAATTGCCAGACATGCATAACCTATTCTCATAAGCTTGTTTACCTTTCTTGTATTGCTCGGACACTTTCCCAATATGCGTCAAATACCTGCGTTGCCAATGTGTTTCTTCCGTTTTCCTTGGGGTATAAAAGCATTCCGTCCAGAATGCCTTGCGTCATGACCAGATACAAGGTTAACGCGCTTTCTGAAATACCAGGTCTCAGTTCCCCGTTATTGACCCCGTTCATGAAACACTGGCGCATACGTTTGTGATAGATCTGGTCTTTTTCTGCGATTAATTGCCCACATTTTTCTCTAAGCTGTTCGTTAGAAACGAGTGGAATTGTCCTCCAAAAACGGAGCCGGCTGAAATCGCCGAAATACTCCATAACAAACAAGAAGAGGCTTTTCATGGCTTGCTTACAGCTCATACTTTCTGCGCTAATCAGCTTGGAGTTAAGGCAATCAAAATACCTATTTATCTCTTCATTAATCATTAACTCAAGTATTTGATCTTTTCCAGAAAAATGGCTGTAGAGTGATGGCGTTTTAATTCCCACCATATTTGCCAATTCCGCCATTGAAAGGTGATAGCCCTTCAAACAGAAAAGCTCATATGCAGCCTGTATAATTTGTTGCTTCTTATCCAACTGTAACGCCCTCCGTTGCTAACTAATGCTTGTTAACTTTATAATAATAAATTTAAATCAAAGTGTCAATTAAAACTAAGGAAACACTGATTAATTCTACTGAACTATAGCGTTACACGGTATAATTAAAGAAACAGTCTATTATGAGGTATTGATTATGAAGCAGCAAACTTTCAGCGATATTGAATACTCCAATCGTCGACATACCACTAAAAGAGAAGCCTTCTTGGACTCCATGGATGCAATTATTCCTTGGGATGCTTGGATTGAATTGATCCGGCCTTATTACTACGAAGGTAAAAGAGGGCGTCGTCCTATCGAT
>PHFX01000222.1 GCA_007618135.1 Candidatus Brocadia sp. WS118 | reverse complement strand
TTTCCCTGGTCAAGGAAGATATCTCTGAGCTTTATGCCACTACCACTGACATATTCCATGTGCGCCATTTATACCCTGTTCAAAAGATAAATTCAAAGAAAAAAGCCGTTGGGTTTTTGTCTTTTAAAACCCAACCTAATTTAAGATCGGGCTAAGGTCTAGACGACGTTTCTGCCGTGGCGGTATAAATATAATCGTTCGTGGAGTTTCCGTCTCCGTCTGCCTCGCATCCGGCTGCATAAAAGGTAATTGGATCGGCAGCGCCGCTGGGCGCTTTCCACTTAAATTTCCAGCTCTTCTTTTTAATGCCTTTGAAGTTATGCTCGATATATGTACCTTTGTCCACTTGCTCTAATCCCCGGTAGTCATTTGGAGAAATAACCTGGGTAGTATTTCCTATTTTTTTAAACGTTCCGACCCTATTGCCATTTGCATCAAGTGCGGTCATCTCGAATCCGTGTCTATCTCCGCCGGAATCAAAAATGGAAACTTCTATTTTCATCGTTTTGCCCGGGGTATAAGTGCCAGGTGCCGTAATTGAGAATGTTGCATTTCCCGAATTAAGGTTAAAGGAGTTGTGGCAACCGTCTGCATTACAAGTACCGTTGTCATTTGGGGCACCCGTACAGTAGGCAATGGGTCCAATTACCGATGCGAAAAGCATGTTCACAGGGAAGCCGGATAAGGCAACACACAATCCAACATAAAGTACGGTATTTTTTAATGAGTTCATGGGGTTATTCCTTTATGAAAAATCCTTAATAATTCGATAGTTTATTTTAATGGCAAAAATTGCAACTTTCAGATCGTATCACCATTTTTTTTGCAATCAAATTGCTATCTTTAGCGATAACAAATACATCCACACGGACACCCGGGCGCATAGCATCGAACGGTATCGTTCTGCCGCCCATGCTTACACCGGGAAGGTTGCCGGCGTCCACTTCCTGTCCCATAACCTTGAAGGTATTAGCAGAGATATTTACCTTTTCCATTTTTCCCGTGATTTTTCCATCGTAACTTTTCTTTAATTTTACCGGGTCTTTAACACTTATTGCTTCAATAACACCGGAGTCATTGTCGTTTCCGGTAATTTTAATAATATCACCTTCCTGAATATCAGAGAGGGCGGCATTATCAACTCCTTTTTTCTGTATCTTTGCGTTGCCGGCATCTACTTGTACAAGAGCATCTATTATCGTGAGTATTCCTGTGTTTTCATCCAGGCTGCTTACTGCCCCTACGATTTTGTCTTTTGCGAATAATGTCAGAGGGAAAACAGTGCCAGTTATACATATACCGGCAATGAACGAACCGAATACAAAACCTTTTTTTACCTGCTTAAACATCATGGCCTCCCGAAGAAAAATTATAATTAGATTTTTCGCTCCGCGCAGAATGAAATTTTCTCATTCTTCTGTCATTCTGAGGGAGTGAAACGACCGAAGAATCTCAACTTTGAAATTTCTAAACCTTAAAATGAAAATTCCTGTTATTTACCATTGGAAAGACAATTACCGGAAAAAAGTTTGTTACTTGCTATTGTGACATCAGAAAAAGTACCGGATTTCAGTGTATTTCTAGGCATCTTCCCGTTCATATTCATTTCTCCTGTCCTCTTCATTATAAACTTCATCATCCTCTTCTTTGTTATCGTGGCCGTCATCATTATTATTGCTCCACGGGTTATTATTCAAGGCAAAGCAATAGTAACATGGCTTATCCTTTGTGCCGCTATGTGGTGAAGGTATCTCATTAGTTGTAATATCCGGAGATGATGTTGTTGCTTTGACGAAAAAGAAACCTATCATAAGCATGGACAACAGCAATAACGTTATCTTTTTCTTTTCTTCCGAAAACTTGTGTCTTACATTATTTTTCATAACCATACTCACCATACTCCGTTGCTTAAATACTACATGTACTCAACAAGGATATTCATCCTGAGTGCCAGGAGCATGTTACCTTTGATGGTGACCTTTCCTTTAAAAAATGCCTTTTGAGGCGTTAATTCACGCCTGATAATCGAGAGAAACGTATCGCTGTCCAATATAAAGGTACAAGTGGGTTTCTCTAGCGTTTCCTTCGTTATTTCCGTTATGAAACCATTTTCGACCACGATGTTCCATGTTCCGTTTCCCCTATCCGTTATCTCGAACTGGATGATAGCGTTAAGACCGGGTATTTTGGAGATTGGGGAATTATTCACTCTGTTTTTCAAAAAGTGATTGAAGTACTCAGCGTGAGTAATATTTTCAGGGATTTCCGGTCTCTCATTCATTGGTGTGTATGGCGCATTTTAAAAATGTCACACAACTTGGATATCCTCAACCAGTTTGTGTGGCAATTCTTTTTCCTCGTTGGGTATTTTCTTACCCCAATTGGTATCAAGGGCATACCGAAGAAAACGGTTGATAACTTCCTGGGTAATCAAAGGACATTCGATCGTCGTGCCACTTAACATAGTCCTTGTGCTGGTGGAATCAAAATAAGGTTCTCCAAACATATAGGGTTGAAAAGTTTCGGTTCCTTTTAAAAATAGTTTCTCCTCTAAAGTCTCCGGCTGCATTTGAAATTCGTACATGGGCACGATTCTTACTCGATGAATACCTGTTGCGACCGTCATCCACTCCGCAAGTTCACCAAGGGTGGGTGGGGAAGGATTCACAATCTGAAAAGTCTTGTTTATACTCTGTTCCTGTCCGGAGATGGCAACGATTGCCTGAGTAACGTAATCCACCGGTACCAGATTGATCGTGGCATGTTTGTCACCGGGGATTCGCAGGGCCGGAGAATATCCTATACTCTTTTTGCTACTCCACGATGTATCTTTGTTGCTCTTCTGTATATCATAATTTTTAAGGCGGTGTAATCCTTTGCCAAACACATAAATATTGTCGTAATTACGGGTAACACCAGTCCTGGAATCGCCGATAATAATGCTCGGACGGTAGATTGTCGCTGGGATATTATATTTGGCAGTGAACTGTCTCAGCAATTTCTCGGCAGCAAATTTTGACTTTTCGTAATTGTTGTTAAAGGTCTGATTTTTCTCTAATTCATGTTCAAAAACGGTGTCGCGTCTTGTCCCTGCGACATATGCCGTGCTCATATAGTGAAGTCTCTTCCTTTTGCCTGAAAGACAAAACCAGGCCAGGTGTTCAGTTCCATATACGTTAGTCTGCACCAGCATATTGTCTGATTCATGATAAAACTTGGTTGCGGCAGCACAGTGAAATACCTCATCAACAGTATCTGATATTCTTGAATAATCCTTCGCATGCAGACCGAAATGCTTATGAGAAATATCGCCTTCTACGATCTCCACACGGGCGGAGAGTTTATCGGATACCGGTTTTGTATTTCCAAATGATGGGAAAGCCTCGGAAATTCTCTCCCTGGCTTCCGCCTGATTTGAATTCCTGATCAGAAGAATGAGGTAAAAACCAGCCTCAAAAAGCTCTTGCGTTATAAAGCTTCCTAAAAATCCCGTTGCGCCAGTTATCAGCATGGTCTTTCGTTTCATTGTTTTTATGAGTACTGTTTTTTCAAGCTCGTGAACCTACAAATATTTACACACCTTCTGTAACAATGGCAAGTGCGATGAAATGTGAGAAGCAATGAGAGTGCCGGATATTTTTGAAAAAAGAAGTAAGCGCAGAGATATGCGGTAAGTGGCTGAAATGTATTGTGATAAAGATTAAAACAGGTTTTTGTCTTTTTGGGATAAGACTTATTGTAAGGATAAAATCGTGTAATAGTTACAGGGAAGAATTGTAACAATTACAAAAATACTCACCGGTAAATGACACGCGATTTATAAGCCGGTCAGGGTATAAAGCAACAATCCTTCCCGTGTGTTACCGGTATATGGATTTCCCTTAAATGTTGCTATTGGCGGGTGTGCTACACCGAATTGTCTGATTTCTCCGGAAGAATGAACTACGAAAATATATTGAGGGTTATCTAATGAGGACTGTAAATCCCTCTGTAACTCTGTTATATCCCGCACCTTCCTCACATCCCATTGTGGGGCATAGTAGTCAAAGAATCTTTTCTCATTGGTGCAGTAAATTCTCAAAGAAATTGGATTACATTGCCTTTCTAACCATTGAATTAATTGTATCGGCGCCGGGACCTCATGATGATATTTGGTAACTAATGTAAACGATGTGACTGACATACTAACAATTAGTGCGAGGGTAAAAATCAGAGAAATGCCTTTGTAATCTCTTTCATAGGCTTTGCATAATCCGTATGCAACCATCATCAGTAGCATCGGTATAATTGGCAGGATATGCCGCGGATTTGCCACGTTTTGTCCAAGAATTATCCAGAGTGTATAAGGAATTATATATACGCTTAAGAACCACCATCGATGATCAAAGCGATAATGCTTGATGAAATAAAGGAAGGCGATTATCATGATCAGAGAAGGAATCAGTCTCATGAGTGAGGAATCGTACCACCAACCACCAAGTCCATACACCCATATTGACTTTGCAAGACAAATGATTCTCTCGAGTCCGCCAAAAGTAATTACCGAGCCGCCCCAATCGGTAAAATGGCCACGCGAAAATAAAAAGCCGTTCTGCCAAAAAGGACGCCAACCCACATATCCGATTTGTGGAAAAAGCCACGCGATGATGCCGAACGTGAGTCCGAGTAAACCAGGGAAAAGAGCCTTTGTTTCACGAGGCATTTTTAGCGTAGTTACATAAAAAAGGGAAGCTGCCCATAGTGCAATAAAAGGAAAATTGGAAATGCGTACACCCAACCCGAAACCCAAAGCAAGGCTGCCCCAGAAAATGCAGCCTTTATGTGCCGTAGCACATGCATAACACAATAAGCAGGCAGACAAGATTACAAAAAACAGCCCCATCGTATCAGAGGTTGGTCTTTCGGATTGTAGCCAGCATAAAGGGTTGAAAAGATAAAAAATAGCGGTTACTATTGCGACTTTTTCGGAAAACAGGTGTTTGGCAAGAAGTGATAATGGGAAGATAGTAAAGCTGCCAAAGAGCACCCCTGGCAGTGACAATGCCCATACATCATTGTGGAATAATTTGGAAAAAAAGCGTGAGATAAATATATAGACAGGATAACCTGGGAAATGCGGCTGAAAGAGGGACAGATCGTAATCTCTAAGCCCCAGGGCAAAGTCTATGCTGTCGCAACTATCAAGATACCCGGCAATGAAACAGAATCGCGTTGCAAGACAAACAAAAAATACAATACTCACCCGACGCCAAAAATTATGGAATATATCCTCATACCGATGTTGTTTGTTTTGCTTAAAAAATAACAAGTTTTTCACGGATGGCTAAAAAGATGACGTTAGCCATGCGATTGGCAAGCGCCTGAAAGTCTTGCAGTTGGATAGCATGATCACTCCGCGGCTGTCTTTTGTAATCCATATTCTTCACCTGAGACAGTGGCCAGGAATCTTTTTTTTTTATAGATCAGCATAACATTGCGCATATAGATAAAAAGCCCTGAACATTGTCCCATGATAAATACAGGGTCACGCCGGTAAATTGCGTATGTCAGTAATAGGGCGCTGCCTGCCATACTCAGATACCAGAATATCACCGGGATGATGCTTTCGCCGCGTCTTTCCGAAATAATCCACTGTACAAAAAATCTGGACCCAAAGAGAAATTGTCCAATAAAACCCAGAATAATCCAGGCGTTGATGTGGGTTAGCAAATTAGTCATTGTCTACCTCATAAGTAAGTTTACGTTTTTTCATCCATCGTACAACCAATAGGTCTATGAATGCCCTGAACGCCCTGTTAGATATACCATACTTTGATTTTCCAAACTTCCTGGGGTAATGGTTAACAACAATTTCAGTAACCGTAAACCCTTCCATCTTAAACAGGGTTGGCAAAAACCGGTGCATGCCATTAAATAATTTGATTCGGGTGAGGCATTCCCTCCGATATGCCTTCAGGGAGCATCCGGTATCCTTGATATCTTCCCACGAAAGCTTGTTTCTTATATAGTTTGCTACCGTGGAAGAAATGCGTTTGATCCATGGGTCGTTTCTTTTTCGTCTCCATCCGCACACCATGTCATAAGTATCAAGTTTATCAAGCAATTTCGGAATATCTGAAGGGTCGTTCTGCATATCTGCGTCCATGGAAACCACGTATCTCCCTGATGCATGTTTAAAACCGGCGTCCATAGCTGCCGTTTGACCTGCATTCCTCGTGAAATGAATTGTGCGGAAGTTTGGATGTTTTGCACACCATTCGTTCAGTATTTGGGTACTCCCATCAATACTGCCGTCATCCACAAAGATTACCTCGTAGTTTTGGCCTTGCATGGTATTAAGGATAGAATGACTGAGAGGCTCTATGTTGTCAACCTCGTTATATACAGGGATAACAATGGAAATATCAGGGTTCACAATTACCTTTTTATACATACGGTTATAAATAATTGCGCATATAATAT
>PHFX01000221.1 GCA_007618135.1 Candidatus Brocadia sp. WS118 | reverse complement strand
GGGCTGGCCATCGTGAAACAGACCATTACCCGCCATTCCGGCTTCATCGACGTGGCCAGCAAGCCGGGCAAGGGAACGGTCTTTAATATCCGGCTGCCACTGCAAATGGGGTAAGAATCAAGAGTCAAGAGTCAAGAACCAAGAGTCAAGAACCAAGAGTCAAGAACCAAGAGTCAAGAATCAAGAGTCAAGAATCAAGAGCCAAGAATCAAGAGTCAAGAACCAAGAGCCAAGAATCAAGAGCCAAGAATCAAGAGCCTGGTTCTCAATATTTTCTTCAACGACTGCAAACAGGAATACCGCAATGTCTCCGAACAACAAGATTTTGATTATTGAAGACAGTGAAATGTGGAGTGAAAACTTCCGAAACTGGATCGGGAACTATTACGAGATCAAAGTAGCCGGCGAGAAAACCGAGGCCCTGGCGCTGTGCAGCTCTTTGGGGCCGGATTTGATCATTCTCGACCTGGGGCTTCCGCAAATCTCCGACGGGCTGGGGCTGTTAGACGACCTGGTACGGAGAGGGCAGGATTATCAAATCATCGTGGTCACTTCTTACGAAGAGCACCAGTACGCTTTGGAGGCGCAGCGGCGGGGTGCATATTCTTACTTTTCCAAAGGCGACGACACCCTGGAAGAAGAATTGCCGAACCTGATCAAGCAGGCGCTCAAAATGCAGCAGTTGGAGCGGGAGAACAAAGAGTTGCGCTCGAAATTGGAGCAGAACATCCGGTTCGACAATATCGTGGCGGTCAGCAAGCAGATGCAGCAGGTGCTGGCGACGATCGAGACCATCAAGAACAGCGTGGAGCCGGTATTGATCACCGGGGAATCGGGGGTGGGCAAGGAGGTCATCGCCCGGCACATTTTCAAGCAGAGCTCCCGCCTGAACGGCAATTTTATTGCCATCAACTGCGGGGCGCTGCCGGCCAACTTGCTGGAAAGCGAGCTATTCGGATATGAAAAGGGGGCCTTCACCGGGGCTGCCAAGACCACTCGCGGTAAAATCGAGTTAGCCGATGAGGGTACCCTCTTTTTGGATGAAATCGGCGACATGCCCCCGGAGTTGCAAGTCAAATTGCTGCGGGTGCTGGAGAGCAAGCAATTTTTCCGGCTGGGGGGGGAAAAAGAAATTTCCGTGAACTTCCGCCTGATTTCCGCCACCAACCAGCCCCTGGCGGAATTGATCAAGGAGGATAAATTCCGGGAGGATCTATTCTACCGCATCAACGTGATCCCGATTCATATTCCCGCGTTGCGCGAGCGCCCGGACGATATTCCGGCGATGATCGAGCACTTTGCTGAGAAATTCTGCCGGGAAAACGATATTCCCAAGCCCAAATTCAAGAACCGGCTGATTGCGTTTTTATCGCACCTGCCCTGGGAGGGCAATTCCCGGGAACTCGAAAATACCGTGAAGAGACTGATCCTCACCAATCCGCAGCAAGTGGACATGGAGAACCTGCCCCCGGATATTTTAGAAGAAACCGACAATTTTTTAGATAAAGCCCTGGCCAACGAGTTGAGCCTGGAAGCAGTGTCGCGGATTTACGTGAAAATGGTGTTAGAGCAGAAAAAGGGCAATAAAAAAGAGGCTTGCAAGCTGTTGGACATCAACTACCGCACGTTGATGAGCAAGCTGGGCTGAAGAACCGTTTTCAACTTTAGCGCGCCGCCTTCGTTCCCCTTTTCAATGAAAGTTTTTTGAGGGCATAAATGGGTTTGGCGATAGAACGTTGCCCCGGAAAGCCCTTGCTCTGCGCAAAAAATTGCAAAATATGCAATCGCTACTCTCTTGAGAGGGTATTTTTTCGATTTGGCATTCCCTCAAGGGAGTATTTTCCATCGTCCGGCGCTTAAAAAAACCCGCCGGCCAACATCTTGCCGCGTTTTTTTCATCTCATCCTCCCATTCTATCCTTTTTTGCCAGCCAGTAAATTGCATTTTCTACAATCGACATCGAACGCCGGATTGCACTAATTGCAACATGCAATTCATATCCGGAAGTTAATATACTGTATATAATAGAATTAAAACGATTTCTATGTTTATATATATGATTTTACTAATTCTATAAGCAATATTTTCCTGGCACGATACTTGACATCTATATGGGCATCTGTAGATTTGATATTTGGATTGGTCAAAGACGTGAGTTGTTGAGCATATAGCGAGCGGAAACAAAAATGCGGGAGCAAGCACAAGTGTTGTTAGGAGCTTATCATCGGCGTCAACCTGGCCAACGGAATAGCCATCACCAACCGAATCCCCAAAAAACGATTCAAAAACCAGCCTTATTTTCTGTCGTCTGTTATTTACGCATATCCAGCATTGAACCCCATACCCTTACCGGAGGAAATATCGCATGAAAGTATTAGTGTTCGAAACCAGCAAAGACCGCGCAAAGCTGATTAGCGATTTACTGGATGATTATCGCTACAAAATCCATATCAATTACGAAGGGAATGAAGTTCTCAACGACGTTCAGGAAGTCAAGCCCTCCCTGATCATTGTCAATGCCAGCGTGCGCCCGGATTCCGGCGTCGGCATCGTGGACAAGATCAAGAGCGATCCCCGCTACTCCAAGATCCCGATGATCCTCATCTCCAATTTCAACTCCACGGAATTGACTGCAAAGATCAAGAAATATACCAACGTGGATTACCTGGTAGAGCCGTTCAAAATCAAAAATTTCCGGCACATCGTCGAGCGCTGGATTAACTTTCGAAGCCTCTACGTAAATTAACCGGTTTCCATTCTTGAAAAGACTTTGAGATTTTTAGACCAGGCCGGTCGCGTTAAACCGGAAGGACCCAAAACAGGCGAGAGCCTTAATGATTGAGTCGATCTCACAAGGAAGTGGCATTTTGCTGGGGCAGTTACACCTCTGCCTGATCATCCTGGCGTTTGTCTTGCTCCGGTTCTTTGCTTACATAAATAAAGACGCATAGTCTAACTACAATAAAAACAGTTAGATAATTTTTTGCCGGTAACACAAGAGTAACAAATTTATTCTTACAGGGGTAAAATTTGGGATAAATTTTACCCCTGTAAAACTCTGTAGATGCCTCACGGAAGGGGTATCTACAAATATAAGTCCAATACCAAGAACCTGCTTCAGTTTTCCCCTTCCCCCCTTGTTGCTCTGAAAATTTGGTTATGCAGTTCAAATAACCGTTCAACCTGAACGTAAAGGCCAAACTGCATTTCCTCTGGTAAATAATCCTGGCTTAATCCACAAACCTGGCATTTCAAAACACATAATTCCTCATAAACCTCCTGCCAGACTTCCCAAAAATCTTGGGGCTTTTTTGAGTTTGACATGTTATGCCTCCGAACGTACAAACCCCCCGGAAGGACTGGCATCAGGCAGGAACCGCAAGGCGGGCTTACCTGGCCTATGCCTCTATAGCATAGGCGGTCGCTTCCAGGGGGTTTTATTCCGATTCGGAAACTGTTACGGTTCCTTTTTTATGCCGTTCTCAATTTATGGCAGCAGGGGGTAAAACTCAAGCTGTTTTTGGAGAACTCTTAAAATAAGCCTATCCAGGGCTTAAATTTAATAGGAATTAACCAAATGCAAGGAAATCAGGGTAAAATTAATGAGCTTTAAACGCTTATCCGGGAGAATATCAAAAAATTATTACCCCTATGACTTTTATGAAGATCGGGTTAAATTTGAACACACTAAACATAGGGGAGAACATGAGAACATTTCTTTTATTGTTCCTTCTTTTTCTGTCTTGTGCCGCACCGAAAGCCTCTTTGCTCCGCTATAGTGAAACCGTATATCCGGCAAAGCCGGAAGATTGTGCGGTTGAAGTCGTGAATGAAATTAAAGCAGATGATTTCCTTTTGATTGGGCAAGTGAAAGTAACACAAGATGTAGGTTATAGCCAGGATAAAGTCTTGAAGGAATTGAAGCGCGGTTGTTGTTTAATGGGGGGTGATGCACTAATGAACATTAAGCAACAATTTACCGATTCATCGAATCCGCTTATGCCGGTTATCTGGATTGCGGATGTAATTAAGATGAAAAGTGTTGGAAATTGATGGCCGCCGATTGGATAGCGGAGGTTGTTAAGGTTAATGACTAAATTTGGATGTAACCCTAAATAAAAGTTTTGCCTCTACCCTTCTGCGTTTGTTCATACTTTTATCCTCGGTGATCCAGTATTTGTAATCTGCTATTGCATCAGCATTAAGTTTTCTCGCGATAATTAAAACATTCTCCCTTGCTTTTTCCTCTGTTTCATCTGTTCCAAAAATATAGGTAATTTTATTAAATACAAAATAAGTATTCCCCTCACCTTCCGTTAAAATCTCCACTTTCTTAAATTCGCTTATGTCTTTTGAATCCCCTGCTAAATTCCAGGGTTCAGTTATCTCACTTAACACCTGTGAGCCAATAACCGGTGCACAACTTTTTAAGAGCAGTGCTGATAATAAAGTTAATAATACTCTCATTCCTCACCTCTAAGATTTACGTTGATTGTTATATCTTCGGAGAGGTCACGGAAATCAACCGGCTTGTAAAAGCCTTGCATCCGGCAAATTTCGGTAATTAGCCGGGGAATAACGTAGTATTGCTCTTTCTCATAACAGGCTTTAGCCGTTTTTATGGCAAGGTCTAAAGTCCACTTAAAAGAACCTTCGGCCTCCCGCCTGATTGAGTCTTGAAACGATTCGATATATTTTTTTACCTTATCGTTTCTTAACAACCGGCTTGCCGTTACTTCCGCCGTTCTTCTCGCATAGCCCGCCGATATTGCGGATTGCGTACCGTTTCCGGTTCTTAAATACTCTAAGGCAAATTTTTCTTGTTTCGGGTTTAGGTCTATCATATTCCTTTTCTGAGCTTTGAGCACCTTTAGCGATAATAATTTACTGCCTGCCTGACTTTACTATCAAGCTCAAATATTGCCTCATTCAATTCAAGATAGCTTTCATTGGTTGCAAGCTCTCTAATTTTGTCTTTGAATCGCTTATACTGCATTTTGTCCAATTCACCATTACTCTTGGCATTTTCAATCATCTCAAGAGCGATTGCCTCACCCCCAATATTTGTTAAGCCAATTAAAGCAAGTTGGTTAACAAATTCTCTGACACTACTCATTTTGATTGCACCTGTAATTTTAAGCCGGTTAAGTCTCTGAATTTTAAAATACTCACTTTTCCATTTCTCTAAAACGGAAATATAAAAATTTTCATCATATAGCTTTAAGACTGAAACGGCCTTTTTCTCGTTTAATTGCTCTGGCAATCTCTTGGTAAATCTCAATTCATACCTTAAGACATTCCGGCCTTGAAACACTTCTGGAATCGGTTCTTGATGCCTTTTTAATTCTTTGACTTTATCATAAAACGCCATTGCTCTTTTGCTGGTAAGATAAAGCAATGTTTGTTTGTCTGCAATTTCTGAGCGTTTGTAATACCTGACACCACCCAAGAGGCTTATGTATTCACTAACAGCCCTTTTCAAAATAAAATTCGCCCCAATATCAAGCCGGTAAACAATCGCCCCTTGAAGTGGCAGTTTTAATGAATCGCTTAATTTTTCAATGGCAAGCTGAGTATTTTTCCGGGTAAGTTGTTCAAGGTTATTGCCAAATAAGAATTTGGCTAAACTGCCTTTAATGCTAACACCATTTGAATTTACATTTACCTTGAGATTCTCTAATTTCCCATTTGAGTAAATCTCACCTGTTCTTTGAATAATGTTGGTTTTTGCCTCAGTTAGAAGATTGGGAATATGTTCAGTGCTCTGGCTTTTCTGCCATAAGCTCACAGTATCATACATTGCTTTTACCGGTAACAAAAACTGTTACTAAAAACACATTTATTAAAGAACTTTGGCTTTTTCTCTCAAGCTCTGCATTTCAGAATCAAGCTCACCGTCGCACAAAAGAAAGTAGAGATTTTGAGAAGTATTCTTTTTACCTTTGGAAATGAATATTTCAATAGTTCGATTATCATCACCCAACACAAAGAGGATTGCATCTAAAGTGCCGTTTACATCACCATAACCAAAACCGGCCTTTTCAGGATCGGGTATAATCACCCCGCTTATATGCTCACCTTTACCGTTTGAAATACTTAACTCAAAATTCCTCCTTTCATTAGCTTTGATGTGCTGAGGTTTTTCGCTTAAATAAATCCAGGTTTCATTCTTTTTGTTTTTGTAGTGGATTCGATCATAAATTTCAGAATATGAAACCAATTCACGCCTGGTTTTACTCTTTCCGTTCTCAAGTTTCTCAAATTGGTAGTAAATATCTAACAAACTCATTTTGTACCCCCTTCCCGGCCATTAACGATATAGTTGTTAGCCTCTTGCTCAATTTCTGAATCTGTTTTAACAGTTTTTGCCGGGTTTCTCAAGAGCCAGGACTTAAGCTCTGCCTTACTGAAATAAACACGTTTGCCGTTCGGCTTGTAGTGGGGGATTTGGTTTAAGCTGGTAAGCTTGTAGAGATGGGATTTGCTGAACTTTAGAAATTTAGCCGCCGCTTCAAAATCAAGCGGCTCATCATTTTGCTCACTCAAGAGCCTTTCAATTTTGATGAGCTTT
>PHFX01000064.1 GCA_007618135.1 Candidatus Brocadia sp. WS118 | reverse complement strand
CCCCGAAGGCTGGGGCGGCGAAAGCACAGCCACAGGCGGCAAAAGCCGGTGATACAACCATCAACGGCGGGGAGCTGCGTGCGGTGGAGAACATGACGGAAGCACCGGAGGTTCCTGATGAACCGGCGTTTACCGTTTATGAGGACATCCGGCAGAAGCTTCTTGCGCGGGGCGTTCCCGCCGAGCAGGTTGCGTTTATTCACTCGGCTAACACCGATGTTCGCAAAAAAGAACTGTTCGCAAAGGTTCGCAGCGGCCAGGTGCGCGTGCTTCTCGGCAGCACCTTTAAGATGGGCGCGGGCACCAACGTGCAGGATCGGCTTGTGGCGCTCCATGATCTGGACTGCCCGTGGCGTCCGGGCGATGTAGGACGGATTTTGCGGACATTCAAAATAAAAAAGAATGTGGAGGTAACAGACAATGGCAAAATCATTATTTGAGGAACTGGGCGGCAAATACGAAAGGCAAGGGGATTATTTGATACCGTGCTTAACTGTACCCGCCGAAGAAGAACAGGCAATAGGCATCTGGGGGCAACGGCATTTAGATTATCTAAAACAGTACCGTAAAGTTACATACACCAATCTTCTTACAAGCGGCAGGCTAAACGCCTACCTTGCCGACATCAACAGACAGGCACAGGAACGCTTTGAAAGGCTCATAGAGGGTATGAAACAGGCACAGGGCATAACGGAACAGCTAAAGGCAGAAAACGCCTTAGAATGGACAGGATGCCTCAATAACATAAGGGCTTGTGCGAGGGAGATTGTGGAAAAGGAAATTATTTTTGCATAAACAGATGATTAGTGGCAGGGGGAAATCCTGCCGCTTTTTCTGCTTTAGTTTGTCAGCTTGACAAATAAAGGGTTAAGGAATATAATTAGATTCAGTATTATACAAGGAGTTAATAAATATGCGGCAAGGTATTCTTAAATAAACTGTCAATTTGATAGTGGGAACAAAAAGTAGCAGTCCCGTTTCACTTTTAATATGGGGCTTAGTTTTTTGTACCCAGTTTAAGAATACTTTTATCATGTAATTTTATATGCCCGAAAACATATAAGTGTTTTGGGGCTATTGGAGTTATTTACCCAGTGATAGGAGTATTTATCACTGGGTATTTTTATGCCCTTTTTTGGGTGTTGATAGGAGGAAAATCACATGAAAATAATTAACTTAGGCATTCTGGCTCACGTTGACGCAGGAAAGACAACATTAACGGAAAGTTTATTGTATACCAGTGGTGCAATTGCAGAACTAGGGAGCGTAGATGAAGGCACAACAAGGACAGATACAATGAATTTGGAGCGTCAAAGGGGAATCACTATCCAGACAGCAGTGACATCTTTTCAGTGGGAGGATGTAAAAGTCAACATTATAGATACGCCAGGCCATATGGATTTTTTGGCGGAAGTATACCGTTCTTTATCCGTATTAGACGGAGCAGTATTATTAGTTTCTGCAAAGGATGGCATACAGGCACAGACCCGTATACTGTTTCATGCACTACAGATAATGAAGATTCCGACAATTTTTTTCATCAATAAAATTGACCAAGAGGGGATTGATTTGCCAATGGTATATCGGGAAATGAAAGCAAAGCTTTCTTCGGAAATTATAGTGAAGCAAAAGGTTGGGCAGCATCCCCATATAAATGTAACGGACAATGACGATATGGAACAGTGGGATGCGGTAATTATGGGAAACGATGAACTATTAGAGAAATATATGTCAGGGAAACCGTTTAAAATGTCAGAACTGGAACAGGAAGAAAACAGGAGATTCCAAAACGGAACGTTATTTCCCGTTTATCACGGAAGCGCTAAAAACAATCTGGGGATTCGGCAGCTTATAGAAGTAATTGCCAGTAAATTTTATTCATCAACGCCTGAAGGTCAATCTGAACTATGCGGGCAGGTTTTTAAGATTGAATATTCAGAGAAAAGGCGGCGTTTTGTTTATGTGCGTATATATAGCGGAACATTGCATTTGAGGGATGTTATTAGAATATCTGAAAAAGAGAAAATAAAAATCACAGAGATGTGTGTTCCGACAAACGGTGAATTATATTCATCCGATACAGCCTGCTCTGGTGATATTGTAATTTTACCAAATGATGTTTTGCAGCTAAACAGTATTTTGGGGAACGAAATACTGTTGCCGCAGAGAAAATTTATTGAAAATCCTCTCCCTATGCTCCAAACAACGATTGCAGTAAAGAAATCTGAACAGCGGGAAATATTGCTTGGGGCACTTACAGAAATTTCAGATGGCGACCCTCTTTTAAAATATTATGTGGATACTACAACGCATGAGATTATACTTTCTTTTTTGGGGAATGTGCAGATGGAAGTCATTTGTGCCATCCTTGAGGAAAAATATCATGTGGAGGCAGAAATAAAAGAGCCTACTGTTATATATATGGAAAGACCGCTTAGAAAAGCAGAATATACCATCCACATAGAAGTCCCGCCAAATCCTTTCTGGGCTTCTGTCGGGTTGTCCATAGAGCCGCTCCCTATTGGAAGCGGAGTGCAGTATGAAAGCAGAGTTTCACTTGGATATTTAAATCAATCGTTCCAAAATGCGGTTATGGAGGGGGTTCTTTATGGCTGCGAGCAGGGGCTGTATGGATGGAAAGTGACAGACTGTAAAATCTGTTTTGAATATGGATTGTATTATAGTCCTGTAAGTACCCCCGCAGACTTTCGGCTGCTTTCCCCTATCGTATTGGAGCAGGCTTTAAAAAAAGCAGGGACAGAACTATTAGAGCCATATCTCCACTTTGAAATTTATGCACCGCAGGAATATCTCTCACGGGCGTATCATGATGCTCCAAGGTATTGTGCAGATATTGTAAGTACTCAGATAAAGAATGACGAGGTCATTCTGAAAGGAGAAATCCCTGCTAGATGTATTCAAGAATACAGGAACGATTTAACTTATTTCACAAATGGGCAGGGAGTCTGCTTGACAGAGTTAAAAGGATACCAGCCAGCTATTGGTAAATTTATTTGCCAACCCCGCCGCCCGAATAGCCGTATAGATAAGGTTCGGCATATGTTCCACAAGTTAGCTTAACAGCTTGCAAAAGTCATATAAAATGAGATTTGAAAGGATTAGAGACTAATTATGATGAAATGCGAATGGATATTGTGTCCTGTTTGTGGGAACAAAACCCGTAATAAAATTAGGAAGGACACTGTTTTGGAGAATTATCCCCTTTATTGTCCAAAATGCAGACAAGAAAGATTGATTAAAGTTGACAACTTGAAGATAACTGTCATCAAAGAGCCAGACGCTTAAGACGCAGAGCCGATGAAATTGTGGAACAATTCACGAATCATCGGCTCTTTTTGTTTCGTATTTGAAAGAACAAACTCACCAAATAAAAAAAACGATATTCGGGTGGGTTATTTTGTTATACCCTAAATTACCCTCTGAATTTGTTTTTAAATTTGGAGGGATTTTTTTATGTCCTTTTTTCGGGCAGTTATCTATCTGCTCATACGAAGCAAAATTTATCAATACATAGCATATCAGAGAACGGCAGGAAACCAGTTAAAAAAATTTCTGCCTATGCAACGGCACTTCCTGCCTTGAATGTAGAAGTACAATCTCCATACAACAGAATTAATATTTCCCATAACCGTAAAGGTCATAGAGCCTTTGCGGTTTTTCTTTTGTCGATTTTTGTTGGAAAGTGCCATAGGGCTATTAGTGGTGTTAGGTGTCGTTCGCCACCTCTCCATCTGGATTTTGAACATTTCAAAAATTCAGATGGGAGGTACTTACAGTGAAATACGCACCGAGAAAGGTATATATCAAGGAAAGCGGCAGATATGTGGAACTGTCCTATACGGATTTCTGCCGCCGCAGGGAATCCGACCAGACCTATATGGACAAGCTGTTTATCCCCATTCAAGGCTGTCTGCTTGAAGTCGTGAGGGAGCAATACACGGACTTCTACCGAGATAAGGAACGGTGGCGTTATCTGAAAAAATTAGATACGAAGAACAGCCTGCTTTCTCTGGATGGATTTACGGACAGCGAGGGGAAGCCTTTAGACTTTATCGCTGATGAAGCGGCAGACATTGCGGAAACCGTTGTCAATGCGGTTATGGTGGACAGGCTGAAAGCCGCCCTGCCTTTGCTGTCGGATAGTGAACAGGAATTGATACAGGCAATCTTTTTTGACGGACTTTCTGAGCGTGAAGTCGGGGCGAGGTTCGGCATAACCCAGAGCGTTGTGAACAAACGCAAAGCCAGAATCCTAAGAAAACTAAGAAAGATAATAGAAAATTAAAATTTAAGGCGTTCAGCCCCCTTGTTTTTTCCTTTGGGAAAATGAGGGGGTTTTTCTCTGCCCTCTCAATCAATTCTGATTGGAGGAAAAGAAGCATGGCATATAACCACGGACGGGAGGACAGGAAATGGCGTATCTGGAAAGAAGCGGAGGAAAAGCTGCTGCGTGAGTGCGGCGTTGATGAAGCGACCATTGAGCAGATACGCATTGCGGACAGGGCAGACTTCAATTCCAACAGGCGGTTTTACCGATGGACGAATGACATTGCGGAATACCTTGAGGACATGGCAGACAGGGAGCGGCAGACGGAAGTGGGTACGGTTGCGGAGTTACTGGACGAGATTGAGAGCGAAAATCTCTATCAAGTATTAGTCGCGGTGGACGGGCGTACCTTGAAAATCGTCCTGCTGAAAATGCAGGGGTATTCCACAAAGGAGATTGCCCCGCTCGTGCATTTGACGACTGGTGCCATCTATGCGAGGTTAGACCATCTGCGGAAGAAGCTACGAAAATTTTATAGCGTCTAAAACAGCCTGCCGTCCTGCGGGCTACTGGGTGAGGGATGGAAATCCCCTCACTTATTTTTTGCAGGAGGCAAGCGGGATGGCATACAGAGTTAAGGCGTACACGCTTCGGGAGGAATCCACGGAAAGCGGCACAAGGTATTTTATCAGCTTTAAGGACGGGCAGGGCAAATCCCACGAGTTGGAAGTGTCGGAACAGTTCTTTATGGAGTTTCGGCAGATGGAACGCAGGAACAGGAATCTCCTCCAATGGGACGAGCGGCACAGGGAGTTTTCGGAAGTATGGGACGAAACGCTGAACAGGCGGGCGTTGAAGCTGCCTAAGAGCATAGAGGAACAAATGATTGAGGCAGAACGGGCAGAACTGCTCTGTAAGGCGGTTGACGGACTGCCAGAGATACAAAGGCGGCGTTTCCTGCTCTACTACGAGTATGAGTTCAATTTTTACCAAATCGCCGCTATGGAGCATTGCACCGCTTCGGCAATACAGAAATCTGTTGCGATTGCAAAGGAGAAAGTAAAGGCGGAAATGAGGAAGTATCTCCAACCGTGACCGACACCGCCCGAAAAAGAAATCTGTTTTTTATTTGTGTGGGATTGGCGGCATTACATACTCTCACTTTTTCTTCGTGGGAGTAAATCTATTTTTAAGGAGGTCAACGCCTATGTGCAACGAAAACAAAAACACCGCCCGAAAGGAGGAAAGCCATGCAGAAGTTACAGACAGTCAACGCCGAAACGCTCCTTTATGAACCGCTTGAGAAGCCGTCCTTTGTGGTGGACAGCCTTATCCCCACAGGCTTGTCGCTGTTCTGCGGCTCACAGAAGATAGGAAAGAGCTGGCTCATGCTGAAGCTATGTTTATGCGTGTCGCAGGGACTTCCCTTGTGGGATATGCCGACAATGGAGGGCGACGTGCTTTACCTCTGCCTTGAGGACACGTTCTGCCGTATACAGGACAGGCTGTTCCGATTGACGAACGAAGCGAGCAGGCGGCTTCACTTTGCCGTGGCAAGCTGCAAGCTGTCAGACGGTCTTATCGTGCAGCTTGAAGATTATCTGAAAGATTACCCAAACAGCAGGCTTATTGTCATTGACACTTTGCAGAAAGTCCGTACAGCTTCAAAAGACAATGCCTACGCAAGCGACTATGGGGACATCTCACTAATCAAAGACTTTGCCGACAGGCATTCATTGGCGGTCATTGTCGTACACCACATCCGAAAGCAGAATGACAGCGATGTGTTCAACAAGGTGTCTGGGACGACAGGCTTAACGGGGAGTGCGGACGCTACCTTTGTTCTGGAAAAGGAGAAACGGGCATCCGACACCGCCAAGCTGTATGTGACGGGCAGGGACACGCCCTATCAGGAATACACGCTGCGTTTCCGTGATTGCAGTTGGGAACTTGTGGAGAGAAAAACGCAGGAGCAGCTTGCGAAAGAAACGATACCAGACGTCCTTTTTCGGTTGGTGGATTTTATGAGGGATAAGGAAGAATGGGCAGGCACGGCAACGGAGCTGTTAGCCGCTATGAGGGAAACGGAAACCATACCCACGGTGATTACGAAATGGCTCAATGAATACCGCACCACATTTTTAAATGAGAACCATATCGTTTATCAGTACAGCCGCAAAAAACACGGCAGGCAGATTTCGCTTGCAAAGCGGGCGGGTGACAGCGGTGACGGTGGTGACAGCGATATTGGGATACCCCCTGTTACTGTCATTGACGCTTAAAGCCGTGTAAAGCTGGCGACTCTGCCCTGCGGGTGACAGCGGTGACGGCGGTGACAGTGATTTTAGGATACCCTGCCGCT
>PHFX01000063.1 GCA_007618135.1 Candidatus Brocadia sp. WS118 | reverse complement strand
CTACGCCTTTTACATTTGCCAAAAGGCCGTCATTTTTTAGTTTCTGCCATTGTGCTTGATCGGCAAGCATCAGCCGCAAATCTTTATCGCTTCCATCTTCCTCTTCGCCGGATTGTTGCTCGCGCTTTGGAAACGCCGACCGAGCCAGCGCTTCGACTATCATCCGGCGATGAAAAGGCAGTAATTCCGGCTTGCGGTCAATGGTGTATTCCCCTTTTCTGTCCTTTTCCTTGTTCCCGCACAGTCTCCACACCAGATTGAAAAGCGTTCGTAGTCGTCCGATACGCCGTTTGAGCCGGAAGACAAGATAGTCACCGAGTTCGGCATACGTCATTTTGTCAGTGCCTTCCAACGAAAGAGATTTCTCCGGCACAAGCCGAAGAGCAAGTTTCTTAAAGGCCTCGTATTCTCTCCCATCGGGAAAACGGCCCCGTCCGTCATTGCCATAAAGTTCTTTCACAAACTCAAACGACCCGATTGGTACAGCCTTTCGCCCCAGCTTTTTCTCCAGATACTCACAATTTTTATCTGTCACTTTTTCCCAGATTTCGGCATCCTCTCCCTGCAAGCGCAATGTGCCGGTTCGGGTCAGGTCCGCCTTGATAACGGACGTAAAATCGTCCGCTGAAATCACCCTTCCTTTACCGTCATTATCCGCATGAATCCGCAGCCGGGCAAAGGCCGCCGCAAAGCGGTTGCCCAAATCCACGGAAAGGATGTGAAAATCAGGAACAGTTTTAATTTCCGATGCTTTGCTGTACCTGTCTTTTTTTACACGGAACCCGCCATTCACATGGCACCAAAGCTCTTCCTTTTTTACATCTTTTTTCTTTGTCGGTTTTCTTGAGCTCCCGCCAGGCTTTGTGTTATTTTTCTTTTCGGCTTCCTTGGCGGCGGCTTTATCTGTCTCAATATCAACCGGCCAGCGGAAATACCGCCTCTTGTCATCATTTTCGTCAATACCCTTTAAAGAACCGCCCGCAAAATAAACGCCTTCTTTTTCCAGTTTCTTTAATTCATCGCCGTCTATCGGGATTGATACCGTAAAATGCACCGGCTGTTTTTTCTCTGGCGAAAGAACCCCGGCCACTTCGTTCCAATAATCATTGGGCAGCGGCGCGGCAATCAGAGAAAAACTCACTTCCATATCGCCGTCCGGCCATTTGGATACTTTATTTTGATCTTTCTTGGGTTTTCCGGCGCGAGGTTTTTCTTGCGTCGTCGGCATTGTTTTCCCCTCTAAAATCAAAGGCGGGCACCAGAGGGCATTGATGCTTTCACCTTTATCGTTGACAATCTTGTCACGTTTCAGCCTGCGAGCGGAAAGCTTCACGGTTTGATCCTCGAGCAAGGAATAAACGACGCTACCGCCATTCATACTGCGACGGAACAACTTTCTAATCGTCAAGCTTTCATTGAGTTTTGCTTTGAAATCATAATAGCGGTAACTCGGCTTTTTGTCGCGATTGAGCAGGCCGGGCCACGTATAGCTGATGGGTTTTACCTTAGAGTTATCGGTTTCCGCTGCATCTTGATCCCCATCGCTGTTATCAGCCGTATCCCCCGTAAGCAAATCCCGCAGTTCTTCTTTCCATTCCGAGTAAGCGACATAATACGGGATAAAATCCTTAATGCCGTTATGCTCCTTATTATCCGGCAGCCAAAGATGATGGTAAGCCGGTTCACACAATTTACGAAAGAAATTCGAATCGCCGAATCCCTGGCGATTGGCGGTTTGTTCCGTATCCACGGCGTCCTCTAATTCTTTATCAATTTCCGGGTCGGATTTATTTTCCTTTTTTGCTTTCCGGTAAGCCTTCACAAAACTTCTACGTAGTTCGGCCCAGCCGCTGATAGTTCCTTTACGCAACCCGTAATCATCCAACTCCTTTTCTTTCTTTATCTCCGCGAGCAATTCTTCTATACCCTTATCACCGTTTGCTTGCTCGTCCTTCCAGCGAGGATCGTCTTTCATGCCGCGAATCGTCAGCTTTTTCCCTGTAGGGCTGTCATCCGCGCCCAAAGCTTTCATACCGGAATCTTTGTAGGATTGAACGACATTCAACAGTTTCCGAACCTTTTTCTCCCGCTCCAACGTGCGGATTCTGTATTTGAAAACATCCTCCGCCGCAACAGCAAAAGCGGCTTTGTCGAAATCAAAATCTAAGAAATCATCCGAACCAAGTAGCCTTGTAAAAAAAGGGAACGGCACGGAACCGTTAGGAAGAAGCTTTCTCCACTGCGTGATTTCATCCATCTGATCTTTCTGCACTTCCCTGGACTTACAACTTTTGATTAATTCATAAAGCGCATTCCTCGTAGTCTTATTTTTTGCCCATTTATAACGGAGACAAAACCAGAGGCGCTGATTCGGCTTCTTTCCTGACCAACTCTTAAGGGGGAACTTTTGGGCTTTCTTTCGCCACTCCTCTTGCTTTACTTTAATTTTTTGTTTCTGCTCTTTCGTTGCACCCTTTTCCGCTTTCGGAAATTCACCATATTCCTCAACCAGTGACTTCCTGGCAGATAACAGTTCATCATCTTCTATTCTCCCAATAGTTTTCGGCTTCTTGCCGCCGCTTTCACAGCCAAATGCCGCAAGATAATCCTGAAGCGCCTTTTCTCCAGTCAATTCTCCCCTTGAGGTCATAAAACAATACTCCAGCTTAATGCCGGAACTTACGTCGGCATCGTTCACCGATTCCTCATCCTCTGGTTCAAGCTGCGCCTTCACCTCGGCAAAATAATTGTCGTTTCGATCTCCTTGTGTGCTGTCGGCTTGAGAAGTCTGAGGATCACATAAACGACGGATTTGTCCGCTTGCGAATTGCGCCATAACTTTAAGTTTCTTCGGTGAATCGTCTTCTTTATCCCTATCAATCCCGAATTTCTCAAGCAATAAATAAACATCGGGAAGCAGTTTCCGAAGCTCGTCTTTTCCCTCCTTGGTCTGTGGCCATGAGTAAATTTTCTCTACAAAATCTTCAGGGGTTTTAATGCCACTGGGAAGCCGATAATATATGATCAATCTACGAATGACTTTTTCCGTTTCATCCTTAAGCCCGCCGGTGAGGTGCGCCCAAAGCGGATTAAGCGGCTTGCCTGACGAATCTTTCTCATTTTCAGCCAAACCCGCCAGCAACAATGTGTAATAACAAACCGCATCCTGGAAAATCATGTGCGTGTCGCGCAGAGCACCGTCTATTTCCTGATTCCAAAGAGACGGCTTTGTTGTATTGTTACGTTTTTCGTGATTGACCGGAACGGTTTCTTCAACAAGTACTTCATAAGAACGATAGAGTTCATTTGCCATGATTAAATTATTCTCCAACTTGTTACATATCCACCCTTATATTTTTGAATCAGATTTATTTACAGGTCCCTTGTTTAAAATGGCACATCATCTTCACTTTTAACTTCTTCTGATATTTGTTTTTTCTTCTCTCTTCCTACTTCCTCCTCATCAGCTTCCTCAACAATGGCATCAGGAAGACGTCTATTTACTTTGGCACCCAAACGGCGTATATCTTCAACTCTACCAATGAGATTTCCTCTGCCTTCCTTCAATCGTTTCATTGCTACATCAAATGATTCAGAAACTCCAAGAAGTTTCTTCTGAGCATCATTCATTGCTTCAACGATGAGGACAACTTGGTCATATATTTTTCCTGCCTTATCTGCAATAACTTCCGCATTCTTATTTTCGTTTTCCCGCCGCCATATTTGTGCAATAAGCTTCAGCGTGATCATTAAAGTAGTGGGACCTGTGATAACGACATTAGTTTTGGCAAGGTCATAAATTAGATTTGGGTCAAACTGATGAGCAAGTTGATAGGCTGGCTCTATGGGAATACACATGATCACAAAATCCAACGTGTTATTACCCAACAAATTACCGTAATCTTTTTTTCTTAATTCTTCGACGTGTTTATGCACCGACTGAATATGTTCCAATGAAGCCCTCTCCTTTTCAGCCGTGTCATCAACACTGCAGAATCTTTCATAGGCTGTGAGAGACACCTTAGAGTCCACAATAATGCCTTTCTTACCGGGAAGATAAACGATAAAGTCGGGTTTCTTGAGACTCCCATCTTCCGAACGAAGGCTTTGCTGGGAATCATATTCCCTTCCCTTTTCAAGACCGGATGCTTCAAAAATTCTTTCCATAATAAGCTCACCCCAATTACCTTGCTTTTTTGTATCACCCTTTATGGCTTTGGCAAGATTGTTGGCTTCATCACTCACTCTGTTATTTAATTCCTGCAATTGGCGTACTTGCTCCAAAAGTTTGGCTGAACGTTCGGCATCTTTATTATGCACCTCATCCACTCTTTGCCGAAATGATTCGAGCTGTTCTTTGAACGGTTGAAGCAGACCGGAGATTCGCTCACGGTTTTGTTCCGTCATAACCTTGCCCTTATCTTCAAATATTCGGTTGGCAAGATTCTCAAACTCTATTTTCAATCTTCCTTCAGATTCCTGAAGTAGTTTAAGTTTTTCAGCTGTTGTTTTTCTTTCATTCTCCAAGTCGGCGGAAAGCTTAGTATTTTCAATTTGAAAGCGTTCTAAATCTTGCGTCTTGCGCTGCAATTGTTCAATCGTCTCTTGAAAAAATTGACCTCTTGTTCGCAACTCCATCAATTCATTACGATCCGGGGCATCCTTCATAAGGCGAAATGCAATAAAGCAAAGGACAACCAAAACGAGTACTAAAAGAATAAATATTACTATTGTCATTTTTTATCTCTTCAGTATGAGCATCTTTTGCACATAGCTTTTTGGAGCCGCTGTTAAAATCTTGGTTTTCTCATCCCTGGCAGTTGTTGCAAAAAATGCAACAACTGACTTTTCATTTAATTCTCTTTCTTTAAAAATATTGCGTAAGTGTCTGAAAATTACAGATATATCACGATCAAATAAATTTGCAATAAGATAGACCGTTTTTTCATCTCACGACTCCAAAAGAGATGGATTTAATGATCGAAGGCTTGGTTTGGAAATGAAAGTGAATGTGCTCTGAAGTTTTTCTGGACATAAAAAATCCTCCGTTTGAATGGCAAACCATCCCAACGAAGGTTTTTATTATTTACCGTAAGAATGAATAAGTTCTTCAGTTCTCACAGCACTAGCCGAATAATCTGACCCGGTTAGTGGTGGCGGATTTACCCCTTCAAACTGCACCACGAAGTTATATTGTGACTATTTTTAAACTTATACTCCTATGAATATTTAAGGTCAAGGGTTTTTAAGAGACTTTTTAGAATATTCTGATTCTGGATCCCCGATTACTGCATTCGAGGATGACAGGGCAGATAGACTCCTGCTTGCTCCTAGGCTGACTGCATCTCTCTGCGGTTCAATCTCATCCTTTTTTTAACTGACTAATATTCCGGCATTTGTCATGACATTTTCCGACAAACATGCCCATGAGGCTTGCTTATTGTATAAGCTACCACACCAAATACGAAATGATTTCTTAGTCCAGTTAGCGCAACTTATTATGTGTAAAAGCAATAGGGCGTTCTCTAAGTTTTTGATTACGGACTTGAGTTAAAGCATACAAAATTCTGTCAGCCGATTGTTGATTAGGAATAATCTCCATAGGTTTCATTCTTCTTCGATACTCCTTGAACTGTCTTTCAATGTGATTGGAAGTTCGAATGGCTTGATGATGAGCAGGATCACAGTTCAGATATAAGAGAAGCCGATCGAAATCTCTTTCCAGGCACTGTACGGTTTTGGGATAGGTATGCTTCCATTGTCTGGCCCAACGATGAATGAGACTTCCAGCTTGTTTTTGAGTCCAGACACCGGTGAATAAAGGACAAAGCCCTTCTTTGACCTTCTTCTTATCAGCTTCTTTTACTGATTTTAAGATATTGCGCATCTTGTGAGCCCAGCACAGTTGATGAGAAATGCCTGGATAGACGATCTGTAAAGCTCGACTGAGCCCCTTGCAACCGTCTGTGGTGATGAGATGAGTGTTTTGGCCTTCTAGACCCCGCCAGGCTAGACATGTCAAAAACTTCAGCCAATTCTCCTCACTCTCAGATTGAGCAAACACATAGTCAATGATCTCTCGTGAAAAGTCATTCTTAATCCCATAAGCCACCAGCACCAGTTTCTTCTTGCCGAGTAAGGTTCTGTTCTTGATCCATACTCCATCAAACATTAAATATAAATAATCATCGTTGAGTTTACGCCGATGCCATTGATTCACCTGTTTGTCCCATTGACTTGTTAATCGACTCACCGTGGATGAAGAAATCTCAATGTCACAGAGAGTTTTGAATATCCTATTCACATCTCGCGTTGAAACCCCTCGAATAAAGCATTCGGTTGCCAGGCGGTTCAAAGACTCTTGCCGTCGAGCATGCTTCTTGTCCAGCCACGAAGGCTTAAAGCCTCCCTTGCGAGGTCTGGGAATCTTCAAATCTTCTATCCATCCCAGAACAGTGTCCAGACTCCTTTGGTAAAACCCATTGCGATAGTTCTGCCGGGCTCCTTTGCGATCATACCTGGCAGTTCCAATGACCAGCTCTTCAAACTCTGCTAAACTCACATCTTCAAGCATTTTCTTCATCCATCCCTTTAGATCAACACTAAATACCTTTTCCTCAACTTCGGGCCTCATCTGCTTATAGATGCTTAACAAATGATTTGGTAACATCACTGGTAATGTTTGCATACGGGTATTTCTCCTTTCTGTCTTATCGAGACTAAATAGAGAATACCCTCAAAGCCCTTAGCTTGTGCTAGGGGCTTTTGCTTTTACACATAAATTGATACACCAACTGCTGGAACAAGTTGTAGACTCTCATATCTTGTCAGTGCGATAATATCTGTTAACTTTTAAAAGGCGACCTGCATCGTTATGATTCATCGCCCGGCTCAAGCACGGATATTTGCTTTTTTTCTACTCACTCAG
>PHFX01000220.1 GCA_007618135.1 Candidatus Brocadia sp. WS118 | reverse complement strand
GAGGAAGGAGAGAGATTGTCAAGGGGGGAGATTTTTTAGCCGGATTGTTATCCGGATGGTTTTTCTTTCGCCCCGAGGGATTGTTACAACCCGCTTGATTCCCTAATATTATTGCGGGTGTAGTGTCAAGGGGATGCGGGCGGTTGGGTCTTCCGGGCGGCCAACCAATAGTTCGACTACGGTAGCATCGGCGGGGATGATGAAGAGCGCTTCTGTTTCGACGGACTGTTTGTCGTATACGGCGAAATTAATGGAGTTTTCGGGCATGTACTCGGCTCCGTCAACAGAAAGGCGAATGGTGCGGCGGTCAACGTAATCAGAGACGCCCATTACGTCGGTGACGCGAATGGAGAGCCGCAGAGAGAATTTCAGCGGCTGGCCATTGGGGCCGGCGGAATAGGGCTGCAGGGCGCTCCCCAGGAGCTTGAAGATATAGTGCCCCGCGCGAACTTGTTTAGATTCCGGGGAGAGTGAATCCTGGCTGATGGCCGTATGCGGCTCATTGGAAGGGGTAACGGAAGAGGGCTTCGAATGGGTTTCTGCAGGTTCTTTTACAGGCGCGGCCGGGGAGGATTTTTCCCCGAAAACTCCGCTCTGGTAGAGAACGGCGATCAGGCCCCCCAGCGCGGTAATTATTGCAGCAATGCCGGTCAATATCCCCGGGATGGTCTGCCACCATGAAGTCTTTTCTTTTTGTTCGCCCATGCAAATTACTCCCCGTCAATGTTATTTTTCAAGGTTTGAGGCATACAGGGCGGCATGGTTTGGGTCTCACGGATGATCCATAAATTGTTTTGCGGCTCAGATTAATAAAATTTTGAGCCGCAAACAAGGGAAAGGTTTGGGAAATTGAAGATTGAAGGAATTCAAGATTACAAGTTTACAAGAGGTCAAGATTGAAGATTGGGACATCCGCCTGTGTCCCTGCCGCATAGTTGGGATAAGCTCTTCGAAGGGGGAGTGGAGGGGGGAGGCGCGGATAGCCGGCGCTTTAGTCTTTGCCGGGGCTGCCGGTCGTTCGCTTCCACTCGAAGCCCCGAACAATGACGTAGGCTAAAAGTGCAAAGAGGAAGAAAATCAGCAGCATCCATGCAGCACTTTGAAGGGCGCCTATAATGGTTTTATAGATCTCAATGACCCAGCGGTCAGAGTTCAGCGCAAGTATCTGCCCTTCCCTATCCGGGGTAATATATCTCTCGATATCCCAGACCCGGACTCCACCGGATATACCAACGACGTAAATTGCAAACAGAACATATCGACGCCACATTGGTGCAAGCTCATCAGATACGAGGCGGCTAAGGATCTTATTTATGGGCCGCGAGAACAGGAGGGCTATGACTGCTGACGCAGCAGCGGCTATCAGGAAGGTTACAACAAGCAAGGTTATGAACATTTTTTATCTCCTGACCTTATGAAGCGATTATGAGACATCTGCCTTTAAAACTCGCCACTTAAATAAATTTTTATGATACCTTTGTATTCCCGGGATGAGTGAATTTAGCAACAAATGAGGGAGGTTTCAAGGAGGGGAAAAAATAGGGAAAGGGATAAAGGGACCCACCCCTTAATCCCCCCTTCGACCCTTCGACGGGCTCAGGGCAAGCCCTTCGTCGGGCTCAGGGCAGGCTCTCCCCCCGAAGGGGCAGGCAGGAGGGGAGATACAACCCCCTGGCCCCCTTTCGACAGGCTCAAGACACAGCCTTTGCTAAGGGGGAAAATGGGTTGGGGATGGAAGGGTAAAAAAAGGCTGTCACGCCTTATAAAAAAATAAATGAGGGGGGAGGTTTTATGGCAGGAGCGTGACAGCCGGGGGTAATGTAGGCAAGTTTTTGGGGGAAAGCAAGGGAGAGCGGTGTTTGGGATGCCGGATGGGTTAAGGGGGGAAGGGTGTTATGGTGTTCAAGTGTTAAGGTGTTCAGGTGAGGGGGGAGTGAAGAAGGAGGGTGTGAGGGAGGTAATTTTTACATCTTATCAACCGATTCCCACATTAATTCAAATTTTTGTTTTCCTGTTCAAGTTTTGCTTCCAGAGTTTGAAAGGCAATTATTTCGTAGGCAAAACTCGCAGCCTGAAAGCGTGCCCACATTGCCCAGCAAAAAAAAATCAGAATCGCTCCCCCTATCAAATACAAAAGAAGAATCAACCAGCTATCTTTTTGTATAAAGCCAAACACAGTGAAAATTATGGTTGCGAGCATGACGTTCAGAATCGAGCTTCTGGCAATCCTATCCCTGGTACTACGCTTTTCACCAACCCTGGCTAATTCCGGAGCATGAAGAATAAGTTTTGTTTCTATCCTATATCCACCAAATTTTTGCCATTGATCTTCAGAAACGCTAAGCTTTTTGTATATTCTCTTTCTTATAAGTTCTTTATGATGTTTGACAATAAAATTTGCTGCTGCATCAATAACCATTCCCAAAACGTAAAGTGCGGGTATTACTACCACAACAGCTATGGGAGTGTCAATTTTGTTGGGAAGCAAGCCGGCTGAGGCAATTAGCGGAAACAGCCAAACCAGGGCAACAGAGCCATTTATCAAATACTCAATCAGTAATCCGGGTATTTGCATACAATGTCAATTCGTTGAGGTTTTTATTGGGGTTATTTTTACCTGACAGCGCAAATCTATGTTAAAGATGTTTTTGTATTTTTAGGATGGGAGAAGTTAGGGAGGGGGAAGGGAAGTTGTCAAGGGGGGAGAAAAAAATAAGGATAAGGGAGGGAAGATTGAAGAATGAAGAGTGAAGAATGGGGATTGGGGGAGGCATTTCGATAAAGAGGTGAATGTTTTGTTCACTTGAGCGGGATTTGGGCTGCCGGGGTCAATCCCGACAAAGACGCATCCTTCCGGGATGCTTGTCGGGATTTCGCCCTCCGGGCTCAAGGGGCGGGTGGCAGGAGGAGTAGGCAGGTTGTTCGGCCAGGACTGTTGGGTCATTCGCCTCGGTCGGCTAATACACGATACGCCACACCGCACTCCTTGCCTTCAGCCTCACGTCTAGCAATGAGCGCTTTAATCTCACTAGTTGGCATCCTTCTTGTTTCATTATAACGTTCGGCGTATGTCTTTCTGCCAGGGCGGGGCGGGTCTATGTTCAATCGCCTTGCCTGCTCGTCTGAACGATCGGCAAGCTCACGCCAGCTACGGGCTGTTAGGGAGGTGGAAATATCTTCTGTGCCCCTTGACTGCTTCTCGCCGAATAACTTGTCGAATAACTTGCTTAGGAAACTCATTTTGGACTCTTCCTCCAATTCAATTGTTAAAAAAGTATGATGGTTGCATCACTATATCTTTGTCTTGGCTGCTCAAATTTCTTGGTTCAGGATAATTTCGTTATCCGCTATTGAAGGATCAACTATTTTTTTTGCGGTTTATTTTTTCCCCAAAGCCGGCTGGGGGAGGCATACGGGCTGGGCGACGGGGAAGGGGTGGGGAGGCCTGCATTAACCTACGCATAACCTGCAAAAACGCTAATCAATTCTGCTTAAAAGGCACCTTCTAAAAGGACTTGAGAATAACCCCAAAACCGTTCAGCGATTTTGCCAGGTTTATACAATGTTAGATGCTGAAGTATCACGTGTGCTCTCGGATTCAAACTTAAAACTTAACTTGTCATCATGCCAAATGCGATTGAAGTGTTCTTGATATCTTCGATACAATGTGGAGCCACTGAGAGCCTCCATGACGGGTGCGGTTACACCTCTATCAGAACAGTCGTACGGTTGCCAAAAAAGTTTTGTTTTGGTTATGACCAAAAAACAATGTGGGAACATTTTGTAGATTCTAAGGCTAATTTTTTCTGGGAACCTTGTCAATAGAATAGCAGCCTTATCAAGACATCTTTTTTGAGTGGAATTCTCAGGGTTGTAAACATATGAAGGAACTTTTCCGTGATCGATCATAGATCTTAACTCTGTTCCCTTTGAAAAAGGATCTGGCAGGAGAATCCTGAGACTTTGAACATTACTGTTGTTCTCCAAAAAACTATCTAAGTCTATCAAGCTTGTAGGTACAAGAAAGAATGTAGTTAAGGCGCCTCCAAAAAGTGCAATGTCACCTTTTGCCTCGCTAAGAGCATTCTTAATGGCTTGCGATGCCTCATTACGATCCTTGTAAATATTAACTAAGCCCAGAGATTCAGCGGCTTTGGCAATCCCCAGATGTGCACTAATTCTCTCAAATAGTGCTCTTTCAGATATCTGTTGCCAAGTAAAAGAAATAGTAAATAATGTCGTTATCGAGATGCCGAATGATTGTAGTATACCAGAAAGAATGGTTGTATTTTTAATCGCTGGCAGTTCAGAGATGACGACGAATAACACGCCGAATAGAATACCGCTCAGAATAATCAGATGAAAAATCCTATAATCAGTTTGTCTCATTGTCCCATTGCCTCCAGTAATGCATTATGAATCTTCTTATTGGAACAAGCTAGTAACGGTTTTTTTTGAGCGCTCAGATCTGTCACTCTTCCACCAGCCATTTCTATGATGAACGTTCCTGCCGTTTTATCATAGATTCTAGTTCTTGGACTTAAACTGACGTAAGCGTCAGCTCTTCCTGATGCAACATAGCACATGGCCAAAGAGCTCACTCCCATCACTCTCACACGATATGTCTTTTGTACCAATTTTTTCATAATTTTGAAACTCTTGTCAAGAATATCTTCATCAACTCCACCATTAGGAAAGTCAGCGAGTAAAATTGCATCCTGAAGCTTCTCAATATTCGAAACCATTATTGGAGTTTTGTTTAGGGAAGCTCCTTCATGGATTGTCGACCAGAAGAACTCATTCAAAAGGGGATTGAAAACAGAACTTAGCATGAATGATTCCTGCCATTTGAGCGCAACCGAAATCGCAAAAACAGGTAAATTTCTAAGATAGTGATATGAGCCATCAATCGGATCAATCACCCATGTATAATCCGAATTTTTGTTTATATCTCCTTTCTCTTCTGAGTAAATATTGTGCTCGGGGAATAGTTTAGAAATGCCGTCAACAAGAAACTCTTCGATAATAAAATCGGTATCTATTTTAGCGTCAGCTGATGCTGTTGGTAATTTCTTAGCATTTCCAAGATTTGTAATTAGGATATCACCAGCATGTACGATCAAATTTTTTATTTTATCTTGCACGCTAAATATTTTCTGATCCACGTATTACTCCTTAACTAAATTCCTTTTCGTTTTTACTTGAAACCATGTGAATTACCCGCCCAAGTTCTTCCATCCTCAAGCAACTCTTGAACTACATAATCACGCCATTCACGCACTTGTTCTTCATCGAATTCAGCAGTTCGTATTGTGAATCCTGCACGAAAGTTTCGACCTATTTGAAGGTAATTTGAGTAATTACGGTCTATTTTGGTTATTCCGAAATCCTCTGGTCTATCATGAAGAGGTGTACCAGGATAGGCTATCAGAGGGTAGACAGAAAACTCTTCCCACGGACAGCTTCGCATGAGAGTTAAAGTTTCTTCAATTGTTTCATCAGTTTCACCAGGGAAACCGACAATCAAAAATATCCTCGTCTTTAGACCTACTTTATGTGAGTTTTCAAGTGCGTTTTTGATTTGTTCAGGTGATTGTAATTTATGCATACCATGTTTTGAAAGGATTTTACGGCTGCCCGATTCGACACCAAAGCTTACATGGATGCACCCACTCTCACGAAGCAGCTTTGCCATTTCAAAGGAAAACGTGTTTACCCTGGCAAAACAGCGGTATTCAATGTCTTCCTCTTTGAGACAGGGTGTAAGCTCCCGAACCCTGTGAATGTTAAGAGTAAAGATATCATCTTGGAATCGGAAATGCCTGATACCGAATTTTTTCTTAATCTCACGTATTTCTGCTGTTACATTGCCTGGGCTTCGGTAGCGTATCGTTTTGCCAGCTCCCATTATGTTTGAATTGCAGAAAACACATGGGTAAGGACATCCTCTACTGGAAAGAATGCTTATACACCTAGAACCATTTACTTCTCTTGTATATGTATTTAGATCAACAAGATTATAATCTGGAAAAGGTAGCAAATCCAAAGGATCAAATGGTTGACCCAAGATTGTTTTTGGCAAAGGGAGTCCGTGTTGTAAATAATTGATGATTTCAACCAAAGCCAATTCTCCTTCACCCTTTACAACCACATCGAATTCATCTTCACTTACTACTATTGGCAAGGCACTTGCGTGTGGCCCTCCTGCAATTAAGATGCAATTAGGATTACGCTTTTTTATTGATTGAGCAAGCTGTTTTGTAAATCTGTAGTTTACACTATATGTCGAAAAACCATAGATATCGTAGTCATCTGGGATTGCATTTTCAAGATTGAACACCGGATATGACGATAGGTCGATCAACGTTACCTCATAGCCATATACACGAGCAAAAGTGGCATTATATAAAAGACCCAGAGGGGGTTCCAGGCGATCATCATACAATTCTAAACATGGAGAATGAACCAGACATACACGCAACTTCTCACCTATAGGAATTTCAATTGGGTTTTGCAGATTTGGTTTTATTTGATGTATCTTCAAAAAAATTCCTGTAATTACTCGTTGCTATATCCGGTAGAAGTCTTTTCCTGTTACTGTGGGCGAATCTTATCTATATTTAAATATGTCTTTATATTCGTTAATTTAACTTAGAAACAAATAAAAAAAAATTCAAGGAGAGATTTTTTTTGATGGGGTAGAGCAATCCTCACAAGAGCGTATTTCCCCGGGGCTACTGGCCGGGATTCTACAATCCAGGCCCAATAGGGAGAAACCGATTCGACTAGTTTTTTTTGAATTGCGAGAAATTAATTAGCGATTATTAATCGCCTCAATTATTGTTTTAAAACTTTCCAGGCCGGCTTCCAGGTTTTCTACTATTTCGATGGCTAATTCATCGGGGTCGGGGAGGTTGTCTAAGTCGGCGAGGCTGTTGTCTTTCAGCCAGAAAATATCGAGGC
>PHFX01000219.1 GCA_007618135.1 Candidatus Brocadia sp. WS118 | reverse complement strand
TGTCCATTTGCTGGACAGCCAGCGTTTAGCCTGCCGCACCCGGCTTTCCAAGTCCGTCTCTGCATCCATGTGTTTGCCTATAGCCTGTATGGAAGCTCGCCCGCCGCGTATTAAGCCGCTAATCATAGCGGATAATACGGTTAAACGGTGGAGCGCATGGCCTTCTACTGGCTCTGGCTGGTGTTTTATCAGCCATTTTTTACATCTTTGCACAACGACATTTTGTAATGGGTTTTCTGCAAAGATTGTAAAATCTCAGGAAACCCATTTTTTGTCGTTCCTTTCCAAATTTTCAAAGAACTTCTTGTCTAACTTTTTGTGTACGGCAATGAAATCTCGATCAAGCTCTAAGACAATTTCTAAATCATTACCATTTGCTTTTTCATTGGTTGCATGAAAGAGCCTGATCGGTAAAGGCATGTTATCCTCTAATATGAGTCTAGCAATTCCATATACTAACTCATTGGTAATTTGTACTTCACTTACACGTGAAACTATACCAGGATATTGATAATGAAATTTTAACTTATCCCATGTTAATATGGAAAAGCTAGAAAGCCAATCTTTAATGTTTTTGGTTCTTTTGAATCTATCAATATAGAATTGATACTTATCAGAGCTATAGGTCATTTTCCACTTTTATTTAATGATTTCTTGTTTCGCCTAACTAGTGTTTGAAAGAAAACTCTGAAAGCCTTGCCATCATTGAGTTTCAGCCTAAAATGGGCGTCGAATAATTTCGAATCAAAAACGGTATATTTTCTAAATATTTGATTTACAGACTCTTTTGCATTTTAAATAAAATAAATTAAAAAAAATTCGAGTATTAAAATCCTTATAATTGATTGACAGTAATGAGATTAATAGTTTTCTTTCAAACACTAACTATTGCATACACGCAACTCCAACTAACCAAAACCCGCATTGCGCCTTTTACTTAGCCGCTATTGCGTGTATACCCCCATTATCCGCATCCGCGAACCTGAAAGCGGCATGGCCGGGCACGCAGAGCCCGCTGTAGTCATTTATTCCAGTAATATCCTGAGTTGATACAGCTCTTCTGTAGTTGTAAAATCCCTGAATCCTTTTTTCACCAACCCTTTCAACAACTCTTTATCCCCGGTCCACAACTTTGCCCCTAATAGCCCTGTAAGCGCCAAAAAAGCAATATCATTCATATCTGTGTCTCTCACCAAATTTGCACCTTTCAGCCAGAATTCAAATGGAATCAACGCTTCGCTGGTGAAAATGATCTGATCCGTAATTTGGTAAATGGATTGATCCAACTGTTCTTCGCTTATTCCGGAGATCTCGAGTAATTTTGCTTTATGTTCTATCAATTCTGTACGCAGCGTATCACATGAATGAAATTCAAATATGCCATGAGAATTCATCAGCAAGTCTCCTATCTTGCCTTCCGTGTTTAAGACAGCGCTGAAGGCAATATTGGTGTCAACTACGAACTTCACTCGGGTAAAAAGCGATGTCTATTCTTCTCCCACCATTGCTTGTTCACTTCGCGCGCAAGCTCATCCACATCTTCCTGTTTGGCTTTGCTGCCTTTAGTCGCCTCCTTGTACAACAGGTAGTTGATCAACCGCTGTACTCCTTCCAGGTCAACAGTCCCTGGGAGCTTTATTATTATCTGATTATCAACTCTTTCTATTGTCATTCTTTTCGGATTTCTACAAATTTAATCTTATTGGCTCAATTCTGCAAACTTTCTTCCGTTGACCTGGCCTTATTTTTCTTCTGTCGGGCATATTATGTTATCTGTTGTCAAATTAATTTTTTAATATGATGTCCCTTTTGGCTGTCCAAACATTTTCAGAAGTTTTTTTTATATCTACTACTCCTGTTCCGCCTTCGAACAATTGCTGGTATCTTACGGAGAGCAGGCGTTAGGTTCTCCAACTCAAGGAAGTAGTAAAGCCAGCACCAAAAGACAATGATTTCTGTTGCCCGCTCTAAGTATTTGAATCACCCTTCAACTGATTTTTTATCATCAGTAGATAGAAGCTGATAACCCAATCAATCGTAAGGCAGAACCAATCGTAATGCGGGGGCATTAAGGGGGTGCTTACAAAATAACTGAATAAGAAGTCCCATGCGCCATGAAGGAAGTAACCCGCTATCAGAAAATTTATACTTCTTGTAATTCCAAAGTATGCAAAGAATAAGAAGAATGCTGCCTGCAGGCAATTAATGATGAACAGTGTAACATCTGACCAGGTATAGCCAACATACAGAAATCCTATGCATGCCAGTATCAAGCCGTAAATTATCTTCTTATCGAACTTCTTGAGTAGTGTGAAGAGTAGGATGATTGCCAATCCTGAAGAGGTACCTATGAGTGCAGCATTCATAATTGTTGGTTTATTTTTTTGTAACTATCGTTTAATGATCAGCAGGCGCTCCAATTCCAAAGCCTGGCTTTCATGTGGCACAGGCGGAGCCTCCGGTTTAAGTTTGCTCTTCTTTTTGAGCACAGGGGCTTCAGAGCATGTTTGGAGGTAGTCCCCGACCCTACGGGTACGGGGCAGGCTATTTGGGCTGCAAATGACCGCTTTTGGAATCCCGACATTCGTCGGGACAGACTCTCATTTCGGCTATTTTTCGCCCCCCGACCCTTCAGGTGCGGGGCTGCTTCCGGCATTTGCCGGAACAGGTTATGGGCGAGAAAATAGCCTGCCCCGATGAATATCGGGGAGCCTCATGAGAACCCAAAATCAGCCATTCCCGCCTGCTGTGCCGCAGGCCGGCAGGTTCGCCTCCAAAGCACCACCTCCAAACATGCTCTTAATCTCTTATTGCTTTTTCCGCGTTAAAAAGATTTATAACAATGGGCTTGAGTAAGGTTTCTAGTTTCTTTTTGTTCTTAGCTATCCAATCGTCTATCTCTGGTTCCTTAGTCGATAAATCAATCATTGCTTCTTTTCCTTCCTTCGATCTCTCGCCGTGTTCTTCAGCTCTCTTAGCTTTTTCTTCCCAAGACAGTTTAACTATCCCACTAGTAATGACCAATTCATCTATATCCTCATCATATTCAATTTCTTCATCCTTATAATAAATATTTTGTTCCGGTATGACTATTCCTCCTCTTGACAGTACCATAGCATCCCGAACATTCACCTGTTTGATGGTACTCTCATCCAGAACAACCCCTTCCAAATTGCCGCCACTATTGACTCTTTGAACAGCTTCTTTAACCGTTAGAACTTCCATCGTCCTGATTTTTAAACTTTTTTTCAATATAAAGATTTCGCTCATCTTTGCTAGCCTGCCGGGCTGATATCAACCGCACAAGTAAACCTCTCATGGTATAAACAACCAGAAGAATGAATTTTGCTGCGCTCTTTCCTATCCTGATCAGTCGATACTCACCTTCTCTACTCGCTTCAAACTCAATTGCATCTGGATCATCAAATACGGTCTTCGCTTCCTCAAAATTTACCCTATGCTTGAGTGTATTATTCTTGTTTTTGTTCTCGTCCCATTCAAATTTAGGCATAATGTCGGATTAATTCTGATTCATCTGCTATGGTTTATCTGATTTCGCCCAACGTTTGGGCTACCTGCTGGGCGACGTTTAGGAGCCTGGACAGGTAGCCGGTGTTCACTGCAGTATTGACTTCAGAGTTTATACGACTTTATAATTTTAGGTTTTTGTGTCCAATCATTGATAATTTCTGAAAAGACTAATGCTTCAAAACCATTTTCACCTTCATATCCTTTTATCGCACTTAATAATCTTGAAGATTCAAATAACTGTGCTGCTGCACATGTTCCAAAACCTAAACAACCCGCGATGATAATAATACTTGTTTCCGGATTTAAAGGATTGATTGTTTTAAAAGCAAAACCATAATCACCTGTAACTTGATTCTTATTATTAAAGTGTGAGAAATATGTGCTCTTATCGTAAGAATCAAAAAGTGAAATCTCATTTTTATCGGGGTTACCAAATTTAAACTTAGTATCGAGTTTACTGTAAAATTCTCTAGTCAATTTATTAGCATCAGGTCCTCCAAGTAGTACTAAATTATCTTGGTATCTGTCACCACTGAAATTATACACAGGAACCACATCAATATTCTTAACGCCTACATTATTTAACGTCCCCATTATGGTACCCAAAGCAATGGCATCACCTGTTGCCATTAGGGTTGACGCTTCCCATGCTCTGAACCTTTCTCCGTAATATGTGCCAATCACTATTGTAGTCCTACCATCAAAAAAGGGCTTCCAAAAATGATTGAATGATGATTCTTCGTTATCATCCTTCTTTTCTAGGATCTGAAAATCTTCTTCCTTGAACTTGTTTATATATTCAATTAGTGCAATTTCGATTTTATTGATCTCGATATTCTTATCTTGACTTGATACCACGTCAAGGTTTACTTCCCTTTTCAATCTATTGTATCTTCCCTTTAAATGAATTATATCATCGTAATAATATGATGTCGGACTCAAAGAGTTCGATAATTTGTCAAAGCAATTATCTATTCCTTTCATTAAAGCCTCCTTTATCTCGAATTTAATTTTCACTTTCTCAAATTTTATTATTGCAGTGAACTATTGCATACACGCAACTCCAACTAACCAAAACCCGCATTGCGCCTTTTACTTAGCCCCTATTGCGTGTATACCCCCAATGCCGGGCCTCCAAAATACCCTTTTTCATCCTTCCCAGCACTGCCCACCTCATCTTTTTTATATTGCCCCGCCCAAATGTGACGTCCTGGCTGGAGTTACGCCAGGATTTTGTAACTGACAAAACCAGCCGTGCGTCAGCATAGCTCAAGCCAAAGCGCAGCAGGCATGCCTTCTCAGATGCCGGCGCCTTCGCTAAAGCCTCGGCGGCACGAAAACGGCAACCGGAGAAAACTACACCCCGGCGGGGCAACATTGTATACGGAGAAAGGCCGGAGAGTTTCGGGCAGGAAGGATAAAGTTTGCCGGCCGGGCATATATGGTCGCTGGGCGCGATGTAGCGGCCGGCATTTCATTTAATATGCTTGTTAAATTCTTTTTTCGTCCAATTTTCTATTACAATGCCTGATGTCCTGGATAAATGGCGTTCGTTATTCGTTACCATTATAAGATTATTGGCTACCGCTGTTGTGCCAATTAATAAGTCAAAATCGGGAATTAACGTTCCGGCTTTTTGAAGTCGTACTCTTTCTTCCGCATATTTGTTGATACTCCCGTAAATTGGAATGATTTCAAATAAAACTTCCATCTTTTTGACTTCCAGGATATGCTTTTTAAAGTCTGTGCTTTTATAAGCGCCATAAGTTAATTCTACAATCGTTATTTCTGAAATATAACAATTATCCAACCCTGCTTCTCTGACTTTGTCATTTATTCTGAATCTTCCTTTCAAAAAGTGAACACAAATGTCTGTATCTATTAAATATTGATCCATTAGTCCAGATTTATTTCTCTTTCACTGATTGTACGACGACTATATATATCTTCAATTATTGAATCATCCACATCATACCATGATCCATATAACTCATTAATAAGTTCATCCTTGTTAACCTCTGGCCTGCTGATGTTAGTTTTCAGGTTCTCGAATATTTTAGATATCAACTCTAACTTAATTTCAAACGGCAATGGCTCAATAAGCCTCATATATCTCTCGACAATCAAATTTTCCATGTCATTTTGTTTTAATTAAAATCGAATCATTTGTGAATCTCCATTGACCTCATCAGGCTCAGCTTCTCCCAAAAAATTATATGTTTTTCATTGTCAGTTACTTGCGAGTTTATGTCAATACCTCTAATGACAAGATAACACTTTTTTCTCGGGATGTGGTTCCGGCAGTGTTCATTTTGCCGGTCGCCACTGAGGTGCGGCAAAAACTGCCTTTCCTCCCTGCCGAAGCGCCGTGCCCCCCAAATCTAACACTGTATTCCGCAAAGCGCAAGCGAAGCCATTATTTTTTCGCAGATGTCGGCGCTTCGCTAAAGCCTCGGCAGCACAAAGACGGCAGCCGAGAAAACGGCACCCCGGCGGGGCAACATTGTATACGGAGAAAGGCCAGGAGAGTTTCGGGCAGGAAGGATTAAGTTTGCCGGCCGGGCGTATTGGAAATCGAAGGGGACTACGGCCGTCGGAATCGAAGGCTGCGAGCCTGTAAGCAGAAAGGTCTGTCGCCTTTCTGGAATTCAATCATGATCTCCCCATTTACGCCCATAAAAAATAGTTTCGCTGAACGGCTGGTGCACACGACGGCCCAATCCCGCTAATAAAGCGGGAGAGGGCTGGCCGTTCTGCACTTTGTTAGCGGAATTAAATGGCCAGTTGGTAAAATTCTTTCGGTGTAAGTATTTTAATCCCTTCATACTCCTCGAAATTAAAATCCTTCGTGTTTCCTGTAATAATGCAACACGCATTTGCTTCTACAGCAATTTCAAGTAATCGATTGTCCGGATCATCTTCTATAACTTCAATCTTTTTTGTCGGACTTACGATTACCCCAATTTTTTTAATAGATGATATCAAACTTGCAGCCTTTTCCAAGAACCCAGGATATTTTTGAAACTTTTCTCTTTGGCTTACACCCTTATACTCTTCTATCGGCGCTTCTGATATGCAAATTTGATATTCTCCGGTCGCGATCAAATCCGCTGACAAAACGCATAGCTCAAGCCAAAGCGCAGCAGGCATGCCTTCGCAGATGCCGGCGCTTTGCTATTGCATAATCTGTCAAAAGTTGATTTGGCGCATGCTTTATGCCAGTAAACATTCAGCCGGTTATGAAAATTCGCCAAGAAATACGAACTTAGCCCTATGGATTTACCTGCACTGAACGAATTGCTTTCCAACCTGCCGCCTGGCGTACGCCAACCGGTTAGTATTATAATCTCAGTGCATCAAGAAGCCATAGCGCAGCGGGACGAAACGATCCAGGCCTTAGAGCAGCGCATCAAAGAACTGGAGGCGCAACTCAACCAAAACAGCAGGAACAGCTCCCGCCCGCCTAGCAGCGACGGGC
>PHFX01000218.1 GCA_007618135.1 Candidatus Brocadia sp. WS118 | reverse complement strand
AAGAACTTTATTAATTTCCGTTTTAATCTCGTCTTTCGACATTGTATTAATTTACCCTGAAATTAATAAATTTCTGATTAACCCTGTAGTCAGGGAAACAGTAACTGGTTAAAAATTCCTGTAATTATCAATAGAAAGAGCATATAAATCGATTTTGCGGGGAAAAATACTCAGGCGGAATGAAAATAAATTATGAGAACTTATTTTTCCTGTCTTTCCGACTTACCGGCCAAATTTTTCATTTTTAAATTTGAGATTGATTGTGATTTTTTTGTTAACCGTTATAAAAAACCGGATTGACCATAATATGATTCAAACTTTCAGCGCTCCGCGAAATCCTCTCGCCGCATAATAGGATTCCGCCCCGTTGTGGTACACGAAAACCGTATCATAGCGCCGGTCGCAGAAAATGGCCCCGCCGAGTTTCCGGATCGCTTCGGGTGTTTTCACCCAGCTCGATGTTTTGGTATCGAATTTCCCCAATTGCTGCAATTCGCGGTATTGCGATTCCGTGAGCAGTTCAATTCCCATTTCTTCGGCCATGCCGGTTGCGCTGTGCCCGGGTTTATGTTCTTTCCGGGATATCAGCGCTTCCGGGTCGTAGCAAATACTCCGGCGGCCGGCAGGACTTTCCGGTGAGCAGTCATAAAAAATATACTCGCCTGTCTTTTTATCATAGCCCACCACATCCGGTTCACCGCCGGTTTGTTCCATTTCGTATAGCGGCCACAGTGTGGCGGGGTTGGATTTCAACCGGATCTCCACAGCGTTCCAGTCAATGCCTTTGTGCCGGTTCATGTTTTTGGCAAAACGGGTTTTCAGTGTGCTGAGCAGTTCTTCCCGCTGAGGGGCGGGCAGCTTCTTATTGCTGGCTTTGCTCATGGTTTTGTTTTTTCTAAGTTAGGAATATTTTTTCCGTGTTACTTTTCGAATCGGTTCAGCAGGAAAAAATCGATCAGCAAACCAAGAATAACGCCTGAGCCATACATCAGGATATCCAACGGATCATACGTGCTGCCCAGGAATTTTATTCCGGAATATTGCAATAATTCAACGGTTAACCCGAACAGGAAAGTGAAGCCGGCTCCGAGTAACCGGCTTGCCGGTATTGAAAGTTTCTTTCTCAGGGAAATTTGCAGCAATAAGTAAAGGTTCATCGGGAGCAGGAGATCAATCAAATACCCCCGGATGAAATCCCTGAACGGTCCGTTGTACCCGGGACCAAAGATAAAATGCAGTAACCCTACAAATAATGAGATACAGACAATAATGTAAATGCTTTTTTTCGTCATCTGCCCGGTTTAATATAAAATTCCGTGTAAATATTCATCAGCAAACACGTGACCGGTTTTCAAAGAAGAGGTTACTGGCAACGTTCTTTATTCGGCCTCTTACCGCATTAATCCCAGTTCCAGATCACTACGATCCAATCGGTATCGTTTTCATCCCGGTAGGATCTCAGTTCCCTAAACCCTGTTCTTTTGTGTGCGTTCAGTGAACGCGGGTTGGCCCTGGCAATTTCGGTAATGGCAAACGCATACTTGTCTTTATGATATTCCCTGTATGCCCGGTAACAGTTGTCAAAAAGACCCTGTCCCCTGAAATCCCGGTCCACGCACACCTGCCCCACCACGATGAAGCGGTGGTCTGAAATCATTTTACCCTGGTAGGGAGTTTCATCAAAGATCCGGAACATGGGAACCAGTACGGGGATATCATCCCGGGCTTCCGGGGTCATGGACAGGATATAACCGACGACCCGGTTGTCCTGTTTCGCGATGATATGCCGTTCGGTCTCGTTTAATTTCTTCAGGCTTTCAAAACTGTGCTCCACCGTAACGAATCCCTGCGAACTGATCTCTACGGCGGAAAGGGACCGGGTGAGATTTTTCGCCTGGAGTTCGAGGATCCCCCTCAGGTCATCATCAGATTGTGCCGTGGTATATTGGATCATCTTATAAGGATGGGGGCCATTTGTTTTTATTCCGCAATTTTCAATATCACGTTTCCTGTTTTCTGCCCGCTTTCCACATAATGGTAGGCGTCTACGATTTCCTCCAGGCGGTATTTTCTGTCGATCACCGGTCTGAAAGCTCCTTTTTCAACAAGTTCCCTTAAAAACAGGATGGTCTTCTTATCCATTGTGGGAATGGGAAAGATCACTTTCTTCCCGCCGAAAAAAGGGGTAAACAGGGCAAAAAAAACATTCTCCGCATTTTTACCTAACTCGGTGGAAACATAAATCCCTTTTTTTGTCAATAGAGGTTTGCACTGTTTAAAGGAACTCTTACCGACGGCGTCAAAAATCAATTGAAAGGATTGACCTTTTTTTGTGAAATCCTCTGTCTGGTAATCTATGACGGTATCGGCACCCAGTGATTTCAGCAACGCCACATTTTTGGTGTTGCATACGGCGGTTACGTTTACGCCGAAGTATTTCAACAACTGGACGGCCGCCGAGCCAATGGCGCCGGTGGCTCCGTACACCAGGGCGTTTTCACCGCTTTTTATTTTGGAGGCCTTAATATTATTTAAGGCGTAATGGGCGCCCTCGGTGATGGGGGCGGCCTCATCAAAATCCAGGCCTTCGGGGATGATGGCCACCGCGTCATTTTCCGGGATGGTTAAAAATTCAGCGTGTCCCCCGAAACGCTGGTCATTGTATCCGAAAACCCGGTCTCCCTTTTGAAAACCGGATACATCGGCCCCGGTCTCCTCGACCGTACCGGCAAACTCGCAGCCCAGTGTTTTATGTTTGGGGCGAAACAACCCGCTCCAGAAGCGGGAAATAAAATATACGGCGCTCCGGAACCCGGCATCGGTCCGGTTTACCGTAGAGGAGCAGACCTTAATCAATAACTCGTTTTTTCCCGGTACCGGTTTGGGAACCTCCGAAAGCCTGGCCACTTCGGGTGGCCCGTACTGGGTATGTACAATGGCACGCATGGTAAAAATTGAATCAGGAAAACGCGATGCCCGGTCATTCGTTTTACCGCATGGCGCAGACCGGCTCACAAAGATACCTTTTCCCTTCCTGTATCCCGTATGGTGAAAAGCCGGGGTCAGTAGCAGATCCGCGTTTTGCCTGCCGGCAGGGAACCTGACGCCGGGCGGGTAAAAAACTATTGTATATTAGTCCACCAGTCCACTATTTGCGTTGCGTATGCTTCTGCATCAGCCTGTTTAATAGTTAATCCGTAGTTAGTGATTAGTTCACTATAAATCACTTTCACCATTTTCTCTTTACCATTCTCCCGCCCTAAGTGCCCAAGTAGCAGGTGGTTCAATGCATCAAATTCGTCCGCCGGGCTTCCCGGGATTAAATTCCAGGAATTGATGATTTTCCTTAACTCTTTTTCCTGGAACTTAAATTTTCTTTTTAATGCTGATTTCATTTTTATTTACCGATGATGTTATACAGCTGCCCGAAGCGGGCCGCCTGGAACGCTAAACTGGTTTGGTAAAACTGTTCAGGAAACAGGGGTTTAAGACAGCCGGACGTGTACATGATTTGAAAACTGAACCTGACTTTACTCGTCAGCCGGTGGCGCAAAACCCGCTGTTGTGTGCCGTGCGGTCAACGATTCTTCTGTTTCATATAATTCAATAAATCAATCAAATGTTGCTGAGTGTGTGTCCTAAAAGAGTGTTCAAAGAACCAAAGTCCGTCATTAATGCCATTATTTTCAATTCTCCATTTTACTTCAATCAGATCTCTGATTATATCGGTTAGGTCATCAATCGCGTCACCGATTGCAGTGTCTTGCAAATCGTCTAAATTGTTTATGTCCAGATGTGTTTTGTATTGGTCATAATCAGGGAAATTTGAACACACATTTTGCCTTATGTCTGGAAGACTTGGCGTTTTAAAACTAGGGTAATCAACATCGTCAGGCTTATATACTATTTGAAAATATAGGCTATAGATACGTACAAGGTCTTTTTCTAAAATCAATTCCTTGTCCTCAATTCTCAAATTTGGCTCAAGCCCAAGTTTTATAACATTACTTATTGTTGGAATCAAGTCTCGCATTATCGTCATCTAGTATAGCACATAACACCCAGGGTTTTGCGCTGTGGCCGTTCCGTGATCCGTCAGACCGTCCGTGCACATGATCCGGAGCGATATGTTGAATTTACAAATTTTCCTCTTAATGAATCGTCAGTTCCTCACGGAGGTTGATCAGGGCACTGCCGATGAGGATTTGCAAGTCAGCCGGCCGTTGCACAAAAACCGCTGTTGGGTGCCGTTATGCAGCTTTTGGATCGTACGACTTGATTGATTTCAGGCTGTCTCCTTTTGTAAGTAATTCCTCCTCGATGTCAAAATCATCCTGGAGTCCAAGCCAGAATTTTGCAGAATTGCCAAAATACTTTGAGAGTCGCAAGGCTGTATCTGCAGTAATCCGACGGTTGCCTTTCAGGATTTCAGAAATCCGGGTTTGTGGTATTTCTATGTCTTTTGCAAGTCGGTAGGCGGAAATGTTGAGCGGTGCCAGGAATTCTTCCAGTAGCACCTCACCGGGGTGAATATTATTCAGTCTGGCCATAAAAACCAATTTAATGATAGTCGATAATTTCTACTTCGGAGGCATTGCCAGCGTTCCATTTAAAAATGATCCGCCATTGATCATTGACTCTGATACTATAAAAGTCTTTCAGCCTGCCCGCCAACTTTTCCAATCTGTTTGCAGGTGGTATTCTTAAATCGCCCAAATTGACTGAGTTATTAAGCATCCTTAGTTTTCGTCGCCCAATAGCCTGTACTTCATTTGGTAATTTTTTGACCCGAACACCATTCCAAATCTTTTCTGTATCAGTGTTTCTGAATGAAACAATCATAGTAACGTCTTACAATAGTAACGCCAAAGGTAAGTAATTGTAAGGAATCTCCAAATTTTAGGTTTTTCGGGAAATGGCACCCAACGTTGGGGCTTTGCGCCGGCGGTTTCCGGAGTCCGTCAGTCCCTGTCGTCAGTTCATTAAAGTTACAAAAGCCGGGCATTTATTCTGCAGATCAACCGTTTTACGTCAGCCAGGCGGTGCACGTGATTTGAAAACTACTCTTGACGTTACTCGTCAGCCGCTGGCGAAGAACCCGCTGTTGTATGCAGTGCTGATTTTAGTTATATTTGTTTTATGAAAGCTATTGTTATTAAGCCGAAGAACGACAATGAGTATAAGTTTATTTCCAATCTTTTAAGGAAGCTTGGTGTGGGTTCATCTTCCCTTAGTTTGGAGGAGATTGAGGATATTGGTTTGTCCCGGTTAATGAAGGGAATAGATAAGCAAAAAAAGGCTAGCCGGGCAGAAATCATGAAAAAATTATCTTCGTAATGAAGGTTGAATTCTTAAAAAGTTTTTCGAAGGATCTTGATAATCTTCGGGTAAAGAATACTAAGCAATCGCTAATTCGTCTGGTACAATTAATAGAGGACGCAGACGCCCTATAGGAAATTCCAAATACAAAAAAATTAAAGGGTCATAAAAACGCATTCAGGACAAGAGTCGGTGAATACCGACTCGGTTTTTTTTACGATCATCCGAAAATTTCCTTAGCTCGTTTCCTGCATCGAAAGGACATTTATAAGATTTTCCCCTGATTAGGAGCTAGGAAAAGCATTGCATACGCCCAGGGCTTGGCGCTGTGCCGTCCTCCAAGTTAAGGAAAACTAGCGGGAGGCGCATCGTAACTTTTGATTCAAACGATGCGCCGACAAGCAGAGGCATAGTGCCAAGCCCCCTGTTGGCTGCAGTACATTTAAACGTTTAATTTGGATGTTCGATTATATCTTTTGGATTGGTAAATTTAGTCTTGTTTAAGAAAAAAGTAGTCGCTGAATTGTCATCGTAGAAGGCTCTAAGGGTAGCGTTATTGTTAGATATTTTTAGAACGTCCAACTCGAATATAGAATTGGACGGATCAGAAGTATCTTTTTTGTTTTCATAGCAAGTCACTGAGAAATCCTGAATTGTGAAATAAAACACTTGTTGAATTGAATCTCTACTAAATATTATGACGTCGTTAAATTCATTAAAGTTGAAAAAAATCCTAGAAGGATCAATTTTTCTGATTCCTTTTAAATAAGTTTCGGTCGAATCAACTTCCCAAATTCCCATTAATTTTTCTTTTACATTTATTTGAGAAAAACTCCCTAATTCGAGGTCTGATTTGTCATTACTCTTTTTACAGCCCCGTAGATATGTCATTAAAGAAATAAAGAATGCCAAGAACGCGAAAATTGTTCCAAGTGGTGTCGTCCATTTATAAATGGAATGTTTTTGTTTTTCTCTGTAAGCTCCCCCTTTTTCCGGGCCACTCGTAATTAGAGTTTTTTGGTTTTTAGTAATTCTAGGGAAACGGATTAATTATATTCAGCCGGGGGTACAAAGCCCAGCGATTCATGCGGTCTTTCCCAGTTGTAATCACGCTGCCATTCTCCGGCCATTTCCCGGACCTCCTGCAAACTGTAAAACAGGTAAGCATCCAGAAGTTCTTTTCTCAAAGAGCCGTTGTTGCGTTCTACATAGCCATTCTGCATGGGTTTTCCAGGTTGGATGAACTGCAAGGTTATTCCATGATCGTCGCACCATTGTTGTAGCCGGTCACTGACAAATTCCGGACCGTTGTCTACTCTGATCGTTTTGGGTTTTGAACGGGTTTCAATTAACTGGTTTAGCGTTCTGATCACACGAAGGGCAGGCAGGGAGGTATCAATTTCGATGGCCAGGGATTCGCGATTATAGTCATCGATGATATTGAGCAACCGGAACCTTCTGCCGTCCACCAGGCTGTCACACATAAAATCCATACTCCATCCCTCATTAATGGATCCTGGGACCAACAATGGCTGCTTGATGCGCTGTGGCACTCTTCGCCGGGCTTTGCGTCTCACATTGAGCCGAAGCAGGGTGTACACCCGGTAAAGCCGCTTATGGTTGCAACCATAGCCTTTCCTTCTTAGCCGGTAATAACACTTCCAAAAGCCAATCGTAGGATGTATTTCCACCAGCTGGTGAAGAGCCTCGATCAAAGAGCTGTCGTCCCTGGGTACTTTCCGATAGTTCATGACGGACCGGGGCAGCGATACAATTTTGCAGGCCCGACGAACACTTAACTTCTCCTGAACCAGCAATTCTACCGCTTCCCGTTTGTCGTCAGGCCGCCGTACTTTTTTTCAAGTAC
>PHFX01000062.1 GCA_007618135.1 Candidatus Brocadia sp. WS118 | reverse complement strand
GTGTTTTTTTACACGGTTGCTGAGAGGTTTGCTTTTAGCGCAGGCGAAAACACACCGCACAAGGCGGAATGCTTGAGGAGCACAGGGCGGCAGTATAGGCAGCGGCGTTTTTGTCAACGGCGTGTTTTTCAACGCGGTTGCTGCCGCGTTTTGCCTTTACTGACGACCGAGCACCACAAAGCTGTAGCCGCGGAGGATGGGTTTTGGCCGAGCATCGCTAAATGCGCCAAATGAATTAAATAATTTTCTTGCAGAACCGGATGATGATTCTTATAATCAAGTGAACATAAATACACTAAGCGGAGATATGAACGGAATCATATTAGGGCAGTTTAAAGGATTAAGCGACATCCCAGGATTAGAAATCCCTTATTATATTACAAGGGTCTCGGCAGGTTTTCCCTCCCCGGCAGACGATCATATCCAAAAAAAGTTAGACCTCAATGAACTGGTGATCAAACACCCGGCAGCGACTTTTTTTGTGCGGGTGAACGGAGATTCCATGAAGAATGCGGGAATTTTTCACGATGATATTTTAGTGGTTGACCGGGCGTTGGACCCTAAAAGCAATGACATTATTGTCTGCGTGCTGAACGGAGAGTTTGCGGTAAAGCGATTCGTAAAAGATAAGAGGAGAATCGTTCTCTACCCGGAGAACCCGGATTATATGCCGATAGAGGTGACGGAGGAAATGGAATTCCAGGTATGGGGTGTGGTGCCGTATGTCATTCATAAAACCTGATGTTTTATTCTCGCTGGTTGACTGCAACAATTTTTACGCTTCGTGCGAGCGTGTTTTTTCCCCGAAGTTAGAACACAAGGCAATTGTGGTATTATCCAACAATGACGGCTGCATTGTGGCGCGGTCTAATGAAGCCAAAAGAATGGGCCTTAAAATGGGTGATCCGGCCTATCAACGAAAAGATTTCCTGAAAAAACATGAAGTGGCAATCTTTTCCTCAAATTATGCGCTTTACGGGGATATGTCGGAGCGGGTGATGAGCACCCTGGCGGAATTCGTTCCGGAGATCGAGATTTATTCCATTGATGAAGCTTTTCTGAATTTAACTTCCCTTGTGCAGCAGAAACCAGACAAATTGGCGTTGCAACTAAAAGAAATTGTGAAGAAGCGCACCGGGATTCCGGTTTCCATTGGGGTGGCGCCGACTAAGACGCTTGCCAAAGTTGCCAACCACCTTGCCAAACGCTCAGCGGAAAATAGCGGCGTTTTGGTGCTATCCGGCGACTGTCAAATCAGGCGGGTGTTGGAAAACTTCCCGGTGGAAGATTTATGGGGCATCGGTTTGCAGTATAGCAAATTCTTAGAGAAGAACGGGATAAAAACAGCTTTGCAACTGCGAAACGCCCCGGATTACTGGGTGAAAAAACATTTGACGATTATGGGTTTACGGATGAAATACGAGCTGCAGGGGATCTCGTGCTTACCCTTAGAAATGGCCCCGCCTCCGAAGAAGGGAATCGGGTGCTCACGGACTTTCCGAGAGGCGGTGGAGAGCAAGGAAGGATTGAGAGAAGCGATCTCTACTTTTGCGGCGCGGTGCGGTGAGAAATTGCGGCAACAAAATTCGTACAGCAAAGTGATCACGGTTTTTATCCGCACCTCCCCTTTTCAGAAGGGATATTACTGCAACTGTAAGGTTGCGGAGTTGCCAACGGCAACCAACTATAGCCCGGATTTGATCCGCTATGCCCTGAAAGCACTGGAGATTATTTACAAGGCGAATTGCCGGTATAAAAAGGCGGGGGTTTTTGTCAGTGATATTACGACGGTTGGTGGAGTTCAAGGGAATTTATTTGAAAGAGGGGACCGGGAAAAACCCAAGAAGTTGATGGCAGCAGTTGACGCGGTTAATGAGAGGATGGGAAGGGGTACGCTGTTTTTTGCGGTGCAGGGAATAGGAGGAGAATGGAGGTTGAAGCAGGAGAAGTTGTCACCCTGTTATACGACAAAGTGGAAGGATTTGTTGGTTGTGAGGGGATGAGGTTGAAGGAGTGAACTTTAAAAGTTTGTTTTTTTGAGAGTTAGGATCGCCGTTTTTTGGCGTTTACCAGGGAAGTCAGCACAGGGATGGGCTGAAGTTAGGATTCGCGGCAGGGATGGGGCGTTAACCGGGATGGCGAGGCAACGGTGTGCTTTTTACACGGTTGCTGAGAGGTTTGTCTTTAGCGCAGGCGAAAACACACCGCACAAGGCGGAATGCTTGAGGAGCACAGGGCGGCAGTATAGGCAGCGGCGTTTTTGCCAACGGCGTGTTTTTTTACGCGGTTGCTGCCGTGTTTTGCCTTTACTGACGACCGAGCACCGCAAAGCTGTAGCCGCGGAGGATGGGTTTTGGCCGAGCATCGGGTAATGGTTGGGTCAGTAGGCAGCGGTAGGTGGCAGTTAGAGCGCAGCCAAAAGTTCATCGTAGGGGCAACAAGTCATATGGGGAAACGTCCACACAACTAGACTATTTGAAGCGCAGCGGAAAATTCCGCGTACTTGCGATTGTTAGCGTCAACTAGTTGCCTAATCCTATAAAAAAAATGTTTACGATAACACTTGCCGAGATTGATCCAATTAATATATTAATTAAATTCTTTCTCTTTTCGAGGATTTTTTCATAATAATCTTTATAATCACCCCATAAAAACACAGATCCAACGTACGTTCCTATTAATATCTTGATGAGAATGAGAACCAATACAACTGGGATGGCAATAAGGTAAGTATTGACGCTATAAAAATATCTTTGAGCTAATTCTACGTAGTAATTAAAATCTTTATCGCTCGTGTTATTATTTATAATTCGCTTATTAAATTGGAAAATGGCATCGATTTTTTCTTCCTGTGTCTTAGCGTTATTAAACTTTGGTTCTAATTCGTAAATATCTTCAGAGGATAGCTTATCTGTTAGAGCATAGTCAGACAACCCAGCATAGTAAGTAGCGCTAAATATTAAAAGGGCCATTATTGATACGAAGAACAGTACAATAATGCTTTTCTTAAAAAAATATATCTTGTCTTTAATCAGACATCGATTTACTTGTTCCTCAATTTCATCAAATAGTTCGTTTGATTTCTTTCCGTCGTTTGATCCTACAAATATCTTAATTTTATCATCTTCTTTATTGTACTCAATTTTACAGTGATTGGATGGATCTTCCATCTTATCGTATGCTTCTATTTCGAGATTATGGATTGGATTTTTTACGGGGTTGTCATGTGCTAAGACATCGTCAATTCTATTTGCAGTAAAGTTTTTCCCGTTCTTAGTTGAAAATGTGTATTTTATTATTGCTGCACCGTCAATATCCTCAAAGTGATCTGTAACCAATTTCGCAAGACGGGATATTTTCGGTGCATCGACAACGAATGTTGAAGAAAACTTTTTGTATACCGTACTTTCCATACTATTCACGTCAATAATTGTTTACTAGGCTAATTAGTGATTAGATAATTTTCTTTATCCTATTACGAGAAATTAATTCTTTTTACCAACAATATCACGAAATTTTCTAACGAGACAACATTAATTTTACAGTGTTATTAAGAGACTATAAATCATTAATCTCTATCGAATCGGCGATTCTAATATTCGACAAAATTAAATTTTTGATAAAAAATTTTTCAAAGAAGATATTGAATAATATTAAATTTTTGTCTCTAATGATAAAACACATTCTTTATAACGCTTTTAAGTCTCTGGTTAGTCGTTCAAACGCTTTTTTGTATGAATCATGATCTTTCCAACTGGTAAAGTTTCCGATATGGCGGGTATCTTTTACCAGCGCAGGCCAACCTATCTCGGCATTCATGGTTGCCTCGTCTAAACGAATGGGAAATAAAACCGTGCTATTTTGCTGGCGTTCTTTTCTTAAAGCCGTTTCAACCTCCTGTTCTACCCATTGACTATTGACTGAATTTTCCGAAAGAATCAACAACAGCTTATCATATAAACGGATCGTTTCATCAATGCGTAATCGAATACGGTCACCGATTTTCAGATCCTCCGGTGCAAACCAACAGCGTACGCCCTCGCTTTGCAGATCGGCATGGAGCCGTTTGACAAAATCCTCATCTTTGCTAGAATAGCTGATAAAACAGGAATAAAACTCAAAGGCTGCTTTATCCCAAAAGAGAATGGGGATTTGTTGAATAAACTCATCGCTTAACCCGCAACCCTTTAAAAAGACTTCTGGGAGTTTGCCGGATTTTATCAGGGTCATTTGATCAATGATACTTCGCCCCTTATGTCGGCAAGATTCCAAATTTCGGACGTCTTTCAGATTGGTATTTCCAAAAACTGTATCGCTAAGAACCGACTTCTGTAGATCGGCGCCACCGAGATCGGTGTTGCTGAGATTGGTGGCGCTGAGATCGGCGTTAATGAGATCGGCGTTAATGAGATCGGCGCGGCTGAGATTGGCGTTGCTGAGATCGGCGTTACTGAAATCGGCTTTACGGAGATAGGCGCTGCTGCGCCAGGTGAAGTAGAAATTGGCTTTGCTGAGATTGGCATTCTTGAGATTGGCGTTGCTGAAATTGGCGCCGTTGAGACTGCTTTCGCTGAGATCGGCTTTGCTGAGATCGGCTTTGCTGAGATCGGCTTTGCTGAGATTGGCTTTGCTGAGACTGCTTCCGCGGAGATCGGCGTTGCTGAGATTGGCTTCGCTGAGATTGGCTTCGCTGAGACTGCTTCCGCTGAGATCGGCGTAGCTGAGATTGGCTTTGCTGAGATTGGCTTTGCTGAGACTGCTTCCGCTGAGATTGGCTTTGCTGAGATTGGCGTTGCTGAGATTGGCTTTGCTGAGATTGGCTTCGCTGAGATCGGCGTTGCTGAGATTGGCTTTGCTGAGATTGGCGCCGCTGAGACTGCTTTCGCTGAGATCGGCGTTGCTGAGATTAGCTTCGCAGAGATTGGCGCTTCTGAAATTGGCGCCGCCAAAGAGAAAGACTTTGCTGAGATTGGCTTCGCTGAGATCGGCGTTGCTGAGATTGGCTTCGCTGAGATCGGCGTTGCTAAAATTGGCTTTGCGGAGATTGGCACCGTGAAGATTGGTTTCGCAGAGATCAGCTCCGCTGAAATCGGCGTTGCTGAGATTGGCGCCGTGGAGATTGGCACCGCGGAGATCGATGCCGTTTAGATCGATGAATTCATCTTTATTTTTACTTCGCCATACGTTCCATTTGTCCACTCCCTGTTTCAGAATCTTCAGATGCTCTTGATTCGCCATTATTCTCTCCGTTTATCCACTATTTTTCTTTGAAAAATTCTATTTACCTTACAGAACTAATATCGACAACAAAAATAAACCATATAATATTTTGCCTATAATGATATTTTCTTTACCCATCGTTTAATCCCCCTTTTACAACCCCCTGTATCCCCCCTTCGACAGGCTCAGGGCAAGCTTTTTTAAGGGCTACAACCCCCTCCATCCCCCTTTTTTAAGGGGGATGTGGAGGGGGGCGGTTTTGGTTGAAATGTTTGGTGGGGATTTTTTATATTGAGTTTGTGATTTATTACTGGGAAGGAAAATGTGGGTTGTAAGAAAGAGAGTTTGTTCAATATGCCTACCGTAGAACAATATGGACATCAGGGTTGCGATGGGTGTACGACGATAAACCAAACGATCAATTTGGGTTCACACGCGAATTCGCTGCTGATTGTCGGGGTGTCGATTGACAATAATTCTTATGAGTTTGTTGACTCCTTGCAATGGAACGGAACGGATTTGACATTGCTGGGATTTGATACGTCGGATGATGACAGCCGGGTGGAGATATGGTATCTGGTGAATCCTGAAGTGGGAAATTATACCCTGAGCTGCACTTTTAATGAGAGCTTACAAGATCAGGCGATTGTCGGTTATCTGGTTGTCAGCGGGGTGGATCAGGTTACGCCGTTGGGAACATTTGAAAGTTTATCGGAAGGATCGAGCCCGATTTCCATTGATGTTCCATCGGATGAGGGGGACCTGTTATTTGGGTGTGCTTGCGGGGAGACGGTGGACAGTATTTCGCCGGGAACGGGGCAGACTGATTACTGGAATGATAGCGTATCTTCAAATACTTATGCTGCCGGGTGCACGAAAGATGGGGCAGCATCAACGACGGAGATTTCTTATACATTGGGACATCAGGATCACACTGTTTTGGCCGGTGTAGCGATTAAGCCGGCAGCCGCAGGCGGCGGACAGCCGATGAGTTTAAGAGGAAAACAAGTACCATTTTTGAGGAGTTGGTAAATGGCAGCGAGTGATGCAAAACCTTATCCGAAAAAGAATGAAGCTTTCCGGGTGACGTTCCCGATTTTTGACGATGACGGGGACCTGGTAAGCGGCGCAGCCGGGCTGGATTCGGAGATCAGCAAGGATGGTGGCGCTTTTACGGATTGTACGAATGAGGCGACGGAGATTGCCACTTCTTCGGGGATGTATTACCTGGATTTGACGGCCACGGAGATGAACGCTGATACGGTGACAATCATCGTAAAAACTTCTACCAGCGGGGCGAAAACGACACCGATTGTGATGTACCCGGTGGAGGATGGGGATATACCGGTGGATGTGAGGCAGTGGATGGGATCAGCGCCGAACAGCCTGCAATCGGGGCGGGTTGATAGTTATCTCGGGGCTAAGGATAGCGCGGTGGGTTTATCCACACAGGAAAAAGCTGATGCCAATGCAGAAGTGGATACGGCGTTATCAGATTATGACGGGCCGACAAAGGCGGAGTTGGATACCGCACAAGCGGCCATTCAAAGCGATATTGCCGGTATAAGCTTCGATCCGGTAGAAATTGATGAGTATGTGTATTGGGATAATGTGAATGGTGATGATGCAAATGAGGGATTGCCGGGATCGCCGGTGGAGACCTGGAGCCGGGTTTATGCTCTACTGGGTAGCAGAAATTTGCGGAAAGTGTTTATCCTTGCTTCCGGGACTGATTATGTGATCGCCGATCATTTAACAGGTATTGAAATCAGAACTGCTTCGATGTATCAGCGGGTAAATCTTGGAAACAGAACTTACATAAAATGCGAGTTTTTCAGTTTGACCCCGGTCGGCGCGTGGGGTTCAAACTCGGAGAATAATAACGTTTTTTACAATTGCAATATCGACGGGAGCCAATTTTATCATCGGGCCACTTATGTGAAATGCCTGCTATCGGGAACGATTAAAATC
>PHFX01000061.1 GCA_007618135.1 Candidatus Brocadia sp. WS118 | reverse complement strand
GCTTCGGTTCATGTATGATTTTAGAGTTCCGTTTGACAATAATGCGGCCGAGCGGGATATTCGAATGCTCAAAGTGAAAATGAAAATATCAGGCTTTTTTCATCGCATAGAAACCGGCAACCGCTTCCTGCGCATCAGGTCCTATCTGTCAACAGCTGCCAAGCAGGGATACTCCGCTTTTGAAGCGCTCAAGCAGCTCTTTACCGGACAAGCCGAGCCGTTTGTATCGAAATTGGTGTGGGGAATGTGCCAAACCGGCTGAATGTTTACATTGAAACTAAAGCCTGATATAACAATATTAGATCCTACGAATTTAAGTATTGCTCATTCAATTCAAAAATATGAGGTGTCAAATACAAGGATATCATATGCTTCAACAACAGGAAAAAAGTTTGAATTTGTAGGAAAGGCTATAATAATTGAAATTGCTTTTATTAAACATGATAAAGGTGTCACTTTAGCTAAAGATATAAGGAAAATAAGAAAGGATTTTGACAAGATTCAGAGCATAATAAACATTAATGATGGAAATGTAAAAGGGTTTGTGGTTGTTTTTTCAAAAGTAAACAATTGTAGATATGAATTCAAGGAATTGAAACGCGAAATAGAAAACTCTGGATCAATTAGATTTTTTCATGGCACAGCAAACTATGAATACAATTCAGAAAGAAATACAATTCATCGATTTTAGAATTTATTTAAATTTTACCACCAAGCAAACATTAAAGCTGCAGTATGATTGATAAACCTTGGGTAACAGGTCCTAAAGAATTAATTCTTCATGGAATTCAACATTTGAATCAAGGTACCGGTTTTGATTATCGAATTGCCATGATATCAATTGATAATGCTGTCGAATTGATGATAAAAACGTACCTAGGTTTACCCAAAAGAATAAATCAAATCGAAGGGATTACAAGAAGGAGATACCAAGAAATGTGTTCAACTTTTCCAAACTTATTGGATGGATTAGAGGAATTTGCATCAGAAAAACTTACAGGAATTGAATTAGGAGATATAGAATGGTATCATAGATTGAGGAATCAATTATATCATGATGGAAATGGAATTACAGTAGAAAAAGAAAAAGTCGAAACTTATGCTGAATTAGCAAAAATTTTATTTGAGAATTTGTTTGGAGTATCAATAGAGATCAATGGAGAAGATTTAGATACTGGAACAATTGGAAAATTTATCCATTTGTGGTCTGAATTTGAGAAACTTTTATTAATACCAGAACTTCCAGATAAAGACGAAAAATGGGTTTCTGGGAGTACTGTAAAAGGTACTCTTAGATACACTATTTATTTAAAGGAGTTGTTAGAAAAAAGAATAATAAGTCAGCATGATATTAGAGAGATTAACAATCTAAGAATTTATAGAAATGAATTGGTTCATGGGTTGTCAAAAACAAATTCTGAAGAATTGAAAAATAGATTAGAATCTCTTAAGAGAATATTGATGAAAATCAGAAAAAAATGAGAGCCTGCCGCTAACATTGCGCATATGCACATGCCTCCTAAGGTCGGCACGTCATATGCGCGGACCGTCAGGCCGTGCCAAAAGTCATTTTTTTTAAAGGAAAAAGGAATTAACTTAAGGTTGGATCAAAAATCAATACTATGGGCCACCGAGAAGGCAGCAGCCGGACGAAGCCCATCCGGCTCAACCTGGAAGAGCACATAGCGCAAGACAACCCCGTGCGTTTGATCGATGCCTACGTGGACTCTTTGGATTTAGAGGAGTTGGGCTTCAGCCATGTAGTTGCGGAAGAAACGGGGCGGCCGCCCTACCATCCCGGGGATTTGCTCAAGCTGTACCTATACGGCTACCTGCACCGGATGCGCAGCTCGCGGCAGTTGGCCTGGGCTTGCGAGGTGAATATAGAATTGTGGTGCCTGCCTGCCCGCCGCCAGGCAGGCAGGGTTGTTAAAAGGGCTAAAGCCATCCTGGCGGACGATAGCGCGCTTCCGGGCGGAGCACCCAAAGAGCCTGCGCAAGTTATTTCAGCGCTATGTACAAAGCCTGAACAATTGGGGGTTGCTGGAAGGGGAAACCGTTGGGGTAGACTCGGTGCCAGCTACGCCAAGGCTTCGCCGGCCAGAGAAAACTGCGTGCCCAGAACAGCAGCCAACCTTCGCTAAAGCTTCGGCTGGCAGAGAAAAAACAACTACAACGAAAAGAAAATCCACCGCCATCAGGACTACATCGCCAACAAGATCCGCCATTACATGAAAGAAATGGATGAGGCAGACGAGGAAGGAGGCTCGGAGGCCTGGGCGCGCAAGACTTCGGCGTGAGACTTCGGCGTGAGCTCAGTCGAACGCTCAGTCGAACGCAGCAAGCATTGGCCAATACTACTGTGCAGTTGGAGCGGCTGGCCAAATACAGGGAGTTGGAAAAGCAATTGGAGCAAAGCGGGGAAAAGCAGGTATCCACCACAGGCCCAGATGCGCGAGCTCTTGCCCTGCACCGGGATATTGTAGAAGTGTGCTATCCGGCCCAAACGGCTACGGATGCGAAGCACAAGCTGTTGGTACACTATGAAACCACAAACCAGAACGATGCTCATGCCCTGCATTCAGCGGCTAAAGGGGCAAAGCAAGCCTTGAAGGCGGACAAATTGGATGTTTTGGGGGATAAAGGCTACCATGCCGGCAGCGAGCTGGCTGCTTGCGCAGAGGATGGGATTGATACATATATCGCTTCGCCTGAAGCAAGCACCCCGGGCAATGGCCCGGAGGAGGGTTACCAGGCAAAAGATTTTATATACATCGGCCAGGGCGATTATTACATGTGCCCGCAGGGCTATGATTTACATACCAACGGCAGGTTTTATGCTAAAGGCAAGGCGGGTTACAGGGTAAAGCATTACAAAACGAAAGCATGCAGGGCATGCCCGGTGCGCCAGGCATGCACGAAAAACAAGATGGGGCGGCTCATCGAGCGCTCGGAATACCAGGAGTATGCCGATGCCAGCCGGCAGCGGGTGGAAGCCAACAGGGAATACTACCGAAAGCGGCAAGAAATAGTAGAGCACCCCTATGGGACGATAAAAAGGGCATGGGGTTATACCTACACGCTGCTGAGAGGCATGGAGAAGGTAGACGGAGAGTTGGGCCTGATTTTCTTCTGCTATAACCTTAGGAGAAGTATGTCCATACTGGGCGTACAGGGTGTTATTGAGCGCCTCCGGGAGCTTTTTATCGCATTTTGGCGCTCTGTTGCACTGTGGAAGGCGTGGTTGCGAAATGCGAAATTTCAAAAGCTTGGCTGCACTGGCGTGGCATGGTGCGCCGTAGCGTGAAAAAACCTAAATTGAGGGGTGTTTTGGCACTACCTGTTCCGATGAATATCGGAAAACTGCCGTTGGCTGCTATTAGAAAAACGAAATCAAAAGGAGAAATGAATGAAAGTCAATAAACCAGTAATATCGGTCCTAATCTTTTGGATGGTGAACTCTTTGGCGACTTTCGGACAAGTGGGAAAACCATTGAAGTCAATCATCTCGATTGAAAATCAGTATTTGATAGCAAAAGTTGATAACCCGATTAGGGTTGTTGCGCAACAGAATGAACCAGTTTCCATCAAACAGCTGAATGCCACCATCCAAGTATATAATTCAGAAAAAGTACCGATTGAGATTGTAGAAGGAAGAGGATATTTTATTATTCGACCTGATACGATTGGGATAGTTGAATTAAATATCACAACAGGGGACACAATTGAGACGAAGACTTTAAGAGTGAAACCAATAGAAGCAGTTGGGCGATTGGGAAGATATGGAGCAAATACCGACGAAAAAATTGGTATTGGGGAATTTAAAGCACAAATGGGGATAATTGCAAATGTCGAATGTTGTGGATTTGACGCAAGGTGTCAAGTTTTGGGCTACCAGATGTTAAGAATTAGCAATAGGAATCAAATTGATAGAACTGTCAACAAAGGAGCGAGATTTGAGGAGAATACAAGGGGAATAATCATGAAGGCAGAGTCTGGTGACATTTACATTTTTCGACAAATAAAATACAAGTGTCCATGCTCAGAAAATTATCAAAGACTTGACGATATGATTTTTGAAATTGAATAAAGAGTAACTATTCAGCACACCTGCGTGCTGGTTAATTGAAAAGCGATAGAATTATCCATAAACAAATTCCTCAATGCTTTGAAAACATTGACGTTTTGTTTGCGGGCCGTGACGATAAAACTGCGGATTCTTGCGAAAAATTTGGCACCATCAAAACTTCTGAAACAGCCCGAGATTTTTTGTTTGACTTTCATCATCCGGATGTCTCGCTCGGAGAAGTTGTTGTCAAATGGCACTTTAAAATCGTAGAGGAACCTCAAAACATCGCCAGCATAATCTCTAAAGCGCTCTATCAGGTTTCGGGGCTTTGTTTTTTTGTCGCGGCCCCTTTTGCGTCCAGGAGGAGGCTTGAAGGGGTTGGCATTAAGCCCTTTTTGTACGATGGCATCATAGAGCCTCCGGTATCGGCTTAAAGTTGCCGGAGACAGAGACAATTTGCCCTGGGCAACAGCCCTTTCTTTGGCAGCCTTCATTTTTAAGAGCAAGCCGGCGAGCTCATCAGCCCATCCTTGCTTGAAACGTCCTTTGATAAAGGCCAATTCTCTGAGCAGGTGTGCGTTGCACAACCCATGCCCGCAGTTGTAGTGGTAATAGCTCTTCCAAAAGTCATGGATGGCAATGCCTTCGAAGTTAGGCAAGATGCCGATATCATCCATAGCAACTTGGCCCCGCTTGGCGTGAGCCTCATAATAAGCGTGCTGGGCAGTGGGACAGCTATGCAGCCACAGCCGCTGGGCCGTTATCCGGATGCCGGCTTCATCAAAGCCGGCCACGACGGCTATTGTCAGCAAGGCCTTGAGGCGCTCCTCGAAAGTAGCCAACTGCTCAAAGGCATGCTGGCGGATATTATATAAGGTGCCAGTACTGAGCTGATGCCCGAAAATATCCTGGACAAACTCTTTGGTGCGCTCGTATGGCAGCAGCTGGTAATCTTGCATATACACCAGCAGGCTCTTTATGTTCGGCCCGTACTGCACATAGTGGTTAACGCCGGCTGGAAAACCAGCGCGGTTGACATGGCCGCAGGAGCAGCGCTTTACTTCCGCCTGGTGTTCGGTTATGATTAACTCTAAGGGGGGCAAATCATATACCTGGCGGCTTTCTATGAAATCGGCTTTTTGCCTGCGGAGGCTTTTTTGGCAACAGGCGCAAACTTCTACTTTATAGCGCTCTTCCACATTCGGGTTTTCTGCCATCTTCAGGTTTGCCCCGCCGTGGCCATTTTGCCCGCCCGCTTTGCGGCCAGTTTTCTGCCGCTGGCTTTTGGGGGCGGGCTTGTCAAATTCATCCGAGGAAGGGGGCTTGCTGCTGTTCCTGCTGTTCTTTGAGGCTTGATCTTCCAACTCTTTGATACGGGCTTCTAACTGTTGAACCTTCGATTCATAAAATGCTACAATAGCCTGTATCACCAGTTGGCTTTCCTCTGGCAATTTCTTGATGGCTTGTTGTAGTTGTTCTGGAAGCATCCTTAAAAATAATAGTTATTTCGGTGGGCGTAATACCAAATTTGGGCTTTAATCCATCCCCTAACCCACGCCGGCAGGGGATATCCTCGCGCAACCCCTGACATCACAGGGCAAAATCTCTCCGCTGGCAAGGGCCAAGAGAGGTGGAAATCACAATTAAAGGCCATGGTGCCCATCCCTCAGTTATTTTTAAAATCTTCAGCTTTGCTGAATAGTTACAATTATTTTTTGAAATTCAAAATCCGCCCTCACGCGTGTGTGTACGAGCGCAGGTGCGTGCATACACGTGCACGCAGGCGCACGGTCGGAATTTGATTCACATAAACTCTAATGAAGTTTATTGTTTTTTTATTAGACTTGTTTATCCATGATAATCAATTTTTTGCGATATTTGCCCTAAAAAGTCATGACCCATTATACACAAATATCTACCGAACGGCAATTTAAGGCCGCCACTGGAAAAAGCAAAGCTGAATTTGAATTACTCAAAATAGACTTTGAAAAACACTATTTTGAAAAATATGGCCAGCCCTATGAAGAGTATATTAAGGAGAGCGTCTACGAGACTCCGAAATTAAAGGACTTAGGAGAAGCTTTATTCTTTGTGTTGTTTCACCTGAAAAATGGCCTGACTTGGGATTCATTGGGCGTAGTTTTTGGAATGTCTGCAGCAACGGCACTTACAAATTTTAATATTTTCTCAAAACTGTTAGAAGAAACCCTGGAAAAAAAAGTAATGCCTATGAAATTGATTTTAAAGAGAGCGTTCTATCTTTTTATCCAGTCTCCATATTTGGTTGTTTTATATAATTGCACACAACGGCAGGCTGTGCCAAAAGTTTATTTTAACAAACGCAACTATTTGATTATCAATGATTATTATTTTATAATCACAGCTTTTGGCACAGCCTGACGGTTGGCAGCTACGCAGTAGCCGACGCATGGAGGCTATTGGCGTAGCTGCTGTGTTGGGCATCGTTCTAACGAATCGATCAATCATGTCTTATTTGCCCTCTCCCCATATTTGTCAGTACTCCTTCATCATTATAGATTAATTGAAGTGTGAAATAAGGATATTCGTCTTTGCACACTTTGCCCATATAGTATTTTTCCCAAACGGTTCCTCCCAGCTTGTAAATGTCATTCGGTTTACCAAAAATGGTCAACATTTGTCCTCTTTCCTTGCCGATAAAACAATCTTCGTTTTCTAATATGCTTTCCCAAAATGGTTGGTCATCATAATAACATTCTTCTGTTTCATGGAGTCTCCATTTGTGACGGATTTCCTTTTTTATGAATCTCCGGCATTCTTTAGAGAAGCCTTTTAAGTTCATCTTAGTATCTAATGGATAAAATCCACCATTGCCAATATTTGATTTACGGTTACAATTTGTAGAAAGATTCATTGCCGTACACAAAAAGATTACGGGAAGTTCTTTGAAAAGTGGAAAGGAATTGGTATCGCTTTGTCAATGTAATAAAGGATAGCCATCAGCCCGACTTGGAACACGGAGTAGCTGCCAATGCGGTCTTTTCGGCAGAATTTGCCTAAATGGGGGGACCTCCGTGCATCGAACTCAAACAAGATAGCCAGGATAAAGGCTAGGCTTGCGACGATGAGCAGGTTAGATAACCTGTAGGTATCGCCAATACGATTCCTATGGATGTTGAACCCCCTGGATTTGATATCCCCGAAAAACGTTTCGATATGA
>PHFX01000154.1 GCA_007618135.1 Candidatus Brocadia sp. WS118 | reverse complement strand
TATATCCCGGGTATCACGCAAGATAATACCTGAGATACGTCTCTGAGCTTGTCGGTGCGAGAGCAGAGGGAACTCTGGAGTTAACACCAATGAAGAGCTGGGCTTTCCGTGGGGTATTTCCCCACGACCCAGCTCTTCGTGTTTATGGATTATCAACGTTGATTTTATTTCATTAAAAGGATAGACTATTGTAATGATTGGAGAAAAAAATATTAAGTTGTTTAGAAAACTGCTAAATTATTTTGAATTTATTGTGATGCTACCATAAATGTTTTGTTGTGGTGAAGGCTTTTTATAGTTTCTAAGCAACTTTTATGAGTAAGGGGACACATAAATATGATGAACATAATTGCCATGATTTTGTTTATAATCCATACAGTGGTAATTTCAATGCTATATTCTGGAGTTTTTGCGGCTGATAGTGTAAAGGATGCAAATAATGAAATTGAAAAAATGTCGGATAAACCGAAAATAGTATTCGAAGAACAAACGTATAATTTTGGTAAAATTTATATTGGTGAGATTGTAGAACATGGATTTAAGTTTGAAAATCAGGGCTCTGGTGAATTGATTGTAAATAATGTTAAATCATCATGTGGTTGTACTGCAGCCTTGGTATCAAAAAGTCACTTACTCAAAGATGAAGCAGGGGAGATACAGGTTAAATTTAATCCTGGTCGCTATGTAGGGAAGGTATCAAAATCAGTTACTGTGAACTCAAATGACCCAAAATCTTCATCCGTTAAACTCACTATTACAGGGGAAGTAATTGAAGAAATTAGCGTCAATCCCCGGCAGATTAATTTTGGCATTGTAAAGAAAGGTGATTCTTGTACCAGGAATGTAGAAATAAAGACCATACCGGAATTAAAAATTGAGATAAAAAAAGTAGAATCTCCTAATCCCTACATTGCAATTACAGAAAATAAAACAGATCTGAACAGTACACGTCGTTTTGAAGTTACTCTTCGCAATTATGACTATGTCGGCAAATTGAGTGGTATTATTTTTATTTATACCAGCAGTAGTAAACAGGAAAGATTAGACATACCATTTTCTGGCGAGATTATTGGGGATATTACGATTTACCCTGAAATTATATCTTTTGGCAAGGTAAAAAAAGATCAGAGTGTTAATAAGACGGTTATCGTTAATTTTGTGAATAAAGAAGTAAAAATTGAAAAGATCGAAGTTGATCCAAATGTAATAAATTACACGGTATCTGAATTAAATAATTCCAGTAAGAAAATAGATATAACATTCGGTAAAGATTCGAAGATTGGGAAAATTACCGGTAGTTTAAAGATATACACCAACAGTACCATTCAACCAATCATTCATATTCCTATCAAAGGAGAAATAAAAGGATAGGCAGGAATTGGTTCCTATGAGGAGATTGCTTCTGTCTTTGTCCGTATTTTTTTTCATCTTTTCTCCTGATACAATGTATGCCTTTTCTCAGGAGGTAGCAATAGTATTTTCTGGCGAGGAATTGGGTAGCCTAAAACCTTGCGGTTGCTACGAAGGGCAACTGGGAGGTATCTCCAGAAGACATTCATTCATAGACTTTTTTAGGAAACAGAAACTTAAAATCTTGCCCGTAAGTCTTGGTGATCTTCCGAAAAGTTGCGGCAGGCAGGATGAGATAAAAATGGAGACATTGTGTCGTGCATTGGGGTTAATGGGTTATGTGTCACACAATCTTGGTGAAAAAGATATTGAAATTAACCCACAGATACTCAGTTTTTTATCTCAGACACAGGGCGTAGAGTTTCTTTCCACCAATGTAAATATTGATGCTCCATTTCCCATAAAAATCAGCCAATCTGTTGTAAAGGAATGTTTCGATCGTGGCTCCCCTGTAAAAATTGCCTTTTTAGGTATCCTTTCCAGATCACTGCTGGGTTCCAATCTAAGTGAATATATAACTGTCTCTGAACCCATAAAGGCTCTAAAGCCTTTTGTTACACAATTACGAAATAAGGTAAACCTTATCGTGCTGCTCTCACATGCCCCCCTGGAGGAATCGAGAGAAATTGCACAACATTTTCCAGAAATAGGATTTATTATATCAGGCCATAATATAGAAGAACCAAAGGACTCAATAACATATGTTCATAATACTCCAATTATTTCCCCTGGAATGGGTGGAAGGTATGTTGGAATAGCAAGGTATGGAGTACATAACAGAACTCTGGTGAGAAAGTCGGTTGAAGTTATTCCTTTAGACCATTCCTTTCAGGAGTCACAAGAGATGGTTTCCTTATTACGGGAATACCAGGACATAGTAAAAGAGGAAGATTTACTAGGAAAAACGCCGCAAGCAACTCTTCCCAATGGGCTAGTGTATACGGGGAGTTTTGCCTGCAGTGTGTGTCATAAAATAATATACGATCATTGGTACAAAACTACACATGCTAATGCCTATAATACCCTGATAGGTGTCGGACATCAATACGATCCGGAATGTATTAAGTGCCATACCACAGGATATGGGGATGTTTCCGGATTTTTGAATTATGAAAAAAATCAGAACTTAATAAATGCAGGGTGTGAAAGCTGTCATGGTGCCGGGAATAGACATATAAAAGATGTAAATGATGCGTATGGCTCAACGGATGAAAGAAGTTGCGTAGTATGTCATGATAGTGAACATAGTCCAAAGTTCCAATACAAAGAATATTGGAAAAAGATCGAACATCCAAAAGAATCGCTTAAAAAACTTCCTGAAAATAGTAAATCTCGATGATCAAGATTGCATTTTACTGGCATCAACATCAGCCATATTACAAAGACAACCTTACTGATGAATACTCTATGCCATGGGTAAGACTGCACGGGATAAAGGATTACATCGGGATGGCATTATTGCTGGAAAATTTCCCCAAGATACATCAAACGTTTAATTTCGTGCCATGCCTTTTAGACCAACTCAAGGATTATGAGGATAATCGTGCCAGAGATCGGTTTTGGAGATTAACGGAAATATCAGCAGTTGACTTAACCGAGGCTGATAAATGGTATCTCTTGGATAATTTCTTTTCCGCAAATCATCAAACCATGATTGATATTTATCCAAGGTATAAAGAGTTGTTGAAAAAGAGGAGTTTTCGGAAAAAAAAAGCACGAGAGGTACTCGGGAATTTTTCCCACGAAGACGTTCAGGATTTGCAGGTTTGGGCGAATCTTGCCTGGTACCATCCTTTCATTATTCAAAGAGACTCCATCCTGTCTGAATTAGTGAAAAAGGGTGCAGGATTCACGAAGGAAGACAAAGCCATAGTTTTGTCGAAACAGATCGACGTAATACGACAGATCATTCCACTTCATAAGCGATTACAAGAGTCGAAGCAGATAGAGATTACCACTTCTCCCTATTATCATCCGATTTTGCCGTTGTTATGTAATCAGGAAAGCGCAAAAGTTGTTTTACCGAAACTATCATTACCCAAAAGGAGACTCATGGCAGCTGAAGATGCAAAAAAGCAGGTAGAAAAGGCTGCTCAAGCGCATAAAAAATATTTTGGGCAAGACCCTTGTGGGATGTGGCCATCAGAAGGCGCAGTAAGCGACGATATTATTCCGATACTAACGCAGGCAGGTTTCCGGTGGCTGGCATCTGATGAGGAGATTCTGGCGTCTTCTCTGGGTCATCAAATCGTGAGGGATCAGGGCGGAGAAGCACTTGCCCCCGAGCTATTATACAGGCCATACCGGATTGACATAAAAGGCAATACGATTCATATGGTTTTTCGCGACCACCATCTTTCGGATTTGATCGGGTTTCAATATTCGAAGTATCATGCGGATGCCGCGGTATCCGATTTTTTAAACAGAATTCATAGATTGGAAAAGCAAGACAACCATGGTAAGCCGTTCCTCGTAGCAATTATCCTGGACGGAGAGAATGCCTGGGAGTATTATCCCAAGAGTGGTGTGGATTTCCTGACAAAACTCTATGAGACAATAAGCAGCGATCGTAAGGTGGAATGTGTCCGCATGTGCGATTATTTGAAAGAATATCCTCCGGAACAAACGATCCATCATCTTGTCCCTGGTTCGTGGATTGAGCATAACCTTGCAACATGGATTGGACACGAAGAAAAGAACGCTGCATGGGATTTGATAGAAGATACGCGCTCTTTCCTTTTCCATCAGCCACAGGACACGACTCTTTTATCTCAGAGCGAGATTATCCATAAGGCATGGGAAGAAATATTCATTGCAGAAGGGAGTGATTGGTTTTGGTGGTTTGGCGATGATCATGTCACCCAGTATAAAGATGAGTTTGACCGTTTGTTCCGGCTGCATCTTCAAAATGTATATAAACTGCTCAATTCTAATATTCCAAGGCGATTGGATATACCAATTGCAAGAACGGATGTGGCAAAACCATATACGTACCCAAGAAGATTTTTAAGAGTTAAACTGGATGGGGTGGTAAGTAATTATTTTGAATGGTTGGATGCCGGCAGATATAATGCAATCAAGGATATGGATACCATGCATAGGGCGTCTGAACAGCCCATTTGTAACGTATTCTTTGGGTTCGATATTGACAATTTATTTGTAAGAGTCGATTTTAAGAAAGATTTATTTCTTTCATGCAGGGAAAAAGGAATACTGCTCATTACTTTTGTTGAACCGGAAGAATGGCAGGTTTCCACTTCCCTTCTGATGGATAAACCAATATCTTTTAAGGTTACCACGAAAAGCGGGCATCACGAAATGAAGGATTATTTTTGTGCCTCTTTCGATACGATCGTTGAATTATCTTTTCCTTTTGCTTCGATGGGCCTTCTGCCGGGGATTGATGTGGTATTCTTTATTGAATTGGTGCTGGAAAATGAGGTTGTTCAAAGAATACCGCGCAAAACGGTATTTAGCTTTTCTGTGCCATCGACAGATTTTGAAAAAATGATGTGGCAAGTATAATAAAACGGTTTTAAGATTATTTTAGCAGGTCAGTGGAGGGTAACGAAATATGCCGGAACTTAGAAAAGACCCTATTTCAGGTCGTTGGGTTATTATTGCTACAGAAAGGGCTATGCGACCAACCGATTTTAAGTCGGAACCACAGTTCATAAGAGGGGGATTTTGCCCTTTTTGTGAGGGTAACGAGGATAAAACACCGCCTGAAATTATGGCGTACAGGGAAAGGGGCACTCAGGCTAACACGAAGGGGTGGAGAGTAAGGGTCGTGCCGAACAAATTTCCTGCATTAAGAATAGAAGGCAATTTAAATAAGCATGGTGAGGGAATCTATGATTCAATGCACGGCATCGGGGCGCATGAGGTGATTATCGAAAGTCCGAAACATGTTACCTCGTTGACAGAACTGGAGGACAAACAGGTAGAGGAGATATTGTGGACATACCGAGACCGGCTTGTTGATTTGAAAAAAGACAGACGATTTATCTACGGTCTGCTTTTCAAAAATGTTGGAACGGCTGCGGGCGCAACCCTGGAACACTCTCATTCGCAATTAATTGTTACCCCTATTGTGCCAATATCAGTTATGCATGAAATGAGCGGATGCGAAGAATTTTATAAGTACCGGGGACGGTGTCTCTTTTGTGATATGGTTCAGCAGGAGCTCTCTACCGGCACACGAATCGTATATGAAGAAGAGATGTTTGTTGCGTTTGCGCCATATGCCTCCCGGTTCCCATTTGAGGTGTGGATCCTGTCAAAGACTCATTCCTCCCACTTTGAGAATCTGCAAAAGCTTGAAACGGAAGAATTGGCGCAAGTATTACGTATCGTACTCCTTAAGCTTGAGGCCTCACTGGAGTTTCCTCCCTACAATTATATTATTCATACGACGCCGTTTTCTTTTGGAGAGATAGAGCATTATCACTGGCATATCGAGATTATTCCGCGATTAACAAGGGTTGCAGGTTTCGAATGGGGTAGTGGTTTTTATATCAATACGGTTTCGCCGGAGAGCGCTGCAGAATTTCTCAGAGATGTCAATATAGAAAAGAAAGCAGCAGCAATACGACCGTGAACGTTGTCTATTTATCATCTGAAGTTGCGCCATTCGCAAAAACCGGTGGTTTGGCTGATATGGCCGGGGCAATCCCTAAAAATTTGCAAAAACTGGGGGTAGAGATTGTCGTACTTACGCCCCTCTATCGCAGTATAAAAGAAAGCGCCTATCCTTTGGTGAAAACGGACATTCAATTTAGGGTAAGAATTGGTGACCAAGTTAAAACCGGATATGTGTATAAGGGGTGTTTGCCGAACTCGAAGGTGGCTATTTATTTTTTAGACCATGAACCATATTACGGTCGTGATGGTCTGTATAATTACCCCGGGACAGCGAGAGATTTTGAGGATAATAGTGAACGGTTTATTTTTTTTGCTCAGGGCGCTCTCGAAGTTGTTAAAAAACTCGAGATATATCCGGATATCGTGCACTGTAATGATTGGCAGACAGGCCTGGTTCCGGTCTATTTGAAAACGAAATATGCTGGAAGGTCATTTTTCGAAAATACAAAATCGGTCATGACCATTCACAACCTTGCATACCAGGGTTGGTTTTGGCATTGGGATATGAAATTGACAGGGCTGGATTGGGGCCTTTTCAATTCAAAACAATTGGAATTTTACGGCAAATTAAATTTCCTGAAGGGCGGTATTGTCTTTAGTGACCTGATTACTACCGTGAGCAAAACGTATGCGAAAGAGATTCAAACGCCTGAATATGGAGCAGGTCTTGATGGAGTATTGAGAGAACGGGCGAGAGATCTCCACGGAATTATGAATGGAATTGATTATACCCTGTGGAATCCGGAAACAGATAAATTCATTATTGCAAATTATGGATTGAAAAAGCTCCAGGGAAAACAACTTTGCAAAAGGGCTTTGCAAAGAAAATATAAACTTCCGGAAAAAGATTGTCCCCTGATTGGAATGATAACTCGCCTGACAAGTCAAAAAGGCCTGGATTTAGTTGTGGATAAATTCCGTGATTTCATGAATACGGATATTCAGTTTGTTTTATTAGGGACTGGCGATCCATGGTACCATGAATTGTTTAATAGTTATGCAAAAACCTATCCTAAAAAAGTAGCCGTGCAATTTACCTTTGATGAGTGTTCAGCTCATGAGATTGAGGCTGGTGCAGATATTTTTTTAATGCCGTCACGCTATGAACCTTGCGGGCTGAATCAATTGTACAGCCTGAAATACGGAACCATTCCGATTGTACGAAGTACGGGTGGGCTTGCCGATACGATTACCGATGTCCGTTCAGAACCTGTGAGTAACGGAAAGGCCAATGGGTTTTCCTTTAAGGAATATAATTCAGATTTGTTATTCGCCACGATTATACGGGCTATGGATTTATTTAAAAACAAGACCATGTGGACAAATGTTATGAAAAATGGGATGTCGCAGGATTGGTCTTTAGAGAGAAGCGCAAAAGAATATCGCGCACTCTATGAGAGGGTGGTAAAGAATGTATCTCCTGTTTCCCGGTATGGATCGATGCAGGGAAAACCCCTTAAGCTGATTTCATAAGGTAATGCTGAAAAATGATTGAATCGTATTTTCTGCGCCGGGAACTTAAGGGGATCGGGATCGGGAATGGAGTGATATAAAGGAGCGGGTTACCATGGTGCCGTTTATTTTAAAAGATAATGCCGACAATATTATCAATAATCTTGCCGATGCGCTTGATGCCGGATTAGCGGTACTCGACAAAGATCTTACTATTCTTTGGGCGAACAGGATGCTTTCCGCTATGCTGAATTTGCAATATGACCCTGTGGGCCGAAAATGTCGTGAGGTATATAGCTGCGAATGCCAGGATTCACGGCATTGTTCTGTGCTGCAGGCACTTTCTACCGGTAAAAAAGTGTGCCATGAAATCCAGCTTGTTACCGAGAAAGGGGAAAGAAAATACATTAAAAATATTACAACACCCATCAGAGATGAGAAGAATAATGTTACCCACTTGTTTAAGCTTTCTTTGGATAGCACCCAGCAGGAAGAGAAGGTCCACAGGCTTTCTTTATTGCGAAAACTTGCAGAGTTGATGGAGGGGACGCTGCAGATAGACCGGTTGCTTTATTTGATCCTGACCTGTGTAACTGCCGGCCCTGCGCTGGGATTTAATCGTGCACGGCTTTTTCTGGTGGAAAAAGAGCGAAATATCATCTATGGTAAAATGGCTGTTGGTCCTTCCAGTTTAGAAGAGGCAAATAAGATATGGCGTGAAATAGCAGATAAGTACGAGAGTCTGGAAGACCTTGCAAAAGCGTCGGAGGATACATACCGGTACGATACGCCGTTGCACATGGCTACGCGATTAATGGCATTTCCTTTAACGGATGAAAAGGAAATTATTGTCTTATGTGTAAAATCAAAAAAAACGATTCTGGAGAGGAATGCCTTTAGCAATCCAAATATTGATAAAAAATTTATAAATGACATTGACGCAAACGAATTCGTTTGTGTACCGCTTGTAGTTAAAGACAAAGCTATTGGGGTCATTTGTGCAGATAATGTTTACAACCGTAAACCGATAACCGATGAACAAGTGGAACTCCTGAGTATTTTTGCAAACCGGGCGGCATTGGCAATTTCGAATGCAGAGGCATATAGGAAATTAGGGAAAAAAAACCGGCAACTCAAAGAAACCAGGGAAAAGCTGATTCGTTCGGAAAGACTCGCAGTTATCGGGAACATGGCGGCATATATTGCCCATGAGATCCGGAATCCGCTCGTGACCATAGGCGGATTTGCCCGCATTCTCTTGCGGGAATATGCTGATTACAAGAAAGTTAAGCAAAATACTGAGGTTATTATTGAAGAGGTTAACCGCCTGGAAAAAATTCTTGCAAATATTATGGATTTTAGTAAGCCCATTGAAACCGTTAAGACAATGATTCAAATAAACGAACTGTTAGAAAATACCTGTTCCTTGATGGAACCATATTTAAAAAGCGTCCATATTCAATTGGACAAAAAATTTAATTCAACAATATCTAAAATTATAGCTGATCAAACACAATTGAAGCAGGTATTTTTAAATCTGATAAAAAATGCTGCTGAATCTATGCCTCAGGGAGGGAAATTAACTATAGAGACTATGATGGAAGATGAATGTATACAAATTGATATTACTGATACCGGTGAAGGAATGTCACCGGAGGTTATGCAAAATCTATTCGTTCCTTTTTTTACGACAAAGGTAGATGGCACCGGCGTCGGCTTGGCGGTGTCACAAAAAATCATTGATGATCATAATGGTTTCATAAAAATAAAAAGCGTAGTAAAGGAAGGCACGACATTTTCTATTTTCTTGCCGGTAAAAAAGGATATGGCTTAAATTCTAAGGAGGTGACAGGTGAAAACAATTCTCGTTGTTGAAGACGATAAAAATCAACTCTTACTTTACGAGCAGGAGCTGTCGATGGAAGGGTATAATATCATTACCGCGCGGGATGGCCTGGAAGCGATAAAAAAAGTAAAGGAACATTTGCCCGACTTGATTGTCATGGATATCACAATGCCAAAGATGAGTGGAATTGAAGCAATGGGAAAAATATTGAGTGAACATAAAAATATTCCCGTCATTATTAATACGGCATACACCAGTTACAAGGATGATTTTATGTCGTGGTCTGCTGATGCCTATATTATCAAATCTTCAGATATGAAGGAGTTGAAAGACAAAATAAAAGAATTGATTTGATATTTCCCAAAACAAAAAGGCGTCCTTGTATCTATCCGACACAAGAACGCCTCCCGCGATTACTTTTCTGAAGCTACGACTGTAATGCCCTTTCTTAATGATGGCCTTCTTTGTGATGTTCCTTCCGTTTATCACATTTTTCATCATCACAAAATTTGCAAGGATCTTTCTTAAATGCGGCGGCACAATCATTGCAGCATAGAGTTACCGATTTTCCTTCGCATTCAACCTTAACGCCTTTGTCCTTTTCAACAGCCTTACCACAAACCAAACACTTTGCATCTGCCTTTTCAGCAGCAGATGCCTCCTTCGTACCACAACAACTGGATGCATATGTGGTTTTACCTATGTAAGAGCTCAAAACTATACCTACAATAGCAACTATACCTACAAAATATCCTATCCGCTTCACGCATTTACTCCTTTCAAAAAACGTTGTTTAAGATACAGTACATAATGACGTTCATCAACACAACACATAAATTAAGCCTTCGGTTACTTTCCCCCCTGTTTCCCCCCCGTAAACGGGGGGATTATGTGGGGGTAATTGAAAATCCTAAACATAAATTATGCCCTCGGCGACTTTTATATAACAAGATTAATACCCACCCCTGAATCCCCTCCCAAGAGGGGACTTTTCAAATTCCCCTCTTGAGAGGGGTAGGGGTGTGTAAGGCAATAACAAAAAGTTTGAAATTCCTAAACGTCAAGGTAGGTCAACCGTCCTCGGTTGACATCATAATGACAAGCCAAAAGAGGAGAATTATAAAACATTGATATTCCTGTGATAGTAAAATATGATTTTACAACAACAAATACCCTCAATTAGTTCCATTATTTTATAAACAAAATGAGTTTCTGAAATTACTTTGATTTCACATCCTTTGCACAACGGAATCCCAGCGCGACATTAAACAAGTCTGGTTGTTCAGATTTTCTGGTGTTTGTTCTCACCTGAAATGGTTGTGAAAAACGCGATCCTCCCCGTATAACCCTTCGAAGACCATTGTCTGGGCCTTTGGGATTCTTGTTGGGAGCTTCACCATAATACGTATCCAGATACCAATCGGCACACCACTCATGGACACTACCGGCCATATCATAACAACCGTAGATACTCTTTCCGCCTTCATTACTGCCGACAGATTTTGGGTCGCCGCTGAGATTGCACCGTGCAGAGTCCCATTCATTTCCCCATGGAAACTTTCTTCCATCTAGCCCCCGGGCCGCCTTTTCCCATTCTGCCTCAGTAGGGAGCCGTTTTCCTGCCCAGGCGGCATACGCATAGGCATCGTACCAGTCAATCCGTGCAACGGGATAATCAGGAACGTTGTAGTATTCATTATCCCAGAATCTGGGGGTATGGTCCTTTCCACTCGGCTCGTCTTTAAAACATTTGCTGTGATCATTCGTCTTCCTCATATAATCCAGGAATTCCCAATACTGCGCATTGGTTACTTCATAACGATCAATTTCAAATGCATCGAGATAGACCATATGTTCAGGGTAGCTATCTTCCCGCGCTTCGTTTGTACCCATAATGAATTCCCCCGCAGGCACCGTGACGCTTCCATATTTACCCTTTTGTTCAACGAGCGCCTTTTTCATGGTTTCGTCTCTGTTTCTGAAGGTATTCATGACTTGCCTGCGTTTTTCTATGGCGTTTTTAAGAACGACAATGTAACTCTGTACCTCGGTAATATCACTGGCGTCGGGAGCCAGAACAATATATTTTTGTAAATGATAAATGGCTTGTTCTGCATTTCCCAGTTTGCTATATAGCCATCCCATGTTGTAATGAAGAGCGGGAAAATCAGGATACGCCTCTTCAGCCTTTTTATATGATGCGATAGCAGAGTCGTAGGACTCGGAATCACAATAATCAGTGCCTTCTTTGTAATATTTCTTAGCAAGTTCTTTCTTTTGATTCAGGGTGTCAGCATCTTTTGCCGGAGGTGTTTCTGTGAATGGAATGAGTTTTTTCCCATGCTCTTTGCAAAATTTCTCTCCGGCGACTCCCTCTTTTCTACAATCCGGGCATATCATCTTTGGAGAAATTTCTGATAATTTTGCCCCGTCATCACCACAAAATTTTGTCCCTTCCGGATATAACTTATTACATGTCGGACATCTTTTGGTCATTACATTCGACTTTGGCGCTTCAGCATGAAGGGTCGAAATCAGAGTTAAAAGCACAATACTGAGTAATAACAAAGAAATTAAATATCGTATTTTCATAGTTTCTTATCCAAGATCATTTAAAATAAGTTTTACTTTCGTTATTTGTTCTAACAGTTCCTTTTCCCGGTTCTGTTCCATTGCCACCACATGCGCAGGAGCCCGCACAGCAAAATTCTTGTTTTCCAGTTTGCCCCGTACGACCATCAAGTGATCTTCAAGCTGTTTCAGGTGTTTTGTCTGACGTTCCTTTTCCGTGACCGGATCAATGATGCCTGTAAGTGGGACAAAGGCCTGTATTTTTCCGAGAACCTCACAAGCTGCATTGGCAGGTTTTGTAAGATTCACACCGATTTCCAGGTGATCGATATTGGCCATCCGTTTAAGGAGATCCGAATGCCCGCTTAATTCGTATTTGACGTCTTCGGAGAGAGATATGACGGTGCTCAGCATCTGTTTATCCCTGATATTCATCTTACTCCGGATATTCCGGATGGCACGAATGATATCCTGCAGGATGATCATGATTTCTTCAGCGGATGGATCCTCATAACGTTTATCTACCTTCGGCCAGAAACTGCCCATAATACATTTGCTATGCATATTTTCATGGATGTTAATTCTGTTTTTTACAACCGTACTTTTTAAATGGTGCCATAATTCCTCAGTGATAAAAGGGACAAAAGGATGGAGCACCTGGAGCATTTGATGAAAGACTTTCGCAAGTATAGTTTGTGCCACCTTTTTATCTTTATGGCTTACGGGGTTATACAGGCGTGTCTTGATGATTTCCAGGTACCAATCACAAAAGGAGTGCCACATAAAATCATAGATCTTCATTGCGGCGTCGTTGAACTTGAATTGCTCTAAATATAAGGTGCATGCCTTGACCGTGGTAGTCAACCGGCTCAATATCCACGTGTCTTCAAATTGGTAATCTATGGATTCGATATTCATTTCTTGCGGGTGTTCTTCTTCCAGATTCATCAGGATAAACCGCGCTGCATTCCACAATTTATTGGAGAAGTTGCGACCCATCTCAAACCTGCTTTCGGAGAGTTTTATGTCCTGACCTTCTGTAGTCAGGACAATAATCGAAAATCGCAGGGCGTCTGCACCGTATTGGTCGATCATGAGAAGAGGGTCAATACCGTTCCCCAGTGATTTACTCATCTTGCGGCCCTGTTCATCAAGGATGGTTCCGTGGATATAGACGTTTGTGAATGGAACGTGGTTCATTATTTCAAGACCCATCATGACCATGCGTGCTACCCAGAAATAGATTATTCCCCGGTCGGTAACAAGGGTAGAGGTTGGATAGTAGTACCGTAGCTCCGGTGTTTCCGCCGGCCAACCCATCGTTGAAAAAGGCCATAAGGCAGAGCTAAACCAGGTATCAAGTACATCCTCGTCCTGCTTCAGAGTAACGCCGCTGCATTTTGAGCACTTCACGGGGGTATCGCCCGCCACGGTAACTTCTCCGCAGTCCTGACAATACCAGGCAGGGATGCGGTGTCCCCACCAAATCTGTCTTGAGATACACCAATCACGGACATTTTCCAGCCAGCTGAGGTATATCTTTTCCCAACGTTCGGGGAAGAAAATGACAGATTTATTCTGACTGGCTTTGATTGCAGCGTCCGCAAGGGGGCGCATCCTGATAAACCACTGCTCGGAAAGATATGGCTCAATAACGCAGTGACAGCGATAACAATGCCCTACCGAATGCTGGTGAGGGGTGACCATTTCAATAAATTTTTTTAATTTTAATTCTTCAACTAATGCATCCCTGCACTCAAATCTATCCATTCCCTCGTAATCCCCGGCACATTCATTCATAACGCCATTTTCCTGCATAATGACAACGGGCGTTAGGTTGTGCCGTTTCCCCATTTCAAAGTCGTTTGGGTCATGTGCAGGAGTTACCTTTACTGCGCCTGTTCCAAAGGACGGATCGACAAATTCATCGGCAATGACCGGCAGTTCACGCCCAACAATGGGCAGGGTAAGGGTTTCCCCAATCATGTCCTTATAACGGTCATCCCGCGGGTTAACCGCTACGGCAACGTCTCCCAGCAGGGTTTCCGGGCGTGTCGTAGCCACAATCAGAAAGAGATGCGGGGCGTCTTTGAATGGATATTTAATATGCCACAGGTGACCTTCATGTTCCTCGTGCTCGACCTCGTCATCAGCAAGCGCCGTGCGGCAGCGGGGACACCAGTTAATGATGTAGGTTCCCTTGTAAATTAAACCGCGCTTATAGAGGCGTACAAAGGTTTCTTTTACCGCCGCAGAAAGACCCTCATCCATGGTGAATCGTTCACGCGCCCAATCGCACGAGCTTCCCAATTTTTTCAATTGCTGAATAATGGTCGAACCGTATTTATGCTTCCATTTCCAGACCTCTTCCACAAAACGTTCCCGTCCTAATTCATCGCGTTTGATGCGCTTGGTTGCCAGTTCCCGTTCGACCACATTTTGGGTGGCAATACCGGCATGATCCGTGCCAGGCATCCAGAGGGCATTGTAACCCTGCATGCGCCGCCAGCGGATTACAATATCCTGAAGAATATTATTCAGGGCATGTCCCATATGAAGTACCCCGGTTACATTGGGCGGAGGAATGACAATGGTATAGGGTTCCTTCGACGTGTCCGGTACGCTGTGAAAACTTCCCTCATTTTCCCAGAAATGATACCATTTGTCTTCGATCTCTTTGGGATTATATTGTGGTGATAGACTTGTTTGCATAGTAGGTGCAAAAGTAATCGATAAAAATTATCTATGAAGAATATATACAGTATTTCTTTTTAGGTATAAACTTTCAATGTATGTTCCTCTTCCTCGATTGGGGAGGTTAGGTGGGGGTGAAAGAAGAATACTTACCCTCTCCTAGCCTCTCCCATCAAAGGGAGGGAAGAAACACCCTCCGACCCCGATGGTAGGTCAACCGTCCCGGTTGACATCATGATGACAAGCGGGGACGCTTGTCCTACCAATGAGGGGAGCTTAATGTTACTGCCGAATACAGCCTAATTTAATGTATAGGAATTTCAATTACCCCCCATAATCCCTCCGTAAACGGGGGGAAACAGGGGGGGGAAGTCGCCGAAGGCCTAATTAAATGTTCAGTAATTTTAACTCCTTTTTTTCTATGAATAAACCCACCCCTTGCCCCTCCCAAGAGGGAAATTTGAGAAGTCCCCTCTTGTGAGGGGATTTAGGGGTGGGTAAAAAAGTTGTTGGGTTTTATTTTTTTAACCCAAACTAATTCACCACACGTGTTAAGTTAAGAACTTATAAATACCATCAATCCCTTGTTCTGGTATGGATGCCCCACCAGTGCGTCTGTGCTTGTCCCCCGCTGGCGGGGGTTAGGGGGTGGATGGAACTGCTGCAAATCTGGCTGCTCCTTTTAACCATTTTTCACCGGTAAATACATCAATGCCGTCATTCTGCCCCTTCGTTTTTTGTCATTCTGAACGAAGCGAAGAATCTCTTTTATTGCTCAGGGTAAACTCTGCAAAGAATCTCGTTTAGCAAGATCATTCGACTTCGGTGCAGGGTGACATTTTTCCCTGTCCTATGCTGGCCAGAGATTCATGGATGTTTTATTTCAAAAAGGGTAACTTCACAAGAAATCGTGTTTCCGTTCCGTTCGATTACCACCGTACAGGTGTCTCCAAACTGCTTCGTCTGGAGATAATGAACCAGCTCCATAACGCTTTTTACCATTTTCCCATCAATGGAAAGAATAGCATCGCCTGTCTGAAACCCAGCCTTTTGAGCGGGACTTTCCGGGGTTAATGATTCTATGATCAATTTATTATCGCTGGTTTTTTGTATCTGAACCCCTAAATAGATCCTCTTTTCTTGTGTTGTCTGAGGGGGAATAACCCATACAAAATCAGCAGGTTCCAGGGGAATATCTGGCAAAAACAGGTTTTGGTCGGAGGTGGGTTTGTTTCCCTGGAATTCGGCTGGATAAATCGTGTAATACGGCAGGAAATTGCGCCGAAATACCCTTTTGGGAATACCAAAATCATATATGATATGCCCGTTTCCGGCAAATACGAGCACCTTTTTGTCTTTACCCTCCCACGAGGATAGATAGGTTGCAACCGTCTGAGCCATGTGCTCTTCCCATAAACACTGGACGTCATTATATCTTTCCAATCCGGCCGAATGGTCCACATGTTCACGGACTGCCCGTTCCAGATAGACACGGTGAAAATAATCAGAGGTATCAATTTCAGGGAGCAGCTTTTTTTCATCTTCGCTTAAATTCTTCAGACCCTTTTTACTCACCATGCGCACCACGTCCTTTGGCGCATTTAAAGCGAGGAGGGGGATCTTCTTTTCGCGGACAAAGTCAAAGATGTCTTTGTACAAGAGGTAATCGTATCCCCATTCCTTGTCCCATTTGATCTCTTCCAGGAATTTTTGTTCGTCAATTTCTCCTGTAACCCATTGGTCCAAAAAAGGCTGATATAGCCTTGTAAACATCTCCATCCCAACGGTAATCGTGTTTCCAAATTTCTCATAGCAGGCCTTGAGCACCTTCAATTGAACCTGATGCGACGCCTTATTTGCATGAATTTCCCCGACATAGATGACATGGACGCAATCCAGGAAACTTTGTAAATGAAGGAACTGCACCTTTTCACCGGTGGGTATATGAATGATATCGTCAATGGCCACCTGCTCGGGAAAAATCTTTAGTCTGTCTGCTTCTGAAAAGGCATGCATGGGTAAAAGAGTGAGTGAAAATAAAAGGAATAAAGCGATGCTTCCAAAACTTTTTAGAAAAACAGGGCGGATGAGACTCCTGATAACATTCATGGTAAATAATCTTGCACGAAAAGAAGTAGGTACATGGTAACATGATAAAGCGAACATAGAAAATCCAGATTCCCAACACTATACCATCTTTTGGCGATTAATCAAATCCTCATTTTTTCTTGTTAAAGAAGATTCAAGGAATTGGTCTGACTTTTCATGATGAAAGCGAAGCTATATGAAAAAACAAAGGTCTTTGTAAAGGTTTTGAATTATTTGAATCTTTCTTCTGAGAATCCTGAGTCGTGTGTAAATGCCTGAAAATAAGACAACTCTGAGCAATACGTTTGGCAAATACTAACAACCCCATGCAGGACGATTGAGGAAAGATGTTTGTTACGCAAAGGCGCAAAGGCAAGAAGATTTATTGAAGGTATTTTACTGCAGAGGGCGTAAAGAAGCCGGGAGGTTGAGAGGCTGAAATGTTAATCTTCACAGTTTCTCACCTTCTGTTTATATCTCCGCTACCTTAGCTCTGTGTGATTACTCTTCTTATTCATGAAAGTTTATTTTGTAAGCGCCTAAACCTTTTTTATCCCCTTTTTATCAACTTCCTTCAGCTTCAGGTTCAGGATTTCCCGCTTCTTTTTGATGATTGCCGGCTGGACAAAATAAAAATTGAAAAGCGCCTCCAGTACGTCGAGATTCCAGTCTGCCTCGCCTGGCTCAACGTCAGCAATCTCACCTGTCCTTTCACTCTTGATCGGATGGGCTGCAAAGTTGCCAACATTCCGGACGTCGTCAATCGACTCTGCTATGTATGCCGGTAAAGTACCGCTGTCGATTACTTGTTTGATTTCATCTGCAAGATTGGATGGCTTAACCTGCGCCCTTTCCCGCAACAGGTGTTGCAAGCACCGGCGGCTCAGGGCTGCACTTGCTTTTGGGCTATCAGCCAGGACGGTGCATGCCTCCCGATATTCCTTTGCAAATGCCTCAGGGACTTCCTTCGAAAGCGGCACACGACTCGGCGCTCGGGGGTAAATAAGACGTTCATCCTTGATGTACTCAAGGATGTGCCGTCCCCCGATACTGCCAATTTTCCCGCTCCCTAAAACCAGTACCACGCGTTCGCAGGATGGGCATTTCCTGCTAATAACACCCCAATCACCATGTGCATCGTTGCCAACGGGGATTACTTCATAAAAGTCGTGAAATGATTCCAAACAGTGCGGACATTTCATTCTCATATTCCTTGTGAAAAGGTTTTTGTGTTATAGTGCATGTTCAATTCAATGTTACATGTTACGGAATTTCAAACTTTCTTAATTCCCCTCTATCGGCAGGACAAGCGTCCCCGCTTGTCATTATGATGTCAACCGGGGACGGTTGACCTACCTCAGGTATAAAGGGGTGTGTACTCCTGCCATAATATTCCCCGGTCCCTCTTTTTGGTGGAGAGGGAAGAAACACCCTCCAGCTCAGATAGAGCGACCAGTCTGGTCGCCTTACAATGAGGGGAGTTTAAAGTCACTGTCGAAGGCAACCTAATTTAATGTTCAGGAATTTCAATTACCCCCCATAATCCCCCCGTTTACGGGGGGAAACAGGGGGGAAAGTCGCCGAAGGCCTAATTAATAACAAGGCAAGACAAACGTCTGGTCCCCCCATACATCAGTGAAACTATTCCCATTCGATTGTACTCGGTGGTTTCGTGCTGATGTCATAAACCACACGATTGACGCCCTTGACCTCATTAATAATCCGGCTGGAAATGATTCCCATCACTTCATGGGGGATGCGACACCAGTCAGCGGTCATAAAGTCGGTTGTTTCCACAGCGCGGATGGCGATGACGTTTTCATAACTCCTTTCATCTCCCATGACCCCCACCGTGCTGAGTGGCAAGAGCACGGCAAAACACTGGGCAATAGAGCGATATAACCCCGCCTTGCGTATCTCCTCAATAACAATCCTGTCTGCATTGCGAAGGATTTCCAAACGGCGGTTTGTTACCTCACCGATAATCCGGATGGCGAGTCCCGGGCCGGGAAAGGGGTGGCGCCAGACTAATTTTTCCGGCAATCCGAGTTCCTCTCCTATGTTTCTCACCTCGTCCTTAAATAAAAATCGCAGGGGTTCCACGAGTTCAAATCCCAATTCAGCCGGTAAACCGCCCACATTGTGATGGCTCTTAATGGTAACTGTCGGGCCACCGTGCACGGGGATGCTTTCAATGACGTCAGGATACAACGTACCCTGTGCCAGAAACTTTGCCTGAGATATCTTCTTTGCCTCTTCCTTAAAAATCTCAATGAATTCGTGGCCGATAATCTTGCGCTTTTTTTCAGGATCCAATACGCCCTTTAATTTGTCTAAAAATCGGTCCCGCGCATCGATGGCGTGCAGGTCTACGGTAAAATGTTCTTTAAACGTGGTAATAACTTCATCGGCTTCATAATTTCTCAAAAGTCCGTTATCAACAAAGATACAGGACAGGTGGTTGCCGATAGCCTTATGGATAAGGGCTGCCGTTACTGCCGAATCGACTCCGCCGGAGAGCCCACATACGACCCTTCCTTTGCCGACCTGTCTCCGGATATCTGTCAAAGCATTTTCTATATACGAATGCATCTTCCAGTCACCGGTACAACCACAAATTTCATACAGAAAATTGCGGATGATCTGGCTTCCCTGTGGAGTATGAGTAACTTCTGGATGAAATTGCACCCCATAGAATGCCTTTTTCCTGTGCTTTACGGCTGCATACGGGCAGTTTCTGGTACAAGCAAGCGACTCAAAATCTTGAGGCAATTCAACAACCTGGTCGCCATGACTCATCCAGACGGTAATATCTTTGCCCATGGATTTGAATAACTTGCTTTCGTTGTTAAGCGTGCAGGTGGTTCTTCCGTATTCCCGTGCCGTCGTGGGTTGTACTGTGGCTCCCAGCATCTGACATCCCAGTTGCATCCCGTAGCAGATGCCTAATATGGGGATCCCCAAGGTAGCTATTGTTTCATCACATTGTGGGGCATTCTTTGTGTATACGCTGGCAGGACCTCCGCTGAGGATAATACCCTTTGGATTGGTCTTTTGTATCTCTTGTGCGGTAATCGTGTGTGAGACGATTTCGCTGTAGACGTTATGCTCCCTTACCCGACGTGCAATGAGTTGGGCATATTGAGAGCCGAAATCGAGGATTAAAATTTTTTCTCTATTTTCTTCGGTCATTCCATGTTCCTGAACGTAAAGTAGTAGTAGTTGTAGAATTCCTGATTATAGTTTTAAGGTCTTTCTTTGCGTCTTTGCGGTGAATTAATAAACTTCATCGTGAGTTCCAATATCGATTAGCAAGACTTCTTCAGCATCTATAAACCTAAAAACCACTCTGTAATCATAGCCAACGCTAAATGCCCAGAGGCCATCAAGTTTTCCTACCAATTTATGTGTTTTTAATCGTGGATTACAAGGGTTTTTTGAAAATAACATTATAGCTTCCAGAATTTCTTTTTAAATTTGTCATTATATTTTACTTTCTTTTTGTAAATCCGTTTGAACCCCTGATCCCATGTTATTCTAATCACCTTCTATGTCCTTATATAAATCTTTTACGTTTCCTCTTTTAATCAGTCCCTTCTTGAGATTAGACATAGCCTCTTTAGCTCTTTTCGCAATTACATCCCTTTTAGCCTCCGCTAACTGTTTCTTTATAATATCTATCGCATACTCCTTATCCTCTAATGGTAACTGGCTAAAATCTTCGATTAATTTATTTAAAGTTTTCGTGCCCATTATTCTTTGCCTCCTCTAAGTTTTTATCTGATACCCCTAAATTCATCGTTAGTAATCTTATCACATTTTCTGGTAATGGAAACATTTTTTCCTCTTTTTCTGCTTCACCAAAGTCTGCATATTCTCCGTTTATCATCAGAGAGTCGCTTCCCTGTTCCAGGCAAAATGTCATTGCCGTCCGCTATGCAGGTGGTAATGATTTTTGAATTAAAACTTAGATATGGCGACCCTTAATTCCTCCAGGGGGGTTATCCCGGGATCAGAAATCAAGTGGGCTTTTTACCTCTTTGACGGTCTGGCTTTTGATCGTATGAGTATATATCATGGTCGTCCTTACATCACTGTGTCCCAGCATCTCCTGAATAGTGCGGATATCGTAGTTGGCTTGCAACAGATGGGTTGCGAAACTATGCCGAAAGGTGTGGGATGACACCCTCTTCAATATTTTTGCCTTCCTCACAGCCCGCCGTATCGCCTTATTCACATGGGTTTCATGGAGATGATACCTCCTGTATTTGCCCTCATCGGGGACAAGCGTCAACGTCTTGGCCGGAAAGAACCACTGCCAGATCAGATCCTTCCCGATGTTTTTATACTTCTTTTCAAGAAGTCCGTCAACAAATGCTCCCGCATAACCGGCATCGAGGTCTTTTTGATGCAGTTCCGTCACATAGGTAATATGGGTTTTAATCTGCGGAATGATAGATCTTGGAAGCGGCACAGTCCTGTCTTTCTTCCCCTTCCCGTCATGCACCGTCAATATCCCTGCATCTAAATTGAAATTGTGCAGCCTGAGCTTCATGCACTCAAACAACCGGAGGCCGCAACCGTACAAAAGCCTGACCACAAGGTCATAAGGATAATTAAGGTTGCCTATTACCGAATCCACTTCCGCCCGGGACAGCACAACAGGTATATATCTGGTCCGCCTGGCCCTCACATTATCGCTCTGGTCGCCAAAATCGGTTTTTAGTACTTGCCTATATAAAAACAAAAGGGCATTAAACGCCTGATTCTGGGAAGAAGCCGAGACGCGGCATTGCACAGCCAGAAAGCGTATGAAATCCTTCACATCGGAAGGATTCAAATCAGAAGGTTTCTTGCTTTTAGTAAAGGCTTGAAACTTCCGCACCCATGTAGAATACGATCTCAATGTCTTCGGGGAATAATGCCTTACCTTAATCTCCGCAAACAGGTCTGAGTAAACCTTGACCCACTCTTTTCCTGACAACGTCCCCGATTTCGTAGCTCCCTCTTTGCTGAGGAATGGGGCGGGAGAAGTCAGAGAATCGGAACAGTCCTCCGGTTTAACATTCCCCTCACCCCTTACGGGGAGCGGGGCAGAGCCTGCTCCTGAAGGGTTTACGGGAAGGTGAGGGGCGGCCTGCAGCATCTCATAATAAAGGGACACTGCCTGTGCTGCCTCCTCTTGCATTGCAGGAGATTGGTGTTTCTCATGCAATTTGACCATAAAATGTTTCAGAGATTCCATTTCAGCATACCCGTAACAGTAGTTATGGCAAAAATCGAGGTAATACCGCAACCACTTCTTGTAATTATTATGAACGGAAACCGGAACCGATTTTTTACTCAGTAGTATGCTGTATTTAGTGAATAAAGCGGTAGGGATATTGACCATGAATACTTATCCTATTTCCTGTTATCACTCAATATGAGTTGCTAACGAGTTAGAAATTATATTTATGATGACTTCATATGTCAACATAAGTGTTTTTTTTGCTTGACATGCGCTACGCTTTTTGTTGGAGTGGAGAAAACTTGTTAATAACATTGTTAGGCGGCTCGAACCAGTTTCTCGAAGTTGCAGTAAACAAACAAGAAAGGAGTAGAACATGCCAACAGTCATCAAAGTCCAAGGAAAAGCAAAGGGAGGTGGGAAGATTCCTGCTAATATAAAGCCCTCTCCGGAGTGGGGATCATCTTATTCGCAGAAGTCAGGGTTTACAGTCGTGGTCGCAAACAAGGTGAGCGCGTTTGTCTTCCTAGACGAGCGAATCTTTGGCGATTCCGAATTACTAAAGAAGCCTTCTACGATCGGTCGAGTGGTCGGAAGAGTTCCAAAGATCGATTGGAAGGTGGAAGCCGAGCCTATTGGCGATGGGCAGCTGGGTCTTTCTATCTACAACGAGCGTGGCAAGGCGCTGCTGGCAGGAACGTGCAAGGTGACCGCAAAAGGTCTGGTCGCTAGGCTCGCAACCCTCTACCCCGGAATTACGAATAAGTGCAAACAAACCGCCAAAGTGAAGGTAACCTACAAGACAGAAGGCGGCACAACGGTTGAGGGAGAGTATGGTATTGAATACGAACAGTAGAAACACGACCGCCGCCTAACAAGGGCGCTGCAGCGAACGGCCTCTCCGCCCTCCGTCCGAGCGTCGTGGGAGTTCGTGAGCGCACCGTGCGCTCCACCCGCGCCGCCGAGGCCGTTGCTGAGCTTGGGTCGTTATGCCACACAAAAAAGATACATCTCCAACAGTGGAACATGAAATACTAAAGCAAAACTAATATTCTATACGGAGGTAAACATGATAAAGACCCGGGAACTTTTTGACGAAGCAGTTTCTCTGCCAGTCGAGATAAGAGCACAACTTGTGGACAAACTTCTCCGAAGCCTTCATCCCGTTCAGAAAGAAATAGACGAATTATGGGCAGCAGAGGCAGAAAAGAGGGTTGAAGAAATAAAAAGCGGTAAAGTAAAAACAGTACCAGGCGATAAAGTCTTTAAGAAAATATTTGGCAGGTAGAACTCTTGCATTATTCTTTTCATCCTGATGCTGAAAAGGAGTTAGATGAGGCTATTGTTTACTATAACGGGTGCCAAAAAGGTCTCGGTTTAGAGTTCGCTAAAGAAGTCTACTTGGCAATCCAGAACATTCTTTCTTTTCCTGATGCTTGGGGTACACTTTCTGCAAATACCAGGAGATGTTTGACAAATCGTTTCCCTTACGGGGTTATATATCAAATTGCAGATAAAGAGGTGTATATAATCGCTGTGATGCACCTCAGCAGAGAACCCAACTATTGGAAAAAGAGGGAAAGGAAGGCATAACAATTAAATCCATCGGACGCGATAAAGCAGCGCCGATGATTTACTGCGTTAGGCCAGTAATGCAATTTTGCTATGTTGGATTCCATGGTATGGAATAAGGTTGTATCCATAAAATGTTCTTTTGTCCTGAATATTACCAGAAGCAATAACAGATATGTTTTTATCTTGCAAAGCATCTTCAACCGCAAATCGGTCATTCAAATCTTTTACGGCTTTTTTTCCCACTAAAACCGGCAAGAACATTATCAGCAGTATCTTTTTGCAGTTCCCCTTTGGTAAACTTTAACCATAAACAAATAATCGTTAAGTATCGAACCCTCCTTGTTATTGTTGTAAGTCCTGGAAATATTAACTCTGCAAGCTGACCTGCAAACGTTTCAATTCCGAGAGGGTCTCTGCCAGACATTTCGTCATTTTCCAAGTCGTCTCTTTCAGACCAGAACAGGATTTCACGAAGATTCACGGGCAATCTTGTTGTTCTCCAGGCAATAATAAAGTCTTATACCGGACATTTTGTACAAGCCAAATGATACAATTTTTACCTTTGCCCTTATTAACTTGCGCCCTGTGTTATGCATTCAGTATCATGTATCCTAAATATTGTATTGGTATCTTTAATTCACTGCAAAACTATGCATAAATTAGGCTGCCTTTGGCAGCAACTTTGCGTTATTTTGTCATTCCCGTGTAAAGGGGAATCCAGATTCTTCAAAAAGGTGCCTGGATTCCCACTTTCGTGGGAATGACATACTAAAAACAATATACTTTGAAATTCCTTAACATAAATTTACTTGTGATACTTAAACAGAATTGATAAAAAATGACAATGAAAAATATTGCCTATGCCGTACCAAAGAGCAACAAGGAGGTCTTTATTGATCCGGCGATACACCGTATTCCTGAAATGATCCTGGCAAATAAGCATAAAATAGGTCGTTATACCGGTGAAATCAACGGCATACCCTTACCGGTATTGCGAGACAATGCCCGGGATGAATTGTTGCGTATTGCGGTTCGTTACACCGAAGGGATTCGATCCCTGATTCAAAAAGATCCACTTGCTTCGAGCCGTTATGTGCGGGATGGCAGCCGGAAAGAGGTATCTCAGAGTAGAGTGCCGGAAACGTTATCCATGAAGGGGCGGAACCTGGATTCTGAGGCAATCAAGGATATTCCAATTATCCAGACCGGACACGAGCCCATTTTGTATTATCCCGGGGTATGGATAAAGAATCATCTTGCACAATATTTAGCCACAAAGATGGGCGGTATTGGGATAAATATGATTGTAGACAACGATGCCTGCAAGATGGGTTTCATGCACATGCCGGTTTTGTCAGAAATACCGGCAAATATCCGGAAGATTGCATTGGTGGAAGGCATGGACGACGTTGCGTACGAAGAGATCATTTTTGATAATGTTGAAAGGATACTCCGGCTCCGGGAAGAAGTTATAAACGTCTTTAAGAAAAATCTGCTGGATGAAACGACAACAACCACGATGGAATCGATGCAGTCCACCTTTGAGGATTTCATGAACTGCGTTGAGATATGCTATCAGGCAGGTTGTACCGATATGGTGGGTTTATTAAGTGCTGCACGGTGTTCCTTAGAGGCAGACTTTGGTATGGATAATCTGGAAGTTCCCGTTTCCTGGATGAGTAATACCGATGGTTTTTATCAGTTCTTGTTACATCTTATTAATGACGCGGAACGGTTTGCTCACATCTATAACGAAAAATTAGCTGAATACCGTACTCTCCACAAGATTCGTTCAAAGGCAAATCCACTTCCCGACCTGAAGATTGCCGGGGATGCAGTTGAGCTGCCCTTTTGGATATGGAAAGCAGGGGGAAAGAGGGGAAAGTGTTACCTGATGAAGGAAGGGGAGTCTATAAAACTTACTGACGGATCGAATGTTTTCACGGCTCTTGAAAAAAGCAAAGATTTCAGGTCAAATATGCCGAAATTAAGAGATTTGAAGGATGCCCATGTTAAGCTACGTCCGCGGGCAATTACCGCAACGATCTTTTCTCGGCTCCTCTTTTCGGACATATTTATTCATGGGATTGGAGGGGCAAAATACGATACCATTACCGATGAAATTATCAGGGAGTTCTTTGGTATTGATCCCCCGTCTTTTGTTACCGTCTCTACTACCCTGTTTTTGCCATTGGAGGCCTTCGATGTGGATGCGGGTGCGGTACAAACCCTTCACCGCGAATTGAAGGATATGAGCTATAATCCGGAGCGGTATGCATCGGGAGAGAGCTGTAATGATGAGGAATTTGTCAGTCGGGTTAAAGAAAAACGGAGACTGCTGAAGACGATGGCAGCTTGTAACCGTGACGAAAAAAGACGTTGTTTTATTCGGGTCGGAGAATTGAATACATTAAATCTGGCTCATATAGGTGGGGAACTTCAAGCGAAAAAGAAAGAGATAGATTCAGCTCATAGCAAACTTTCCTACAATGAAGTAGTTCAATTTCGTGAATATCCCCTTTATCTCTATCCTATGAATATATTAAAGGATTATTTTTTGCACGTCTTCTGATGATAAAATAAATATAGATACCCGTAATGCTTCCAATAACAGCACCAATAATAATCAAATCAGTTTTAAGGACGAGGATAGGGTAAAATGCCTCTTTCACATCAATCTTTACCAAGAGTACCCAGGTAACATCTTTCAGGTTATCGAGCGGTGTATAGGCGCTGAGTACCGGGATATTTCGATAGTCCTTTACGATTCTCACGTCGGTGTTTCCACGCAGTGCATCTTTTACACCTTCGGTATTGATTTCGAGTTTTAGAATAGTATTTTGGGTCAAAAATCTCGATTTCGATCGCATAAAATAGTCATCACCTACGATGTAAATCTCCCCGGTCTCTCCCAGTCCATCCTTCTGGGATATGAAGATATCAATAGAAGAGTAGGGAGTTTCTGCAACAACGACACCCAGAAGCTTATTGGTAACGTCATATACCGGTGCGGCGCCTAAGAGTATAAAATCTTTTGTCTCTTCGCACCACGTTAAATCAGAGAATTTTACATTGTTTAACCCTTCCTTAAATACCTCACCAATAGTAAATGAACTGTAATCTCCGCTATATAAATTAGTCCCGATATATTCGTCTCTTCTCACTCCGAAGACGACATTCCCGTCGGTATCTATTAAGAATATGTTATTATATCCATATTGTCTGAGGAAATGTTCAAGCAGAGGTCCAAAATAGGTGTCTACTTGTTTGTATTCAGAGTCATCTAAACCGCCTGACTTAAAGGCATTTGAGAACCGTGGCAGACTTTGAACAACGATGGGATTTTTCGACAGGACATGGACATCCCCGTATCTCTCGTGGAAAAAATTATGAATTTGCAATTTTTTAATTTCACGGACGGAAATTAAATGGTTAATGAACTCGTTTCGAAATGAGGGAACAAGGGTTCTGTATGTCAGGGGTCCCATAATAACTAAAAAGGTAAAAGTAGCGATCGCCGAAGCAATCAGGATTTTATGAAAAGGTTTCAAGGTAAAAATTCAAGATCCGTGGATACTTGCTCCGCAATAATCAAAGGTGTAAAAGAGAAAACAATAAGTTCATTACGGTTATAAGTACAAAATCATACAAATAATTTTTATTTTGTCAAGCTTATTGACTGATTGATTGATGCGTTTCGATCAGAAAGTTTATATCTTCCACATCTCCATCTATGATTTCAATGGTAAAGTGGCTGATATGGTTCTTTTTCAGAATCGAAATAATTTTGTCCATATTCATGTCGTATTTTTTAGAGAAATGCGAGTGCGTGTCGCCGTCCGGGTATTTCAGATTCCAGTTGAGCGGGGTTCTGTTGGTATTCAAATGGACACCAATTATCTGGCAGTTTTTACAAAGCGATTCCAGCCCCTGGTAAAAATCGAACTTATTTAAAATGGCGGATGCCCAGAGATGACCGGTATCAAGCCAGATTGGGCAATCGAGGTACATCATATGTTCTGGTGTCTGGTTGCCATTTCCTATGCCGGGAAAATCGTTTTCCATGCAAAGGGTGTAGTATGGATACCTTTCCCGCAACTGTTTCATATGGGTTTTCATGGTGTTTTGATACTTTTTGAACTCTTCCGTCTCCAGGAATTTTGGATCCATGACCCGTGTATCATGGAGGCGGTATTTACTGTCAATAGCTTCCCGCAATACCTTGTTGTAGTTATTAGGATCGTTTTTGATCGGTTTTGACGTCATAAAAAACCCGTGAAATAATACCACCGTACACTTCAGAGACTGCATTACATGCGCCGTGTTTTCAAATGCCGCCAGGGCAGGTTGAAAATCGTTATTTGCCAGATTGATAAAATAGTCTGAGAGTACCGGGGCGTGAATAGTAAACGCAACATCGAGGTCTTTGATTTTATTGTACAAGTTCTCCGAAATAGAATTATGCAACTGAATGCCAAATTCAAAACCTTGTGATTCAATGACATCTCTGCATCGATCCGCCTTTGCTGGAATATCGTCCTGACGAAAACACATGCTGCTCAGTTCAATTTTCATATACTCCAGTATAAAAAAATTTTTCAGAAATGAAAGACGAATTTCTAAAAATGGTAATAACTTGATGGCTAAGAAATCTCAAAACTGGCAGCCGCAGGTTAAAGACTGCGGTTACAAGAGTCGTTGTCTAAGGAATACTTAGAATAGCAGGAAAAAATTTCCGATGGGGAATTATGAAGCCGGAAATAGATTCCTCGTGTCAGATTTCATCCTTCTACGCCTTATAGCAAAGCTCATCTGAATAGTATCCTGACGTCTCATAATTAATAAGAGTTAGAGCTACATAAATTTTTTCATGCGCAATGGAGCTAAAATGAGTTATGAAGGTACATAGTTTGCTGCATACCTTGATAAGCGTAAGAAACTAATAACTATTTTTCTGAAAGAACGTTCATGATAGAAACTTCAAAGGCATCAAAGATTGGTAAGCAGATAGATTTTGATGTTCAATTTGGGGCTTATAGTAGCAGGGAAACTTCTTCTTTTCGGGAAGTGATCTATGATGAATTAAAGAGGCACGATCAGGGGGTAGATAATGCACATCGCTTTGATACCATTACCACCAGGATAGATGGGGGGGCATTATCTCTGATTGAACGTAGTACGTTTGAGACATCAGTAACCTATGCAGAGGGAAAGAACAATGTGCAACCCTTATCATTGAAAAATCAGTTTCAGAAATATAAAGAGGACCAGCTGTTGTCAAACCCTGGGGGAGATTCCTTTGACCTGAAAAAAGGTGCGAAAGGAGTAGATTGTCGCGAGGACCAATCGCAATTTACAGTAAGAGTTGGGAAAGATTTAAAGGATGCCGGAGAAAATATCATGAATGTCTTTAAGGATATGGGTCCTGGTGCAACATTTAAATATATTGATAAAGACGGTCTTATTCAGGAAGGAAAAAAGGTTGGGTTAGGGGGCACGGTGGTGAGTTTTTTCAAAGATATGGCGGAGGGAATGACGTTAGGTACCTATGCCCCAAACGGTGAAAAACGCCCAGCCAACGCATTAGAAGCCACAAAGCATTTCTTTAAGAAGATATTTGTGGATGCCCTCTTTAAAGATATCGTAGTGGGTATACCAAGAAGCGCTATCCATGTGGGTGAAGATGCGGTATTTGCCTGCATCAATCTTGCAGAAGTAGTCCCCGATGCAACCATAGGTAATTATAAGAAAGGACAGGAAATAACGACAGAGGTCTTTGATGACGCGCAGGTATTGGTGGATTTTGTTACCGATATCATCCCCATGGGTGAGGCAGGTTGCAGGGCGCGGGCGATTACCTTCAAAAAAGGGTTTAAAGGATTTCCCCTGATCAACAATATTACCTCACCGGAGCACGGGCTGGTAGATGAAAAATGGAGATATGTCCGGAATACACCTTTTAGAAAGACTATCGAATCAGTGGCAGCGTTGATACCGGTTCGGATATAAAAGGTAAAAAATCTCCCTTAACGAGGACTCGTTATTTTTATCACTCCTTCTTCAGCCAGATTCCCAACAACTTCGACCGTTACCGGCAAGAACAATTTTACAATTTCAATATTGGTAAGCAGATGTTGGGTAATTCTCGGGGTGATATAGTGTGACATCTCTTTGGTAAGGGCAAGGGGAATGATGAGTTGGTCTGCCAGGTACTCATCGATGACGCCTGTGGTTTCAAGAAAGGAGAAGAACTGATTGCAAGCCTCGTCTGCAACGGTTTCTGCGCGCTTGCCAATGGCACCCAGACTAAAATAGCAGCATTGGCTTTGCTCAAATTGTCCCACAAGAAGCAGCATCGTACCCTTTCCGGCTGCCGGTATTTCTGCAATGCCTATTTCGTGAGGAATGTTTCGCTCTAAAAAGTTCTTCTTTGCCTGGGTTTGCTGTCGCTGGGCAATCTTACTATCTAGATTGCTTACCGTGGATAACCCATGTACCATGAGGAGTTTTCCTCTGTTTTCCAGGCGTACCGGATGTTGCGGGCATTTTGGATCTATTGTGACGATGACCTCACCTCCACCTCGCGGATAGAATCCTGCCCGCAGGGTTTGTATCTCAGCAATAAAGCCAATTTTCTTGAGAAAGTACAGCCACTGTTGCGTGAGGTAATCTACACAGGGACTGTGACTGACGTGTGTGCCTCCCGTAATGGCAATCGAAGAAGGTTTATTCGCCAGACTGAGTGGATAAAATATGGTCTGTAAAACGAGCGAAACAGAGCCTGCCGTCCTAATATCAAAATGATAGTCGCCGGCTTGTATCTCCCCAGGGAAAAATTTGAGACCGGTGGACCGCAACCGGTTCCCCATCACTTCCGCGTTGCAGATGCTGGCAGTGGCATTGACTGATTGCAGGTGCTGATGACTGAGTCCTGGCGTTTTTCTATTCGCCCGTATCTTATATATTTCAAAAGGTTTTTGGGTAATGGCAGACAGCGAAAGGGCCGTGCGCAGGATTTGTCCTCCGCCCTCGCCAAAGGAACCGTCGATGGCAATAATATCCTTCTTCATAGGCGCTGAAAAGAAAAGGGTAGGACATGGGACGTCCTACCCTTATACTGTTTGATGTATAAGAATTTCAATCACCCCCCATAATCCCCCCGTTTACGGGGGGAAACAGGGGGGAAAGTCGCCGAAGGCCTAATTCAAATAAATCCTGTATGCAGATTAAATTATTTACTTACCACCAAATTCCCGGACCAACTTGATGAGTGGTTCAAGATCCGCAGCATCAACTCCAAGGTCAGAGAGTTTTACATAATTTGGGTTTTTGGTGCCTTCAGTCATTGATTTTTTCATATCTGCATCAGTTCTCGACTTCTGGTATTCCGGATTTGTGAAGTCTGGCACTTGAAATTGCTTCCCTGCTTCACTGCCTTTCCCGTCCGCGCCATGGCAGAGTTCACAGGTGTCCTTGTAAATCTTTTTTACGTCACCGGCATGTGCCGTAAAACCGGGGTAACCTAAATATGCACCAAACATCGTTACAATGGGAATTGCGCAATAAGTTAAGATCTTTTTCAACGAAATTTCCTCCTCTTAAAAAGTATCCGAATATATAACTCTTACGAAACGTACGTTTTGTTAAAAAGTATGTTATTGTAACACACATTCTCGGTCTTTTTCTGGCCTTTGTATCACCTCCTGTCGGGTTTACTTTATCATGGATTCTATGAAATGAATAACATTATCTAAATCATCGTGGGTGAAAGTAGGTATATGAGACGGTATTTTTGTAGTACTGGTAATCCTCAAACGGTGTTTACATGGTCTGTTTTTTGGTTTTGCGTACGGGTGGTTATTTTGGATTTCAATAGAAGGGTAATTCCAATGCCTGTACCCTTCAACAAGTATGATATCAACCTCACGGTAATTACTTTCAATAAGAGTTTTTATCGGCGGTGATTTTCCGTTCATCCTTTTTACAATCGCCAGTTTTTCCGGCGATGATATAGAAACTACGTCTGCCCCCGCCTCATAGTGCCGGTGTGTGTCCTTCCCTTCGTAATCAATGAGAAAGGAGGGGATATTATATTTAATGGTTCCGACCCGATATCCCTTCTTCTTTAATAAAGGTATAAGAATCTCAATGAGGGTCGTCTTGCCGGTATTTTGTTTGCCAATGATCGAAACAACGGGAATAGCTTTTGACAAGGTTTATTTATCCGGTATTCTGAAAATAACCCCAGGCATCCGATGCTTTTTCTGATGAGAACCGGCAAGGATTTTTATTATTTTACAAAAATTTAATGAATGAAAGCTCTTTATGTTGTCTATCCAAAACGGCATCATGATAACAAGAGCTTTCAGATGGTTCTGATCAAAAAAAATCGTAGCATCTCTTGCATACGGTGTCAAGGACTTTCCTTCCCGGCAGAATTTCTGAAATGAGTATTTTAAATTCAGAAAATTTGCTATATAATATTTAGCCGTTTGTGCAGCAATATTTGGCGTCCGCTATTTTAACATACAAGGAATTTTAAAGTTGAAGATTGCTTCGCACGTAACGAAACGATCTAATTTATGCAAATGGAACAAATTTAGAGCTGTTTGCTGTTAAACAAAAAAATAGGTAATAAAAATGTTGGTCTCGATAACACCTGTCAGGCAGGGTATTTTTTGATGATAAGCATGTGGGGACTTTCGTATATAAGATACCTAATTTGAGTAATTAACTGAACAATTGTCGTGGAGGGAGTGATGGAATCAGACGTTAAAAAGATTACTGAAAGGGTGAAGCGTGAAAGTGATTTTGTGAATACCCTGATGTATGAGGTTGGGAAAGTGATTGTGGGCCAGAAATATTTAATAGAAAGATTGCTCATTGGCATTCTCTCTAACGGCCATGTATTATTAGAAGGTGTACCGGGACTTGCGAAAACCATGTCTGTTATGACCCTTGCCAGGGCAATGCAAGCCGGGTTTCAGAGGATCCAGTTTACGCCGGATTTACTCCCGGCCGATCTTATTGGCACCCTTATTTATAATCCCAAGAACGGCGATTTTACCGTGCGTAAAGGTCCCATTTTTACCAATATTGTTCTTGCCGATGAGATCAACCGTGCTCCCGCTAAGGTGCAAAGCGCACTCCTGGAGGCGATGCAGGACAGACAGGTTACCATAGGGGATCAGACATTTAAATTAGAGGATCCGTTTCTCGTGCTGGCTACCCAAAATCCTATCGAGCATGAAGGCACCTATCCTTTGCCTGAGGCGCAGGTAGACCGGTTTATGCTAAAATTACACATCACGTATCCTGACAAAAAGGAAGAACGGGAGATTCTGGATCGTATGGCATTGACCAGGCAAGATTTCAAGGTGACCCCCGTTATCTCTCCTGCGGACATCCTGCGTTTGCGCGCCATCGTTGATGAAATTTATATCGATGATAAAATCAAGGATTATATTATTGATATTGTATTCGCATCAAGGGATCCAAAGGCGTATAATCTGAAGCTGGAAGAATTCATCGAATACGGCGCGTCTCCGCGCGCCACGATCTTTCTTACCCTTGCTGCCAAGGCGCACGCCTTTATCAAGGGCAGGGGGTTTGTCACGCCTCAGGATGTAAAATCGATAGGGATGGATGTGCTTCGTCATCGGGTAATTATCACGTATGAGGCAGAAGCGGAGGACATGCGCGCCGAAGATATTGTGCAAAAGATATTTGATACGGTAGAGGTTCCATGAAGTAGCAGATCAAGCGGTTTAGAGCGTTAATGAAATGATCCAGCTGACACGACAGAGCTATAGTCGGTTCTTATGATTACGAAAGACATCCTGAAAAAAATTCAGCAGATAGAGATTCATACCCGCCGCCTTGTCAATGAGGCGTTTATTGGTGAGTATCACAGTGTTTTCAAGGGGAGGGGGATGGAGTTTGATGAGGTGAGGGAATATCAACCAGGAGATGAAATCAGGACGATCGACTGGAATGTAACGGCACGCATGGGTCGTCCCTTTATTAAGCGCTATGTAGAAGAACGGGAATTAACGGTGATGCTCCTTGTGGACGTAAGCGCTTCCGGAAACTTTGGGTCGGTCAGGCAATTGAAGAATGAAGTTGCTATCGAGGTCTGTGCCCTGCTTGCATTTTCTGCCATAAAGAATAATGACAAAGTGGGCATGATTGTGTTTACGGATAGAATTGAAAAATTTATTCCCCCCAAAAAGGGGACGAAACATGTATTGCGGGTCATCCGGGAACTTTTGTGCGCAGAGCCTGCGGGGAAAAGGACAAATATTTCTGTTGCGCTGGAATATATGGACAAGATTTCCACCCGGCGTGCGATTTGTTTTGTGGTCTCAGATTTTATAGCAAATGATTATGCGCATGCACTTCGCATTGCAAATAAGAGGCACGATGTGATTGCGATTCCTATTGTTGATCCCCGGGAACAGGAATTGCCGAACGTGGGTTTTATTGAATTGAGAGATGCTGAGTCAGATGAGATACTCCTGGTGGATACGGCAAATCCGCTGGCACGAAAGGAATTTGGCGCGCTCCATGCCAGACAAAAACAGGAAAGGTCAAGATTGTTTCGGTCAATGGGCGTCGACGAGATTGTCATCGGTACCGACCGGCATTATGTTGAACCGATTGTCCGTTTCTTCAGGTTAAGGGAAAAGAGATATTAATTGCCATGGTTTGGTTGAAAATGGTTATAAAAAGGTACCGCTCATTGCCAAATATCCTATTGCTTTTGGCCGTGGTAGTCTATACACTAGGTGAAAGGAAAAATGGCGTCTTTGCGTTGGAGAATCGGGATACAGAACGCGTACTACCAATCGAAGCAACCGCACATGTTGATAGAAATGAAATAACGATTGGCGATAAGCTAAAATTTGGAATTCGTGTAACGTATAAGGACGGCATGGTTGTACAGTTTCCTGAATTAGATCAGCAGCTTGGGGTATTTGCGGTAAAAAAAACGGGAATTGCTGAAGGACCAAAAAGAGAAAAAGGCGGCCGCTCAACGGTCGAATGCTACTATGTGCTGAGTTCATATGAAATTGGCAGCCAAACGATTCCGTCATTAAAAATAAAATATGGAGGTATACAAGGCGAGGGAGAAATTATTACCCATGAGATACCTATTGATGTCAAGGGAGTTTTGCAGGAAGGAGAAATTGCCGGCGATATAAAGGACATTATCCCACCGGGTAGCGTGCCTGTTAGTTTCAAGAGGTTGTTTCCGTGGATCGGTGGTGTATGCGCAGTAATTTTAATGTCGGGAATTATCGCCTGGCTAATCAAAAAGCGGAAGAAAAGAGAAAAAGGGCAGGAAGGTGAATTTAAGATACGATTGCCTCATGAAATTGCCTACGAATTGCTGGAAGGGTTATTAAAAGAGGATCTGATAACAAGAGGACTTATTAAAGAATATTATTACCGCTTAACCGGTATCGTGCGACATTATATAGAAAATCGGTTTGGTTTATTGGCGCCTGAGCGCACAACAGAGGAATTTCTGGCAGAAATGGCGCATACCAACAAATTGGACGATACCCACAAACGATTGATTCATGATTTTCTTGAGCAGTGCGATATGGTAAAATACGCAACGTACGGTCCATCTAAGATAGAAATTCAGGAAACCTATGATGCAGCAAAACGATTAATCGATGAGACAAGAGAACGTTTGGAAGAAAAGGAGGTGGTTCCTGCATAAAAATTATTGATTGTTGCAGGTTGAAAGTTTATCGGTTGCGTATAATAACCAAAGATGATCATTTTTCGCTGGTGTGGTTTGGAAATACATTGTTCTCAGTATGGTAAACCTTTTTTAAAAGGGAAAGAAAAATGGTAAAAGCGCCAGAAAAATTTTTGGATGAATATTTAAGTCATGAAAAAGGTTTGGGGGGTAAGGCTGGTAAAAAATCATCAGCACCCGTGCGCAAGGTTTCGGATGAAGAAGCTGCAAGGCTTAAAAGGAATTTACAGACTTTATGGGATATCTATGGCACTCCGGAGATTAAAGAAATCCTCTCAAGAGAACATGAAATTCGTTTTTTTCGTATAGAGAGTGATAAGGCCACTGTCAGGTTGAGTTATGTCAATAAGGGCATTTACATGGAATATGAGGTGGATATGGGATTCAGGAAAGAGCTTGCGGGAGCACAAATATACAAGCAGGCAGTGATGAATCTCAACCGGTATTTTACTTATGAAACAGGGGCGGAAGACCTTCTCAAGTCGGCCAATGAAGCGCTCCAGGCTCTTGTAGATGTGCTCATCGATAAGGAAATTCCGGAAACAGATATCTGGAATGCCATCTCAAAAGGGGAGCAAGTACAGATTTCTTTTCATATGCTATAAGTATCAATGATCTTTCGTGACCCTTTCGTACTGTTATTTATTATTGTTGTTCCACCCTTAATCTATATTTACTTTCGAAGCAAGGGTACCAATCAGGTTGTCTTTCCTTCTCTGGGTGCGTTAAAAAAGATAAAACCCTCATTTTCCCAGAGGTACCGACACATACTCATTGTCCTCAGATCTACGGCTATTATCCTGCTTGTGATTGCCTTGGCACGACCTCAGTACGGAAACGAACAAACGAAGGTAACGACAGAAGGGATTGATATTGTCCTTGCCGTGGACGTGTCCGGGAGCATGTTGGCAGAGGATTTTGAAATCGGTGGCCAGCGATATAACCGGCTTCATGTCGTTAAGCCAGTGGTGAAAGATTTCATTATGAAACGCACGAATGACCGTATTGGTCTGGTTGTTTTTGCCGGACGGCCATATACCCAGTGCCCGATGACACTCGATTACGGTATGTTGTTGCAACTTCTGGAAAAGGTGGAGATCGGGATGGTTGAAGACGGCACTGCTATTGGTTCTGCACTTGGTTCATCCATTGAACGGCTGAAAGATACGAAGGCGAAGAGCAAGGTAATTATCCTTTTGACAGACGGGAGAAACAACGCAGGTGAAATTGATCCCTTTACCGCTGCAGAAATAGCCAGGACCTTTGGAATTAAGATTTATACGATAGGCGCCGGTACGAAGGGGCTTGCTCCATATCCGGCGATGGATATATTTGGGAACAGGGTAATGAAACAGGTGAAGATTGATATTGACGACGATGCCCTGAGAGAAATTGCAAAGATTACCGACGGCAAGTATTACCGGGCAACCGATACCGAATCATTGAAAGAAATTTATAGTCAGATCGATAAACTTGAAAAAACAGAAACAGAGGTAACACAGTATACGGAATACAATGAATTGTTTCATTATTTTTTATTGCCGGCCCTTGGATTGTTATTAATCGAATTAGGTTTAAAGAAAACAAAATTAAGAAAAATACCTTAATTAAATATACAGGAATTTCAATCTTTTTCAGTTATGCTATGAATAAACACACCCCCTACCCCTCTCAAGAGGGGAATTTGAGAAGTCCCCTCTTGGGAGGGGATTGAGGGGTGGGTAAAAAGCTATCGGTTTTTTGTCTTTTAAGCCCCACCATAATCTAAAATGTATAGGAATTTCAATTACCCCCCATAATCCCCCGTAAACGGGGGGAAACAGGGGGGGGAAAGTAGCCAAAGGCCTAATTTAATGTTAAGGATTTTCAAACAGATATTTTCCCCTCTAGAAAGAGGGGATTAAGGGGTGTGTTCGATCGTAACACACCCAAGTCTCCTATGGTAGGTCAACCGTCCCGGTTGACATCATAATGACAAGCGGGGACGCTTGTCCTACCAATGAGGGGAGATTTAAAGTCGTTGCCGAAGGCAGCCTAATTCAGACAGTGATAGCAAGAGATAGTACAGAGAAAGCGACAAGTGTCGTTTAAATTTTTACAAGTCTCTTTTGTCTGCGTCCTCTATTGCGAATATGAAATACGGGAATCTTAGTTACCTTTACCTGCTTGCCATTATTCCGGTATTGAGTCTTGGATACCTTTTTCTTTTCAAAAAGAAGATGCGTGATCTCAATACCTTTGCAAGTCTCGAACTATTACAGAAGGCTGGTCTCTTCGTTAACAAGAAAAGACTGTGGCTTAAGGCTACGCTCGTGATTGTTGGCATCCTTTTTTTAATTGTTGCACTGATTGAGCCCAAGTGGGGTTACCATTGGGAAGAAGTTGAGAAAAAGGGGATTGATATTGTCATTGCCGTGGACACTTCGCGAAGCATGCTGGCTGATGATGTGAAACCCAATCGGCTGGAACTGGCAAAAAGGGAGATTGAAGATTTGCTGAACGTCCTGGAGGGGGACCGGATCGGCCTCGTCGTATTTGCAGGCTCAGCATTTCCTTACTGTCCGCTAACGTCTGATTATGGAGCTTTTCGCCTCTTCTTGCATGACGTAAATACGAATATCATTCCGCTGGGGGGCACTGCCTTGTCGGAGGCGATCAGAAAAGGAATTGCTGCGTTTGAAGCAAATTCAAAAAATCACAAGGCTATGATCCTGATTACCGACGGAGAGAGTCACGACGACGATCCGTTGAAAGCAGCCGCTGCCGCCAAAGAGCAGGGCATTGTTATTTACACGGTGGGGGTGGGAAAGAAGGACGGTTCCTATATCAGGATCAAGGATGAAAGTGGCCAGGAGAGATTACTGAAAGACAGGCAAGGTCAGGTTGTTAAGTCAAGACTGGATGAAATTACCTTAAACAAAATTGCCCTGGAGACCGGTGGGCTGTATACGCCGGCATACGATACCAGGTGGGGGTTAGAAAAGATTTACCGGGATAGTATCGCTGCAATAGAGGAGTCTATCTATAAAACCCAACGGGTGAAAAGGTACGTGAACCGATATCAAATTCCTCTTTTATTTGCAATGGTTCTTATCACCCTGGAGGGTTTTTTGTTGGATAGGAGAAAGGTAACGAGTGCGAGGTTTCGTTAAGTAGCTGACGGGTATGGTTAACAAAAAAGGTAAGATGTGCAAATTCGGTTTTTTCGTGACGGTATTCCTTGGATTGGTTTCCATAGGATGGATAGACCCTATGGCTGACAAGGTAAGAGAAGGAAATGAGCTGTACCATCGTGGTGCGTACGAAGATGCCCTGGATAAATATGTGAATGCACAGATAAACTCTCCTCAAACCACCCAACTGGACTTTAATATCGCCGATACCCAATACCAGAGAAAAAAATACGATGAGGCTGCCCAATTGTTTGAGAAGGTCGTAAAATCAGACGACCCGGAGCTGAAAGCGAAAGCAAGCTTCAATATGGGTAATACCCTGTACCGGCAGGGGAAGATGAAGGAGTCTATGGAATGCTATAAGAAGGCAGTGGATTATGCCGACGAGATAGAATCCTCGGATGATCCGGCGATCGATACCCTGAAAAACGATGCCCGATATAACTACGAATACGTCGAACGAAAGATGAAAGAGAACCAACAGAAGCAGCAGAATCAGGAGCAGAACGAACAACAGCAAAAGCAAGAGAACGAGGACAAAAAGGAAGATCAACGCCCTAAAGAAGACAAGGACGAAGAGAAAGAAAAACAAGAACCACAAAATGATAAACAGGAACCCACGCCGGAACCCACCCCGAAAAGCGATGAGCAGAAAAAAGAGCGTAGCCAGGAGCAACCGGATAAAGATAAACAAGAAAAGGATGAACAAGAAAAGGATAAACAGGAAAGCCAGCATTCAGAACAGCCTCAGCCGCAGCAACCTCATGGACAGAGGCAAATGTCAAAAGAAGAAGCCGAGCGGCTTCTTGATGCGTTAGATCACGCCGAAAAAGAGACAAGACAGTTGATGCGGGATAAACAACGTCTGCAACATAAGTCCGTTGAAAAGGATTGGTGATTTGTTTCAAAAAGGTTTTTATGATGAGAGTATATAACGTCTATTTTTGTATGGTCATATCTGCCATGATATTCTTCGGATGCATGGGGAAAATATTCGCGCGGGATATTCGTTTAACGGCAACCGTCGATCAAAATATCCTGACCTTACAGGATCGGCTGGAATTGACATTGACTATCCATGGCACACAGGACACCGCACACCCGTCATTTCCCACCATTGAGGGATTTACCCTCCTGTATGGCCCAAGCATCTCTGCACAGACACGGATTATTAATGGAGAGGTCGCGGTCAGTAAAGCGTATACCTATGCGTTGCAGCCTACTGCAAAAGGCAAATTTACGATTGGCCCATCCGTGGTGGAATACAAAGGGGAAAAGTATTCTTCTCAACCATTATCCGTGGAAGTGGTTGATGCGCCTCGTCAATCTGCCTCGCAGGCTCCTAACCTGGAAAAGCTTGTCTTTGTTGAATTGAGCGTGGATAAAAATGAGGCATATGTCTATGAACAGGTCATCCTATCCTTTACATTCTATTTTCAAAAAGGATTGCCGGTTGGTGATATCGATTATGACGCGCCGTCTACCAAAAATTTCATGGAAGAGAAACTTGGCGACCAGAGACAATATGAGGAAATCAGGGACGGAATCATATATAACGTCCTCGAACTGCGTACGGCGCTTTTTCCGATGGTGTCAGGCGAACTAACGGTATCGCCGGCCAAAGTGAAATGTAATTTGATTGTGCAACAGCGGAGAGGCCGAAATGCTCCTTCCGATAGTTTATTTGGCGATGCCTTCTTCGATGACTTTTTCGGGAGGGACCAGAAACGATATCCCGTTGAAAGGGCAACAGAATCGATCACCCTCAGGGTGAAACCCTTGCCTGAGCAAGGGAAACCTAAAGAGTTTAAAGGCGCGGTAGGTACCTTTAATATGGAAGTGTCCACACAGGCACAGCGCGTAAAGGTCGGCGACCCGATCACCCTTTCCATGTCGGTATACGGCGAAGGGAATATCCAGACAATTCATGAACCGGTGCTCGCCGTAGACAAGGAAAGCGATTTTAAACTGTATCCGGCCGAATCTAACACACAAATTACGAGCAGGGAAGATGTGATACGGGGCAGAAAAGTGTTTAGTAAGGTCATTGAGCCTCAAAAGCCGGAACTGAAATTTACCCCCGCAATTGTATTCAGCTTTTTCGACCCGCGTGCAGGGCAATATAAGACGATTACCAAAGAGCCGATTCCCATTACGGTAGAGGCCGGAGAACACGAAGTACCAATTCAGTTGACGCTTTCTCACGATAAAACGTTGCCGATGAAACAACAGGTGCAGCTATTAACGGAAGACATCCTCCCTATTATGACGAATCTGTCCGCACTGCGAAATCAGGGAAATGATATATACCGCAATCCATTCATCATTGGGTGTCTTTTTCTCCCTGCCGTTGCAGTTATTGCCTCCTTTTTGTTAAGCCGGCACAAAGAAAGATTGGCTTCTGATATTGGGTATGCCAGGGCAAGACGGGCGCATGCGGTGGCAAAAAAAAGACTGGAAGGGGCGCGAACCGTGCTTCGTCAGAATCAGCCCGGAGAATTTTATGCTTGTCTTTCCAGGGCAATGTCCGATTACCTGGCGGATAAATTTAATGTCACTCCGGCAAGCGCTACCGAAGATAAAGTAGCCGACCTGTTAAAACAGCGCGGGGTTGGAGATGATATCAGAGGAGAGGTTTCCCGCCTTCTGACTGATTTTGATCACCGGCGATTCTCACAAGAAAGCGGGACATTGGACGAGATGGAGCACGCCTTAAAACTCGCTGAAGAACTCATTACAAAAATGGAGAGACAATTGTCATGAAGATACGTTTATGGGTTCTCTACTTATTGCTCATTCCCTGTCTAAACTTCGGAATACCGAATGCACATTGCGAATCGCCGAAATCCGAAATCCGAAATCCAAAATCCAAAATACCAAAGGATGAGGCGGTGAAATTATTCGCTGATGCGAATGAAAACTATCTGCAGGCAATGAAGCTGATTGCCTCAAAAAACACCGCAGAAGCAGACCAGCATCTCAGAGAAGCAACAGTGCAATATGAGGCAATACTGGCCGGCGGATTCAAAAACGGGCAAGTCTATTATAATCTCGGAAATACCTATTATCGCCGCGGAGAATTGGGAAAGGCGATTGTAAACTATCGAAGGGCAGCGCGGTTCATGCCGAGAAATGCAGATCTCAATGCAAACCTGAGATTGGTAAAAGGCGTTACAGAAGACAAAGAATTGTCAACGGAAATTCCCGTTGTGGTGAAGCGGATATTCTTTTGGTTGTTTTTATTAAACCGGAATGAATTATCGATAGTCGCAGTGTCGCTGTACGTTGCATTGATGATCGTGTTATTTGTTTCGAATATCCGTAAATATGCGTGGTTTAGAAGGGTCTTCATCGGTTTTTCTTCCGCCCTGTTTGTTGCAGTGGTATCTCTCGGTATTAAAATCTATCTTGAACAAGGTGTGAGCCGTGGCGTGATTGTTACTTCAAAATGCGAAGTGCGCTATGGGCCCGGGGAAGAGTATGAACCGAAATTTGAAATACACAATGGCTCGGAATGCTTGATTGAAGGTGAAAAAGACGATTGGTACCGGGTTTATGTCAAGGTAGGAGTAAAGCAGGATAAGGGTTCGGATGCAAGCCCCGGTGAAAAGATAAGCAGTGATGTGAGGAGAGGGTGGCTGCAAAAAAAATATGTAGACATGATGTAGGAGTATGAAATGGGCGGGATCTATGGAAAGATGTTGATTGCGGCATATATCGCATTCATTACCGTTATGCTGGGTTTTATTGTCCTGTGTATAGTCGTTGGAAGAAGGGATGATAAAACAGCTTCTCACAAATAGAAAACTGAGTAAAAAAGAGAGGAATAAATTTCTGTATTGTTTCTCATGCCGGCAAAATAATGTAATAACGGGACGTAGGTTGATGTTGGGTTTCACTTACGTTCATGTGTAGGAATTTCAATTACCCCCCCCCCATAATCCCCCCGTAAACGGGGGGATTATGGGGGGAAAGTAGCCGAGGGCCTAATTTAAACCCAACCTTACTCAACCCATGAATCAAAGGCTCACAAAAGGGCATGAAGATTTGTCATTCTGAGCGAAGCGAAGAATCTCTTTTCGTGTTCAGAAATTTCAAACTTTTGTAATCACACAAAGACACGAAGCCGCAAAGAGACGTAGTTCACCGCAGAGTACGCTGAGGACGCAGAGAAAGATTTAAGCTATCCTTACCCATAATTTGATGTATTCATTTCGTTTTTTATTCCAATAACCTGCCTTTTGTTTTTCATCATGCAAAAACCTATCGATAACGAAATACGAGAAATTGCCGTATCCGAACTGGACAGAAATATCGTTGTGATCGCCGGGGCTGGCACGGGTAAGACCACGCTCCTGGTGAATCGGATGTTGCACCTGCTTTTGGGTCATAAGAGGTTTCAAAAAGAAGAGAGTCCCATCCTCAGGATTGTGGCCATGACCTTTACGGAAAAGGCTGCCAGCGATATGAAGGTGAGGCTGATGGGGGAGCTGGAAAAGATTGTTGCTGTCATTAATGGAAATGCCCCATCAGAAGAACAGAGAAAGAGAGAGAAATTTCTTGCGCATATCCGCGATACGTATCAAACAACTCATGCCGAGATTGAACGCCGTGCAAGGAAGTCTCTGGAGGATATGGACAATGCCCTTATCGGGACGATTCATAGCTTTGCAGCCTATATATTACGTCTCTATCCCATCGAATCAGGGGTAGTGCCTGGATTTACTGTGGATGAAGGCGATGCATTTGAGGAACTCTTTGATAAAGAATGGAATACATGGGTCGAGAAAGAACTTGCACTAACTTCTCCTAACGCGCATCGCTGGAAGGAGATATTGAGACGATTAGACCTTGCATATCTCAAAGACCTGACAAAGAAAATGTCAGAGTTTTCTATTCCTCTGGATACCCTTTTGTCAGAAATAGACAATGCATACAAAGTCCAAGCTCTGATCGATTCCATTTCTCATGGAATTATCAAGATTGTTCCATACTGTGAAAAGCCCAATAACAAACTCCTCTCGCAATTACAGGAACTATCGAAAATTCTGAATGCAATAAAAAAGCAGGGTATCGGGTATCTGCATACGTTAGAGTACGATCTCGATAAAAAACCTTCTGAAGCAAAGACCGGTTGGACGGACGAAGGGTTTGTAACCGCACAGGAACTTGCAAAAGAGTGTCATGCCGTATTAAAGAAATTAAAAAACGTTGATGATGCCTTTATTACGGTCACGATTGACCTTATCCTTCCGTTTGCAAAGGCCTTCCGGCAAACGTATCTGTCGCAGGGATATGTCTCTTTTGACGGACTGCTTACCCTTACCAGGGATTTACTGCAAAAGAAAGAGTACCGTTATATTCGCGAAAAACTGAAAAACGATTTCCGAACGATGCTTGTCGATGAGTTTCAGGATACCGATCCTATCCAATATGAAATCGTCCTTTTTCTCTCTGAGGCATTGGAACATTACAACACAAATGCTCGAAAGGTAATTCTTGAGCAGGGAAAACTCTTTATTGTAGGTGATCCCAAGCAGTCCATTTATGCCTTCCGCAGGGCGGATATTGAGGCTTATGAATATGTGGTTAAACAGGTGTGCGGACAGGACGAGCCGTTGAAATTACAAGAAAATTTCAGGAGTCATTCCGGTATTATCGAGGTGATAAACCAGCTGTTTGACGGAAGAATCATGGTGGAACAGCCGGGCTTACAACCACACTATATTCCTATCCATGCGAATAGACTTAAGAGACGCCCTTTCCAGAAAGTTGAGCTGGTCCTGGTTTCTGATAAGGAAGGCGAAGAACTCAAGGCAGATGAGGCAAGGGAGGCAGAGGCAGAGTGGATTGCACGATGGATTATCAGACACGTGAATCATGAAACCATGGAAGATCCACTGGCTGAAAACGGGATTCGCAAGCTTGCATACAAGGACGTTGTGCTGTTATTGCGGGCATTTACGCAGGTGAGGCCTTATGTTGAGGCGCTCAAAAGATACGGCATCCCTTATATCGTGGAAGGTGAAAAATACTTCTATACCACCCAGGAAATCCTCGATTTTATAAACCTCCTGCGCATAATCGAGAATCCTCACGATCTGATTGCATTGGTGGGTGTACTGCGCTCACCTATTGTAGGCTTAACTGACCGCGAGATATATGAATTGAAAGAAAATCACCTATTGGACTACTGCAAATCAATCTCAGACGAAACATCTATGTCTCATCATGACACAAAGGACAATAAAGCTAATCCTCCTAAATTCCCCTTTGGTAAAGGGGAACTAAGAGGGATTAGCAAGGGGGAAACGGAGAAATTTACACCTTATTATAAAGCTATTGTAGAGCCTTTCTACCATTTTTTAAGAAAAACCCATGCACGGACAGGCATAATCCCCGTTTCTCAACTTGTCGCAGAGATTTTGGACAGCACCCATCTTGCCGAGATTACCGCCAGTGCCTGGCATGGTGAACAGAAGCTGGCCAACCTCTGGAAACTTTACCAGATGGCTTGCGATATGGAACAGTCCGAGGGTATTTCACTGAAAAACTTTATCAACCGCATCACGGTACGGATAAAAGAAGCTAGGGAAGAAGGGGAAAGCCCGCTTTCAGATGAGACATTGGACGTCGTGAAAATCTTGTCCATTCATAAATCGAAGGGGCTTGAATTTCCCGTTGTTATCTTGGGCAATCTGCACGGTCAAGTAAAAAATGACCGGGAGGTGTTAGACGGTGCGGTATTTGATTGGTCTGCGTCCACGACAGGCATTGTGATTGGTCAGAGAGATCAGCAAGTGAGGAATCTGCAAAGTATTGTGATTGAAAAGAAACTCAATGACCGTTCGTGGGAAGAAGAAAAGCGTGTTTTGTATGTGGCTTTGACCAGGGCAAAGGAGCGGTTGATCCTTACGGGGTTACGAAAAGACGACGATAAATCTTACATGGGACTCGTTGCGCAATCGCTAAGAGGCGCAGCCGGTGTAAATCTTGGAGACGAAACATTCAAAAACCCTGGTTACTCAAAAGAGGGTGAAAATGCATTACCCTCCAAAGGGAAGTTTTCTTTAGGAAAAGCAGATGTCTTTGTTGAGTATTTCAGGTTTGATGGGACACATCGCCCGCAAAAGGCGCTGAAAGAAAAGGCCTGGGATGTCGACTGGTCAGCCTTTATCGAAATATGGAAAAAAAGAGAGGCTACAATGACTGAAACGATCAAGAAGCCACTCTTTGTCTCTCCATCGGCCATTTCCAAGAAAGAGGCAATTCCAAGAGAACCTCTTGTAGTTGTGCGTGAGGTTGAGAAGGTGACGGAGTTTGGTTTAAGCTATGCTGCAATAGTTGGCTCTGTTTGCCACAGAGTATTGGAAGGATGGGATTTTCAAGGGAAAAAAGAAAGATTAGAAAAATTGGTCGATTCGGCCATAAAATGGGCACTCACCAATGAAAAAAATAATGGAGGGACTGTTATTCAACAGCAAATGGACGATTCCATGTATAAAGGAGAATTCCTTCCAAAATTCCCTCCTTACGAAGGAAGGGAAAAAGGGGTGGTTGCAAAACCACATTTTCCTCTATTTACTCCCTTGCAAATTCAAGACACAGAACAAATAAAAGCAGAGTCATTAAAGATATTGTCCGACTTCATTGACTCAGAGGCTTACAGGGAGCTACAGGACGCAGAGATACTCGGACGAGAAGTACCCATTCTACTCAAGTGGAACGGGGAGATCATGAGAGGCACAATCGATATCCTGTATAAAACAGACGACCGCATTATCATCGCCGATTATAAGACAGAGCGGGTAATATCATGTGACATAGCACAGCATACAGAGAAATATCGTCGGCAGAAAGAAATTTATGTTGAAGCCGTCAAGCGCTGTCTTAACAGAGACAACCCTGAATTCAAGCTCGTCTTCCTTAGGGTAGGTAAGGCAGTATCGATTTGATTCCTGAAACTTGCACGAGTGCAAGTTTCAGGAAATACATCAGACTTTTATCGACAAATAAAATACTAATGACTCAATCTCAGAGGAAAAACGTACTCATCTCCTATTGTTATGCCGATAAGCCATGGCTGGACAAACTGAAGGTCTGTTTGAAGCCTTTGGAGCGGAAATGGGTAATAGACCTGCGATTTTATTGTTAACGGCGAATTGCCTCCCCTGCTGGCCGAGCAGAAAGGAAAGATGCCGTCATCCTCCCGGTGATCGTCAGTCGTTCCTCGTTCGAGGAAAATGCGAGTCTGTCTAAATATCAGGCGGTAAATCCATGAGTAAGGTACTGTGATGGGCATGAGCCGGGGGGCAGGATGAAGTGTTTTATCATTTTGAACAAATCAATAAGATACTGAGAGAGCAGGAAGTCGACAGTAGTCAGAAAGCCGGTATTGAACCAGTTGAGAAAATGTGCCCAAAAGAACAAATAAATGAGGGAAGTGTCCTCAAAATAAAGTTACGTTTCAACCGATAAAGAATTTAATGGAAGATGCTGTAAAAATCATATGGAATATATCCATATTTGAGTATAATTACCATTTACGTTGTAACTGAACGTTGGTGGTGGGAATATCTTTTAAGCCGATCAAACTCATAAAGTTTACAAAAAATGGATAAAGTCCAGACAATATTACTATATCATTGTTAAAGGTGTATAATGGGCGCGCTTGTAGTCAAATTGCTTTTGTAGTTTTCGGATTAATTTCTTTTCAAATGTTTTTGTTAATATTCACGGATAAGGCCTTTAAATAAAAGGTTTTATGAATATATTTGCCTTTTTTAATAGTGAGCCATAGGCCTTATTTGTTTTAGTCTTATCTTATTATTGAACAAATATTTATGATATATTACGAATATGTTGTCTCGGGATTCGGGTTGAAAAGATTTAAATTATTTATAAAATATTCCGATATATAAAAATAAACAATGTTTAATAATGCACCGTAGTAAGGTGTTTCTATGTTATTATTCGATTTAGATTAAATAAACTCTTTATAATGTACAAAGTTAATATGACTTTTTTAGGAGGGTAATATGACAATAAAAGATGTTACTAATGCTTCTCCGCATACCAAAGGTGTTAATTCGAATTATGTTGAGGAAAATCAATTGCAAATAAAAACCAACAAGGAAGATTATTCTGAAGATAAAAAAAATGATTCTGTCGATATCTCCAAAGAAGCAAGAAAACTAGTCCAGACGATGACTAATCTGAAGACACTTGTAAGTGAGATGCCTGATGTAAGATCTGAAAAGATTGAGGAATTTAAAGCAAAAATAAAAGATGGTTTTTATGAGAGGCCTGAAGTGATTTTGCAGGTAGCAGAAAAGATCATAGATATCTTTGGTAATAAGAAGTGAAGAGGTATTTATGGTAGAAAATAGGACAACAGATATTCCAAAACGGTATATTGGTGTCAAATTCGATTGTTGTAACATATATACAAGGGTTTATACGAATAAAGAAGAAACAGCGTACGAAGGTAGATGCCCAAAATGCATGAGAACGATATGTATCAAGATACATAAGGATGGTGTAAATTGTAGGTTTTTTTCGGCAATTTAAATGTGTGTTCTGTAAAATAACTGTTTAGTTATGATTACTATAGAGCCTGTCAGTTTGTATAATATTGAAATACAAATTAGCGGGCTTTTTTTATTTTAAATACATTTGTGATTATAAATTTTGGTAGGGCTCCAAATGCGTTTGAAGATATTTTATAAACTTCTTGCATTGTTGTTCATATTTTCTATTAGTTTTCTTGGTAGTATTTCCGGAAACGAAAGAAAGGTAAAGATCGTTGTTTTTCCCTTTAGGTACAATTGTGATCCAAATAGTTTTATCCTAGGAGTTGATGATGTAATGCGGACTGAATTAATTCGTTCTGGATATTTTACAGTGACGGAACAAGAGCGTACATATGAATTCATGCAAGAAGCCATGTTGTATAATATTATTAAAATTGAGAATGCGGATGTGAAAAATGGACTGACAAAGGCAAATATTGTTGATTTATTTGCTAAAGTTGATCCAAAGATAATCATTCGGGTTGCGGAAAAAATAAAGGCAGGTTTTGCTCTTAAAGGAACTTTAAACCAGTTTGGAGACATGTTTCGGGCCGATATTGAGGTTATACATGTGAAAGCAAAAGAAACGCTAAGCGTCTTAGTTGGTGAATGTGAATCAAAGGAAAAAATATTGGAACTGATAGAGCAGCTCTCGCAACAAATTGTTAATGTATGTAAAGGCGCAAATGTGCAAACGGAAATTGACTATATACAATGCAACTATCAACAAGGAAATTTTACCTATGAAGAAGCGACTGAAAGATTAAGAAATCTTTCTTCTGAGATACCTTGCTCATTTTTAATTCATTGTATTTTATTTTCACATTATTTGGGACATCAAGAAATGAGGAACCATTTAATTGAAGAAGGTAAAGTGCTATTAAACTTGTTTACTGCTAATGAGGAAGATATCCGTTGTTTATCGTCTTTAGGAATAGATCCTTTTTATGAACTGGCTAATATTTATTGTGCCATGAAGCGGTTTGATGATGCTATTGATGTTTATAATCGAGTAATCCCGATCTATCCCGTAAACCAGATAAAATACTATAAGCATCTGGGGGAATTGTATAAACTTAAAGGCAAAAATGAATTGGCTATTAGCGCATTTAGCCGGGTTTTAAGCACTAATCAGGCTGATAATGAGACGAGATTAAATCTTGCTTCTGTATATGAGGCTAGTGGTGACATCTTAGGCGCTATTGAGCAATATCAGTATAGCCTGAAATATACAAAGAATATAATGGAAAATTCTAAAGTAAAAGAGGCGATTAAACGATTGCAGTCATCAAAAGGTGCGTATGAGAAATGATGCAGATGGAATATTGTTTGCTATTCTAAAAAATAAAGTATATCATCTGGACATGTTGAAATATTCAACACATTATTGTGGTTTTCTATGTGTTCGTCTAAATTTTGGACAATATTTTAATGGTTTGATATGTTGTTTTTGTAGAAAAGGGGGTATAAATGTCGTCAAAAGCGATAATTCTTATTGTGGACGATGAGGAAACGATTCGTTTTTCAATAAAGGAGTTTTTATCGGGATTAGGGTATGACGTTATTGTAGCAGAAACTAGTGAGCAGGCATTGGAAAAGATAAATGAATTTTTACCAGACTTAGTATTGTTGGATTTACGATTACCTAATATGTGTGGAATAGAGCTTCTAGAAAAAGTAAAAACAAAAGATCCTAATGCTTTGATAATTGTTATGACTGGATATGGAAGTATTGATTCTGCGGTAGAGGCGATGAAAATGGGGGCTTATGACTATTTAGAAAAGCCTTTTAAAACAGAACATTTAAGGTTAGTTGTGGAAAAGGCACTAGGAACCCAGGCATTAAGAAGGGAGGTGCTTGAACTGCGGGCACAACAGTGCACTTTTGCTGATGAGCCTGGGGCAGTAATTATAGGGAATAGTTATCAGATGAGAGCGATTTATAATCTTATTAAACAGGTAGCAAAGAGTCCGTCCACAACGGTATTAATACAAGGAGAAAGTGGGACAGGAAAGGAGCTCGTAGCTAGGGCTGTCCATCATTTAAGTTCGAGGAAAAACGGTCGTTTTGTAGATATTAATTGTGCAGCCTTGACAGAGAGTCTTCTTGAAGCGGAATTATTTGGGTATGAAAAAGGTTCCTTTACGGGTGCAATTACAGCAGGAAAGCCTGGTTTGTTTGAAGTTGCTGATAAAGGAACTATCTTTTTGGATGAAATAGGCGAGATGGGTGTTACGTTACAAGCAAAACTTTTAAGAATTTTACAAGAACGACAATTTAAAAGGGTTGGTGGAATTAATGATATTAAGATCGATGTTAGAGTTATTGCGTCAACAAACAGAAATTTGGAAGAAGAAGTTGAATCTGATAATTTTAGAAAAGATCTTTATTATAGATTGAAGGTTTTACCGATTTATATTCCACCATTGAGGGAAAGAAAAGATGATATTATGCTTTTGGTGAAACATTTTGTGCATAAATACAATAATGAATTTAATAAGAATGTTTATCACATACCTCCAGAAACAGAGAAAATGCTTTTGGAATATAAATGGCCTGGAAACATTCGTGAGTTGAAAAATGTAATTGAGCGAGCTGTATTGATTGCAGGCAACGGTATATTACACCCAGAAATAGGAGTTACTATTGATTTAAGAAAAGGATGTGCTGTAAATACTAATGGTATGAGTAATGTAGAAAATAATGAAGCACTAAATATTCGTTCATTGGCTAATATTGAAAGACAACATATTCAGAAAGTCCTTAATGAAACTTCTTGGCGAAGAACCGAGGCAGCCAAGATACTGGGCATTAATAGAACAACATTATATAATAAAATAAAAGAATACGGTCTTTGTCCATTATAATTGGATGATGAAAATAAAAATGGTTATGTGTTGTAAAAGGAAGAAATATCTGTGGTGTTTGTTTTTGTAATTTTGATGATATCTAATGGACATGAAAAAAAAGATTTTATTAGTTGACGACGAGGAAACACTACGATGGGCATTACACGAAGCCCTAACAGAAGAAGGTTATGATATTGAAAATATTAACGATGGCGTTAAAGCATTAGAACTTGCTAGGAATACCAGTTACGATTTAGTGATTAGTGATTTAAGAATGCCTACGATGAGTGGGATACAATTGATTTCTGAAATTAAAAAAATACGTCCAAAGGCCAAATCTATTATTATCACCGCTTACGGTTCAATAGAGACCGTAATAGAAGCTATGCATATTGGTGTATCGGATTTTGTGACAAAACCATTTAAAATTGAATATATAAAGGGTGTTATTCATAAGGTTTTAAATGATTCTTTAATGACAAATACTGATAGCGGCGATGTTACGAGTCGTGAAGGTATTAAAACCAGGCATGATGATACATGTGAGCAGACAAACACTTTTTTTCTTGCAAAGAATCTTCAAGAAGTTACAAATCATAGGTTTTATGATTATGTTGCATTGGGGAACTTAAGAGCATTTATCTTTGGTAGTGTTTCTAATAAGATGAGTTCAGGTAATTTTGATAGTGTAGTTAGGGCAATTTTCCGTTATAGCTATATGACAGGAATGGATAAATCTCCCGCTTCTTTGTTAAAAAATATTAATCAATATTTTTGTGAAAATATTTTCCAACGTTTTCCGGTTTCATTATTTTGTGCTGTGTTAGATACGCAAAGTCAAACGCTTTGCTTTTCTGGGTATGGAGAAGAATTAATAAGTCTTTTATGTATTCCTAACAAAGAAGTAGTGGTGTTGGAATCGCACCCTTTCCCATTAAACATGTTTCCTGGGACAACGATTTTACAAAGTACTGTTTCTTTTACTTCAGGTAGCAAAATTATTCTGATAGAGGATAGTTCTTTGTCGATGGCTATCAAAAACGGGGAAATTACAAGGTATATTGATAAATTAAAAGAAGTCATGGCTGACGGTGATATTAGCAACTGTGAGCATATGGCAAAAGGTGTAAAGCTTCAAATAGAAAGATTTGGAAAGGTAATTGGTCATGAAAAAGATATTGCTGTAATGGTTTCAGATATGGCATGTGAGACAAATAAATCCTGCTGGGAGGAAATGATTTCCATAATAATGCCTATTGACAAGTATGAAAAGATTTTAGAACGATTTGAAACGATATTATCATCTGTGGTTGTAGATAATATTAAAAGGCATCAAATTATTACTTCAGTCAATGAGGCTGTTTTAAATGCAGTAACTTTTGCATATGACAAAAATAAATACGGAGAAGTCTTCATAAAATTTATTAAATTAGGAGATGAAATTATTACTGAGGTTTGTGATCGTGGGTGCGGGTTTGATATAAAAAATTATAAAGAGCCTGACGTGACTATCTATACAGACTCGTCAGAAAAAAATGGCAGAGGGATATTTCTTATGAAACATTTAATGGATAGGGTAATAATACAATCGTCAAAAAAGACAGGAACTACTGTTCACATGGCAAAGCGAGTAAATTGTAATGAAAATTGAAAAACAAGAAGATGAAAAGGCTGTTATATTATTACCTTTAGGTGATTTAGTATATGAAGGAATAGAAGAACTTGAAACTCTTTTAAAAGGATTGGCTGATGAAACCCGTTATATAATAATCGACCTTACGTTTACAAAATACCTCTCTGCAAAGGCAATAACTATAATAGTAGAGTACGTAAAAAACTTTCGGGCCATGCGAAGAGACTTGAAATTTGTTAATGTGAATAAGAATATAATGAAGTTGTTTGATATTACTGGTATTATAAAAGTTATCTCAATTTATGAAAATGAAAATGAAGTTGTAACATGTATTGGTCCGCAGGTTGGGAAACTAGAAAAAAACCTTTTGTGGTCTAAAGAATGTGTTGATTAAAATCTTAATTGATTCAAGGTAAATACAAGTATGTCGGATTCTACTAAACGGGATGAATCAACTGCTTCAATGGAAGTTTGTCAACATTCTTCAGAGGTATTGCTTGACATAGATAAGAAATCAGAAAAAAGAAGAAGTATAATTCCTAGCTTCAATTTTTATCGAATAGCCTTAGTATTCAGGCAATATGGAATTTCAATCGTTATTAACTTTTTTATATTAGGGATAGTTTGTGCTTTATTCTTAATGCAAAAGAATTGGATGAATTGTGGGAATAAAGACATTGGGCGTATTATAGAAGAAAAGGTGGCGGAAACCATCAAGAAAAATGTATCTTTAAATGATGCCAGGATCAACATTTCTGAGAAAAATAAGAGAGATGAGGATTTAGTACATAATAAAAATAATGTGGAAGCATTGGCTTTTAGAAAGGGACTAAAGGAGATTCATATTGACAGTTCAAAATATGTGATAGAAGCGAATAGATTCTATGAACAGGGTTACTATGAAAATGCAGCAGCTTTTTATGAAGAAGGATTAAATAAGTCAATGCACTTCTTAAATGAAGATTTTATTATGTATCGATTGGGAGATAGCTATTTATTATCCGGACGATACCAAGATGCGTTAAAGGTGTTTCACGAATTGACAAGTGATTATATAGATAGCCCCTATCAATTTAAAAGTCGGTTGAAAATAGGGGAATGTTACGCAAGAATAGGCGAATTTAATAAGGCACGGAAATCACTTTACACGATTATGGCACAAGAGGGAAAATGCTCTTCTGAAGACGATAAGTCGATAGTTGCAGATTCTTATTTTAAGATAGCAGATTATTATATGGAAGAGGCCAAACGACTTCTTAAAATAAGCACGGAAGGAACTGATAGCACAAATCAGTTATTGCTTACCTCGAAATAAAGTCCTTAATTTAAAATTATTAAAATAAAATTATATGTCTATACGTTCGAATACAATACTCACAATATGTATTATATTTTTGGCATAGAATGGTGCTAGATATAGCAAAAATGTCAAACAAGCGGATAACCATATAAAATTATATCTACACGGAAATGAAGAGAAGGTTGTTAATTAAAGCCCGTTTCTTTTTGTACGTTTTGTTGATGACATTTAGTGTTTCTTACGTACAAGGGGAACAAAGTGAGAATAATGTACATAATATACAAGAGAAGCTAACTATTGAAAAGCATAATTTGGATAAACTTCGGACTCAATTACAAATCCTTGAGACAAATACTAAAGAGGAAAAGCTTGGGCGAAGAGCGGATATTCGAGCTCGTGAGCAAAAAAATGGCAAACAGGATAATAAACTACCGGTTGTGATTAATCTGAATGACAATATTATGGTTACAAAAGAATTAGGAGAGTATGATGTCCCTGTATACTCAATCGATGCAACTCAAGTAAAAATATCAGATGTATTACAGGCATTGTCCGCGAGTTTTGGGAAAAGTATTCTTGTGGATGATGAAATAGATCCTACCTATTTAGCGTCTTATGTAAATATTTCAGTTAAAAAAAGTCCTTTACAAGATATATTAGAAGTGGTGTTGGGAATGCGCGGTTTGGAATTTATTCAGGATGAGGACGCTATATTTGTTACATCTTTGGCGAAACTCAATCTTGAAACAACCTTTGAATATTATAGGGATAAGAGCGTTCAATTATATCAAAAAGCACAGCTAAAATACCCTAACGACCAGAGGATTGTGAAGGCATATTTTGAGTTAGGGAATTATTATTATGATCTTAGTTTTTATTTTCTTGCTTTGCAGGAATATCAAATTATTGTGGAGAAATATAGAGGTCGTCAAGAAGCAAAAGAGGCATTATTCAAAATAGGTCGGTGCTATGACAAACTAAAAGATTCAGAAAGTGCAAGGCGAGCTTATTTTCAATTTTTGCGGAGTTATCCAAAAGATCCCTTGGTTAGTGAGGTGCTTCTGTCAATAGGTGATTCATTAACAGAGCAAGGTTTTTACCATAAAGCAATAGATATTTACAAGAAGATTGTTTATGAACATGCCGAAGACGTATCTGGTGCTAGTGCCGATGCCCAATTTCGAATGGCAAGGACTTATATGCTCATGGGTGATTATAGGGATGCAATACAGTTGTTTTTGAAAGTAAGATGGAAACATTCTTCGGAACAAACGAGATCAGAAATTGAATACCAAATTGGCAATTGCCTGTATCTACTAAATGAATATCAGGATGCTGGTAATGTATTTGGAAATTATTTGGTGAGCGGTCAGGAAGGAGAATTTGGAGAAAATGCAGGATTTCTACTTGGTGATTGTTTTTACAAACAGAATAACTATTTGGGTGCGTTTCAAATATTTAAAAAGACAATTGAGAGTTATCCTGTTAGCGACAAGATACCCTATGGAATGTACTATATGGGGAAATGTCTCAGGGCAATGAACATGACCGAGTCTGCCATAAAAGTGTTTCGTGATGGAATACAATCAAATCCCGCAGATGTATATGCTGCTAAAATGGCATTAGAGATTGGGAGATGTTATTTTGACAAGGAAGACTATTGGCTAGCATATAATGCATTTGATAATTTTGTAAAAGAGTATCCTGATGACGAGTTCGTAGTTGATGGGCTGATTGGGGTAGCTGATTCACTTTTTAAGGACAAAAAGTACGCAGAAGCAATCGACAATTATTTTGGGTTACTAAAAACAGTCAATAAAGATCAGACAAAACGCTATATATTTAATCGTGTTGGTGAATGTTATAATAACATGGGAAAGTTAAAAGAGGCAATAAAGGTATATCGGCTAAGTTTGGGTAGTGAAGGAAACACCAATATGTAGCAATAACAAATTAACATCAGGAACTGGGGCATGCATTTGGGCATATCTACCAAAAAATTACCATAAACATTTCTTCTGTTATTCGTTTATGTTTGGATTTTCGACTGAAAATTCAATAAAATGTCTATTTTGTATAATTGAGGTTATTCTAGTAAAATATTTTTCTCTGAAATCATACCAATTACACGACAGCCATCTTTTCTTTTTAACTCAAAGCATATTGTTCTAACCTTCCTTTTATTCATCAGTTAAGGCATCTTTCCCCTTTGTAAAAAATATTTAGATTTATCGATCTGTTAGCAAAATTATTATAGCGGCATAATGCTTGCTCTGTTCTAGATTGCGTAAAATCGTTTTAAATAGTAATTCCGATACAGATAATCAGGTGATTCATGTTAATGAAAAAAGGATTTATATACATTTGGTTTGTCATGTCATGTATACCGTTTATTATTACTAATAATCATGTTGATTCTGGTGAAATAGGTGATTTTCTTTCTTCGGAATCAAAGAAAATCATTAATAAAGCGGAAACGAGTAATGATATTGAAAGACTACTACTTAGGCCGATTAAATTAGAAAAAGAAGATGTAAATACATCCAATTTGAAATCGGTGTATCCTTTGTTTAACCCAGAAACAGAGCAAAGTATAGATGGTATAACATCAATTCTCAGTTCTGAGAGAAAGAAACTTTACGAATTAGAGGATAAATATAAAAAACTAGAAAAAGAACTAATAAAAAGAGATGATAAAAATAATGCTGATTTAGGTAGGATTAAGGATACCAAATTGATATCAGCCTCCTTTGGTGACGACAGGTTGAAAGGTGGTAGGAAATCTGTCGAAGGCCCTGCCTCTACTCAACTGGAAAAGATGAACTCGGTGAAAAACGTGGTTTCACGAGCTGGTAGTTCAACCACTCAACAACGTACAACAAAAAACAGAAGAGAACAAGAAATAGATTCAAAAGAGGATATAAGCCATCTGTTATCGAAGTTAACTGGAAATGGAAGGTTACTAGATCTTGCGGAGTGTTTTTATAAATTATGTGAGTACAATAACGCATTGCAAACATATAAATTAATTACTCCAACGGATACGCCATTAAATCAATATATATGGGCTCAATATCAGATAGCAAATTGTTATAGAAACATGAAAGAATTTGATCTTGCCCTTGGTGAATACCAGCGTTTTATCAATCAATATCCAAGTGGTGACTTAATAGAACCGGCAAAGTGGTATATAGATGACGTTATTTGGTGGAAATCCTGGTACGAAAAGAATTCGTTAGTCAATAGCGGTATGCCTGAGTTATCAAACGGCGTTAAATCAGAATAAAAGAGGTAGTGTGAAATGATAGAAACCCCATCTATAAACAAATTGGCAATGAAGTGGGATACTGACCTTACTGCGGCTTTTCATACATTTAATCAGTACACAAGGCGCTTGGAAGAATCTTATAATCAACTTCAAAATAGAGTTAAAGAGATTGATAGGGAAATGGCATTGGCTAATGCACGTTTAAAAGACAAAGTACAGCAGTTGGATAGTTTAACAATATATTTAAACAGCCTTTTAAGCAGCATTCATAGCGGAGTTATAGCTGTAAACTTAGAAGGAAAAGTATCGACTATTAATATGGCAGCAGAAAAAATATTAAAGGTGATTAAATCAAATGTAATGGGAACAAGAGTGGGGGAGATTTTTAAAAACAGTGACGGTGGCACTTCGTTGTTATTGTTAGCACTCGAAAAGAAAAAAAATTTTATAGACGTAGAACGGAAAATAGTAACAAATCAAGGAATGGTAAAATGGGTTGAAAGTAGTGTGTCATTGATTAAAGATACAAGTGAGAACACGATAGGTGCAGTGGAGGTATTTAGAGATTTGTCTGAAATTAGAGAACTGGAGACACGACTGAGAAGTGCTGATAAATTAGCTGCACTTGGTGCTATGGCTGCATCCATTGCCCATGAAATTCGAAATCCCCTCAACGGAATAGAGGGATTTTCTGCTTTGCTTGGGCGGGATTTAGATGACTCGGATCCTAGAAAAAAATTGGTAAAAAATATAATTCACGGTACAAAGAATTTAAATAAAACAGTAACTGAACTGCTGGTATTTGCCCGTCCATTCAGATTGAATTTAAAAAACAGTAGTATTTCAGGGATTTTGGATAAGACGCTTTTTTTTGTGACAGAGGAAATAAAACAGAAGAGTATACAGAATGTTATTATACGAAAAGAATACGATTTAGATATAGATAGTTTAAAGTGTGATCCTGAAAAATTACAACAGGCATTTTTAAATCTTTGTTTAAATGCAATTCAATCTATGCCGTCTGGGGGTAATTTAATTGTATTTACACGTTCGTTTGGAAACGATGAATCTGAAGGTATTCAGGTTGGAATTATGGATACAGGAATGGGTATAAAGAAGGAAGTTGTTCATAAAATATTTGACCCGTTCTTTACGACTAAACAAGAAGGGACTGGTTTAGGGTTAGCAATTGTGAATAAGATTGTTGAGGCCCACAACGGTAAGATTTCTGTTGAAAGTCAAGAAAATAAAGGGACATCGTTCTATATTAATTTACCAGTGAAATGTAATTATGAAAGTGATACCTTTGGTAGTAGGTGGGAAAATAATGAATTCTTAATATCGCAGTATTTATAAAGGTATGGTTCTTATCGGGGTAGATGGTTTATGTGTATGGTCACTTGGGCATTTTAAAGAGGAATAAAATGAGTGTAGAAAAGGTGTTGGTAGTAGATGATGACCTGTTAGGTCGTGAATATTTATCAGAAACATTAATAAGAAATGGCTATGAAGTGGTATCTGCAAGTGATGGGCAACAGGCACTTGCCGGAGTTAGTAAGGAGGGATATGATCTAGTCTTTCTCGATATGAAGATGCCTGAAATGGGCGGTATGGAAGTTCTTGAAAAGGTAAAGACTCTTTCTCCTGAAACAGTCGTTGTTTTGATGACAGCTTATGGAACAATAGAAACTGCTGTAGAAGCCATGAAAAAAGGCGCATATGATTATATTATAAAACCATTTTCTCCTGATCAGGTAGAGCTTGTAATAGCAAGGGTTAATGAACGGCAAAAGTTGATTATGGAAAACAGATATTGGAGGTCCAATTCGAATATTGATGAAAAAATGAATCCCGTTTTTAGCAAAAATTCTAAGATGTTCCAAATATACGAGCAGATTAAAAGAATTGCGCAAAGCAAGGCGAGTATTCTTATTCAAGGGGAGAGTGGTACCGGAAAAGAACTTGTTGCACGTGCGATACATTTTCATAGCAACAGATACGAAAGGCCTTTCATTCGGGTTAATTGCGCAGCTTTGACCGAAACACTCCTGGAGAGCGAACTGTTTGGGCATGAACGTGGTGCTTATACTGGAGCAATTTCAAAGCACTTGGGACGTTTTGAGTTAGCAAACGAAGGTACCTTGCTGCTTGATGAGATCAGTGAAATATCGCCCAATATACAAGCTAAATTACTTAGGGTGCTTGAAGAGGAAGAGTTTGAGCGAGTAGGTGGAGAAAAAACGATAAAGATTGATGTGAGGATTGTAGCAACGACAAATAGGAACTTAATAGAAGAAATTCATAAAGGTGCATTTCGTGAAGATCTTTTTTATAGACTGAATGTTGTACCCATATATTTGCCACCCTTGCGCGAAAGACGTGAGGATATACCGATACTAGTTGACTACTATCTTAAAAAATATAGTATCGAAAATAACGTATCTGTTAAGTCAATAGATACGGCGATCATGGATTATTTTTACCAATACAATTGGCCAGGAAATGTGAGAGAATTAAAAAATGTTATACAAAGAGCCGTGGTTATGAGTTCCTCCGATAGACTTCAAACAGAGCAGTTGAACGATCTTTTTATCCATCAGGACACGAAGAGGTCTGAAGGTATAATGACTGGTGGGAAAGCTATTGAGGATGTTGAAAGAGACTTGATTTACAGTACGTTAGAAAAAACAGGTGGGAATAAAACTAAGGCGGCTGAGTTACTTAAAATTACAACAAGGACATTGCGAAACAAACTTAACAGATATGATGCAACAGATAAATCTTCGTGTCAACGGGAAATAATTTCCTGTGTAAGATGAATATTTTGTATATCCGTTTATAGCAATTGTTATATGTGTGATGATAACGTATGGTATTGCCTATATTTAACAAATACAATTCACTATGTGATTGAATTTTGATGTTATGGTATATTTGTTGCTCATTGGAGGTTTATATGATTACAGGTACGGAAAAAAGTATTAATATGTTAGCGAAGATGTTGGATGTTTCTGCAATAAAACACAAAGTCATTGCGAACAATATAGCAAACATTAATACGCCAGGATACAAAAGGATGGAGGTTAGCTTTTCAGATCAGCTTGAAAAGGTAATAAAAGACACTTCCACGAACAAATTTGATACTCTCCAACCAAAAATCGTTATTGCGGAAAAAGGCAAAGACGAAACTGTTCGGAATGATGGTAATAATGTTGATATAGATAAAGAAATTTCATCTTTAATGAAAAATACACTTTCCTATAATATCTATTCACAATTACTGGCAAAAAAGATGGAACTAGTAAAATCTGCAATCGAGAATTCTAGAGTTTAAAAGGAGTAATGAAATGGGAATAGACAACATGCTTTCAATATATGAAATTAGTGGATCAGGACTATCTGCTGAAAGAATACGGATGAACGTAATTGCTAATAATATTGCAAATGCAAATGCTACAGAGACACCGGAAGGTGGACCATATCGGAGAGAGCAAGTGGAATTTTCCTCAATGTTTAATAAAGCAATGAAGAATAGTGACATCAAAGGTGCAGAAAGGCTGGGTGGTGTTAAAGTTCAACGAATTGTTAGAAGTGATGAGCCATTTAATAAGGTATATATTCCGGGACATCCTAAGGCCGATGCAAAAGGTTTTGTCGATATGCCTAATGTAAGTGTTATGATGGAGATGGTAGATCTCGTTACAGCAACAAGGTCATATGAAGCAAATCTTGCGGTAATAAATTCTTCAAAGGATATGAGCAGTCGAGCCTTGTCAATTATTGGGAAATAGGAGTAATATCTATGGATATTATGAACATCAAAAGTAAAGGGGCGAATCCAACAAACAGAGAACTTGTAAACTCAATAGAAGTACAAGAACAAGGTGCATCATTTAAAAAGACTTTAAGTAGTTTTCTCGATGAGGTAAACGATCTCCAGACAAAAGCGAATGAAAGTATTGAAAATCTTGCGACAGGAAAGGTTGAAAATGTTCATGAAGTTATGATTGCGATGGCAAAGGCAGAAGTCAGTTTTAAATTTATGATGGAAACACGTAATAAACTTGTGGAAACATACAAAGAAGTTATGCGCATGCAGATTTAATGTTTCCTAATAAAAATAACATATCCCACTTCGATATCATTCTTAAATCCTTCGATTCATAATTCTTCCTTTAAATTGGTAAAACCCAAATCCAATTTTTTTCTACGCTAGTTGTAGACCTTTCTTAAATTAATCTTTCTGCACCTTTGTGACAAACACTAAATGATATATGCGGTACATCGTTAAAATAATGTACAGAGAATCGTGTGTTATATTGGAATTCTAGACTTTTAGTTTTTGTATGGGAGTTATTGTGAAAAATATAATTTTAAATTAATTTCTAATTCCTTTTTGTTCTAAGAGTTATAGATATTTTGTCATGACTGATTTAATGTTTTTTCTTGGTATTATAATTGCTCATATTGATTTTGACTAAAAACATTAAAATGATCTTAAAATGGAGGGGATGGAACTATGAATTTTGATTTAAAAAAGACAATGAATCAATTTGGGAACATCTGGAATGAAATTAGTTTTTCGCACAAATTTATTATGATAATGATGACTATTGGGTTTATAGGAGGCATAGTTGGGGTAACCCAGTGGGCAAGAAAACCCGACTTCGGTTTGTTATATGGGGAACTGAATCCAAAAGAGAGTGGAGAAATTATAACATTGCTTAAGGAAGAAAATATTCCTTATCAAATAAATGGAAATGGAACGACGGTCTTAATTCCTACAGAAAAGATACATGAGGTTAGATTGAAGCTTGCAAGTAAAGGGTTACCACGAGAAGAATCTGGTTATGAGTTACTTGACAAGGTTGGTTTTGGTACGTCCGATTTTGTACAGCGAATTAATTATCGCAGAGCAATTCAGGGGGAACTTGCAAAAACGATTAGACATCTTGATTACATAGACTGGGCACAAGTACATATTGCTATGCCGGAAACTTCTCTTTTTGTGGAGGAAGAAAAATCGCCTACAGCTTCTGTCGTTTTAAAGCTGAAAACAAAGAGTGGTGGTAGCTTAAGGCCCGAACAAGTATCTAGTATTACTCACCTTGTGAGTTCAAGTATTGAAGGTCTTAAACCTGAAAATGTAACCATTACAGATACTCGTGGGAATTTACTTTCAAAAAAAGAACCATCTTCATCACATGCTGGTGTTAGTAATGATCAATTAGAAGTTAAGAAAAAAATTGAGGAATATTTTGTTGCTAAAGCTCAAGATTTATTAGAAAGAATTGTTGGTACTGGCAAGTCAGTTGTGCGTGTCAGTGCAGATTTGGACTTTAAGCATATAGACGAAAAGCTGGTCGATTATGATCCGGAGCGTAGAGTGCCAAAAGTTCAAACAGTGACTACTAGGGTATCAGGTGGTGCACCATTCTCCGGAGGAGGCATGCCAGGAATGCAGGCAAATCTTAATCTTTCTCAATCAGGAATTATTCAATCTGTAGGATCTTCGGAAGAAGAAGAAACAGCGCAAACACAATATGAATTAAGTAAAACAGAACGAATCATTGCTAACCATGGTGCAAGCTTAAAAAGATTGTCGGTTGCCGTTCTTGTGGATGGTACCTATGAAGAAAATAAATCAGCAGATGGTAAAATTCAAAAAAATTATATTCCTAGAAGCAAGGATGACATGTCACGAATTGCAGCACTAGTAAAGCAGGCAATTGGAATTGATGAATCAGGTACTCGAAATGATGGATTTGAGATGCAGAATGTACAATTTTATGAACCATCATATGAACAGGAAGAAGCGACAATAAAAAAAGAACAGCAAAAAGAATTTATGTTGAAAATGGCAAAAAATGGGTCACTTGCAATTACAGTGTTAGCATTTTTAATGTTTGTGATGAGAAACATGAAAAAACTGAAAAATAGCAAAAAGATGGAAGTACAAGGGTCTAATTTTCCCGCATCAACTCAAAATCCAAATACATTGGAACATGGAAAAAAACACGGGGTAGTGAAAGAAAACAATAATAATGTGCAACATGCAGAATTACGTTCACAGATTATTAGCGATATAAGAAAAGATCCGGGCTTAACGGCTAATTCGTTGAAAAAATGGATAGTTGCAGACCTGGCAACCGGAAATAAATAAGTATGGTGAATATAAACGGAATACAAAAAGTAGCAATTCTATTATCGACTCTTGATACCGATACAGCATCAGAAGTAATTAAAGAATTTAATGATGAGCAAATTGCGGCTATTACTGCAGCAATGACTGAGATTGAACGGGTTGATAAAGAAGTCGTTGTGAAGGTGCTCTGTGATTTATCAAGTGAGTTAAAATCAAATGAAAAGGTTGTAAAATATGACAATAATTCCTTTAAGAAACTTCTTGAAAAGGCTATAGGAGTACAAAAAAGCGAAGAAATTATAAACAGCGTCGAGGAAGGAGCTCTGTTTCCCGCGCCTTTTTATGCATTAAGAGAGCTGAATGATGAAGATGTATTGCGCATACTAGTAGGAGAACATCCGCAAACAATTGCATTAGTATTGTCCTATATTGATTCACAGCGTGCGGCAAAAATATTGTCAAATTTCCCGACCGAACTCCAGTCAGAAATCATAATGAGGATAGCCACGATGGAAACACCTCCTACAAAATTATTATTGCAGGTAAATGAAGTTGTTGTATCAAAGATAAAAAATGAAGACCGACGTAAAAAAACACCTGCAAAGAAAAAATATAAAATTGCTTCTGAAATAATTGGCAATATGGAAGGAACCGCCGATAAAAATGTTATAGAGCAAATAAGTTCTAAGAATCCTGAACTTGCGGATGAGATTAAAAAATTATTATTTACTTTTGATGATGTTGTCAATGTACAGGATGAAGCGCTTAGGAAAATTCTTGCAGAGGTGGACAACAACGCAATTGCCCTAGCACTGAAAACTGCAAATCCAGAGGTTGAAGAAAAGTTCTTTAAGAATATGTCTAAACGTGTTGGAGATTCGGTGCGAGAGGTAAAGGATTTATTAGGACCAAGGCTTTTATCTGAAGTAGAAGCGGCACAACAACAGATTGTTGAGGCAATAAAACGACTCGAAGCAAAAGGAGAAACAGTTTTGAAAAAGAAGGGTGCAAAAGGGAGTGTCGATAAATTTGTATGAAAAACAAAAAAGTTTACGTATCACCGAATGTAAAGGGTGTTTATGTTTTGCAATCTATTTTATGTCAAAATGATCCCTCTATAGAGGATTATAAAAAGAAAAGGGAATTAGAAGAAAGAGAATCGGAAGATAAAAATAGAACAAAAGAGCTTACGGTTGCACAAGATGAAGCATGCGAAAATGAGAGAGTAGATGCTGAGAATAATTTTGAGCAGAAACTTAGAGAAATAAAAAACCGATATGAGTCGCTGGTAGCCATGTTCCAAGATGCCGTTAAACATTTGACAGATAAAAGAGAGAGAATCTGGCAAGAAAGCGAGTCTGAGATTGCTAAACTCATTTTGGCTATTGCAAGCAAGGTGGTCGGGTATGAAGTTAGTAATAATTCCGTAAATGTTGTAAGACACGTAATTAGAGATGCACTGTCCTATGTTAAAGAGAAGAAAGTTATTGTTATACGACTTTCAGCTGATGATGCAAAAAAAATGAATGAGCTGGATGACGTACAAATAACAGATCAAAGCATAAAGTTTGTGGAAGATAAAACGATTTCTTCCGGCGGATGTGTTATTGATACGAATATTGGAAGCATAGATAGCCGCATAGAAACACGCTGGGAAGAAATTATTAAGGCATTGTCAGGTAATAACAATGAAACAACAAACCATTAACTTTCAACAATATCAAAATAAATTGTCTAACGCGGCTCTCGTTAGACACACAGGAAGAGTGGTTCACGTTGCTGGTTTGGTAATTGAATCAAATGGTCCATCCGTGCCTATAGGAGATTTATGTTATGTTCATATCAACAATAGGCATGCGCCGATACCGGCAGAAGTCGTTGGTTTTAAAGAGAAGAAGATGCTTTTAATGCCTATAGGTGAATTAGATAAAATCAGCCAAGGAGCGAAAGTTACTGCTTCCGGATCACCTCTGGGGGTAAAGGTAGGAATTAATCTGATGGGACGTATTATCGGCGGACTTGGCGAGCCAATAGACGGAAAGGGTTTAATAGATGCCGGAGAGTATCGCTCGATCTACAATTCTCCGCCAGACCCATTAAGCCGAAATAGAATCAAAGAACCGTTATGGACGGGAATCCGTGTGTTAGATGGATTATTTGCCTGTGGTAAAGGACAGAGATTAGGCATATTTGCTGGTAGTGGTGTAGGAAAAAGCACACTAATGGGAATGATTGCAAGAAATTCTGAGGCTGATGTAAATGTTATTGCCCTTATTGGTGAAAGGGGTAGAGAAGTCCGTGAATTTGTTGAAAAAAATCTAGGTTCAGACGGACTAAAAAAATCTGTCGTAATTTCTGTAACTTCTGATAAGCCAGCTTTGCTTAGAGTAAAAGGGGCATACATAGCTTCTACTATTGCAGAATATTTTAGGGACCAGGGAATGCAGGTAATGCTACTGGTGGACTCTGTTACACGATTTGCCAATGCACAGCGGGAAATTGGATTAGCGATAGGTGAACCTCCTACGATAAAAGGGTATCCCCCTTCTGTGTTTGCCTTATTACCGAAACTTTTAGAAAGATCAGGGACTAGTTTAAAAGGGAACATCACCGGATTATATACTGTGCTGGTGGATGGTGATGATATGAATGAACCCATTGCAGATGCTGTTAGAGGTATTCTGGATGGTCATATTGTGTTGTCAAGAGCACTAGCCAATCAAAATCACTTTCCTGCAATTGATATTTTGGAAAGTATTAGCAGGTGTATGGACGACATCGTTGCATTAGAGCATAAGAAGGCCGCAACAGAACTTAAAGCAATTTACGCAACGTACAAAGAATCAGAAGACATAATTAATATAGGGGCATATGCCAAAGGAAGTAACCAAAAAGTTGATTATTCCATATCGATGATTGAACGAATAAAAGATTACCTTAAACAAGATGTAATGGAAGAAAGCAAGTTTGATGATGCTGTTGCTAGACTAACAAATTTATTTATCAATAATGAAGGACTAAAAAAGAACACTACATCTAAAATAGAAAAACAAGTCTGATATTATCCTGGTATGAGATTTCATTTTAAGTTTCAAAAGTTGTTGGATATTGAGAAATATCGAGAAAAAGATCTCATAAAAGAGTTAAGCGTCTTAAAAAATAAATTACACGACGAAGAAAAATTGCTCGTATTCTTGCAATCAGTTTTATCATTACAACAATCGGAAATGGAAAAAAAATTGCATACTCAGGGAACGGCAAATGTATTTGTATTATTTGAATCATATTTTTTTAAGCTTAACCATGATATTGCGATACAAGAGGGCAGAGTAAAAAACGCTTTCAAGAAGATGTATTCTGTTCAGAACACACTCTTAAATGTATTTAAAAAGAGAAAGATACTCGAAAAATTACGTGAACGTCAAGAAAAAGAATATAAAGAGCAGACGTTGCGATTAGAAAATAAACATTATGATGAGATTGCAACGTCCAGGTTTTATCACAAACGCAAAAAAGATGATATTGGTTAGAAGTTCCTGGAGAATTTTGTAATGAAGCTTCCAATAAATAAAAAAATGATGATGCTTCCTTTAATAGGGATTTCTGTTTTTGGTATTTCTGTAATGGGAATGCTTTTTATGAAAGAGCCAAAACCTCCGATACCTGCGCAGGCACTTCATTCCGAACCTAAAGAGGAGAATGAAGATGATGTGAACACGAAACAGATAGGGACATCAACTACAGGTATTACAAAGCCGATAAAAGACAAAAAAGACAGATTAACTACAAAATTACCTGCTGTATATAAACAAAACGCAAAAACAATATTTAAACCGCTTTCTTCAAATGAAATAGCACATATGCTTGAAGAAATAAAGACAGAAAAGTTTGAATATGAGAAAAGGAACGACTTGTTAAATTTAAAGGAAAAGGTTTTGGAGTCTTTGCGTACCGATCTGGAAATAGAAAGGAAAGAACTTAACGCTCTAAAACAGGAATTAAATAGAATGCTGGATGTCGTTTCTACACAAAAGGTAGAACTAAAAAAAGAATCTGTTCAACTAGATGAAGCAGAATCTAAGAATATTAAAAAATTAGCAACTGTCTATAGTGGCATGAAGCCAGAAAAAGCAGCTATGATTATAAAAGAAATGGATGAGGAAACAGCAGTTAAATTGTTAACGATGATGGATGGTAAGAGTTCTGCCAAAATATTAGAGTCTGTTGATCTTAACGTTGCCGTTAAATTAAGTGAAAGATTAAAGCTATTAAAGACCGATTTTAAATCTGGGAAAAAATAAATATTTCGTATTTCTGACAAGGAATAGTTATAGGTATGACCACAATGGAATGACAACAAAAGGCAGTATTAATAAATAGTTCTTGTTTATGATGGTATTGAAATGTTTTTTTTAAAACAGGGAGAAAGCAGAGGTATAAATTTATGGAAAATAATGCAGATAAAAATGAAAAAATACCGGTAAATGAAGTTTCAGATCCATCAGTTAAACGAAGGAAGGCAAACAAAACTCTTGTAATGATGGGAAGTGTGGTTTTAATTTCCGTGGGGTGTGCGTTTGTGTTTGTTTCGAAAGTGTACCCTTCTTTACATGGAAATGTTCAACTTGATGCTGTGCACGAGGAGAAAAAACCGGGAGAAAATGGTATAGAAATACAAACAGCAAAACCAGCTGAAATGGAAGAGGTTCCAAAATCCGCATCTAAAAAAAAGGGGGAAAAAGGAAAAGAGGAAAATAGCGATATCGAAGAGGAATCGACAATCGTTCCTTTTGATCCTGTTATTGTTAATTTGAGTGGTTCTGGTGGCAGGAGATATCTGAAGGTATTAATAAATTTGGAGGCAAAGGATGGAAAAGTGAAGCATAAAATTGAAGCCAAATTGGTGCCAATAAAGGATAGATTAATTTCTATCCTTTCATCAAAGACATTAGAGGATATCGAGGGATTCGAGGGACAGGAAAGCCTAAGAAGAGAGATAAAAGACGCGGCAGATATGATGCTAAAGATGGAAGATGGCATATTACAAGTATATTTTACTGAATTTGTTATACAATGACCATGTACGTTGGGGATGTTTAAATGTCAAATGCAATACTAACCAACCAGGAAGTGGAAGCTCTTCTGTCAGCAATTGAAAATGGACAAGTATTAGTAGGACAAAAGATTGAACCAAAAAAAGAAAGAAAAATACAGCATTATGATTTTAAACGCCCTGATAGGTTTCCGAGAGAACAAAAACGTCGCTTGCAAAAAATCAGTGAAGAAATGGCGAAAGCAACAGGAGCTACCCTATCCAGGTTTTTAAGAGTGTCTATAGACGTCGAACTTATTGCTATTGAAGAATTCAGTTACGAAGTTTTCTTAAATTCATTTACTGACCGTATATGCGCAAACGCATTGAGTCTAAAACCTCTCAATGGTTATGGTTGTTTGACCGTTGACGTAGGTTTCTGTCTTTCAATTGTGGATAGAGGATTAGGAGGCCCTGGAAAGACACCACAGAAGATAAGACCTCTTACGCTAATCGAGGAGTCTGTAATAGGTGTTGTGTTATCAAATATTGTGGAAGATATGAAGCCCTGTTGGCTTAAATTGTTGCAACCGGAATGGAAGATCGAAAAAATGGATATGGATATAAAATCGTTGCAAATAGCTCCTCCAACAGAGCTTGTTCTGGCAATTAACTTTGCAGTAAATGGTGATTTGGGTAACGGAACAATTATTTTGTGTATTCCGGTTACAAGCCTTGAAATGATAATGGTAAAGTCAAGGGCAAAAAAAATTGAGAGAAAAGATGAATTGGCAATTATTGAAGGCGTTCTTAGAGAGACAGAATTAACTACTTCTGTGATTTTAGGTTCTACCCAGGTGGTACTGAATGAGCTCATTAACCTAAAAGTTGGTGATGTACTAAGATTAGATAATAAAATTACTGAAGATGTGGGCATGGCGATAGAGGAAAAAACTAAATATTACGGGAAACCAGGTGTGATCGGAAATAAATTGGCATTTCAAGTATCGTCATCAGTTATGTAATTGAGTGGGTCTATTGGAAAGGGATGAAATATGGAACAGGTAAAAGAGATTAACGAGAATGCAAGTATTGGAAACGAGGCGCAAATACAATCAATCCAATTTAGCCAACTGAACCCTAGTAATACTACGGCTCTTAGAGATGAAGGGAAACGTAATCTAGACCTGATAGTAGACATACCGGTGCCTGTTTCAGTTGAGCTAGGACATACCACTATGCTTGTGAAAGATATTTTATCCTTATCACAAGGATCTATTGTAGAGTTAGATAAAATAGCAGGCACACCTGTTGATTTGCTCGTTCGAGGAAAATTACTTGCCCAAGGAGAGGTTGTGGTTGTTGACGAAAATTTTGGCTTGAAGATTACAAATATCTGTGGTTCTGAGGAACGGATTAGAAATCTTGGATAGCGTAATTAATCGTATTGTTAGGTCTTTTCAAGAATTTATTTAATAAATTGTAAATTATTAATTGAGATGAAGATTTGTAAGGTGTTGTTTAATATTTCCACAACAACTACAAAAAGTTTGAGATAAATAAGTATTTCTGAGTCGCTTTAATAGGAAAAGAATTAATTATTTCTTCAATAAGAGACATCTGATTTGTTTGTATGTATTGAATTCTCCAATAGGTTTTGTTCTGTTGTTCTTAAATAATGCTTTAACCAAACAAGGCATCTTATTTGCGTTTGAATATAAGATATCTTGTTGGCTTGCAAATAACTGAAAATCTATAAAGCTTTTATAAAACAATAATATTTTTTGGGCACAATGAAATGAGCAAGAAGTGGTTATTGGTAATTTTCTTCTTATTACTGGTTACTTGCAATAATGGATATTGTGTACCAGAACTCGTGGAAAAGAAAGAAATATGTGGGACTACAACTCCACAGATAGATAGCATTGGCATCTCATCGCCTATTGATTTTCCACAAATTACTAAGGTGATAAAAGCCCTCGGGTTGGTAATTATCATAATTATTGTCGCAGTTTTATTCTTACGTAAAAAGTTAGGAATTAAATCAAGCATAATAGGAAGAAAGAGATATATTAATATTGTTGATTCAGTATCATTAGGCTCGAGGAAATACTTCCACTTAGTCAAAGTGCCAGGGAAAGTATTGTTAATAGGTATCACGAATGAACGAATTCAATCACTTTCTGAAATAACAGAAAAAGAGATTGTTGATTCCATCGTATCGGAATCAAAAGGTAGTGAATTTATGAAGATTTTTAAGCGTACTCATACAGGGACCTAATCCATTGTTTCGCAAGGATTATGATATGAAAAGATGGTTAAAAATTTTGGGAGTTTGTGGACTTATATCAATATTTGGCTTTGTGGATATAACTCAAGCTGCTAATGAGGTATCAGCACCATTGAAATTAACTATGAGTATCGACAATGTTGGCAAACCAAAAGAGATAGCCAGTACCTTAAAGATTGTACTTTTTTTAACCGCACTCTCATTATTGCCAGGATTATTATTGACTATGACATCATTTACGAGAATCATTATTGTCCTTTCTTTTGTTCGGAAAGCGCTATCATTTCAAACACTACCACCAAATCAGATACTTATTGGTATTTCACTTTTTTTAACAATATTTGTAATGTCACCTGTATGGAAGCAGGTAAATTCTGAGGCACTTCAACCATATCTTAAAGAAGAAATCACACAGAATGAGGCTTTCATAAAGGGACTTGTGCCGTTTCAAAAATTCATGCTCAAGCAGACCCGTGAAAAAGACATTGCCTTGTTTATGAAAATTGCAAAAATGGAAAGACCTAAGTCGGTGAATGATGTTCCGATCCACATAATGATTCCGGCATTTATCACCAGTGAACTTAAAACAGCATTTCAAATGGGTTTTCTTTTATTTCTCCCATTTCTCGTAATTGATATGGTTGTCGCTTGTGTACTGACAGCTATGGGTATGGTTATGCTACCGCCTGCAATGATTTCAATGCCATTTAAGTTGATTCTTTTTGTGCTGGTAGATGGATGGCAGTTAATTATTCAGTCTTTAATATCAAGCGTAGCGTAAATACTGTGGGCGCTGAGGTTCTTTTGGGTACTGTTTCATAAGAGATTACTAATGGTGATTCTATGACTCCAGAGGTAGTTACAAATATTGGAAAAGATTTATTACAAATAACTGTTATCCTTATGGCACCTTTGCTTATAGTTGCAATGGTAGTTGGTTTGATTATTGGTATATTTCAAACTGTTACAAGTGTCCATGAACAGACGATTACTTTTTTACCAAAAATATTTGCCGTCATGGGAATATTTTTGTTATGTTTGCCATGGATGCTGCGCATGATGACCTCATATACCGTAAATTTATTGGGGAATCTGAACAGATTTTGTCAATAAATATATATGGAATGTCTTTTATATTTTATCAATGACATACCCTTCTTTATGATGGTTTTTTTCCGTGTAGGGGGGATGCTTCTTTTCGCTCCAGTCTTTGGGAATGCCAATATACCCTTGCAAATTAGGGTTGCAATCTCTCTGATGTTTACATTTATCCTCTATCCCACGGTAATTAAAAGTTCATCTACATTCCCTTCTGATATTATATCGTATACGATTATTGTCATTAAAGAGGTTGCAATCGGTGCTGTAATTGGTTTTGCTGCCTCAATTATATTTGCAGCGTTTACTACGGCAGGATATTTAATAAGTAACCAAATGGGGCTTGACACCGCAGCTATTGTAGATCCATCTTCAGAGACAGGAGAAGAAGAACAATCAATATCAATATTTTACAACATGATTGCCCTTCTGATATTTTTGACAATCAACGGTCATCATTGGTTTATTAAAACAACGGTACAAAGTTTTGAAAAGATTCCTCTTGGAAATTTTCAATATACTGCAGTGACGCTCACAAAGATACTCACCATTTTTAAAACGTTTCTTGTAATGGGGATTAAGATATCGGCTCCCTCATTAGTGGTTTTATTGTTAACTGTGGTTGTTCTTGGATTAATGGCAAAGGTAGCGCAGGAAATTAATGTGTTTATAATTGCATTTCCTATAAAAATATTAATCGGTTTTTTGATACTTCTTGTGTCACTTCCACTGGTAATTAATGCCATGAAATCTTATTTGATTCCTCTGGAAAACGGTATGACGTCATTATTATCTGTTATGCGAGGTTAAGTTAAGATGTCATTTGGATCGGACACGCAAAAAACAGAACAACCTACCGGCAAACGTTTGGGTGATGCACGTAGTAAAGGGAACGTTGCATTTAGTCCTGACTTGAATAGTGCAGCAAGCTTATTGTTTGGTTTTATATTATTGTATGCCTTGGGTGTGAATCTTTATAACAGTCTCTACAAAACAATGAAGGTATCTTTTGTGAATCTTACATATAAGGATTTTACAACAGATTCCATAACAAATATTATGGTGTCGCATGTTTATGTGTTGATGAAAATACTTTCTCCTTTTTTTGGAGGGCTATTACTGATTGGATTAGCCATGTCTTATCTTCAAGTTGGTTTTATGTTTAATTTTGGATTGTTAAAACCCAATCTCAGTAAACTTAACATTATCTCAGGAATAAAAAATCTTTTTTCCGCGAAATCATTTGCAAAACTTATCTTTTCAGTATTGAAACTTATAATAGTTGGCTGTGTCTCTTTTTTATATGTAAGAAAAGAATTTAGAAGTAAAGAGATTATAGACCTAATGGATACAAGTCTTTCCTCAATATTTGCGATAAGTATGAAATTAATGTATGGTCTTGCATTGCGTGTATCAACAGCGTTGATAATTCTGGCAGTTTTGGATTATTTTTACCAAAAATGGCAGTATAAACGAAATTTACGGATGACTAAGGAAGAGGTAAAAGAAGAAAGAAAACAAATGGATGGAGACCCCTTAATCAAGTCAAAAATCAGGTCGATACAGCGCCAAATGGCTATGAAACGTATGATGTCGTCAATTCCTAAAGCGGATGTTGTGGTAACAAATCCAAGCCATTTTGCCGTTGCTTTGAAATATGATGGTGCGGAGATGAAAGCGCCCACAGTAGTTGCAAAAGGAGCTGACCTTATCGCAAAGCGCATAAAAGAAATTGCAAAGAAACACAAGGTACCGCTGGTAGAAGATAAACTTCTTGCACAAACATTGTATAAAACCGTTGAAGTGGGAAGAGAGATACCGCAAAAGTTGTACTATGCGGTAGCAAAAGTATTATCGTATGTATATCAGCTAAAGAAAGAAAACAAACGGTTATAAATGCAGAAAAGGCAAAACTGGTGAGGATTAAATATGGTATCAGACAAAACGAATCCTATGGTAAGAAACTCTATTAGTAAATTATTAACACAAGGAGAAATTGCACTAATAGCAGGTGTAATAGGTATTTTTGTTGTGCTTATTATACCTATTCCGCCATTTATTCTCGATTTACTAATTACGTTAAACATTTCTGCAACCCTGTTATTGTTATTGGTTACTCTTCATGCAAAGGGTCCGCTTGATTTGTCCACATTTCCTTCCATATTGTTATTCTTAACACTATTCCGACTGGCGCTTAACGTTGCGTCTACTCGACAGATTTTGTTACAGGGATATGGTGGCAAGGTGATTGCATCATTTGGTGAGTTCGTGGTAGGTGGAAATATTGTCGTTGGAATGGTTGTTTTTTTAATTATTATTGTTATTCAATTTATAGTTATAACAAAAGGTGCAACAAGAATTTCAGAAGTGGCTGCAAGGTTTACGCTTGATGCCATGCCTGGAAAGCAAATGAGTATTGATGCGGACCTAAATGCCGGTCTCATTACAGAAGAACAAGCTCGGAAACGAAGAGAATTGATTTCTAGAGAGGCAGAGTTCCATGGAGCAATGGATGGCGCTAGCAAATTTGTTAGTGGTGATGCTATTGCAGGTATTGTTATCGTACTAATTAATATTGTTGGTGGAATTGTTATGGGTGTGCGTAACGGAATGTCAGTAACCGAAGCGATGCAACATTACACAATCTTAACGGTGGGTGACGGGCTTGTGTCACAAATTCCATCCTTTATCATCGCCACCGCCTCTGCTGTTATTATTACAAAAACATCATCGAGTGAAAATTTAGGCAGAGATTTATCGTGCCAAATGCTTAGTCAACCAAATGCGGTGGCCTTTGCATCGGGAATTCTTACGGTATTCTGTATAATTCCTGGTTTACCTAAATTTCCTTTCATGGTTCTAGCGGGGTTTTTTGGAGTGCTGTTTTTCTTACTTAAAAAATCAAGTAAGAAATTGACAATTGAAGAGTCGAAGGAAAGGGGGATAAAAAAGAATGCACAGGAATCACAATCTGAAGAGGATGTCGGAAAACTGCTTCACGTAGACCGCATGGGAATCGAGGTGGGGTATAAGATAGTGCCGCTGGTTGATCCACAGCGGAACGGAGGTATTTTAGAGAGAATTAACTCATTACGGAGACAAATGGCAGGAGATATGGGTATGATTGTCCCCCCCATCAGAGTAAGGGACAACTTACACTTGGACGCAAATCAATATGTAATTAAAATACGGGGACAAGACGTTGCAAAGGGTGATTTGTTTCCTGACTCCTATCTTGCTATAGATTCAGGGGCAACTACAAAACCTATCGAGGGGATGAAAACAGTGGATCCCGCTTATGGCTTATCTGCCCTGTGGATAACGGGTGCAGTAAAAGATGAGGCGGAGGCTTCCGGATATACAATCGTTGATCCGGTCTCAGTTATGATTACTCATCTTACAGAAATTATAAAAAGTCATGCATATGAAATTCTATGTCGAGAAGATGTACAGAAGCTTATTGAAAATTTAAAGAAAGAGTCGCCTTCAGTTGTTGAGGAATTGACACCTAACATAATGCCTTTAGGTAGTGTGCAAGAGATTTTGAAAAATTTATTGAAAGAGCAGGTACCAATTCGTGATATGGCAACCATACTTGAAACCATTGCGGATTACGTAACAACGACAAAGGATGCTGAGTCGCTGACAGAATACGTGAGACAAAGATTGTCGAGAACTATTTGTCAGAAATATCAGAATGTGGAAGGGAAGATGGGGGTTATTTCTTTTGATCCTCAACTTGAGCAGACCATTGCTAATGCAATTCATAAAACAGATCGGGGAAATCTATTAGCTTTAGAACCGCATATGGCACAAAAATTGATCGATAAATTAATTGAAGTCGTAAAGGGTTCTCTAGCTACTGGCTATGAGGTAGTTCTCTTAACTTCTTCTAACATAAGAAGCCATGTTCGTCACCTCATTGAAAATGCATTGCCACAAGTGGCAGTATTGTCTTATAAAGAGGTCGCAGCGGGTGTTAAGATCGATTCGTTAGGGATGGTGAAATTATAAGAAACATATAACAGATTATATGTTGATATGTGAAAAGATTTTTTCTCCCGGAATATATTTGTAAATACTGGGTATGGTATTTTTTTCATGAGTTGAGGAAATATTGTTCATATGGTAATTGATTCAATCAATCTGAGACGTTGCTGGAGATAAATATAAAATGGCATTTGGATTTTCTAAAGTAAGAACGATTGCTGTAACGAGTGGTAAAGGTGGGGTGGGAAAAACGAATATTGCCACAAACCTGGCGATGCTCTTTAAAAAGTATAAAAAGAGAGTTTTATTAGTAGACCTTGATTTAGGGCTTGCAAACGTTGATGTGTTGCTCGGTTTCCATGCAGAGTATACCTTGCATGATGTTATAGCCGGCCACAAAAAAATCAAGGATATTATACTTCACGGTCCGGATGGAATAATGGTGGTTCCTGCTAGTTCTGGTATGGAGGAACTCACTAATTTAACTAAAATACAAAAAGAGCAGCTTCTAAATGGATTTAGCGGACTGGATGAAGAGGTGGATATTGTTATTGTGGATACAGGTGCTGGCATATCATCAAATGTGGTAAGTTTTGTCCTTGCGTCAAATGAGATATTGCTTGTAACTACGCCTGAGCCAACGGCAATAACGGACGCTTATGCTATGATCAAAGTCCTTTCTAAAAAAAAGAATAATTTAAATATAAAATTACTTGTTAATCTCTCTTGTAGCAGAGAAGAAGCAGAGTTGACTGTGAAAAAAATTTCATCGGTAAGCCGACGGTTTTTGGATGTAAATATTGAATACTTTGGATATCTGCTTCAGGATCCAAACGTTCCTATTGCCGCCCGGCTTCAAAAATCCTTTGTAAAAGAATATCCCAACACCATAGCAACCAGTTGTCTGAATAACATTGCATCATTATTTTTAAAAAATGATGATGGGACTTTGGCATTGGGAATTGAAGGATATTTTAAAAGGATTGCAGATGGAGTATTGTAGTATTCTGTGAACCTGTACATTACATTTTTAATACAGATAACTTGCAAAAAAGTAATGTCAGGAGATTTACGTTGGGCGTGTAATGGTAAGTATAAATCTATAAACATTATACCGCTTCTGCGGAGGTTTTGGATGGAGAATAATTTAGCCAAAGCGCGTATCTATCTTATGGTGGTGGTATTTTTTTCTTCTTGTTTTATGGGGCTGATGTCAGGTGTATCCATGCCAATGCTAGCCATGAGAAGCCTGATAATTGTCTGTATCATAGGTATTTTAAGTAATTTATTTATCAGATATATCGTAAATGTGTCAAAAACGGTTTCGCCAACAAAATCTGAGCAAATGCAGGATTCCATTCATCAGAAAGGTGAGCATATAAAAGATCAACATAAAAACTAAAGTTTTTATAAAGGAAAACGAAAATGGGTGCGGTAAATAAAGGTAAATCAGGTTACGTAAGTGAAAACTTAATAAGACGTGATAAATTAATTATTGAAAACCTTTCATTGGTCAAGTATGTGGTAGGTAAAATCATGATTTATTTGCCTTCTTTTGTTGATAAAGAAGACATCATAGAATACGGCATCCTTGGACTTATGGAAGCTGCAGAAAAGTATGATCCGAAGAATAATACAAAGTTTGGAACTTATGCCATATCCCGTATACGCGGTGCAATTTTAGACCATTTACGGTCTCAGGATTGGTTGCCACGCTCCATGCGGGATAAAGCATCGATGGCGAAGGAAGCATATATATCTTTAGGACAAAAACTGAATAGACCTCCAAGGTCAGAAGAGATTGCTGCAGAGCTCAAAATGGATCCTGTAGAATGGGAAAAATTACTGACGGGGATCAGTTTGGGCACTTTTTTTTCGCTGGAAGAGTATTATCAAAAATCAGAAAATAACAAAGCTGGAAACAGATGTCAGGAAATTAGTGACCCTAAGTCTCACGATCCGTTAAGAGATTTAGAAACAAAAGAAGAAAAAACTCTGTTAGCAAATGCCATAGCAGAGCTTCCTAAAAAAGAACGGTTGGTAATTAGTTTATATTACTTCGAAGATCTCATGTTAAGAGAAATAAGCGAGATAATGGGTATCTCAGAATCAAGAATATCTCAACTTCATCACAGGGCTTTATTCATGCTTCGGGCAAAAATGAATAAAATATCATTGAATACTTGCTAAATACCCCATCGGTCTGTCTAGAGGTGGAAATATTATGGATGATATAAAGTTGGTGCGGGAAGAAGGTCCTTTGCGGTGTACTTCTGTGCAGCATGTTGTTAGAAAACACAAAGGCGAGAGTTTTTTTAAATTTGATAAAGATAAGAAAGAAAAGCAGGATCGTAAGGCGCAGGGAAAAATGGTTGCACATATAAAACATGAATCAACAATTGACAAACAAGAAACAAAAGAGCAAAAGGATCATAATATATATAAAACTGAAGATCAATGCGGAGATATCATTGATATAGAGGCATAGGATGAAGCATATGTCAAAGGAGTACATGTCTGTACCGTTAAGTACAATTATAGTTGATACGAAGGTAGGTTGTGATCTTTATCTGAAATCTTGGGAAAACAAGGAAATTAATTATATATTATATTGTGATGAAAAAAAAGTATTTAACCAGGATAAAATTTCAGGGTTAATAAAGAATAAAATAGAATCCTTATATATACGTAAACAGGATCTCAAAATCTATTCAAAATATCTTGAACCTTGTCTGAAAGAGATTATTGAAAATGATGGTATAGGCAGTGTAGCTAAAGCAAAGATAGTGTACGATATTGCGAAAAATATTATGGAAGATTTATTTTGCGACCCACGTTCTGGTGTGCCTGTAGGACGTATTAAGAACTGGGTAAGTACTGTTGCAGATACGATCATACGCGATGTGCATCCCTTACCATTAATAGATATACTTTCTTTTGATTACTATACCTATACGCATTCGGTGAATGTGGCTGTATTAGGTTTGTTGTTTTCGAAGTATTTAGATCTGAAATTAGAGCGTATAAATGAGTTTGGATTAGGGTTATTGTTGCATGACGTAGGCAAAACTCATATTGGTTATGATATATTAAACAAAAAAGGAAAGCTAACGGACAAAGAATTTGTGAAGGTAAAAATGCATGTAGAACTTGGCACGAAGATTCTGTCGCAGACGGGTGGTATCGAAGAAGCATCTTTTCTCCCTGTAATGCAACATCATGAAAAAAATAATGGTAAGGGTTATCCGCAAGGATTAAGAGGTAATGCCATTCATCAATATGGTAAGATAGCGGCTATTATAGACGTATATGATGCGTTAACAACAAGAAGGCCTTATTGTGATGCCCGGAAACCATTTGAGGCATTAAAAATTATGAGAGATGAGATACGAGGTAGTTTTGATGAAAAAGTATTTACAGAGTTCATATTATTTCTCAATCAAATAAGATAAATACAATGGATATGCTATTTTTAAGATATCCGTTTGATGTATTTAAATTTATTACCTGAATCTTGCACTCGTACAAGATTCAGGTAATTATCCTGCCTCACTACTGTCCGGATGTTTAAATAAATATTTGTTGTAAGTATTATAATTCAAGAGAGATACAAGGGAAAAAGGACGTAATCGATTTGAAATTCAACGTATACTATAGCCATTCTATTCTTCATAACAAACAGAAAGGAATGG
>PHFX01000217.1 GCA_007618135.1 Candidatus Brocadia sp. WS118 | reverse complement strand
ATATCAAAATACATTGGATGAACTGGATAATTTATACGACGATGAAATAATTTCCCGGTTTAAACTAAATGAAGATGCCAAAGCAATTGAAAAAGCCAAGATAATTAATCTACTAAAACAGGATACAAATGCTTTTTATTTGGAATTAAATCAGTTGCAATCTCTCCAAAATCGTTTAAATGCGATGTATCCTAAGACCAAAGAAATCACCGAAGATACAGGGTTCGATTGGGGGACTTTTGCAAAAAATTTTGGGGCCGGAGCTTTATCCGTTGTAAATCCTTTAATAGGTGTGCCTTGGCTTGCAGCAAATTTTTATAATGCGGCAAAGAAAAATAAAGTCGAGGAACAGTTTATTGACGATTTCAACAATTCGTATAGTGAATATTTATCACAATGGGATAAAATTGGTGAAGCAAATCAAGCAGTATATAATAAGCAAGTTGAAAGTCTAAAACGTAAAATACAATCATTCCTGATTGACAATTCCGTCAAAGTATTCAAAAAACTTGATGAGCGTGGTCAATCATTACGAAAAGCAAAAGAATATGTTGATAATGAAATGGAAGAAGTTAAGAAAATAGTCAAAAAATTTGAGGGAGTTTAAGATTAATGAATGCTATAACTCAAAAAATATTTTTAGATTTTTCCAATGTCTATGTTCCTGAAGATTCGCTGGAAATGGCAAATGAACTTTTTCGTTCTGCAATAGAGAAAGTAGAGAACGCTTTTTTAGGAACAAATGTTGACATTGTAATTGAAAAACCACATGCAGGTGAATATTCTACCTTGGATATGACTAATATTGCGTTTGAGGGAGCTGATTATTTGGGTATAGCCGAATTTGATCAAAGCTTTAATCCTTCTGACAACGGTGCGATTCGGCTTGATAATATAATGGATTATGCCTCAAATAATTTTTTGTTGGAAGAACAAGCATCTAATTTGTTAGCTAACACGATTACACATGAGATTGGACATTTAATGGGGCTTGACCATTCAAATGATCCATTTGATATAATGCACGACGGAGTAACACAAAACATGCTTGATGATCCCCCAACATTTGGAATGGAACAAATTCAAGCAATTAATACAAATGCAGTAATTGCAAATGTAGATAATAACATTGAAATAACTCCAGAGATAACGGATGAAATAGGTGATATTGATTATAATTCAATGGATTCGAGCGAGATAGATATTGATGATCCAGACTTCGACTATGATTCACTTCTTTAGGAATTAAACAAGTAAAACAAATAATAAACTCAAGTAACCGTAGCACACCCAAACAAAAACCCCCGAATATCCATCCGGGGCATTAAGAACAAAAGGCGGGGTAAAACCCCGCCTTACTCAATAATAAACTACCTCATCATACATCTTAAGTTTTTCATCCCAGTTTACAACTCTAAAATTGGGTCTTTCAAACTCAAAGTAGGGGCTGTTAAACAGCACGTATTTGCCATCTATCTTGTAAACGAAGACTGAATTCTCAGATTTTTTACCTTTGTTGATGGTGAACGGCTCGAAAGCAAGGTAGAAAGTATCCTCGCCATACGGCCGAGCTATTTTAGTATTGTAAATACGTTTTTCCAACTGGTAGTAATATCTGGTTTCAAAATCCAGGTAATGGGGGTCAACCCAGGGGATATGCTTTGTTGGTGAATGCTTATTTAACTTTTTGAGTAGCTTCCGATTCACAAATAAAGTCTTTTTTATCGGATAGTTGTATAATTGAAACAAATAGAGCACAAAAAAAGGGCTCTCGTTGATTTTTTTTGCAGTTTTTTTGACTCCGTTGGTGCGGTAGTGCAACCACAAATCCTCTATTGAGTGTGTTTTAGCAAATTCTTCCGCTTTCAGCGTTTCTTCTACTTTAAAAATTTTACCCATAATGTGTTGTTTTGGTTTAGTTTATAAAAAATATCTCTCGTTCAACTTCCAATTCCCGGCTTCGTAAGCTTTCCTGAGATGATCGGGGAGCTTTCTTCGCCACTTATGATCCCTTGCCAGATGGAAGATGACATACGGATTGGCGTTATCCAGAAGTTTAGCAGTTTTATACATCCCGTGTTTCTGCCAGGTGCGGTGGATATGCTCCAGGGAGTATTTCTGTAAAAGCCGGTACTTTTGGGAATTAGTGTCTACCGGGGGCCGCTTTCGGGTCTTAGGGTAGTCATGTTTGCGCCTAGAGTGGTCTTTACAGGCGCCGTTTTGGGAGCAAAGTTCCCTTTTATGTGTTGATGCTTCTCCGGTTTTCTTCATTTTCTCAGAGTTTATACATATGTACAGTTAGTATTGAAGACTTTTGTCTTCGGGGCCGCATGAGCAGTTGCTTTCTCTTTTTTCGAGACGGCCGTTCGAAGAATTTCTTAGTACCGCCATCCGAATCGGGCACTTTGGCTTCGAATTCGTGGATCTAAGCTGATGTCGAAGAAGTGGCGCTTGCCTTCCAGAAGATTCGGATCATTTAGATTAAGCATTGATTAGTTTCTCTTTACAATTTACCCCAGCCCGAGCTTTAAGCGAGGGCTGGGCATTAAATATTCTTAATGAATATTAAAGAATATAGCGTTGATTTTCAACCTCTGTATCCCTTGCCAAATAAGAGATACAGAGATCGGCTTGCACCAAAATACGTCATACTTTGCACCAAAATACGTCATACTTTGCACCAAAATACGTCATACTTTGCACCAAAATACGTCATGAATTTTTCCCCGGGGAGGGATATTTCTTGGGATTTAGAACAAGAACATCCACATCACCTATGGTATACTTTTTTAAATAGCCCAGGGTTTTAGCCATTTGATACATTTTCCTCATGCTGGCTAATACTTTCCCCTTCTTCTTTTTGATATCTGTATCCGGAAATTTGAGCGTTTTTGCGAGAATATCCCAGCGAATCCGGATTGTATAACTGCCCTTTGACTTTCTCCGCTCTTCATACTGCATTCGCAACCATTCAAGGAAATAAATTTCATACTTGGATACCTTACCATTCTTCCACCCTTTGAGTTCATCAAACCAATCACCAGGTTTCAGTAAAAAGTAATTACCCTTATTGGCGCTATCAAACTCCTCCAACCCGACCTGATCAATCAGGATCGGGCTGGGAGTTACTTCGTAATATTTCAAACGCGGATTATCTGTATCTGTGAACACTAAATTCAGCTTAATTAGGGTATCAATCGTCTTTACAATCTCGCGTTTGTAGCGCCCCCCTTCTTTAACCGGTCGGCCATTCTCATAAACCAGCCGTTTATAAAAGAAAAAATGCTGGCGAGCGGTCAATGAAGCCAGAGCGGTAATCGCATTATTCTGATCTCTGCGGCTGTTACTGTTAATCCCGAAAGCGTCAAAAAACTCTTTCTGAGAAAACCTTACTCGCGGCAGCAGCTTGATGGTTGAGTAATTGACTTTCTCCGGATCGATGTTCCCTTTAAAATTGTTGTCGGAGAATATCTTTTGAATGGCTTCCAAGGCGCGGTATTCATAATTCGATAACTCGACACCGTACCCTTCAATAGAATTGTTCAGCTTAAGCTTATATTTTTCAACAAGATTGTCAACATCTGACGGTTTAAATGATTGTTTCTCTTTAGTATTGAACAACTGGTTTACCAGGTGCATACTTGATTTATAATACATTTTATTTTCATTGGTTAATTACTCTAAATTAGAAAACAGCAGGGTTTAATGAAACCCCGCTGCTGATGAAAGATCCACAACTTCTTCAAACCGGCCCTGCTTGCGCATGAAGGTGAGCTTTTGATGTCCTTTAAATCCGGAGATCTTATTCTTTTCATAACTCAAGACAATAACCGGTTCATCTTCCATACGAAATTTCTCCGCATCATCCGGATAGAGAACCCAGACCAAATTGGCATTATAAGCAAACTTTCCGGTCTCCATCAAATCATCTTTTGTGGGCACCCGTTTCTTTTTGCTGCTCTGCGCTTTTCGGATTTCCCCGGTAGTAATAACGGGAATGTCATAAATATCCACGATTTGTTTCAACTTATTGGCCCGGTCGATATTCTCTTCCCGAATGCCACCATTTTCATTTCCACCGACATCGAGATTGAATAATCCATCCATAAACACGACCAACTTTTCTCCCGATCTTTCACGAATGATGGATTCCACCGTATCAAACTCCATGACCTCGGAAATATCCAAAATATCCAGTCGTTTTTGGTTGCTCCACTCGATCAGTTTTTCATAAGCACTGTCTAATTCGTTCTGATCGGCTATGATTTTCTGTTTATGCTTAACCTTATTAATTCCCAGGCCGGAGATGGCGCTGAGAAAACGGTTGGAAATCACTTTTTTGTTGTCATCCAGGGAGAAATAAAGTGCGTTCAGTTCCGGATTTGATTCTAACATATCCAGGCAGAGCGATACCACAAAGGCGGTTTTACCGACATTGGTATCGGCTGCAAGGATATATAAACCTGACTGAATCCCTTCCAGGTTCTCGCAGACATTTTTGAAATGACCCAGACGGTATCCTAATAAATCTCCGGGGTTAATTAATTTCTCTCGTTCCTGCTTTTCAGATAGGAAATCAGCCAGGGATTGCGTGCTCTTGCCATTAAATTTATCGAGTTTAACTCGCAGCGAATGATTAGAGTCGCTTAAATGGTGCTGTAATCCCTCTAAATCACCTTCGGCAAGCAACTGCTCGCTTTTACGTAAAGTTTTTTTGTATTCTTTGCTTAGTTGCTCCCTTGCTTTTTTCTCCCGGTATTTAGCAAACGCTTCTTCAAAAGCTTCTTCGGAGAAACCGAATTCTTTTGCAGCTCTTTGTGAGTACAGATCCTTATCAATAGCATTGCGTATGCCTTCGGCGTTATCGAACAATTCGTACAACGCCTGATCCCTTTGCATACTATTTGTGAGATCGTATTTGGCAATGATTTTGTCGAATTTCCACTCAAAAGCTTTCTGCGGATTCTCTACCAGCTTCCGAAAGGCATCAATCCCCCCGGCCTTCACAAGTTCATCAGGATCTTTATGCGCTCCCAGCAGAGGAGGATCGATCACATATACATCGATATCACTTTCATCCTCTAACAACTTAACTGCTTTCTCGGTATTCTCCGGTCCGACATTATCGTTGTCAAACGCCAAAATGACCCGTTTAACACCAAAAGCACGCAAGCCTTCCAGGTGCTTTTTGGAGAGTTGCCCTTGGCCCACGGCAACGACATTATCCATTCCCAGGGCCGGGAAGTAAAGCGCATCAGGATAGCCCTCGACTATCACAAGGGTTTCTTTGCCCTTGCAGTTGTGCAGACCGAACAGATCATGTTTCCTGAGACCCTTGGTGCTATCCCAACGCTCATTCTTCGGCGCATTGGGGTCAATGGAGCGCTTAACAAACCCGGTGATGACACCCCGGCGGTCTCTGTAGGGGAATGCCAGGCGGAATTTGTCGCCCTGGTAACCCTGCAACGGCATCGCATCGATGATTTCCTTCATCGCAGGATGTGCTTGACTCAGATAATTGCGAATTTCTTTGTCTTCCGGGAAATAAATCAGATCGGTTTGCTTGATTTTATCCGGGGCATATCTTCGTTCATTCACAAGGTATGCTAACGCATCCGCTCCATCTGGCTCAAACAGAAGCTTCTTGCCCTGCTCGAAGAGCAACTCGTAGAGTGCGGCATAGCGGTAATATTGATCTTCACCTTCATCGCGGCTGCCTTTGTAGTTTTCCAGCTTTGACACCAGGTCAGGCCGGAAGTTTTCGGCTAACCAGCGGAGGGCTTCTTTGAAATCACATTGCTTAGCGATCTCTACCAGACGAATTACGTCGCCGGCAATTTCGCAACTAAAACAATGAAAATAATTTTGAGGGATATTGATGCCGAAGCATTTGCCGCCATCTGAGGGATGGCCGGTGGGACAGTTTCCTAGTTGATAATCTGCGGTATTTGTAGTGAATTGGATTCCTAAACGATCCGCAGCATCTTTAATATTGACGGAATCCTTGAGTATTTCTTTTAGGTCCAAGAATTATTAATGGTTTAATTGCATGGTATTTTCCTGTATGGGGTTCAACATAATCCGGTTGCCGTGGCAACACTGGTGGATTTTATTTTTTGACATCTTTTTTTATTTTGGTTTCAGTTGCGCAAGATTCATTCTCACGTATCTATAATATACGAAAAATAGGTCCTGAGTACAAGGATTTTTTTAGGAAAATTATGGTAGCAGCAAAAAAAACACCAAAACTATTTGCATCCTTACAGTACGGCTTATATATTTGGGCCGTATTTAAAAAAGGAGAACAAAGCTGAAATAAAACTGTAAAACCTCGCCGTCCCTTTTTAGTAGTTAAACTTAAAAAAAATCTAAATAATAATTTCGAACTCCTTCTCAATTCATGAGAGGGTAAAACTAAAAAGGTGCATTGAGACACCAGCAAAAATGAAAGGGCGGCGAGAATGAGAATGGTATTGTTAACAGAGATTATAGTCGATAGCAGTGGAACCTGATTTTTTTTAGAGGGAGTTGGGCCTAATCAAGTTCTTGATCTGTGGATAGGAATCTCTGGTCTTTAATTAATTTAGTTTTGCCATTGAATTGAGAAAGGGTTATCTGGCGTCGAGCCGGGTCACCCTTTTTTTTTGCTCTAACCGGATTTGAATAGCTGGTGAAAAGAGTAAAAATCCGCCGACAAAATTGAGAAAGGCTAAGGCATGAATAGTCATGAATTATTAATAGTAACCAAAATCGAAAGGAAAAAATAATGTCAACATCCAAAATCGAATGGACCGGCAAAACCTGGAACCCAACAACGGGCTGCGATAAAGTTAGCCCGGGATGCAAACACTGCTATGCCGACCGCATGGCCAAAAGGCTCCAGGCAATGGGGCAGGAGAAATATCGGAATGGTTTTCAATTGACCGCGCATACAAGTGAGCTCAATAGACCGCATACCTGGGCAAAACCCACCCTGGTTTTCGTTAATTCCATGAGCGACTTGTTCCATAAAGACGTGCCAGATGATTTCATCAAACGGGTCTTTAAGGTAATGGAACAAACGCCTCAGCATACCTACCAGGTATTGACCAAGCGGTCGGAACGGCTAGCACAGCTCGCATCCCAACTCCAATGGCCAGATAATGTATGGATGGGGGTCTCGGTGGAGAACGATAAATATCTCTCCAGGATTGACGATCTACGGAAAACCTCTGCCCAAACCAAGTTCCTGTCATTGGAGCCTCTGTTGGGACCATTGTCGAACCTCGACTTAACCGGTATTGACTGGGTCATCGTTGGCGGGGAGTCTGGGCCAGGGGCCAGATCAATGAAAAAGGCATGGGTCCGGGATCTTCGC
>PHFX01000216.1 GCA_007618135.1 Candidatus Brocadia sp. WS118 | reverse complement strand
CGAGGCGGATCCCAAGGATCTGTCCCCCGAGGATCTCGCGCGCCGGCTGCACGCGCGGCGCGTCGTGGCGAAGTTCCTTCCGCGGTTCGGCGAGAAGCCGACCGAGGAGGGTATATATTGTTTATGATAATGAGTGGCGGGAAGCCTTTGCGGTCAAAACCTACCTGGATAAATTGAAAGGTGAATGGAATAAAGAGCAGTTCAAGAAAGAAGCGGAAAAGTGGATAAACTTAGACCGCCATCAAAATGTGACCCGGGCTAGACAGGTTTGGGAGATTCAGCGCCGGCCATACCTTTTCCTGGAATATGTCTCCGGAGGGGATCTTTCCCGCTGGATCGGCACGCCTTGGTTGGATTTCAAGCATATTCTAAAGTTTGCCATTCAATTCTGTTATGGGATTGAACATGCTTATGCCAAGGGAATCAAAGCGCACCGGGATATTAAACCGCAGAACTGTTTGATTACCGAGGATTATACCCTAAAGATCTCCGATTTCGGCCTGGCGAAAGCGCTGGATCGGGAAGCGATCCAGGAATCGTTGGAGAAACAAGCAGCGCAACCATCATTCAACCTGACTACCACTCGCACCGGTTCCGGCGGGGGCACCGCACCATACATGGCGCCGGAACAATTTGAGAGTCTGAAACATGTGGATGTGCGGGCAGATATCTATTCCTTTGGAGTGATGCTCTATGAGATGATCAGCGACCAGCTTCCCTTTTATGGCAGCAGTTACAAGGAATTTCAGGAAGCCCATCAAAGGGCACCTATTCCGGACTTGCCTTCATCTTCCGGCAATGAAGCCTTGCCTTTGAATGACCTGGTCAAGAAATGCTTAGCGAAAGTGCCTGAAGATCGTTATAGCGGTTTTGGGGAAATTCGGACGGTGTTAATCGAACTATACCGACATACATTTAAAGAAGTACCGGCTGTTCCAAAAGGTGCTGAAGAGTTGGATGTTATTGATTTGAATGATAAAGGAGTATCGTTGGGCAAACTGGGCCGCTATGAAGAAGAGATTTCCTGCTACGATCAAGCGCTGTCGATCGACAGGCAATATGCCCAGGCCTGGTCTAATAAAGGAGTAGCGTTGGGCCATCTGGGCCGCTATGAAGAAGAGATTTCCTGCTACGATCAAGCGCTGTCGATCGACAGGCAACTTACCTCGGCTTGGATTAATAAAGGAACTACATTAGACGAACTGGGTCGCTATGAAGAATCCCATTATTGTTTTGATGAAGCTCTATCGATCAACCCCCAAGATGCCCTATCCAGGCATAATAAAGGGGTAGTGTTGGGCCATCTGGGCCGCTATGAAGAAGCCCTTTCCTGCTACGATCAAGCCCTGGCGATCGACCCGCAATATGCTGATGCCTGGACTAATAAAGGAAATGCTTTAAATAATTTGGGTCGCACTGAAGAAGCCCTTGCCTGCTACGATGAAGCCCTGGCGATCGACCGGCAAGATGCCCAAGCCTGGTATAACAAAGGGAATGTATTGGGCAAGCTGGGCCGCTATGAAGAATCCCATTACTGTTTTGATGAGGCTCTATCGATCAACCCCCAAGATGCCCTGCCCTGGTATAGTAAAGGGGCAGCGTTAGCCAATTCAGGCCGTTTTCAAGAGGCCCTGGAAAGTTTCCGGAAAGCCCAACATCTCGGCCATCCAATGGCCGCGCAAGCTATCGAAATGTGCCTGCAAGCCCTCAAGGAACAAAACCAATAAAACAAGGAGTCTTCCCATGCAATCTCCCTGGCAAATCAATGATTTTATCCCCGATCCGAACAGCGGTAAGGATCGCTGGCAGATCTATAAGATATTTCAAGGCGGAATGGGTCTGGTCTATATTGTATATGACACCGAATGGCGGGAAGCCTTCGCGGTAAAAACCTACCTGGATAGGCTGCAAAGTCAATTGGATAAGGAACTGTTCAAAAAAGAAGCGGAGAATTGGATAAACTTAGACCGCCATGAAAATGTCGCCTGGGCCGTAATTGTTCAGGAAATTCAACACCGGCCCTATCTTTTTCTGGAATTTGTTTCCGGCGGCGATCTTTCCCGCTGGATCGGCACTCCCCGCTTAGACTCCAAATGTATTCTAAAATTTGCCATTCAATTCTGTTACGGGATTGAGCATGCTTATGCTAAAGGCATCAAAGCCCACCGGGATATTAAACCGCAGAACTGCCTGATCACTGAAGATGAAACCTTAAAGATTTCCGATTTCGGTCTGGCAAAGGCGCTGGATAGTGAAACGATTCGTCAGTTGTCGGAAGGAGAAGAGAGAGGAAGGTCATCAAACCTCAGCGCCACCCGCAGCGGTTCCGGCGGGGGCACATTGCCCTACATGGCCCCGGAACAGTTTACGGATATGAAGCATGTGGATATGAAAGTAGATATTTATTCCTTTGGGATCATGCTTTATGAAATGATTAGCGGTGAGCTACCCTATGATGGAAACAGTTTCAAAGCATTTCAGGAGAGTCATCAAAAAATGCCGATTCCGGATTTACCCTCATCTTCAATTAAGGAAATCTTGTCATTGAATGATCTGGTCAGGAGATGTTTAGCGAAAGTGCCAGCAGACCGTTATAGCAGCTTTGGTGAGATTCGGAATATATTAATCGGTTTATACTATCAACTCTTTAATCAAGCCCCGGCTGTTCCGAAAGAAGCTGAAGCCCTAAATGCCATCAATTTGAATAATAAAGGGATATCATTAGACAATCTGGGCCGACATGAAGAAGCGATTAACTGCTTTGATCAAGCCTGCTCCATCAACCCGTTATATGCACTAGCCTGGTCTAATAAAGGGGGATTATTAGTCAAACTGGGTCGCGATGAAGAAGCGATTGCCAGCTTTGATCAAGCCCTAGCTATCGACTCACATTTTACTGCTGCCTGGAATAATAAAGGGGCATTGTTAGACAATCTAGGTCGCTTTGAAGATGCTCTTGTCTGTTTTGACCAAGCACTGGAAATAAACCAACAATATGCCCAATCCTGGTTTAATAAAGGGACAGCGTTGATGTATTTGGGCCGCTCTGAAGAAGCGATTGCATGCTTTGATCAAGCCTTGTCGATCGATCCACATAGTACTGATACCTGGTATAATAAAGGGTTATTGCTAGTCAATCTGGGCCGCTATGAAGAAGCGATTACCTGCCATAATCAAGCTCTGAAGATCGACCCGCGATATGCGAATGCCTGGTATTTTAAAGGGGTAGCGATAGGCGTTCTGGGTCGCGATGAAGAAGCGATTTCATGCTTTGATCAAGCCCTGACGATCGACCCGAGATCTGTTGATGCCTGGTCTAAAAAAGGATCGGCATTGTCTAATATGGGCCGCTATGAAGAAGCGATTACTTGTTACGACCAAGTCATTGCGATCAACCCGGAACATACCAACGCATGGTCCAATAAAGGTGTAGCTTTACACAATCTGGGCCGACATGAAGAAGCAATTGCCTGCTTTGATCAAGCCTTGTCGATCGATCCACATGATACTGATACCTGGTCTGATAAAGGAGTAACGTTGGGAAAACTAGGCCGTTATGACGAAGAAATTGCCTGCTATGATCAAGCCCTGGCTATCGAACCGCAAGATGCCAAAGTTTGGTATATTAAAGGGTTAGCGTTAGGCGTTCTGGGCCGCTCTGAAGAAGCGATTGCATGCTTTGATAAAACGTTGACAATCGACCCGCAACATTCCAAAGCTTGGTATAATAAGGGGTTAATTTTAGGCATTCTGGGTCGCTATGAAGAAGCGATTGCATGCTTTGATAAAACGTTGACAATCGACCCGCAAGATGCCGATGCCTGGTCTTATAAAGGCGTAACTTTTGCAAAGCTAGGCCATTATGAAGAAGCGATTAACTGCTATGATCAAGCCCTGACGATTGAACCGCATGATGCCAACAACTGGCATGACAAAGGGGCAATGTTAGGCAATTCAGGCCGCTTGCAGGAGGCGTTGAAATGTTTCCGCAATGCTCAAAAACTTGGACATCCAATGGCCGCGAAAGCCATCGAAATGTGCTCGGAAGCTTTGAAGCAACAAAACCAATAAAAGGAGTCTTTCTATGCAATCTCCCTGGCAAATCAAAGACTTTATTCCCGATCCTGATACTGGTAAAGACCGCTGGCAAATTCATAAGATTTTTAAAGGTGGGATGGGAGTGGTTTATATTGTTTATGATAACGAATGGCAAGAGGTCTTTGCGGTAAAAACCTACCTGGATAAATTGAAAGATGAATTAGCCAAAGAACAATTCAAAAAAGAGGCTGAGAAGTGGATAAACTTAGACCGCCATGAAAATGTTGTCTGGGCAAAACATATTTATTCAATTCAAAACCGGTTATATTTATTTTTGGAATATGTGCCGGGTGGTGATCTTTCAAAATGGATTGGTGATTCCCGTTTGGATTTAAAACAAGTCTTAAATTTTGCTATTCAGTTTTGTTACGGGATTGAACATGCCTATGCTAAAGGAATCCAGGCCCATCTAGATATAAAACCACCAAACTGCCTAATTACCGAAGATGGAATCTTAAAGATCTCCGATTTCGGATTGGCAAAAGCCTTGGGAGATGAAATGGTTCAAAGTGGCGGCACTTTACCCTATATGCCCCCGGAGCAATTCATGGATATAAAGCATGTAGATATACGAACGGATATTTATTCCTTTGGGGCGATGCTCTTTGAAATGATCAGCGGCCGATTACCCTTCTATGGTAGCAGTTATAAGGAGTTCCAGGAAAAGCACCAACAGGCGCCTGTTCCAGAAATATCAGCATTTTCCGACAAGAAGCATTTCCCTCTAACCAATGTGATTCATAAATGTCTGGCTAAATCCGCCTCTGATCGTTATCCGAACTTTGAAGCTGTACAGCAAGAGTTAATAGCAATATATAAACATTTTTTTAAAAAAATGCCTCCAGTTCCCAGCAAGACAGAAGCACTTAATGCAATAGATCTTCGCAATAAGGGGGTATCGTTAGGTGAGTTGGGCCACATTGATGAGGAAATTGGCTGCTATAATCAGGCCTTGAAAATCGATCCCTCGGATGCAAAAATCTGGACAAACAAAGGAACTGCATTGGGAAACCTGGGTCGTTTTGAAGAAGCATTATTATGCCATGAGAAGGCTATAAGTATAGACCCGCTATATGCGGTGGCCTGGTATGGCAAGGGTGTCGAGTTGGTAAAAATGGGCCAGGATAAAGAGGCTATAGTATGCTTTGATCAAGCATTGGATATCGACCCGCAACTTGTGCAAGCCTGGAATAATAAAGGAAATGCATTGCGAAGATTGAGCCGTGATAAGGAAGCGCTTGTATGCTTTGACCAAGCTCTGAATCTCGCTCCCAGGCTTGCAGTAGCCTGGATAAACAAAGCGGCGACATTGGACGAGTTGGGCTACGACGAAGAAGCGTTGGGCTGTTATAATCGAGCTTTGGAACTAGATCCGACAAATCCACAATTTGGCCCAATATGGTTTTATAAAGGACAAAAGTTGTTATTTGCAGGCGATTATGGTAAAGCATTGGAATGTATTGACAATAGTTTGAATATTACTCCCCGGAATGCACTAGCCTGGTATTTAAAGGGGACAACTTTACGTAAATTGAAACATTATGAGAAAGCTTTGGCTTGCTATACCCAGGCACTACATATTGACTCCCAGAGTGCACAGTTTTGGTATGACAGGGGGGCAGTATTAGGTGATTTAGGACGCTTTTCTGAAGAAATTGAGAGTTATGATAAGGCTCTAAGTATTAACCCAGAGAATGCAAATATTTGGTCTGACAAAGGAAGCGCTTTGTTCAATTTAGGCCAAATAGAAGCAGCTCTCATTTCTGTAGAAAAGGCACTGGATATTGATCCTCAATTGGCGCAAGCTTGGAATAATAAAGGGGTAGCATCGGCATATTTAGGGTACTTTCAGGATGCTGTAAATAGCTTTAAAGAGGCCCAAAGACTTGGTTTCCCTATATCTGAAAAAATTATTGAAATGTGTCTAAAGGCTCTAAAGCAACAAAACCAATAAACTAAGGAGTCTTCCCATGCAATCTCCCTGGCAAATCAATGATTTTATCCCCGATCCTCAGAGCAGCAAAGACCGCTGGCAGATCTATAAGATATTTCAAGGCGGGATGGGGCTGGTCTATATTGTTTATGATACCCAATGGCAGGAAGTTTTTGCGGTAAAAACCTACCTGGAAAAATTGCAAAGTAAACTGGATAAGGAGCAGTTCAAGAAAGAAGCGGAAAAGTGGATAAACTTAGACCGCCATGAAAATGTAGCTTGGGCCAGGTTTGTTTTGGAGATTCAGCAGCGGCCCTACCTGTTTCTGGAATATGTCTCCGGTGGGGATCTCTCCCGTTGGATCGGCTCCCCCCGGCTGGATTTCAAGCGCCTCCTGAAGTTTGCCATTCAATTCTGTTACGGGATTGAACATGCCTATGAAAAGGGCATCAAAGCGCACCGGGATATTAAACCGCAGAACTGTTTGATTAGCGAGGATGATACCTTGAAGATTTCCGATTTCGGCCTGGCGAAAGCGCTGGATAGGGAAGTTGTTCAAGAATCGATGGGGAAGCAAGTAGCCCAACCATCATCCAACCTTACGACCACCCAAACCGGTTCAGGTGGCGGCACTGTACCGTACATGGCTCCGGAACAGTTTCAAGACTTGAAAAATGTGGATGTGCGGGCAGACATTTATTCCTTTGGGGTGATGCTTTATGAAATGATCAGCGGTAAGCGGCCTTTTTATGGCAGCAGTTTTAAGGAGTTTCAGCAAAAGCATCAAAGAGCGTCTATACCGGATTTGCCCTCCTCTTGCGGTAATGAAGCCTTATCTTTGAATGAGCTGCTCAGGAAATGTTTAGCGAAAGCGCCTGAAGATCGTTATAGCGGATTTGGGGAAATTCGAACGGTGTTAAAGGAGTTATACCGGGATACCTTTAAAGAAGCGCCGGCGGTTCCCAAGAGCGCGGAAGCATTGGGTGCAATTGAATTGAACAATAAAGGAGTATCGTTGGGCAACCTGGGCCGCTATGAAGAAGCCCTTTCCTGCTGCGATCAAGCCCTGGCGATCGACCGGCAAGTTGCCCAGGCCTGGTCTAATAAAGGGGCAATGTTGGAAAAGCTGGGCCGCTATGAAGAAGCCCTTTCCTGCTACGATCAAGCCCTGGCGATCGACCGGCAATATGCCAAGGCCTGGTATAATAAAGGGGTAGCGTTGGAAAAGCTGGGCCGCTATGAAGAAGCCCTTTCCTGCTGCGATCAAGCCCTGGCGATCGACCGGCAATATGCCAAGGCCTGGTATAGTAAAGGGGTAGCGTTGGGCAAGTTGGGCCGCTATGAAGAAGAGATTTCCTGCTACGATC
>PHFX01000060.1 GCA_007618135.1 Candidatus Brocadia sp. WS118 | reverse complement strand
CTTCAAATTTCGGTCTTGCCATCCGGCAACCTCCTGAAATCCATCAGGTTTAATGTTTTGCACTTTGCAATTTTCATTTTGCAATGTTAAGCGGTTCCTTCCATCCTGAACGCAACCTTCATCGCCCGCCCCTTCTTATTCCGGCTGTTGGAATCAATCCACGTCGGCCAGAACGTCCAATCTCCCGGAGTATTTATATCACCATTTTCAAGCTGATATTGTATTTGCTCATTGTTGATTGTGCCGGTCCAGCTTCCAATCGTGCCGTCTGGTTTCTTATAATTCACCTTCGGCGATGTCGCGCCGGATAGAGATGTCTCGGGATCCAGCTTCATCAAAAACGTGTCGCCCACAATCAGCGGATCGTCATAGTAAGGGATTTCAATCTGTTTCACCGTCACGCCTCCTAAATCGGGAGTTTCCAGTTCAATAAACGTATGCGCCGCGTTTGATAAAACCTTCTGCTCTGTTCCGGGAGTTTCCAGAACCATCGCAATAAGCCCCGGAATCGCAAATAAAATTTGCTCAACTGCCGCATTAAACAACATCCTCTCCGCTGCTGCTGCCGACGTGAGTAAAACTGCCGGAACCGCAACAACGAAGTCCTTGGCGTCAAACGCCCGCGCCCGCCCAGGGAGCGCATTCGGATAAAGTTGTGTAAAAGCCATCGCATCACATTACACGATAATAAATTCATCATTTGCAATCGGAGCTTCTGTTACCGGAGTAAACGTTAGTTTCTTAGCGGTTCCGTCATAATCCGTAATCTGCGCCGCCTGGCCCGTCAACGTGCCCGTAATCCAAATGATAATCCGGTCGTTATAGTGGTCGTTTGTCGCTTCCGTTAAATTGGTCGTCATTTCCGATGTCGTCAACGTGCCGCTCTGCGCCGTTCCCTTTATGATCGTGCCCACCGACTCTTTCAACCGCGTCAGCAGCGCCGCATCACCGCCCAGCTTCCCGACATCGACCGTATCCGTCGCCGGATCAAAAGTAGAAACATCGTCTATCTGATCCGAAAGCGTTTTTAACGTATCACTGTCCGCCCCCCGGATATTGCTCTCCGCCGTGTCAAGCTCCGCTTTCGTTGGCGGATCATAAGCATTAAGGGCATTGGTAGCCGCGTTTTCCACGTCGGTTTGGGCCTGGGCAGCCAGGCTCTTTGAAACCATGCCCCCTTCCACATCAATAAAAGCGCTGGTATCAACCGTTGTTCCCGATGAATTGTCTGTAAACTTCCCGGTCCCTGAGATATTCCAGTTTCCACCCGTAACCGTGCTTTCCAGGATTAATTCGCCCCGTATGTCAACCAGACAATCCACACTCCCATTGGCAATCTTTCCGATCTTCAACTTTCCGATAAAGTCGTAAATCTCGATCTGAACGTTGTTATAATACGTGCTCTCAAGCACCACGTAACCCGCATCATAAGCGCTTTGCCGGCAGTCAATAAAGGTGATCTTGTCGCCTAAGCTGAAATTATGATCAATCTTAATTGTGCCCGACAACAGACATTCCACATAGGTAGCCCGGTGGTAATACTGGCTCCCGTCGATATTGCAATGGTGAAATACGTTATTGTTCTCTGAACTCGAACCCCATGCGCCCACCGGTGTCAAATTAAAAAACTCGCATTTGATATAAGTTCTGTTCCCCAGGTTAACCCGTTGGTAAATCGACCCCGCTCTGATCTCAATCCCCGTTAAATGATCGCCGATCACGTAATCCGTTCCGGAAGTAATGCAGAACACCTTCCGCAAATTTCTGCTTCCCAGCAGAGCATTCACCCGGCTCCACGTTTGCACCGGTGCTCCCGGCAACCCCTCATTCGCATCATCGCCATTCACATTATCCCAATATACATAAGTGTCAATGGCGACCGCATCAAAATCAAGAGCGGCAATATCATTTTGGATGGCCGTTTGTGCCGCATCCAGTTCCGCCTTCGTCGGCCCATCGTAATCCGCCAGGGCGGTATCCATTTCGGCGTTCGCATCCGCTTTTTCCTGCGTGGATAAACCGACTGCGCTATCCTTGGCTCCGATGTAGCTGTCCATCCGCCCCGATTGCAGGCTGTTCGGCGCTGATCCCATCCACTGCCGTACATCCACCGGTATATCCCCATCTTCCACCGGGTACAGCACAATCGGGGTTGTCTTTGCCCCGCTGGTAGAGGTTTTGACGATGATCGTCACCGTGTCAGCGTTCATCTCCGTAGCTGTCAAATCCAGGAAATACATCCCAGATGAGGTAGCAATCTCCGTTGCCTCATTCGTGCAGTCCGTAAACGTCCCGCCATCCTTACTGATTTCCGAATCCAACCCCGCCGCACCGCTCACCAGGTCCCCGTCATCGTCAAAAATCGGGAAAGTCACCCGGAAAGCTTCATTCTTTTTCGGATAAGGTTTTGCGTCGCTCGCTGCCATTTACCAACTCCTCAAAAATGGAACTTGTTTTCCTCTTAAACTCATCGGCTGCCCGCCGCCTGCGGCTGCCGGTTTAATCGCTACACCGGCCAAAACAGTATGATCCTGCGATCCCAACGTATAGGATATTGTCGTGGATGTCGCGGCGCCTGCTTTCGTGCATCCCGCCGCATAAGTAGTTGAAACCACATTGTCATTCCAGTAATCTGTCTGCCCGCTTCCCGGGGAAAAACTATCCACCGTCTCCCCGCAGGTACATCCAAAAACCAAATCGCCCTCATCCGATGGAACATTGATTGATATCGGGCTCGATCCTTCCGATAAACTTTCAAACGCACCCAACGGCGTATCCTGGTCCACCCCGCTGACAACCAGATAACCGACAATCGCCTGATCATTGAGAGAAGAATTGAAAGTGCAGCTCAGGGTATAATTCCCGGCTTCCGGATTCACCAGGTACCAGATTTCAACCCGGCTGTCATCGTCCGTTGTATCAGAATCCAGGAACGTTAAATCCGTGCCATTCCATTGCAGCGAATCAACATATTCATAATCATTATTGTTGATCGACACCCCCACAATCAGCAGCGAATTCGCGTACGCCCCCAAATTGATCGTTTGGTTTATCGTCGTGCACCCGTCACAACCCTGATGTCCATATTGCTCTACGGTCGGCATATTAAACGAACTTCCTTTCTCACAACTCGCATCTTCTTTCCCTGTAATAGTTCACAACCTCAATATAAAAAATCCCAACTCCCTATTTCAACCAAAACCGCCCCCCTCCAAATCCCCCTTAAAAAAGGGGGAAAAAGGGGGTTGTAAAAAAGTCTGCCCTAAGCCTGTCAAAGGAGGGATAGGGGATCGTATAATCCCCCCAAAAGATTATTTTCCAATCTTGCTAAAAATAGTCAGAATACTTACATTAAAACTATTCTGGATATTTATTTAAATTTAAGCGAAATAACTGTACGATCTTTTCTCCGGGAAAAAGACAAAATTATTATTTTCAAACTGCTTCATATTTTCACCTGAATTTAGCAAAAGAACGCTTAAATAATGAAGGGGGTTTAGAGGAGAAAATCCTCGTATAATATCCGGGTTTGTGGTATTATAGAAAAGTTCCGTCACGAAGTGCTCTATTCGGGAAAAGCATAAACATCCTTTTGAGAAGTTAATTAATTCGCGTAGACAAAGACGCTATTTCTTGAGGATAGAAGGTGGCTTCGTAAATTAACACACGTATTAATGCATTGAAGTATAATTTATGCCTATATCATTGTTTTTTATAAGAAAACGCTAAGAAAGTGTTTTTTACTTAACCATCGTAATAACATGGACAAACTGAGGATATCAATGAAATCATTTTTTGTCTTGTTTTTAATAATATTGTTTTCATCTTATTCACAATCACAAGAAAATAAAATTATTGAAGTTGCAGAACAGTTTTTTGCAGGATATAGAAATCAAGATTTCATGTCAGTATATAATTTACTTTCAAAAAATGATAGAACTTATATATCAGCAGATAGCTTTGTTGTATTCTTTTCTAAGGAAGAAGATAAAACCATCCGGCCTGGGGAGCCGTTTATAGTTTCAACAAATATTAAGTCGGAATTAAATGATACCGTTTTTGTACAACAAATTGTGAATAGACCTGATTATAATCTTATTTTTAATACATGGTTCAAATCTCTATCACTAGATATGACAAATAATGTGAAATTCATCGATTATTTTGAAAAAATGTATAAGGAAAGCTCTCTGCCAATGACAATTGATAGTTCTCTAACGATTAAAATAGTCAATGAGAACAGCAGATTTGTGGCTGATATTGAGTGGGCGAAATATATAAAATATAAAAATCTTTTTAATGAGTACCTTAATTATGCCACTAATCAAGTCAAAATCATTCCGCAAAAGATTGTATTAACGACATATTTATCAACAGAAATTTTTGCAAATGTTGAGGTTGAAATAAATAACAACAGTGACTATGAAATTAGTGGTATTAATTGTAAGATAATAGTTGATAATATAGTTATTGATGAAGGGAATTATTTTAATGCACAAATAAAACCATTCAAAAAGTTATTGTTGACTGAAAGCTTAAACAATAAAGCTAATCCAAATTTAGATAAATTGTCTTTGAGCAAACCAGAAAATACAAAACTTAAACAAGAAGAGGTTATTGGCGCTGAACGAATAGAGATAGTTCCAAATAATGTCTATTTAAAATCTTATAGAGAGATACGTAAAAGGGCTTCAGATGAATCAAGCTTTAAGGGGTTCAGTTTTATTCCTGCTGGCATTAATAAAGGTTCGTTAGATAATGTTTCTTTAGTATATAAGTTTAAAGAAACTGACGAAAATAGCGGAGTGAAATCTGATAAAATACAAAAAATTACGGCTTCTGATTTTCTTTATAACTATTTGTTAGAAATGGATGCAGGGAACAAGAAAAAGATGTCTCAATTGGTTAAAGAAAGTTTGCAAGAATTGCCGAAATGGCTTGATGATCTGATGTCTGTTAGTGGAATCATGATCAAAGGTTCTCAAGGTAGGCCAATTATGAGTTGGCCAGGTCGTGCTATAAACGCCCATGACTTTTCTATACTCATTGAGAGTATTGCTGAAGAGTATAAATCACTTACGAATAATTCTAAATTGCTAAATGATGTTAAGGAATGGCAATACAAATACAAAGAATATCTTGATAATTAAGCATAACATGAATAATGATATATCCGCCTCACAGTTTATGCAGAGTTATCTAACCTGTAAATCCAGGCGAAACTGCCATGAGTAGTGTCTGGATTAAGTTATTTATGTTTTTATAGGAAAAGAGGTAAAGTGTATCAGAGTTAAATGCTCTCGTGTAGTTATTTGCTTGGGAAATATAGCATTTATTCCTTCTACTTCAATCCTTTACAACATACAAATTCTTCCATCTTGTCGTATAACAGTGAGACATTATTTCATCTGCCAATCTCTATTTTCCCTTTACTCCTGATATACAATCATTCTCCTTGCCAATCGTTCCTGCTATTGCTCGGCCAAAACCCATCCTCCGCGGCTACAGCTTTGCGGTGCTCGGTCGTCAGTAAAGGCAAAACGCGGCAGCAACCGCGTTGAAAAACACGCCGTTGATAAAAACGCCGCTGCCTATACTGCCGCCCTGTGCTCCTCAAGCATTTCGCCTTGTGCGGTGTGTTTTCGCCTGCGCTAAAAGCAAACATCTCGGCAACCGTGTAAACAACACACCGTTGCCTCGCCATCCCGGTCAACGCCCCATCCCTGCCGCGAATCCTAACTTCAGCGCATCCCTGCCCTGCCTTCCCTGGTCAACACCAAAAAACGGTGATCCTAACTCTTAAAAAAGACAAACTTTTAAAATTCACTCCTTCAACCTCATCCCCTGACAATCAGCAAATCCTTCCACTTTGTCGTAAAACAGGGTGACAATTTCTCTTGCTTCAACCTCCATTCTCCCTCTATTCCCTGCACCGCAAAAAATAGCGTGCCCCTTCCCATCCTCTCATTAACCGCATCAAGTGCCGCCATCAACTTCTTGGGCCTTTCCCGCTCTCCTCTTTCAAATAAATTCCCTTGAACTCCACCAGCCGTCGTAATATCACTGACAAAAACGCCTGCCTTTTTATACCGGCAATTCGGCTTATAAATAATCTCCAGGGCTTTCAAAGCATAACGGATCAAATCGGGGCTATAGTTGGTTGCCGTTGGTAACTCCGCAACTTTGCAATTACAGTAATATCCCTTCTTAAAAGGTGAGGTGCGGATAAAAACTGTGACCACCTTGCTGTACGAATTTTGTTGCCGCAGCTTCTCACCGCACCGCGCCGCAAACGTTGAGATTGCTTCCCTCAGTCCTTCCTCGCTCTCTACCGCCTCCCGGAAAGTCCGTGAGCATCCGATTCCTTTCTTTGGTGGCGGGGCCATTTCTAAGGGTAAGCAGGAGATCCCCTGCAACTCGTATTTCATCCGTAAACCCGTCACTGTCAAATGCTTTTTCAGCCAGTGATCCGGGGCGTTTCGCAGTTGCAAGGCTGTTTTTATCCCGTTCTTCTCTAAAAATTTGCTATACTGCAAACCGATGCCCCATAAATCCTCTACCAGGAAATTCTCCAATACCTCTTTAATTCGGCTGCCACTGGATAATACAAAAACACCGCTGTTTTCCACAGAGCGTTTGGCAAGGTGATTGGCAACTTTGGCAAGCGTCTTGGTCGGCGCCATTCCGATGGAAACCGGAATTCCGGTGCGCTTCTTTACAATTTCTTTTAGTTGCAACGCTAATTTGTCTGGTTTCGGATGCACAAGGGAAGTTAAATTCAGAAAAGCTTCATCAATGGAATAAATCTCCATCTCCGGAACGAATTCCGCCAGCGTACTCATCACCCGCTCCGACATATCCCCGTAGAGGGCATAATTTGAGGAAAAGATTGCCACTTCATTTTTTTTCAGGAAATCTTTCCGCTGGTAGGCCGGTTCCCCCATTTTAAGGCCCATTTGTTTGGCCTCATTAGACCGCGCCACGATGCAGCCGTCATTGTTGGATAATACCACAATCGCTTTGCGTTCTAACTTCGGGGAAAAAACACGCTCGCACGAAGCGTAAAAATTGTTACAGTCAACCAGCGAGAATAAAACATCAGGTTTTATGAATGACATACGGCACCACACCCCATACCTGGAATTCCATTTCCTCTGTCACCTCTATCGGCGTATAATCCGGGTTCTCCGGATAGAGAACGATTCTTCTCTTATTTTTAACGAATCGTTTCACCGCAAACTCTCCATTCAGCACGCAGACAATAATGTCATTGTTCTTAGGGTCCAATGCTCTGTCAACCACTAAAATATCATCGTGAAAGATTCCCGCATTCTTCATGGAATCTCCGTTCACCCGCACAAAAAAAGTCGCTGCCGGGTGTTTGATCACCAGTTCATTGAGGTCTAACTTTTTCTGGATATGATCGTCTGCCGGGGAGGGAAAACCTGCCGAAACCCTTGT
>PHFX01000215.1 GCA_007618135.1 Candidatus Brocadia sp. WS118 | reverse complement strand
CCAGGCATCTCCAAGTGCAGCCAGAAGTCTCCTCCCCAATCGTCTTGCACTTGCAGATGATAAAGAATCACGTTTGCGTCGGATTTTGCATTGGCGGCAGCGGGTGGCGATTGCCCGGGCCATCCTGGCCGATCCCAAAGTATTGATCCTCGATGAAGCGACCTCCAACCTGGATACCGAAAGCGAACTCTATATCCAGGAAAGCCTGGTAAAGCTGATGAAAGGCCGCACCACCTTTGTGATTGCTCACCGTCTGAGCACTATCCGCCAGGCCAACCAGATACTGGTTATCGAAGACGGCAAAATTGCCGAACAGGGAACCCATGAGGAGTTGATTCGGAAAAAAGGGCGCTATTTTGAATTATATACTTACCAGGCGAGGACATAATAAATTGGCATTAAAGATTACCAGCCCGAAAAAATTTAACTCTTTGCCAAATAGAATAAATTTAAAATTATATTTATCACTACTTTTATTACCCGATAATGTAATTCAAATGAAATAATGAAGGACTCTGACGTGATTGAGCAAACTTTCAAAAATATTGACGATACGCTGCGGAAAGATGCCGGATGTAGCAGTGAACTGGATTATGTGGAACAAACTTCATGGATTCTTTTCCTGAAATATCTTGATGATTTAGAAAAGGATAAAAAAACTGCTGCGGAACTTCGGGGTGAAAATTATACACCTATTATTAAGAAGCAGTTCAGATGGAATGTGTGGGCTGCGCCGAAGAAGGGTAACGGGAAGCTTGATCACCATAAAGCGTTAAGTGGCGATGATTTACGAGAATTTGTGGACCTGCAATTGTTCCCCTACCTGAAGAGATTTAAAACACAGGCGGAGAGTGCGGATACGCTCGAGTATAAGATTGGTGAGATTTTTAATGAGCTTAAGAATAAAATACAGAGCGGGTATAATTTGCGGGAAGTGATTAATCTAATAGATGAACTTCGTTTCCGCACCCATAAAGAAAAACATGAAATGTCTCACCTCTATGAATCCAAAATTAAAAATATGGGTAATGCCGGGCGCAACGGCGGGGAATACTACACCCCGCGGCCGCTGATTAAGACAATCGTGAAAGTGGTAGCCCCGGAAATTGGCAATACCATCTATGACGGCGCGGTAGGTTCCGCAGGGTTTTTGGTGGAAGCGTTTGAATATCTGAAGAAAAGCAAAAAATTGACCACCGAAGATGTGACGACTCTGCAAAAGCACACTTTTTACGGCAAAGAGAAAAAATCGCTGGCCTACATTATTGGTATTATGAATATGATTCTGCACGGCATCGAAGCGCCCAATATTGTGCATACCAACACCCTGGCTGAGAATATTTCCGACATTCAGGAAAAAGATCGCTTTAATATTATTTTAGCCAATCCGCCCTTTGGTGGCAGTGAACGCAAGGAAGTGCAGCAGAACTTCCCCATTAAAAGCGGAGAAACCGCCTTCCTGTTCCTGCAGCATTTTATCAAGAAGCTCAAGGCCGGGGGCCGAGCCGGAGTAATTATCAAAAACACCTTTCTTTCCAACACTGACAGCGCCTCCGTTTCCTTGCGTAAACAATTGCTGGAAAGTTGCAACCTTTATACAGTGTTGGATTTACCCGGCGGCGTTTTTACCGGCGCGGGGGTTAGAACGGTGGTGCTGTTCTTTGAAAAGGGAGCGCCAACTCAAAAGGTATGGTTCTACCAACTTAACCTGGACCGAAATTTGGGTAAGACCAATCCACTTAATGAAAATGATCTGGCGGAATTTGTTGAACTACAAAAGAACAAAACCGATTCGGCGAATTCCTGGACAGTGGATATTACCGGGATTGATCAGGATACTTACGATCTTTCGGTGAAAAACCCTAACAATAAAGATGAAACTGTTATAAGAGAACCTAAAGATATTATCGACGAGATAAAGGCATTGGATGGTGAAAGTGCAATCCTTCTTCAAACAATTAGGGAATTAGTATGACAGACAATAGTCAGGTAATGAAGCTTAAAGATGTAATCAAACTTGAATATGGTAAGCCTCTAGATGAATCAAAACGCGACATCAATGGTTTATATCCAGTCTATGGTGCAAATGGTGAAAAGGCAAGAAGCAATGAATATTACTTTGATAAGAAGAGCATAATTATTGGCAGAAAAGGTTCTGCAGGTGAAATAAATATTACCACTGAGAAATTTTGGCCTTTAGATGTAACTTACTTTATTACTTTTGATGACAAAAAATATAATTTGAAATTTTTGTTTCATTTGTTAAGCACATTAAATTTATCGAAATTAGCAAAGGGTGTGAAACCTGGAATAAACCGAAATGATGTTTATTCTTTGGAAGTGTCGATTCCCCCTCTCCCCGAACAAAAACGCATTGTAAAAATTTTAGACGAAGCACTATCGGCTATTGAGCAGGCCAAAACCAACGCCGAAAAGAACCTGCAAAACAGCCGGGAATTGTTTGATGCATATTTGAACAAGGTCTTTGATAACCCGGGGGATGATTGGGAAGAGAAAAGGTTGAATCAAATATCTGACAATTTAGATAGTAGAAGGGTTCCAATAACGAAAAGTAAGCGTGTCAGTGGGAAGTATCCATACTATGGTGCTTCAGGTATTGTTGATTATGTTAATGACTATCTGTTTGATGAAGATTTACTTCTGATTTCGGAAGATGGAGCAAACCTACTCGCTAGGACTACACCAATTGCATTCTCGGTTTCTGGAAAAATATGGGTTAATAATCATGCACATATTTTAAGATTCGAAAATTTGACGACACAAAAGTATGTCGAAATGTATTTTGCTTCAATCAAATTAGATGAATATATCACTGGTACTGCACAGCCTAAATTGAATCAATCAGCATTAAATTCTATTAGAATCCCAGTTCCACCACCCGATAAACAAAAGCAAATAATAGAGAATTTACTTTCTCTTTCAACTCAGACGAAAAAGTTGGAAAGTTTATATCAACAGAAATTGACGAACTTAGAAGAACTCAAAAAATCCATCCTGCAAAAAGCGTTTAATGGAGAACTATAAATAACCGATGATTTTTCTCTATGAATAAATCCTCAACAACAAGAAGTTTTAGAAATTTAACTGCCTTTGGGAAAAGGATAGAATTTTACGTTATTGGCCTAATGTTGAAAGAGGGGTTAGATGTTTACATACCACTTGTTGATGATGATGCAATTGATGCAATAGTAAAAAAACCGAATAGTAGTTTTGTTGAAATTCAAATTAAGGCGCGTTCAAAGGATGTGAAATTTGGTGATGCTGCTTTATTTTCTGCGCTCACACATGAATATAGGAAAAATTATTGGTTTGTCTTTTATTCAGAGAGATTGAACAAAACATGGATATTATCTTCAAAAGAATTCTTAGAAAATTCGCATCAAAATAAAAAAGGAAAAAATAGCGGAAAACGTTCGATTTGGTTTAATGGGAAAAATACCAAAAGTCAAACTGAACATGTTAAACCGCAGTTCAAAAAATATTTAGTAAATGATTTCGGAAGAATATTAAACGATAATCCTGATAAAGAGTAATCAGCATGAACGAAGCGGAAACCAGGGCCGAACTGATCGATCCCAAATTAAAAGACAGCGGTTGGGGCGAATTAGAAGACAGCAAAATATTGCGTGAGTTTTACTTCACCATTGGTAAAATTCAAACCGGTGGCAAACGCGCTAAACCGTTAAAGGCCGATTACGTTATCACCTACAAAAATCAGAAGTTAGCGGTGGTGGAAGCCAAAAGCGATGAGTTGCCAGTGGGTGAAGGTGTGGCCCAAGCGAAAAATTACGCAGATAAGCTTCATATCCCCTTTGCCTATTCCAGCAACGGCAATGAAATCTATGAAATCAATATGACAACGGGTGAAGAAAAAGATGTTACGCGCTTCCCCACTCCTGCTGAATTGTGGCAACGGATTTTTGTTGAACAAAATACCTGGCGCGACACTTTTAATGCTATTCCCTTTGAAGATATCGGCGGAACCAAACCGTTGCGCTTTTACCAGGAAATTGCTGTCAACAAAGCGCTGTGGGCCATAGCTGATGGAAAAGACCGCATTTTGTTAACACTGGCTACCGGCACCGGTAAAACCTTTATTGCTTTTCAAATTGCCTGGAAATTGTTCTATTCCCGCTGGAACTTAAAACGGGATGGTTCCCGCAGGCCGCGCATATTGTTTCTGGCGGACCGCAATATTTTGGCTGACCAGGCATTTAACGCTTTTAACGCGTTTCCAGAAGATGCCCTGGTACGGATCAGTCCCGCAGAAATTCGAAACCACGGCCGGGTGCCCACCAATGGGAGTATCTTTTTTACCATCTTCCAGACCTTTATGAGCGGCCCGGAAAACTCACCCTACTTTGGCGAATACCCGAAGGATTATTTTGATTTTATTGTCATTGATGAATGTCATCGCGGCGGGGCCAATGATGAAAGCAACTGGCGAGCTATTATGGAATACTTTTCACCGGCAGTCCAACTTGGATTAACCGCCACACCCAAACGCAAACATAACATCGATACTTACAAATATTTTGGCGAGCCGGTTTATCTATATTCCTTAAAGGAGGGTATCAACGATGGATTTTTAACCCCGTTTAAGGTAAAGCGAATTCAGACAACTATTGATGAATATGTATATACGTCGGATGATACGGTCATCGAAGGGGAAGTGGAAGAGGGCCGGATCTACGTCGAAACCGATTTTAACCGCATTATTGAAATAAAAGCCCGCGAGAAAAAACGGGTTGAAATTATGCTTTCTGAAATTAATCAGAAAGAAAAAACCATCATTTTTTGTGCCACACAAGACCACGCTTTGGCTATCCGTGATCTGGTGAATCAACTAAAAGAAAGTTCTGATCCCAACTATTGCCAGCGGGTAACAGCCAATGATGGCGCACTTGGTGAACAGCATTTACGCGATTTTCAGGACAATGAAAGAACCATTCCCACGATTTTAACCACTTCTCAAAAATTATCCACCGGTGTGGATGCCCGCAATATCCGCAATATTGTTTTGTTGCGCCCGATTAATACAATGATTGAATTCAAACAAATTGTCGGTCGTGGTACACGCTTATTTGAAGGAAAAGACTATTTCACCATTTATGATTTTGTAAATGCTTATCACCATTTTTCAGACCCGGAATGGGATGGTGAACCTTTGGAACCAGAGCCTCAAGAACCTAAAAAACCCGGGGAACCGAAAGATCCGGTCGATCCGCCAGAACCGCCCCCCGAGCCTCCAGCACCTCGAAAGCTATTGAAAATAAGGTTGCGCGATGGCAAAGAGCGGGAAATTCAACACATGATTGCAACTTCTTTTTGGAATGCCGATGGGAAACCTATATCCGTCGAGGAATTTTTGATAAATTTATATGGTAAATTGCCGGAATTTTTTAACAATGAAGATGAACTAAGGCAAATCTGGTCTGTCCCATCAACACGAAAGTCTTTTCTGGAAAAATTAGAAGAAGCCGGTTATGGCAAAGAAGAATTAAGCAATCTGCAAAAACTAATAAATGCTGAGAAAAGTGATTTGTTTGATGTTCTCGAATACGTTTCGTTTGCTATCAAACCGATTACTCGCGTAGAACGAGTGGCTCACGCAAGTTCGCAGATATTTGTGGGATTGAACGACAGGCAAAAAGATTTTTTGGATTTTGTTTTATCTAAATATATTGAAATTGGTGTTAGTGAACTTGACCAGGATAAATTGCCGAGCTTGCTTGAATTGAAGTATCATTCAATAACCGATGCAGCAGAAGCACTTGGTGGGGTTGAATCGATAAAGAATACATTCATCGGGTTCCAAAAGTATTTGTATCAAATTAAAGCGGCATAGTGTATATAACTCAAACTTCTTTTCCTTGCTCCGTACACCATCGGTTAGCAATTCCAAAAATAATAGATTATTATGTTTCGCTTGATGGTAAGCAGGGTAATTCGTCTCGATCAGAATAAAAAATTCCTCCACAGCTCATCATTACAATAATCCATCAATCCATTAATCCAACCTTCCATCGACCTCAACAAATACTTTTTTCGTACTCATTCCCTGGATTAGAAGTTTTGCTCCTCTAAATTCCTTACAAATTCTTATTTTGCATTAAGCCGCTCGAATGTGTATTTTAGATTGAATCTAAAAAGAAGAAAATATTATGGCACTTCCTATTACGTCGGAACCCATTCCTTTGCTAACCGATTCCGATGGAGTGGTTCGCGTCAGCGGTACCCGCGTTACATTGGATATTGTGGTTGCAGCGTTTAAAACCGGTGCTACAGCAGAAGAGATTGTGCAGCAATTCCCGGTTTTGCCGCTGGCAGATGTGTACGCGGTTATCAGCTACTATCTTAAGCGGCATGATGAAGTAGAGGCGTATTTGCAGCAGCGCAAAAAGCTGGCGGAGAAAATCCGCAAGGAGAACGAAAAACGGTTTGATCCCCAGGGAATCCGCGAAAGACTGCTTGCGCGACGCAAACTAAAAGGAAGTTAGCCGATGCTCCTATTTGCTGCTGACGAAAATTTTAACAACAATATCGTTAGAGGATTATTAAGGCGCAGACCGGAATTGGATATTGTCCGAGTACAAGATTCCGGTTTGTATAGCGCTGATGATCCGGCAGTATTGGAATGGGCGTCAAAAGAAGACAGAATTCTTTTGACGCATGATGTTTCAACGATTACGAAACATGCCTACGAACGTGTTCAAAATGGGTTACCAATGCCCGGAGTATTTGAAGTAAATTACGCCACGCCCATCGGTATTATCATTGAAGACATTTTGACTATTGCAGAATGCAGTCTTGATGGTGAATGGGAAGGACAAGTACGTTACCTGCCTTTATAATAAAATTGACATTCCGCCCCCGGCGTACTAAAACTATCGAAATTCCCCAAGGAACCAGCATTCCAACCATCCATTAATCCAACAACCCATTAATCCAGCACTCACCTCGACCACGGCGTCACTTAACATACACCGTCTTAATATTCACAAACTCCTTGATCCCATAATGGGATAATTCCCGCCCGTAGCCGCTTTCCTTAATGCCGCCAAAGGGCAGGCGGGGGTCGGATTTCACAAATGAATTGACGAAACACGCCCCGGCCTCCAAACGCTCAGCGGCGATTTTTTCACCGCGGGCAATATCTTTGGTAAACACTGCCGCGCCGAGGCCGAAAACGGAATCATTGGCGGTGCGGATGGCTTCCTCTTCGCTTTTTACCCGGATGATCGCCGCCACCGGGGCCAGCACCGTGGGGGGATAATAAGCGCCTTTTTGCTTGGGGATTTCCCCGCCCAGCAGACACATTGCTCCTTGTTGGATGCTCTCCGTTACCTGGCGGTGCAGGTCATCGCGCAGGTCTTCCCGCGCCTGGGGGCCGATGTCGCTGTCTTCCTGCATGGGATCGCCCATCTTTTTGGCTTTCATTTGCTCCACATACAGCTTTTCAAAACGCCCGGCCAGCGGTTCCACCACAATAAAACGCTTCGCGGCAATACAGCTCTGCCCGGAATTAATCAAACGGCTGTTGACGCAGGTGGCAACCGCTTCCTGTAAATCGGCGTCTTCCAGCACCACGTAGGCGTCGCTGCCGCCCAGCTCCAGCACAGTTTTTTTCAGCATTTCCCCCGCTTTTTTCGCCACGGCCCTTCCGGCGGGAGTGCTGCCGGTGAGGGTGGCGGCCACAATCAAGGGATTCTCGATGATGGCATCCACCTGCCTGCTGCTTACCATCAGGGTTCGAAAAGCATTTTCCGGAAAACCGGCCTTGCGGAAAATATCCTCGATGGCCAGCGCGCAGCCCGGCACGTTGGAGGCGTGTTTTAAAACGCCGGCGTTTCCGGCCATCAGCGCCGGGGCGGCAAAGCGGAACACCTGCCAGAAGGGGAAATTCCAGGGCATTACCGCCAGCACCACCCCGAGGGGCTGAAAGGTTACGAAACTCTTGCCCGCATCGGTTTGCACCATTTCCCGCTGTAGGAAATCGGCGGCGTTGTCCGCGTAATAATCGCAGACCCAGGCGCATTTTTCCGCTTCCGAGCGCCCTTCTTTGAGGGGTTTTCCCATTTCCATAGCCATCAGGCGGGCGTATTCTTCCGTATTGGCGCGCAGGATTTGGGCGGCCTTTTTCATCTTTTCCGCCCGCTGCGCGAAACCGGTTTGTTTCCAGTTCAAAAATGTTTGATGCACATTTTGAATAATGTCCCTGACCTTTTCCGGGGACATCTCTTCATATTTTAAAATAAGTTCGCCGGTGGCGGGATTGATTGATTCGATAGACATGATATTACCTCCAATGTTTTATCGGAATTTCAGTTCAAGCAAATAATTCCCTTATGAATTATACAAAAACTTTTGATATTTGCAAACGTATGGTTCAATGATTTTGGGATATGCTTAAATTGGATTTGCACAAGAGCGCATTTTTTTATACATTTTGCCATCTTGTTTGAAAAAAGGAGTAGCAGCTTGAAGGAATTTCATTTTACACCTAAAGACATTGAGACGATCAGCAAAGTTCTGGAAGCAGAACCCGTTAAGCGGGTGGACAACTACCGTTTCGTTTTAGAAAATAAACGCGAGAACCGCAAGCTTT
>PHFX01000059.1 GCA_007618135.1 Candidatus Brocadia sp. WS118 | reverse complement strand
AACTGCTTTACTGTATTGCCGAGAATTGGTCCCCTCCAAATAACTGGATCAGTATCGTTCTCAAGGAGGAGGTTGATAGACATAATATCAATCCCGGTCTTGCTTTTCAAAGGATACAAACCGAATTCGCTGCCCGTAGCCTTATCTTTTATGCCGAACGCCTTCGGAATCGAGGGTCCTGTCACGTCCGCATCAAGGATAGCAACGTTATAACCCATTCTTTTCATTGTGACAGCCAGCATGGAGGTTACTGAGGATTTGCCGACTCCGCCCTTGCCGCTGACAATACCGATAACCTTTTTGATGTTGCTCAGTTCATGCGGCTTTTCTCTGAAATCGGTTTTTGCTTCTTTTCTGTCTGCGCAGTCTTCTCCGCAGCTGCTGCAGCTTTGATTGCATTTTTCGCTCATTGTTTCTAACTCCTTACATGTATATTGTTAATTGCTCTCCAGTGGATATATAATCGATATTTTCACCCATAACAGTTTTCAGCCGGTTATAGGATTCAATGCCTGTACAGTGGCAGGTATAATATTGCGAGTGGGTCTCCAACAGAATATTTCCAATCTCATCCACAACATTAGGAGCTTCATTTTGTTTTATCCCGTGGTTGTAAAGATGAAATCCTCCAATAACGTAATCGGGTAGGCAGCCTTTTTCTGCATTGAATTGATCGATAATGTTAATGATTCCGTTGTGCGCACATCCTGCGACCAGCAGAGTTTTTCCGTTTTCACTTATAATCAGGTTTTGTTCATGTGCAAAATCGTCCTGCACAAAAGCATCGCCATCTTTCACAAACAAATCTGTATTGCCTGAAGGAACAAGCCTTTTAGAATCAACTCCGGAAAATAATTCAAGTTCATGATCAATCACAAAGCGGTCACCACAGAACACAAATCGCTCATTCGATAGCAGCGACTCGTCTAGCCCAATATACGCTTTTATGCCTCCCGGTCTGTTTGCGTAATGCGGTTCAAACGCCTTTTGATGCAGGTAGATCTTGGCCCGGTTGTTGATGCCGAGGAATGTTTTCAAGCCACCGCCGTGGTCATAGTGGCCATGAGAAATCACAGCCAGATCAACCCTTGTTAAATCGACGCCCATCTTTTCGGCATTTTCGGCAAAAAGGCAGCTTGCGCCCGTATCAAACAGAATCGTGTGAGCTTCTGTTTCAATGTAAAGGCTTAAGCCATGTTCGCTGCCGAGTTTCTCTGAAGATGTTGTGTTTTCTGATAATACCTTTACTATCATGCTTCAGCACCGTCACTTTCTTTGAATAGCAACTTCATTGTGCTGCTAAGAACTTCTTTTACGGCAGCTCCGGAAGGACAATCAACATCCACTATGGTTTGTCCGTTATTTATTGCTTTTACAGCCTCCGGGTCAAATGGTATCCTCCCTGTAAACGGCAGGCCTTTTTCTTTGCAGAATTCCTCGATCTTTACTGTATTTGCGAGATTGGTGTCGTGCTTATTGATACAGACTCCAATCTTTGTCCGGAACGTTTCCGCCGTTTTTATGATGCGCTCCATATCACTGATTCCCGAAATAGATGGCTCCGCAACAATCAAGACCATATCAACCCCGCTGAGAGAGGCGATGACGGGACAGCCTATGCCGGGAGAGCCGTCAATTATGGCCAGCTTAGTATCCGGACCCGCCACAGTTTTCATTTGTTTTTTAACTTCGGTAACGAGTTTTCCCGAAGTGCCGCTTCCCATTTTCAGCTGTGCTGTTGAAAAAACGTTATTGTCGTCAGCATACAGCATCAGTTCTCCCGCAACGGCGGGTTTCAAGGAAACCGCATTTGCAGGGCAGACAGCTTCGCAAACCCCGCAACCCTCACAGGCATAAGGGTCAACCATAAAGCCATTCTCATTGGAAATTGCATCGAATCGGCAATTTTCTTTGCATAGTCCACATTCAATGCATTTATCTGCATCTATTTCAGCTTTTTGCATACCGAAATAGTCTGTTCGTTTCGGATCGATGTTTTGTGCCATAATTAGATGAAGGTTAGGCGCGTCAACATCGCAATCGGCATAGATTTTGATACTTGAAAGCTTTATAAAAGCGCTGGCTATGGTTGTTTTCCCAGTGCCGCCCTTACCGCTGAGGATTAACAGTTGTGTCATGCCGCACCTCCTTCATCACAGTTTCAAGCAGCGAAGCAAATAATGCTCTAAACCTATTGCTTTCCCTTGCAGCTATTTTGGCGTCTGAATTAAGACTACCAAGCTCGTTATCAAACGGTATACGACCTAATATAGGAATGCTGTTCTCTGTGCAAAATGTCTCTGCTGGGTTCTCTCCGTCAAGGCATTTGTTCAGCACAACTCCGTGCGGCTTATTAAACAGCCTGACCAAATCATAGACCATGTTGAGGTTATGAACACCGAAAACCGTAGGTTCAGCAACGAGCATGCAATAATCCGCATCCTTGATGCTTTCCATGACGATACAGGCGCTCCCCGGAGGGCAGTCGACAAAGACGGGAAGCTCTTTATCTAAAAAGTTTTCGTTAAGCAGACTTTTTATTATCGGAATTCCGGACGCTTCACCTGTATTCATTATCCCGGTATGAACATTTACATTACCGGAAACGCCTCTTTGTACTTTACCAATTGGCTTTTCTTGTTCTCCGATTGCTTTTTCCGGGCAGAGCAGCATACAGCCGCCACAGGAGTGGCACACCTCTTCAAAAACATACGGTTTGTTCTTTATGAAGGCAAGCGCATTGAATTTACAAAAATCAACGCATTTACGGCAGCCGTTACATAAACTTTCGTTGATGACTGGTATTTTTACAGAAATTATTTCTTCCCGGACTTTCTCAGGCTTAAAAAACAAATGACCATTCGGCTCTTCAACGTCACAATCAATATAGACAGATTTTCCTGCCACAGAGGCAAGATTAACGGATACCAGTGTTTTGCCTGTGCCGCCTTTGCCGCTCAGTATGGCGATTTTTACACCCTTACTTTTCATGGCCATGAAATCCCGGATGGAAATCACTGAGCAAAACAAGCTGTTCGGCTGCAAACGCGTCAATATTTTGCTGCACGGTTCCGGGTATCGATTTATAGATCAGCACCTCTGACTTGCGCAAGACCTCTTCCGCATTTTCACCGCAGCGTGGAGTCAGCAGTGCTTTAACGCCGTGATCAGCTATTACCTGAGCAGCTCTGATGCCTGCTCCGCCCTGGCTGGCAACAGCGCTGTTATCAAGGTAGTAACTTTCTTTTGTGTCTGTATTATAGAAAAGGAAATATGGAGCTCGCCCAAAGGACGGGCACACACCTGATTCCAGGTTTTGTTCATCTACTGGTATTGCTATTTTCATTTGAATCCTCCGTTCTAATCGCATTTAAATTGTTTTCGGTTTCTGGCTCTTCTTCAAAACCTCTGCCGCATCTATGACGCCGACAGCCGCCTCTGCCACAGCCGTTCCCGCTGCCGTCACAGAGCTGATATTCGCCGCCTTCTATCCAAAGAACTTTTCCGTTGACCAAAGACTCGGCAAGTTTTTTCCTCGCCTCATCATAAATTCCTTGAACCGTTGTGCGAGAAATGTTCATTTGATTGGCGCATTCTTCCTGCGTGAATCCGTCCAAATCAATTAGTCTTATAGTCTCGTACTCATCAACAGTCATATTTACTGTGTTTACTGCATCCGCAGGAGAGTCAAGAGGTCCGAAACGATTGCTGTCGGGAAGACAACAAACTTTTCTCCATTTTCGGGGCCTTGGCATATAATCTCACCTCACTTAACGACAGAAATAACCAGAGCGTCCTCCGGTTACTTCTGCTGCTCTCACAAATTCTCTAACTGCTTATCAATGACATCCAGTCGACTTTTCAGCACATCCTTTTGCTGTTGGAGCAGCTCTTTTTGTGTTTTGGAGGAGTTCTGATTTACGGCGAACCCTCTTCCGAAGCCACGTCCAAAACCACGCCTGCAGGCAAGTCCTAAACCTAATCCCAGTCCAAGACCAGCACCATACTTAACTGCGTTAGCGCCTGTGCATGAACCTAATCCTCTTCCGGTCATTGATCCTGCGCCCATTGGGCCAGTTCCATCTCGTCTTGGCATAACATTCACCTCCTTATAGTTTCCGGCATATGTCGGTTTCGATTATCATTATACAGCGTTACGGTCATATGTCAATAACTATTTTATTATAAACATTGATCGGTCGGGGCTTCATGCCAGATAAACGCCGAGAAAATAATATTATTGTGCTAATAAAAACGGCGTTCTTGCTAGTAGTAGAAAATTTACAGCGTAATTTATTATTTACATAACTCTTCTTGGTATCGGCTAGGAAGGACCTTTTATTAACATGAAAGACCTGCACACACATGGAAGACTGCAGAGCAGTTGCCATCACGAACCAAAAGTTGGAGTATCTGGTCTGACTGATTGACCCGAGAACACCTAAATAAGCAAAATGGGCTTGCAGTATTTTTAGCTGTCTGCATGCATCGTTATATTGAAACGCCAAAGTGTAAATCCACGCTTTGGCGTTTTTTCATCTGAAAGTATTTTTCTCAGGTAAGATGAACATATCAAAACGATTATTAAAAACTACTCATAAGGAGGAACGCCCCATGATTTATCTTACGGGAGATATTCACGCTTCCCATGGTATTGAAAGGCTTTCGGATAAAGGCTTCCCCGAACAAAATGGGCTTACAAAATCCGATTACGTGATTATTTGCGGCGATTTTGGGTGTGTGTGGGATGGCGGCAAGCAAGATCAATACTGGCAGGATTGGTTACAGGAGAAGCCCTTCACGACACTGTTTGTGGATGGCAACCACGAAAATTTTGACCTGTTAAGCAGCTATCCCGTAAGCGAATGGAACGGCGGCAAAGTACAGTTTATACGCCCTCATGTGATTCATTTGATGCGTGGGCAGATTTACAGCTTAGATGGGAAAAGCTTTTTTACGATGGGGGGAGCTGCCTGCCATGATACATGGAATGGCGTCCTCGATATGGATGACCCTTCGTTCCCCGTTAAGTTAAATTATATGAAAAAGCGAAATATGTTCTTTCGCGTAAATCATCATTCCTGGTGGAAAGAAGAACTGCCTTCGCAATCAGAGATGGAGGAAGGTTATCAGAACCTTGCAAGGCACAATTTTACTGTGGACTATGTTGTCACCCACTGCCTGCCGGATCAATACCACTTGGCCTTTGATGAAAGCGAATATACATCCGACAACCTAACGCAATTTCTTACTTCACTTGATGAAAAAGTCACCTGTAACCAATGGTTTTGCGGACACTATCACACAAACCGGATCATGGATGACAGGCACACCGTGCTTTATGAAGCGATCATTAGCGAGAGCCAGTGGGATACCGCAAATAAGGCAAAACGAAAACAGATGCTAAAACAAATCTCTTAAAGGGGGGCTGTGATATGACATACGCTAACTGGAGAAGCATGGACGATGCGGCCGCTATGCGGGGCGTGCGTCCCGATATGACCAGAGAAGAGCTGATAGAGGTCGCCTATGGGGCGCGCTCCGGCGCTGCAAGGAGAATTGCGGTTGTTTATCTTGATGATCCTGAAATCACGCGAGCTTTTGCATTGGAAGACCGTGATCCAATGGTGCGGCGAGGTCTTGCCCGCAGATTGACAGATGCAGAATCTTTAGAGCAACTACTGAATGACGCAGATTACTCCGTCAGAAAAGCGGCGGCGGATACGCTTAAAAAGCTTCAGGAAAAATGAATTGCCAAGATGTCTATTCACGTATTGGTAATTATTCGCCCGAACTTCTTGATACTACGGTATGGTATAGATACACACATACGGAGGAATTCAGTTATGAAGAAAACACTTATCGTATCCATTCTTTTTATGACGGCAATCAGTCTTTGTGGTTGCTCAAGCGCCTATGAAAGCGACGGCACTGTAACCGTAAAAAACGCAAAAGGAAATAAGGTTTCATATCAGATAGCAGAAATCGGAACGAACAGCGCCGGTAAGACATGTGTTTATATTCAGGGAACGGAAGACACGGACGGTAAAGAAACCTCCGTCTGCGCCTATGTAATGTCGGGTGTGGATTTTGATTGGGACATTTATGTTGGCGCATCAATTACTGTAGACGGCACGGTTTATGACGCGCTCAGTACAACGCCATACCTGGCCACATTACCCGGAAATCTCGTTTGCTTTGAATACGATACGAACCAAACGCCGGATACCATCACGGTATTTTATATCGACAATCAGCAAGGCGGCGTTTCTGTTAATGTTGCCGAATTAGCGCTTGAACCTGTCCCTTACTGCCAGGGACTATCCACAGAAGTCAATTATGAACCGAACACGGGAGAGTAAAAAAGGTGATAAAATGCTGATTTCTAAGAATCAAAATGAAGAGTATGGTTATGTGCCCTCCAACCCAGTTTTGCTAAACGGCTATGCGGATATACAGCACTTCTTTGGAGAATTGCACACCGAAAAAGGTTGCACGGTGACTTACAGGAGAATTGGATCGACGTTTGAGGCTCAAAGCAACCACATGATAGATGTCTTCGAAGTGTCAGGAGATAACGGCAACAAGCTTCTATATCTTGATGTTTATGGGGACGACCAGTTCAAAGCCCCTAAAGGATATAAATTAGCGCCTAAGATAAATCCATCGAAAAAGGATAGGTGATTTTCAAAGGTTCGCGCTCTATTGAAAGGCTGATTTTTACATTGTATAGATTCCTGAATTATTACCTGACGCAGTGAAATGAACCGTCGAATGGGCGGCAAAGTAACAGCCCTTGATGTTAAACGGCGGTTGTAAAAAAACCGCCGTTCTCTTTAAAGTTATGGGTGCGGATGGCGTAGTTAGTGCGCCCATTTTGATAGTGTCAAATGACGTTCGCAATTTCAGCTCCCGGCAACGATCCGGTTCATTCAGGCTGCTTGAGGCAGCAGGTCCGACAATGAAGATTTATTGATGTACGAGCGGCCGGTAGACCAGTCTTCCGAATACTCGATCAGATACGAAGTGACTAGTCTGATGTAGGAGTTCTCATTCGGGAAGATTCCGATAACGTTGGTTCTTCTCCGAATCTCTTTGTTGAGCCGTTCGAGCATGTTGGTTGAAGCGATTTTCCTTGAGTCAATCTCCGGGAAACTGTAATAAGTCAGTGAATCTTCCAGGCCGTTTTCCAGAATTGTAATCGCTTTGGGAAAGCGTTTTTCATAGGTCTCAATGATAGAATCCGCTCTCTGACGTGCGATCTGAGCATCCGGAGCAGTCCAGATTTCTTTGAGCACGCCGGCGAAGTGTTTCTTTTCTTTCTGAGGGATATGAACAAGGACGTTTCGCATAAAGTGAACCTTACAGCGCTGCCAGGATGCTCCCGGGAAACCTTCGCGTATTGCTGCGATCAGACCGGTATGAGCGTCGGAAACGATCAGTGAAGGCGTCCGAAGTCCTCTGGCCTTGAGTTTGTCAAAGAGCTCTAGATAAGTG
>PHFX01000058.1 GCA_007618135.1 Candidatus Brocadia sp. WS118 | reverse complement strand
GGCGCTCGGCTGGCAGTTTTTTGCCGGCGTTCTGGATTCCGGGACGGTACGAGTAGCCCTGGCGCTGGGCTTTCTATGGACTTTTGTGGCGGTAAACCTGCGGGGAACGAAGCTATATGAACGGACCCTAATTCCCCTAATGTTCCTGATGTTTCTACTTGGGGCGGTGGTCATCGCAACGGGTTTCATTTTTGATCAGCAGGATTTCACCGCCGCAGTACTTGAGCGCGACGGCTACCTGATCCCGGAAGCAGTGGCGCCACCATTCAACTTCGCTACTTTTTTAGCCGCTGCCGCCCTGCTTTTCGCAAGCTTCATCGGCTTCGACTCCATTGCCCAGGCCGGCGGCGAGGCGCGAAACCCGGGCCGATCCCTGCCGCTGGCCATTGCCATTTCGGTCGCCACGGTGGGGACGTTCTATATGTTGTTTACTGCGGCGGTGTATCACACTGTTCCCTGGACATTCATTGCCGAGCGGGCCATGGTACAAGACCTCACCGCACCGGGACTCCTGGGCTACGTACTACCGGCAGCCGGGACAGTGGCTATTGTGTCCGGGGCGGCGGTGGCATTGATCAACGATCTTCCGGCAATGCTTCTGGCGGTTTCGCGGCTGATGTTCGCATGGGCAGAAGACGGCATCTTCCCGCGGGTGGTGGCGAGCGTTCACCCGAAATGGCATACACCGCACATCGCGATCGTGCTCAGCGGGATCATGGCATCGGCGGGTATTTTGGGCAGCCACCTCGCCGGTGATTTTTTCCTGGGAGTTGACATTCTGGTTACATCGATGCTGGTTAATTTCCTGCTGATGTGTCTTTCAGTGCTTACCCTCCCGCGGCGAAATCCCCAGATCGCGCGGAATATATGTGTCGCATCATCGCGAAAAGTTCAGGTACCCCTGGCGCTGTTCGGCGTGATTATGCTCAGCGGTTTCCTGATAGTACACATCTGGAAGGACCTTTCAGCGCCGGTGAGCGTATGGTATTTCCACTCGACGCCGGTCTGGCTGGCAGTGATGGCGGTGGCGACGATCATTTATCTCCGCGAGCTGCGAAAACTGCGCCGGTCCGGCGTGGATGTGAAATCTATTTTCTCCACCTTACCACCGGAGTAACCCATCATGAACACTATAATTGAATGTTGCGAGTTAGGGGAAGGCTTAAGTATTTCCCGCGTCTTGACCGGATTATGGCAGATTGCCGACATGGAGCGAGAAGGCCGTGAGGTGCACCGCGAAGCAATGGCTGCGGCAATGGCAAAGTATGCCGGGGCCGGCTTCACAACGTTCGATATGGCCGATCATTACGGTTCTGCGGAGGAGATTGCCGGTCTATTCCGGCAGCGGCAACAATCCGCGGTGCAATTGTTAACGAAATGGGTACCGGCGCCCGGGGCGGTCACCCGTGAGGAAGTAAGAGCGGCTGTGCAGCGATCACTGGAGCGGCTTCGAACCGATTGTATTGACCTGATGCAATTTCACGCCTGGAACTATGCCGATCCGGGCTGGCTGGATTGCCTGTACTGGCTGCAGGAGTTGAAAGAGGAGGGGCTTATCGGCCATTTGGGCCTGACAAATTTCGACACTGCCCACCTCCGGGTTGCGGTACAAAGCGGCATAAGCATCGTGTCCAACCAGGTCTGCTTCTCGCTTCTCGATCAGCGCGCCGGGAAGGATATGACGGGGTTGTGCCTGCAGCATGGAATCAAGCTGCTGGCCTTTGGAACGGTTGCAGGGGGATTTCTATCGGAACGCTGGCTGGGAAAACCGGAACCGGGGCCGAAAGAGTTAGAAACCTGGTCGCAGATGAAATACCTGCGATTTATTGAAGCAGCCGGGGGATGGGAGGTATTCCAGGGTCTTCTACACACTGTTGAGAGGGTAGCCCGGCGGCAGGGGGTTTCGATGGTCAACGTGGCGTGCCGCTGCATTCTTGAACAACCGGCGGTGGGGGGAGTCATCATCGGTGCACGATTGGGGAAAAGCGAGCATATCCGGGACAACCTCCGGCTCTTCCAGTTCTCGCTGGACGAGGAGAGCCGCTCGGAGATCCAGACGGCCCTGAAAAAGCTGCAACCGATTCCGGGAGATTGCGGCGATGAGTATCGCAAGCCTCCGTTTCTTACCGCTTCCGGAGACCTCAGCCATCACCTGGAATCGATGCCCCCGCCCTACGCCACTAAAACGGGACCCGATGGCAGGAGCAGGGCGCTGAGCGGCACGCGCTGGGAAGACATTGCCGGCTTCTGCCGGGCAGTACGCCACGGCGAGCGTATCTGGGTATCGGGAACCACCGCAACCCATGGCGACCGGGTTATCGGAGGGGCGGACCCGGCAGCCCAGATGCACTTTGTGATCGACAAAATCGAAGGGGCGCTGCAATCCCTGGGAGGGCGTTTGGAGGATGTGGTGCGAACCCGCGTTTTTGTTCGAAACATAAAAGACTGGGAGGCCGTCGCCCGGGCTCATGGAGAGCGTTTTCATCAGATTCTTCCGGCGAACACGCTGGTGCAGGCATCCCTGGTCGGTGAGGAGTACCTGGTTGAGATGGAGGCGGAGGCGGTGGTAAAAGAGCCGTAGATAATGCAGGCGAATTGAAATAACCTTCCGCGCCTACGATCCCTGCTTTGCCTGCGCCACCCACTCCCTGCCGGGTCAAATACCCCTGGAACCGCGGATTTTTAATGAAAACGGAAATTTGCTGGAGCGCAAAAGTGCAATTAATACCATTTAGATTTTTTCATAGTGCATTAACTGCCTGCAGGATGTATGGATAACCGGTCAGCGAGGCGACCGTTTTTTTCGATAACCGTCTAATAACCTCCGCCACCTCGTCTTTGAGACGGTCAAGATTTTGGAATAGTTCTCCGGCGATTTGATCTTTGATATACTCCCACAGCCTTTCAATCGGATTGAGTTCCGGGCTATAGGCAGGCAGAAACAGCAAGGCCACATTCTCCGGGATGATCAATCCTTTCGCTTTATGAAAGGAGCCATTATCCAGCACCATAATATTAAAACTCTTCTTTGCCCACCCGGAGAACTCATTTAAATAAATTTGAAAACACTGGCTATCGAGAAAGGGCATCTCCAGGAAGAAAGCATCACCACTGGATGGTTCCACCACTCCATATAAGTAGTAGTTCTCAAAGACATGTTGAGTTGGTTGAATAGGCTTGATACCTTTGAGAGTAATCCGGCGTCTGATAACCGGCAGGAGACCAAAGCGAGATTCATCCTGGGCAAAGAGCCGAAGTGGCAATGCAAGTTGCCTTGGTATGATGATTTGTAATGTGGTTGGAAACTCATTTTGAAAAGTCATGAGGGCATCTTCGTTTTTTTTACATGAGAGGGTCTGCCTATCTTGGGCTTTGCCCCCAACTCATAATGAACGATCCGGTAAAGGGTGGGATAGAGAATCTCAACCTGATAAGTCGATTGCAGCCAGGAAAGGATTTCACCATAACTGCCAAACCCTTTAGGATCACTCAGGCGATCTTGAAGGGCATTTAATACCTCCTGCGATAAGCTGCGTTGACCGCTGCTTCCTCCCGGAGAATGAATATGAAGCAGGGCATCTATACCGCCTGATTCGTAAAGTGAAAGCCAACGCCCTATCGTGTTACGGTGAACGGCAAGCCGATCAGCGACGGCCTGGCGGGTCTTCAATTCTCCACTCTTTAAAAGGGTGAGCATATGAAGCCGAACTTTGCGTTGAACATCTTTTTCACGATGCAGCAGATCCTGTAAGGTGCTCAAGGATTCTTTGATCTGCGGAAGTATACGATTCATGGTATCCGCGCCTCCTGTTTTCTGCCAATATACGATCATAATGCACTATGAAAAAATATAAATGGTATAATCAGGTTTCCTCATGGTTAAACCCCTCCGATTAAAGGGATAGGGAACGAAGTTTTTCCCTATCCCTTTTGTTTTTCTTTTGCTATATTGCGCCACTTGTTGAACTTGTCTAACCAGCTTTTAAGAGCCTTTGATTATCTCTTTGAGCAAGAAAGCGATTGATAATAATCCTTAAATTTTATTATATTCTTTAGTGAGTATGGTCAAGTGGAGTTAACAATAAGGGTTTGGAGGTAAGTTTACGCAAAGAAACATCTTCCTCTTCCTTATTCAACAGAACGATAATTACTGACAAATTGTGGTTATTAAAATTACAATTTCCGATGGTAGCAAACTATATTTTGAACATAGAAAAGTTAGTTGCCGTGATTGGGCAGAATAGGACTTAGCTTCATCGAGAAACCAAATGAGTAAAGATCAGACTTCTATCAATTCCGAAATTCATATCGACGAGATCCGAGGCCAAGTGGATATTGGAATAATGACCATTCGCGAAGATGAATTCTTAGCCGTTCTTGATCGCTTCCCTTCTCGAAGCACCGTCATTAGCGATCGACGCTACTATGAGTTTGCACATGTTGCTACTAAGAGTGGTGCAAATTTAGGTGTGGTCATTGTACGTTTTCCAGAACAAGGCCATGGGGTTGCCCAGGGAGTGGCGAGGGATCTCATAGAAGATTTGAATCCACCATGGTTATTCTTAGTGGGCATTGGAGGAGGAATACCAGATGGTGAATATAGTTTGGGTGATGTCATACTTGCTACTCGATTGCACGATTTCTCAGTGTCTGCTGCAATTCAAGACGAAAGGTCAGAATTTAATGTTGCCGGAGGGCCAATGCATCAGGATGTGGAAGCATTGCTGGCTCACCTTCCCGCTCTCAACAGCCGATTAAAAGGTTGGAATACGCAAAAATCGATTGGATTGAAAAAACCGCCTGTCAATATCTCGGGAACTCTGAACGCGTCAGAGTACTATGGATCTGAGGATTGGAAAAACAAAGTCCGTAGCTCACTGGAAAAGAACTTTCCATATGGGAGAAAAGCGAGGGCTCCCAAATATCATACTGGTCCGATGATCAGTAGCAATACTCTCGTCAAGGATACAAATCTTGTCAAGCAATGGCAAGAGAGCGCCCGCCATACCGCGGCTGTTGAAATGGAACTTGGCGGTGTATATCTCGCTGCTCGACATGGAGGAAACCGCGACTATCGCGTTCTTGCAATTCGAGGATTAAGTGATATAGTCGGCTTCAAACGCAGTGGCGACTGGACCACCTATGCTTGCCACTCGGCCGCAGCATTTACATATGCTTTGATTTTGAGTGGGGTAATTACCAGCAAACTAAACCACAATGAACTCACGATTATCTCTCTACAGCCAAGCTTACACCCACAATTCTTTAAAACTCTGGATTCCGTTTTAGACCGCGGCAGCGAATTCTTCCCCAGTAAAGAACTATTTGAGGAGGATCTAATTTATTTCCCGAAAAATGAACATAACATTATGCAGAAAGTTCAGCATCTTCTGACAGACGCAAGTGGCGAAAGAATAGCACTGATATATGGTGATCCGGCATCCGGAAAAACTGTGATGGGATTAACTATCGCTAAAAACCTTCAACAACAAGGATACTTGATTCTCTATTATAAATTAACTGCAAACTCGTCTTTCGATCAGTTGCGGGTGGATTTAGACCTTTTCAGAAAGCATAAAATATTATTTGTGGTAGATGATTGTCATTTAAACCTGGCAGTAGCGACTAATATTTACTATCGCTTTGATGAGTTGCAAGGATCTCATGCCGCTTGTTTATTGATTTCCCGCAAACTACCCCCAAAACTGCGTTACCTTGATGAGTTTGATAATTTGGACATATTTGAAAAATTGGAAAACCAGAGTTTTGAACTTGATATTGATCAGGATCAACAAGTTTTTGAGAAAATGTCCGGTATCATTGAACGGTATCAACTCTATTACGAAAGAACGACTCAGCAAGAATATATCATTGGCGATGAAGAGCGCATAATTCACAATGTGCGTCGTAATTACTTGACACTTTATTTTTATCTCTCCTTTTGGCTACCGAGCGGACCCCTGGATCAATTAGATGAGAAAGGTGTACTGGAAAAAGTATATTTCCGTTATTTGGATAACGATGCAAACAGAGCCTATATGGAGGTGTTTTTAAAATATGCTGCCTTATACCAATATGAAATTCAATTTGAACCCAATCACTCGGATTTAAAAGCTGTAGAAGCATTAACCTCCAGGGGACTCATGGAATATGATACCGAAACGGAATACTATTCTTTTTACCACTCAGATTTTGCAAAATTACTTCTGAAATCTTATGCTTCCCGCCCCAGGTTTACTCGCAATTTTAATAGTCTACAAGATTTCACTATTCAAAATACCAAAACTTATATACTTAGCTTTGAAAAATATCCTGATAATCTTTCAGAAGTATTTCTCAGTTTAGTTATGAACAAGGGATCATCCGTTTTTGAAGCCTTATTGAAAGATCCTTCAATTAAGGAACTGACGATTCTATATTATCATCAAATTAAATCCGTATTCGATCTTTCCAGATTCTTGTCGATCGTCGCCAGAAACGTTCCTCAAGAAATCAAGATTTTTTCAATTCGGTTAACAATTGATCATCCCTCGATAAAAGTACTATTTCTTGAAACACCAGGAACCCTTCCGCCATTTGTTTCAATTTTCAAAATTCTTTCTGATGTCAATAATACTCTTAGCGGTCAATTTATGAACTTATTTGACTTTGATGAACGAAGGCAAATTGTACTAAATATTGACTTTCATATCATTTGCTCTTATTTAAGTGCTCTACGAAAATCAGATCCAGATATAGCACAATTGCTATTGGAGCCTATAAAATCACAGGATATAAAGCAAAAAGCTGCTACGGTCAATTTTGAGAGATTGGCAATCGGCTTAAATGAATTGAAGAATGTCGATCCGGCGAAAACCAACCAAGTATTTGGTCAAATCGAATTGTCGATTCTGGTTGAAAATGCCAAAGCGATCGGTTTTGAAAGATTGACAAAAGGTTTGAGTGAATTGAAGAACATCGATTCGGAGAAGGCTAAGCAGGTATTGAATCAAATCGAATTGTCACTTCTGGTTAAAAAAGCCGTAGCGGCTAGCTTTCAGAATTTGGGACGAGCTTTAAATGAATTGAAGAACATCAATCCGGAGAAGGCCAAGCAGGTATGTAATCAAATCGAATCCTCACTTCTGGTTGAAAAAGCCGCGATAGCTGATTTTGAGGGGTTGGGACAGACTTTAAATAACTTAAAGAATATCGATTCGGATAAGGCCAAGCAGGTATTGGATCAAATCGAATTGTCACTTCTGGTTGAAAAAGCCATGGTAGTTAGTTTTCATAATTTGGGATCCGGTTTAAATGTATTGAAGAACATCGATTTGGAGAAGGTTAAGCAGGTATTGGATCAAATCGAATTGTCACTTCTGGTTGAAAAAGCCGCGATACTCAATTTTGATAGATTGGGACAGGCTTTAAATAACTTAAAGAACATTGATCCGGAGAAGGCCAAGCAGATTTTTGACAAAATCGAATTGTCGCTTCTAGTTAAAAAAGCCACGATAGCTGATTTTGAGGCATTGGGACAGGCTTTAAATAACTTAAAGAATATCGAT
>PHFX01000214.1 GCA_007618135.1 Candidatus Brocadia sp. WS118 | reverse complement strand
GCACTGGCTGGAGATGCGCGCCCGCGCCGGCGCGTCGGCCGCCATTCGTGCGCTCATGGATCTGACACCGCCTAAGGCCATCGTGTTGCGCGACGGTCGAGAAGTCGGGGTAAATCGCTTTAAATTGAAAACTCTTTTCATAATATAAGCTCGTTCCTGTGAATACAGGAAGCCCTACTCCGGCTTTTTTCCGGATTTTCCGCCAATACGGCGGATAACTCTGTTATTGACTGCGGGGTTCATAGTCATCACCCGATTTAGGGCATTGCCCTCCGAACCTGATTGACCAACCGGAACTTAACAAACAGAACGCTTATAATCAAGCACCGAATTGCCCTAAAATCGGGTGGATGTAAAGTTAAACGCCGGGGTGCACCGCGTTGGGAAAAGCACTCCGAAGTGGAGCGGTGGCTCCACAGAATTGAAACCGATTGAAGACATGCTGTTAACCCGCAAGCAAAATGCGCCTTACTTGAGGGGCAGCAAAATATTTGACTGGTATTGTGAACTGATGTAGCAGAACAAAGCGCAGAAGAAGAAAGGCGCTTTTTGCGAGCCTTTGGGGAGGATTTCCCCTGCCTCTTACTTTTAGCAAAGATGCCGGTGCTTTATCCGGCATGTTTGCGGTGTGCCTTAACAAAGCCGGCATAGAGTAAGGCACCGCCATTGGGTGGGCGGGTGGGGGGAGGTAGGGCGGCCCGAATAAATTGCTGCATAAAGCACTTGCTGGCGGTGAGCCGGTCTTTTTACCCAATGAGTAACTTTAGGTAGAGCGGCATTACCCGGTTGCCGGGTTGTCGATAAAAGCGGTGTTTTATGGGTATCCATCCCTTCGGGAATGGCCAGGTTCGGGAATTAACCCAATTGCGGTAATCCTGAACACATGCTGCTCACCGTCTCCATTGGGAGGGAGGTCTTACAATGCGACCGGGCCTTGCGGAGCTTGTTGCGAAACGGCATTGCCAGTTTAGAACTACCCAAAATCCTCCTGAAACCAGCAAATATTTTGGAACACAGAAGCCCAAAACCACGGTTGATTTTATCCCAGGGGATAGTTTATCCCTGCTCCAAAATAAGCCGCTTGCCCCTTTCCCAAGAGGAGCAGTTTGTGCCGGGGCTTGCGTGGTGGAACTTGGCCACAACGTCTTCCCCAAAAGAGGAGCTACGCTTTAATCCATTTAACCGGCCCTATCCCCTATTTGCAACATGGCGAAGAAGCCCGGATAATCTTATACCAGCCTTACAAACCAAACCATGCCTGCCTCCCATTCCAATCCTTCCTATCACAAAGGAAGCACTTTGTGCCGGGATTTCTCCTTGCTCAACCGGCCATTATCCCCGGCGAAAAATAATACTACCGGATGATACTGCTGGCGAATTACAAATTGCCCCTGGTTATTCCCCATCCCGCGCTGAACCGCCTGCCTGCAGCAGGCAGGCGAGGCTAAAAAGTGTAAGGGCGCTTCACGAAGTGATTCCTTTGGAGGAAGCGCCCTCCCCCCCTCTGCCCAGGGTTTTTAAAGAATCAAAGTCGGTGCTTACTGAGACATCCGGTCTCTGAAAGTTGGTTGCCTACCCCCAGCGGTCGATGAATCCTCCTGATCCATCGATCATTGCTCATCCTCCTCGATGCAGCCTTATAGACTGCCCAGCTAAGTGCCCCGATGCATCGACGATGATTCGCAAGGGAACAGTTGGGCTTTTGCCTTCTTTGGATTTTAATTTTGTCTCTTTTAATTCAGGCGGGGTAACCTTTGTGGAACCCATTCAGGGTTCTCTGAGGGATTGGTACTTTTCTTTTCCCAGGGTGCGACTGCGTCGAACCCTGGGCTATGATATGTAACGCCTTCGGCGTAAAAAAAACCGATATTTCGCAGGGAACAATCCTCGGAGCAGGATACCCGAAAGGGCTTTTCACTGACCAGAGGCGAGAATTTTGAGGGAGGCTTGTGGCGAAGCCATCCCTACGGGGCTGAAGCCTTCAACCGAAGAGGCTTTTCACTGACCACAGGTGATGATTTTGAAGGAGACTTGCCTGAGCGTTTAACGCTCATGTTAAGCAGCGGCGGCAAACCTACCACAAATTATCCTCAAAATTCCCAAACTGCCGCCGTCGGCTTGAACTATAGTTAGGCAACTCTCCTCACATTTGTAAACAAATGTAATACCTTTTAGAATAATTTGAATAATTTTGTATTGCAAAATCACCATTGAAGTTGACTTTTAAGACTCATAATTCTTTCATTCTCCCCTTCGAGGCTAACGAGTAACTTTTTCCAATAAATGGCTTTTTTGTGTTGCGAATAAAAAACTATTGCTCTCAAATTTAGGAAGTTAATTGATATGGTATTATTGTTTTTGTCGACTGCAATGCACTGCCAATCGGTTCTCTCGGCAGCAACTTTAAATTCGAATTTCACAATGCCAGCCAAGCGTTTTCTTTTAAAATTGTGTTCTATTAATTCAAGAGTAAATTGCAAATTATAATCATTCTGCAACGAGAAATCGAAGAAGGTTAATCTTGGGTAACCATTTGAGAAAGAATCATCCTCTAGCTTTGAATACCCTGGATCATCTCTAATGAATCTGACATAATAATCAAGTTTTCGATCATAATCAGTAAACCAACCGAAAACTCCACAAACTACATGCTTTGCTGAACGGCTTATATTATGACTTTCAATATAAGATGTTAAATGACTGTTATCTGCGGCCTTCCCATAAATGACTCTAAAATATGCTTTATCTTTCAACTTAAATTTTACCTTCGTATACCGGATACACGAGGCTTTATACACATTGGGTTTGCGCCCTTTGCTGAAAAGTTTTTTACTACCTTGTTTTACTTGTTCACAGTTTATCGACTCATATTCAACTGAAACTCTCTTTTTCGCCTCGTTTTGAGCATCAATTTCGGAAAAGGCCTTTATTGTAAAGAGTTTCTTTTCAAACTCGGAAACAACTTCTTCCGAATATATTTCGACATCCTTCGAAAATTGATCAAGAGCATTTTTACGAGCGGTTTTTGTGTCTAAACCTTTTCCTATAAACTCCTTCGGAAGACCATCATTAATAATCTCTTCTCGAAGTATTATGCAATCTTTTGGTATTTGAGAATAGGCATCATATTGAGCTTTATCTAAACTTTCCGCATAAATTTCGATTTCATTGTTTTTCATAACTAACCCCACAAATTTTGATCGATGTGCCTGGTGAAATTTCGTCCAAATTTTCTTTCAATAATAGATATTCTCCACTATTATCCGTCTAAACTATCAAAAAATTCTGAACCTCACTATCCCCGCACCCCTATGCTTCTGAAGAAAAGTCAGTGAACGGGTTCTACGCTCTCAGATGTAAGCGCCTAACGCGATGCTTAGCCGAACAGCCGCACATGTTCACCAAGTTTAAAATAACCTCTTAATTTTATTGGCGCAACTAACTAAATCCAGGCACAGACTGCGGCTGTTTCGGCTACAGCTAAAGTTAGGCTTTAGTGGCGCACCCAACGTTAATTTGACAATGAACAAAATCTAATTAATACCGGTGGCAGCGTTTTTTGCTGCGACCGGCTACCACTGTCTTTTAAAAAACTGTTAATTTGGCAATAGCAAGGGCGCGTTTCTTGCGCTCTTGCGGAATAAAAGTATTCACTCAAACACTAAATCTATTCTCCCATCGAATATTCGGCATATCCCATTCTTGGAGTTTTTCTTCAATTTTAGTGACTATGTTTGTATTCAAGATAATAATATCCAAAATTTGAGCAATAGCTTTACTTGCTTTACTTTTATCATTGGTTTGCAATTGATCTAAAGGCGGTAACATTGAAGAATGCAGCTCTTGATTCAGGAATAGATATAGCAAAATCATATATCTTATCAAAAGATATTGTACAAATGGCAAAAGATATATATCAATTATTTGATCTAATTTTTTGTTATTTGTATGACCTTCATGAACTATGGAAGATCGAGTTTTGTAACATTCGCGAATAGTTGTAAAATGTTTAAATCTTTCCGGTGGATCATCTGATATTAATGATGCTGAACGTATAGAGGTTTTGTAAAGCAGTTCTTGATTTCCATCTGGGGTAAGTAATGATTCTATTGCTGATATTAGTAAGACAAAAATATGCATTAAACTTTGATCATAAACAGATGCCTTGTGCCGATTCAGTACGGCTCTAATATAATTTTGTGTAGGATAAGTAAGAAACTTAACCTTTGAAAGCTTATTTATTTCTGACCATATTTTGTAAATATTTTGAAGAATAATCCCATTCTTTCCAATTCTTATTAAATTGCTTCGCGGATGGAAATCTCCTTCCTCATCAATCCTGTCGTGAGGGAGATAACCATTTATTTCTCTCCTAATCACTGGAGAGGTTTCAAAGATATTTGTTCGAACTTCAATGATTTCTGCTAAATTTAGATCACTTCCTACACATAAGAAAATGGGTGCGATTTTTTCTAAGTCATTTTCCCATTGAGCCACTTCATTTTCGTTCCAACCGAATGGGGATAACATAAGACTACCAAACCATGCCCCTGAGCGACCTCGATAAGGCTCAATTGTATTGGTTGTTAGTATATGCCAGATTGATAAATTTTTGACTATATCCCTTTTCAATCCATTTGCAAAAGATAATTGCGGCAACCTCAGAAGATTTTCAAATTCTGAATCAGTATATACCCCGATTTTTCCATTAGGCACGGAAATATGTTCTACTCTTTGATTTTCATCATAAAGAACTACTCCATCGAACACGAATAGCTTTAAAAATTCTGATTTGTTTTGTTCTGGGTATTGGATTAATTCCTCTAGTAGCTCAGACTTATCAATTCTTTGCTTATTCCAAATCTTGTAATACGTACCATTATTTACAAAGAAACGATGAGCTGCATGCCGGGATATTGTTTGACACCATTCCACTTTATTAAACGGCTTTATAGCTCTGTTTGCATTTGTTGCTTCTTTTTGACTTTTTTCTATGAGCTTTTGTTGCTTACTGGAAAGACGGTTTAAATCTTTTTTTAAAATTTCTGATTGAAGTTGAACAGTGAAATTATCGAATTCCGTTGAGCTTTCAGCTTCTTTTATAAAGTTGTAGATTGGTGAACTTGAACTATACGCTAATTTAAGAGGCTCAATTGACTGGACATGAGTGGAATATGATTCTAAAATTAAACGACACTTTTCTAAATAATCTTTGAGGTTCGATTCAATATTTATCATGAGTATTATAAATCCTTTTTGGTGCAAACAATTTTATTTCTCTAAGATACGAGACACTGAACATACCTACTAACTAAAGTGGCTTTCTCCCACCAAAATTAGATAATTCACTACAACTCAGCCATCTGGTGGAATCTTTTTGTTAGGTTTCGTCGATCAACCTCCAAACATTCGATTGAATAGACTCCTTACCTGCTCGCTTAAAGGGCGGTCTAAATCCGGAAGTCGATCTCTTGTCAAGAACCGGGCAGCCTCTCTAACTGCTTCTGGGAGGGGTGAGCTTGACTCCTTTGCGTCACAAATATAGTGCATTATTGCCAATGCACACATATCTATATGAGACGACGTCCACTCATTTTCTGGAAGTCCGGCCCAACGGCAGAACAAGAACCGATCCTGAGTCTTTAGCTCTTGTGCGGCAATAAGAGCGATAGAATAAACGAGAGAATTTATATCAGATTTATCTGTAAATAGTACTTTATACCGCCCAGACGGGTCTTTGACAACTTTAGTGGTTAGATCACCCGACTGATTCAAAGTCACCTGCATGTGGTCGAGGATTTTTCTACAGACTGGGCAGTCAGGCTTTACTCGTAGGCACTTTTCAGCACATTGGCGGGACCGCATCGCATCATCGAGATGACCGTATACAATGGCCATATCATGATAGACATTGCTTTCCATATGCAAATAAGCCTCCTCATCTAAGATACTTGGACGGGGAGCTTTCAGAGCCTTGATATATTGTTCAAGTGCTTTTTTATGGTTTTTATAATATTTGTGGTAGATAGAGCCTAGATTCGCATAAAGTTCGATCAGCGGAAAGTCGTTGGCCTTCTCCCGCTCTTTAATCTGTAGCTCGAACCAGAGGACCGCGTTCTTAATATCTCCCTTTAGAACAGCTGTAGTGCCAATTAGGATAATAGCCGGCTTGTAGTCAAAATCAGTTAGAGCCCTCTTAAGAAGCTCTAAGGCTTTATTAAAGTTACCAACGTTTCGATATGAGATCGCTTGATCAGCTAACTTTCTACCCTCCTCCATGCGTGCCATTTTTTCCATTACGTCTCGAACCTCTTTCGGAGGGTCTAATGGTTTTTTCTTCTTGAAAAGGCTAAAAATTCCCATGGTAAATTCTCGGTTTTAAAGTGCTAAAAGTATTGTAGAAGCTTCAGAATGCCCTTATAGTTTCCAGGCCTGTTTCTCACTGAAGGATGAATCATGGACAGAATGAGACCAGAGAGCTGCTGAGGGATATGCAAGAGCATTGACTCAGCCTTCTCATAATAAGAACCCGATATAATTTGTTGTTCCAGTGGTTGATCCGTATAGTAGGGTTGAGTTCCAGTAACAATTTCCATCATCATAATACCCAGACTGAAAATGTCAGCTTTGATATCAGAAATGTAACTATAAAACCGCTCTGGGGCCATATACGGAAAAGTCCCGAATCCTCCCATAGTGTTTAGAGCAAACTGTGATAGCTCTGATTTGAAATTTGGCAACTGCGCCGCTTGGACATTAGCAATCCCCCAATCGCTCAAGAGCAACTTGAGTCGGCCATCCTTACGTTCATATAAAAAATTCTCTGGCTTAATGTCTTGATGTACAACTTTGTACCTCTTATAAATCTCGGCAAGGGCAGCGACTGGCTCGGCCAAAGCCTTCAACAAGTTCCTGTAAGAAACTTTTGGTTGCAACAACAAATCACGTAAACTTCCTGAATATTGTGGCATAAGAGCCAGAATCAAACCGCTGACATCTACTATTTTGAGGAGTGGAACTATGCCAGGGTGCTCAAACTCCAACCAGATGTTGCATTCACGCGCAAAAAGGGACATTGCCCTTTGTTCCTTGACTGTCTTAGCAGCAAGCAAAGACCGATAGGGATATCGAAATCGAACCTTAAGCTCCGATGAACGCTGGAGTATACTTTCCATCAAGTCAGGCTTGCGAGCGCTATCAATGAGTGACAACAGAAGAACGTAGCCCATTCCACCCTCAAGTAGTTCCGTCACTTCATAAGTATAAAAATGGTCGATGGTAAGTCTTTCTCTGAGCACAACAGTTATCCAAACGAAATTGTTATTTATATTTTTTGCCGAGCCTAACGCGATATTCAGCCGGGCAACCCTTTGACTACAAAACTTGAGAAACACGCTGGATATGAATATACCACAGAACATCAACAAAGGCAATTGCTGGTTGCCTCGGCTGGAATAAAAAGTTATGTGGCGTTTGGGGGTAAGACGTTGCTGCTATTTTTAACATCCTTCCTGATTTTGCTTATTGGAAATTTTAGCGTATATTAGAGACCCCGGTTCCTGAAGAAGAAACCGGGGTCTCTCTTTAACTGCCTGCCGGATTGGGATGCTACAAGGGAGCCAACCTTAGCAAAT
>PHFX01000213.1 GCA_007618135.1 Candidatus Brocadia sp. WS118 | reverse complement strand
TGCGAAGAGCACAGGAAAGCCGTATGAGGGAAAACCTCACGTACGGTTTGATGAGAAGATGCTGGAAATAGGGTATGGTTGAGATGGTGTGACACTCTCAGAGGAAACGGAGAGAAACGGGGAACACAAACCTTAACCTGTAGCCACTACGCCAGTGTTTTACTCTACATTTATTTTTCTCATCGTTTCCCCGTTTTCACGAGGACAAGTATTCATTTCATCTTCTTTCGATATCTTTGATTTCATACATGCTAATGGAAAAGAATAACCAAGACCAAACAAAACGATGGATTCGAAATAGTCTTGCAATTACAAGTTCATACCAGAGATACATTGTCTGTCAATAATAAACATAAGCAAATTATGCCGTAGAAGCATGGATCAAACAGGACTTACAACCAGTTGTCTATATTTAGACCATCCACAAGATTAAAATGTTGGTCGGTTGTTAAAACTGTAACAGAATGAATCCGTGCAACAGCGGCAATTTGGGCGTCAATAGATGGAATTGGCTTACCTTTTGCCTTTTGTTCTGCTTGAATCTTTCCAAATTCCTCAGCAGCCTTTATATCATAGTCCAAAAGGATAACGTCCTCTAGAAACAATTTTAACTGTTGCAGGTTTTTCTCTTTCCTTTTGCTGGCATAAACCGCAAAGAATAACTCGCCAAGTATACTCATTGATATGAAAAATCTAGAACCGCTATTTTTAAAAGCACCAATTTTCAAAGAGAGAGTTTTATTTCCTTCCAGAATCTTACTCGCATGGTTTGTGTCAAACAGATAATTCAATCTACCCCTCTAATTCCCGGAATTTTTGTATGTCCTCTAATATGTTGTCGAGTTCTCCCTTTTCAAACTTCCATGTCCCTACATGCTTTAAAATTGCTTCGGGTGTGCCTTTTTTCCCATTTTCTTTTTTAGATCTCAAAAATTCAATAAAGTCCATTACCTCCTTGATAGCATCCTCTGGAAGCCCTTTCATTTTTTCTGATACTGCTGTTGTTAGTTCTTTTTCTGTCAGATGCATTAATTGTTACCTCCTACTTTATATTTCCAAACCCTAATAGAAAAAGGGAGAAAAATAAAATCTGAAAACGCTTATTCTTTTTTTCTCTATTTCTCCACCTTCACCCTTTCTCCACACAACTAATTCCGGCGATATCATACTTAATTGTTGACTTTGTTTTTTAAATATAGTGGCTGGTTATGTCAATAATGTTATGCATACATTAAACGGCCCTTAGGCACTGGTATTTGAATACCATCTTCTTTTGCCGTTTTTAACCAAAACTCCACAGCTTTTTCTGCATTTTCAAGCGCCTCTTTTTTTGACTTACCATGCGCCATGCACCCTGGTAGTTCCGGTACTTCAACAACATAAATATTGTCTGTTTTATCCCAATAAATAATCATTTCATATCGTGATTCACTCATCGCTTTTTCCTATATTAAATTTATACGTTGTTAATATTTTCCTTATTTGCCCTGATAAAATTCGTCTTAATAATTTTTCCCTTTTGCCCATTAAAATAGTTATGATGTCCAGAATAAATTCATACCAGCCTGTGCATGTCCGCACGCAGACAGGTGGTATTCCCAGAAGTATCACGTCAAATTATTTAACGTAGGCATGATAGCAGCTCCACATATTTACGGCAATAAATGTTATCACTCCTTTTATCATCCCAATTTTTTCAGTTCTGCAATCAATGTGTAAATCAGAATCAATTATTAAATCGGTTTTGGAATATTCCTCAATAACCTTTACAAGTCTGGCAAAATATTCAGTGAGCAACATATTCTATTTCTTTTAGCTTTCTCAGGTCTTCCACTATCTTTTCCCTGATCTTTAACTCGCCTGCCCACTCTATATAGTCCTGGTCTCCCTTTTTCAGATTCTCGGCTGAAAACTTTTTCTGAAATACTTCTGATGTTACATTATATTCAGTTTCAAATTTTTTCAATTTGCTTGGTTGTTTTATTCAGGTCGATTTCGAGTCTTTTGATCTCAGCGGAAATGGCAGCCCGGATAATGTCAATAACACCATCCTCTTTGTCAGATTGAATTTGTAGTTTAATCATTTTAAAGTCTCCTATCTGTGAATCCTTTGATGATTGTAGGGTATTATAGTAGAATAAATTTACATAATCAATGTGAAAAGGTGAGTATACCAAAGAGAAAAAGGGTAATCCAATGAATGACAAAGAAAGGCGCAATGCCATAATATCAGCCATTTCTCATGGAGAATCTCGTCTTACCGAGCTTGACAAAGAACGGCAGAAGATATTAGCCGAATTAAAGTCCCTCAAGGCCGAACTTTTAAAACTTGCAAACCATTCCCCTGATATCACAAGCAACGCAACCGATTCTCCACATAAAAATATCTCGAAAATATCAAGTCCTGAGGAAAAGATTGCCATATTTAGAAGCCTCTTTCGAGGCCGTGTTGACGTCTATTCCCGTTTGTGGATAAGCAAAAAGACCGGCAAAAAGGGTTTTAGCCCGGTTTGTAACAACGAGTGAATAGATGGGGTATGTGAAAAACATTATTGTCCTGAAGGGTGGCGTGCGGATTAAGAAACGTAATACACTTATGGAAAATCTTGCTTCAATCCCTGCTGGAGAAACGCGTCTCCTTCTTGCCACCGGCAGATATGCAGGTGAAGGATTTGATGACACCCGCCTTGATACCCTTTTTCTTGCCATGCCGGTTTCCTGGAAAGGAACCCTTGTTCAATATGCAGGCCGTATTCATCGTTTATACGAAGGGAAGAAGGAAGTGAGAATTTACGACTACGTGGACAGCAATGTGCCCATGTTAATGAGTATGTTCAAGAAAAGGCTCAGAGGCTATCGGGCTTTAGGGTACGAAATGGATGAAGAAAATACAAGAAGGTGTGGGTATTATTGACGAGGTGTAACTCCATATAAAAACCGTCTGGTAATAAATATTTCTCATGGTTAACCTTTTTTTCTGATTATATCTGAGTATCTGAGAAATGAACAATTGTAATAACAAGAAACAACAAGAGCTGATCCCGCAGAAACTCCCGTTTTCTGGCTCAAAACAAAAGGCAGGATTAACGACCCAGCCTGGCATTATAATCCATGCGATGACGTCTGACCTACTTTTTTCCCCCATGCTTATCTGACCCGATGTGTATATCAAGGTGTTTATGGCAGGTAACGCAGGTTTGCCGTAATTTTCCTGTTTCCCAAAGCATGTCTTCCAGCGAGTTAGCCCTGTTTGCATCTTTTAATATAGCGGCTATATTTTCTGATGCCTTCAACATCGCCTGGTTAAATTCCTGATATTTATTATCATCCGGTCTCTCAAATTTTGTCGTTGCGGTCTTACAGAGCAATACGAGGTTCGCGCATGTATCTTCGTAGATTTTCCGTTCTTTCTCCACTTCATCAAAGGAGAAGTAGGTCGCAAGCCGATCCAATGCCTTAGAGTACGCATCTATCTTGCACATAAGTTCCGCTAATTCACTCTTCTCCTTTTCATCGCCTTTAACCAACCCCAGCCCTGCAAAAACCATAAAAACTGTGCAAAACAGCAGCGCAACGCTATCTGTAAAAAATGACTTCCTTAACACCATTATCCCCTCCGTTAAATATCTAAAACACAATTCAGTAACTACACAGGTCTATCTCACTCAAAACCGTCTTTGCGTCTTTACGCGAAAATTGATTTTTGAAAAAGATCCGTCAACTGTGTTCTGGAAACTGGGTAGTTACCAAGTATCTTACAACGATTTATATTCCTTCAGCAATTTTCTGAATTTGTTGACCGTTACCTCATACGCCCCTTTTCCGGTAAGGTCTATCCCGGCATCTTTTAAGATTTCAAGCGGTTCTTTGTGCGACCCTGCGCCCAGAAATGTCAGATAATCTTCGACGGCGTCTTTTTCCCCAGAAATTACCCGCTCAGACAAGGCTATTGCAGCGGACAGACTGGTGGCATATTTGTAGACATAAAAGGCGTTGTAAAAATGGGGAATGCGCGCCCACTCATAGTTTAACTGCTCATCAATAACCATCCCCTTGCCCAAAAAAGTATCAAGGTTCTTCCGGTAAATGTCGGTTATGCTTTTCGCGATCAGCACCTTGCCGGATTCCGCCATTTCATGAACCTCCTTTTCAAAATTTGCGAACATGGTCTGCCGGTAGAAGGTTGCCTCGATCCGCTTCATGGAGTGATAGAGAAAGAACTTCTTTTCCTCAATGGATCCGGCAATCTTTGACATGTGATCAAACAGTAAAGCCTCATTAAATGTCGAGGCTATCTCAGCCAGAAAGATGGGATTTTGATAATAGATAAAGGGTTGCTTTTCAATGGAGTAGTCCCGGTGCAGGCAATGGCCGAATTCATGCGCAAACGTAGAGACGTCAGAGAATTTCTCCGTATAATTTAAGAAAATTAATCCCCGGCTCGCATAACTCCCCCACGAGAACGCCCCCGCTCTTTTGCCGGGAGACTCAAACACATCAATTACCCGTGCACGAATAGTAGCATCATACTTCCTGAGATATGCTGTGCCGAGGGGTTCAAGCGCTGCACGCACCAAATCAATTGCCTCTTCATAGGAATACTTCTTATCAATTTCTTCAACCAGGGGAACATAATTATCGTAGAAGTGTAATTCTTCTATGCCAAGCGCTTCACTTTTCAGGGCATTGAACTCGCTGATTACATTAATATTCTCCTTTGCTACTTCTACGAGATTACTGAATACCGTGATTGGCACATAATCAGGAAACAAGGACATTTCCAGCATAGACGGATAGTTGCGTACCTTCGCCAGTTTAATGTCTGCAAGCACGTTTGCGGCATAGGTATTTGCCAGCACGTCAATGTGTTGGCGGTAAGGCCGATAATAGTGCTCAAAAGCCTTTTGCCGGAGTGTCCGGTCGTAAGACTCCAGCAGTTGAGCGTATTTTGCATGCGTGAGACGGATTGTTTCTCTCTTGTGTTCAAACGCAGTGAATGAAATATTGGTGTTATGAAAGGCGGAAAAAACATCATCGGGTTTTTTTAGGGCAATTTCCAGTTCCGCTAAAACCGTTTCTGTTTCTTCAGAAAGGATATGAGGCTTGTATCGGGCATAGCTTTCCAGAAAGAAGCGATACCTTCCCAGATGAGCATTTTCACGGATCATGGTATCGATATTATCCTGTGATAAAGAGGACAACTCTTTCTTTATGAAAACGGTTTCAGCGGAAATCTTTGAAACAAGCAGTTCGATACGACCTTTCATCTCTTCGTATATGGCATTCCGGGTATCCTCAAAAAATCGCACGTGCGCATATACGTATAAATTTTCTTTGGTTACGGAATGGTCGATATAAACCTGCATGAACTGCTCAAGTATACGGGGATCAGCGAGAGAGCCTTTGAACCCCAGGATCTGTGAGAGTCCCCTTTCCACCTTCCGGTAGTCTTCTTCCCAGGATGCGTCCGATAGATACATAACAGACAAATCCCACTTGTATTTCTCTTCTATCTGATCTCTGGTTTTATTCATAGGTTTATGTTAATTTTACCCTCCACGAACATCTCTTTTTTTATTTTTGATAGTTTTTTTACCTTTGCTTCTGCCTTTAGTGCCAGGCTTTTACTTCCGATCTTCTTTTTCACAACCAACGTCAGAGGGGCCTTTCCCCGTAAACATTTTGCCCCTTTTTTGCCATTACTCGTATGTTCTGCAAATCTCCTTTTCACATCGGTGGTAATACCTGTGTATAACCTCCCATGTTTGCATCGTATCACATACAAAAACCAATCTTTCATTTTTGTTTCTTTCTATTTTGCTGTGGATATACGAATCAGCTTCCCCTCCCTTAATGGAACGGTTTTGGAGAAAGTGCGATAAGTATTGTTTTACGCATATTATTTTTCTCTCATTCCCTATTTTTCTTGTTTTTTCCACTTTATCGGACAAATCTTCACGGTTTTGTCCCCGACTGATAACCACACCTCTCCCTCCTGGATAGTACACGGGAAATCCATCGTGCGTTGTGCCAACACCGCCATTTCCTGAATGGATTCCGGCGGCAGGTTTATTACCGATAGATTTTTGAAGCGATGAACATCGGGACTTATCTTTTTCCACCAGGCGTTTGCACTGTTGCCGCTATAGGTGTAGATAATAACCTCTTTAGCCCGGCCACAGGCCTTGCGGATCTGTTTTTCGTCCGGCTGCCCAATCTCGATCCACATCTCAATATTCCCGCATAAATCTTTTCGCCACAGGTCAGGTTCATCACCCCTGCTCACGCCTTGAGTGAATACAAGGTCTTCGTGGGCGTTAAGGACAAATGCCACTAAACGCGTCATCATGCGGACGTCATTCTCTGATGGATGCCGTGCTATGGTAAGTTTATGATCATGGAAGTAATTGCGGTCTATATCCGCTATATTCAGGGCGATTTTAAATATAGTTGCTTTTATTGCCATAGGTAGAGTATTCCTGTGTAAAAACATCCTTTTTTTGTAAGTTTTTCACCTCCCCTTCATCCCCTCCTTGCAAAGGAGGGGAAAGAGGGGTGGTTGTCTTTGGTTGCGGCTATGCTGCGCTAAGATTTCCTGGAAAACGGAATTGCGCTAAGTTGCAAACGATAAATCATCATTTGATGGTTGCTATTTTTTGTTATGATATAATAATTCCGTGAAAAATGAAACTTATATCAGCAATCATTATTCCAGGGGAGATTTTGAAATGGTCACCTTAGTAAATATAGTGAAACATCTTTGCCGCTGCGGAACAAAAACCTTATTTATCCTGGCGCTATCTGGCGCTTGCACCTTGCCTGCCTATCCTCAGGAAAATTCGTGGAAGGAACTCCATGATAAAGCCGCATCGCTTTTACAAAAAAAGAGATATGCGGATGGAATCATGGCAGGCGAGGAGGCATTAAAGGTAGCGAAAAAAACCTTTCCTTCCGGCGATACCCGTATTGCTGATTCCATGAACCTGCTGGGGATTCTTTACAGAACCTATGGCAGATATACCGAAGCAGAACCGCTCTTTTGTCAGGCCCTCGCCATTTATAAAAAATCACTTGGCGCAGACCATCCCTCCGTTGCCAACGTATTGTATGCGCTTGGTGAACTGTTTTTCCTTCAGAATAAATATGCTGAAGCTGAGCCCTTTTACCAACAGTCTCTCAGTATCTATGAGAAGGCGCTTGGTCTGGATCACGCAGGTGTTGTCGATGCCCTGAACAGATTGGGAGAGCTTTATCAAGACCAGAAGAAATATGCGGAGGCGATACCTTTCTACAAACGGGCATTGACCATCGAAGAAAAAACACTCGGCTCAGGGCATCCCGACCTTGCCTCTGCAATGAACAACCTGGCAACACTTTATTACTACCAGGGTGACAACACGATGGCTGAGTCTCTTTACAAGCAAGCGCTTGAAATATATGAAAAAGAATACGGCAATGACCACCCTTTTATTGCAACCGTATTGGAGAAAATGGCAGAATTTTATGAAAAGACCGGAAGGAAAGACGATGCGAAACCATTAACAGAAAGGGTAAAAAAGATTTATTCAAATTATCAGAAGTAAGATATATGATGATATTTTTCCAGGTGCCATCCTGGTAGGGCAGGGCATTGTCCACCATTTTGACTGCATTTTTCTCCCTGCCGCCATTTCCACCCCGTTGTTTTAACTGCTGAGTATTCTTGTCGTTAAAAAATATCATACCTTCGAAAACATGTTTGGAATACCGTTTGTGCTAACTGACCAAACGGCATAGAGAGGAAAACAAGGTACCCGATCCTTGTTGATTAATTTCATCGTATAGCATCTTTTGTGTGAAAATACGTTTCACCCGGCGATAGTTTTCACGAACCTTCATGAGGAGGAGTCCATTTATGCGTACCATCAAAGATAGTCTCGTTGTTCTTCTGTTTTACAGCCTGGTTGTATTTGCATTTGTATCTACAGATATTGCACAGGGAAACGATGCTGGTACATCCAGCACAACCGTTCACGGCAGAAATGCAATTAAAGTAACCAAGAAGAAACAGACGGTACACGATCATGACAAAAGCAGGGAGAATGGCAAGGGGAAAAAAAGAAAGGATAACGACAAGGGTAACGGTGATAAAGGCAAGGATGATAATGGGGGTGGAAAGGGGAGGGACAAAGACAGGGACAAGGATGAAGGAGGAAGAGACGATGATGATAGGGATAATGATGACAAAGACGATGATAACGATGAGAAGGATGATAATGAGGATGATGGGGACG
>PHFX01000057.1 GCA_007618135.1 Candidatus Brocadia sp. WS118 | reverse complement strand
CGGTGTCTTGTGCGTGCCGTAATTGTCCAGCACCAGATGCAGTTGCTGCTCCCCAGGAAACTCCCGGTCCAACCGCCGCAGGAATTTCAGAAACTCCTGATGGCGGTGTCGGGCTTGGCACTGCCCGATCACTTTGCCGTCCAACAAACTTAAAGCGGCAAATAGCGTAGTCGTGCCGTGGCGCTTGTAGTCGTGGGTTATCGTGCCACACCGACCATTCTTCAACGGCAGTCCGGGCTGTGTCCGATCCAACGCCTGAATCTGGCTCTTCTCATCGACACACAGTACCAGTGCCTTCTGCGGCGGATTCAGATACAAACCCACCACGTCGGTCAGCTTCTCCACAAACTTCGAATCCCGCGACAGCTTGAAGGTTCGGCTGAGGTGCGGCTTGAGGTTATGCAATTGCCAGAGCCGGTTGACCGTGTTCTTGCTCACGCCTTGGGCATTGGCCATCAGTCGGCAACTCCAGTGGGTCATGCCCTTGGGCTTGGTCTGCAAGGTGGCGGCAATCAGCGCATCGCGCTGGGACAGGTCATACTGCGGTTTACGACCCCGACCGGCTTTTGTCTCCCAGACCGCGTTGATCCCGGCTTCCAAAACTCGCCCCCGCCACAGTACGGCGGTATGGCGGTTGACTCCATAGGCAGAAGCGATGGCCAAGTCTTGTTGTCCCGCCGCAGCGGCCAAGACCAACCGACACCGCAACGCGACCTGCTGCGGCGTGCCATGAGCCGACTGCCACTGCTGCAGCCGCATTTGATCCGCAGCCGACAATTCCACTGATGGACTGGTTCTCGCCATGCCACAAATCATAGCACCTTTCTCCAATTATGTCTAGTTATTTACGGGACACCACACTAGTCTTTTCTCACGTCCTTTACGTGGGTGTGAATAAAGGCTATTATCTTATTTGCGGCATCATGTTTGGACATACTGATGGTGTTTATCACGAAATCCGCTATCCTGTCATAGATCGGCCTCCGGTATGCCAAAAGATACTCAATCTCCTCATATGCATTGAGATTCGTAAGGTTTGGTCTTTTCTGCCGTGTCTGGGCATCCTCATAGATTCGTTTGTGCAGGGTATCCACATCGGCATCCAGGAGGATGATAATACCGTTTTTCTTGAGATTTCTTATGTTTTCCTCCCGAAGGATTACGCCGCCGCCCGTGGCGATGACCCTATTGTCGAGACGGGATAATTCCGCAATAGTTTGCACCTCGATATCCCGAAACAACGGCTCGCCACCTTCTGCAAAGATGTCTTTGATGGTCCTTCCTTGTTTTTGTTCCAGGTACTCGTCGGCATCGATAAATTCCTTACCAAGTTGTTGTGCCAGTATTTTGCCTATGGTTGTTTTGCCTGTGCCGCGAAAACCAATGAAGATAATATTCAATGCGGATACAAGTGAACTCAGTCACTCTCCAACTAATATTTTATAGGCAATTTCTTCGATTAATTTGAGCGGCGGCTTTATCCCTGTCCACAGTTCAAATTGTGCTGCCGCCTGGTTTACGAACATCGGCAGACCACCGACTATCTTACAGCCCTGAGCCTTGGCTTCGCGCAGGAGCCGTGTCTCTGCCGGATTATAAATGGTATCAAAAACGAGCATGTTGGGTTTGAGTCGGTTTTTATCAACCGGGGTTTCATTCACGGCGGGAAACATGCCTGCCGGGGTGGCATTGATGAGGATATCGGTTTTGATTTCCGGCAAATCTCCGAATTTTTTGGATAAACAGCCAACATCTCTGGCAAGTGACTGCGCCCGCTCATAATTTCTGTTTACTACGGTTACGTGTGCGCCTCGTTCCTGTAAACCAAAGGCGATTGCCCGGGATGCGCCTCCGGCGCCTAACAAGGTAACGCATCTTCCCGTGAAATGATTATTCTTTGTGCCCATTCCAGATGTCTGCTGAAGGTCTTCCAGCACCTGAATGGCTGCCTTACAGTCGGTGTTAAAACCGATTAGCTGGTCACCTTTGTTTACGATGGTATTCACTGCCCCGATCTTTTTAGCCATTGAGTCTATCGCATCCAGATGATGTATTACAGATTCTTTGTGAGGAATCGTCACACTGTAACCCTTTACATCCAATTCCCGAAACGCCCTGATAAAATCACTGATGTTGTCTACCTTAAAGGGAACGTAGATGCTATTGAGGTTCATTTCCTTGAAGAGGGTATTATGGATAAGCGGACTGATGCTGTGAGCGACGGGATTTCCAATCAGTCCATAGATGCCCGTATCTTTGTCCTGTCGCTGAGCCCGGTAGATGGTAAGAAATTCCTGAATACTGATCTGCCCGGGGGCAGATTCCTTCCCTTTCCTGAGGGAAGCAAAGGTCAGGTAACTGCCAAACCTTTTATACAGGATACGGCTGGTCATGCCGTATTCACCCATACAAAATGAAATCACGTGTCCGTGTGCCTGCCGAAGCAGTCGGTAGATTTTGACGTTGTCGGTAATCGTATTCGCATAAGAGACAATTTTTACGACATCGGCGCCACACTGGCTCAGTTTTTGATATATCGAAGCTAAGTTGTCAGGCGTTTCACGAAAATTGTGATAGGACACAATGATTTTGGTAGGGACACGGTGCACCGTGTCCCTACGTATGTTTTGAATGCTGTCATGTTCGATGTCAACATAATCAGCTTGTAACTGTATTGCAAGTTTTAGAACAGCGAGCCTTTCCTCTTCGCTCCCTTCAAATTTGCCACCCTCCCGGACCGGTCTGTTTGTGATGATAATTGGTTTTGTCCGCCTTTCCAGGATGCATTTCAGATCTGGATTTTTCAGGTAATCAAGTCGCACTTCAATAATATCTGCAACTTTTGATGCCTCATCCATATCGCAGAGGGCATCATCAAGATTGTTTGCAATGATGGGAATACAGATCATGAGTTTATCTGAGAAAATGTTTACTATTTTCCAAAAGATATTTGACTTTTGACTTCTCCCCGGACGGGGAGACTACTTTGGTCTCAATGCAGCTATTTTATTGATGGCGTTCAAGTATGCCTTAGCGCTGGCCTCGATAATGTCCGTGCTTACGGCACGGCCCCCTATGGTCCTGCCATCCACTTCAATATTCACATGTACCTCACCCATGGCGTCTTTTCCACTGGTCACGGCGCGGATATTATAATCCTGCAACGTCCCAGTGATGCCGGTAGACAGATCAATCGCCTTAAAAAGGGCATCGATAGGGCCGTCGCCCATGGTAGTGTTGTCCACCAGCCGACCGTCCGGTAATTTCAGCCTTACCCCGGCGGTCGGCACGGCATTGGGTCCGCAACTGATGCTGATGCTTTCCAGGTGAAAGATGGTGGGAACTTCCATCTTTTCTATGCCAATAATGGCTTCAATGTCTTCGTCGAAGATCTCTTTTTTCTTATCAGCGATATGCTTGAATTCCTCAAAGGCGCGTTCGAATTCGTTCTCTGATAACTCGTACCCCAATTCCTTAATTCGCGTTTTTAAGGCATTCCGTCCGGACAGCTTCCCAAGGACGAGACGGGTTTTAAGATATCCCACGTCTTCGGGTTTCATAATTTCGTAAGTAGTGCGTTCCTTGATCACCCCGTCCTGATGCACGCCGGATTGGTGTGCAAAGGCATTTTCACCGACAATGGCCTTGTTTCGCTGTACGCGCAGTCCTGTCAGGGTGCTTACCAGTTTGCTTGTGGCAATCAGTTCCCTGGTGGCAATGCGGGTGGAACGCTGGTAAAAGTCATGACGGGTCTTCAAGGCCATCACGATCTCTTCGAGCGCTGCATTCCCCGCACGTTCTCCAATACCGTTGATCGTGCACTCGATCTGTTGCGCCCCGGCCTTTATAGCAGCCAGGGAATTAGCCACGGCAAGACCAAGGTCATTGTGGCAATGTACGCTGATGATTGCCTTATCAATGTTTTTAACATTTTTCTTTAATCCGCTTATCACAGCGGCGTATTGATCTGGCACCGCGTAGCCTACCGTGTCTGGAATATTGACCGTTTTTGCGCCGGCATCAATAACGGCCTCAACCACCTGGATAAGAAAATCGAGTTCGGTTCTTGATGCATCTTCCGTTGAAAATTCAACATCGTCTACGTAGCGTAAGGCATGCTTAACACCCTGAACGGCCAGATGAAGGATCTCGTCCTTTGCCTTTTGAAGTTTGTATTTTCGGTGGATTTCTGATGTGGCGAGGAAGACATGGATACGTGGTTTGTCAGCCTTTTCCAGTGCACGGGCTGCACTGTCGATATCTTTCTCAACGGCACGGGCAAGACCAGCGACAGAAACACCATGAATTTCCTGAGCAATTCTCCGGACTGATTCAAAGTCACCCGGCGATGAGACAGGGAATCCGGCCTCAATGACATCTACATTCAGGAGCGCCAATTGCCGCGCAATCTGAACCTTTTCATTGATATCCAGGCTGGCGCCTGGCGATTGTTCTCCATCACGGAGGGTAGTATCAAAAATAATAATGTTATTAATGGTCACAAATATATTCCCTTACGTAAATATTTAGAGGATCGAAAGATCAGCGACGTGCTATCAGCCATGAGTCTTTAACTAAAGGGTGTGATGACAGGATTTTCAAGGTGATATTCCATCGCTATGACATGACGAACTTTCACAAAAATTTTACTATATATGAAGAATACATTCAATACCTATCTGTAAAATCGGTGAAATCGGTGGTTGCCGATGTTTTTCCTCCGGCATGAAGGTCTTGTATTGCTTATTATGAGTATTCTTCCCCATGGTATCATGCAGAATCGAGCCAGAAATGAAACTCATGGGTAATTTGATCAGGATTACCGGTATTGTAACCGAGCAGGTTTCTCAAATGTGTCATGGTGTCCACATCGGTGTCTAAAAATTTAAACCCAAAATTATTTGCGTTAAGATGGACGAGTTCCGCATGAAACATGAGGGTAGTATGAGATGCATGGAGACAGATTTGTAGTGGACAACACGTTCCGATCTTCAATGGAATAGGCACGTGGGAGTGCAATAACGCGCCACGCAGTGAGATATCATACAGTTCTAATGGATAGACGCTATTGTTAAATTCAATCTGTGCGTGAGCTGTAAATTTAATACGGCTAAAATATCGATTACCGCTCATTGCGATCTCTTAAACTGATGTTTGTGAGTAGTAGAATTGTTTTACATGACCTTAAGCGCTTATCGTAGCGCAATGGTAAAAACTTATTTGAGAAAAATATTACCCCCCCTTTTAACATTTGAAGGGTAAACGTTGCCTACCCAATCGGGAAAGGAAAAGCCTGATGTGCCGACTTTGATAATTGTGTTCCAGTGGTACGTCTTTTATTAATCCAATAACGGTGAATATGCGGTACAATAGGTTTGTGCAGTAGACAGGAAATTCCCTTTTCAAGGATAGCCGGCTGATTATGATAGCAGTTTGCCGGAACACATCAGTATGAATTCATCCAGAAAATAAAAGTCGCAAAACTTATGAAAATGCTTAAGGACTCCTAATTTTCCCTTCAGGTATACAACGTGACTCTGTTGCGTCCTCCCTTCTTTGACTCATACAGCGCCTTATCGGCAAAATTAATGAGATCATTTTTGGTAAAGGCATCTACAGCGGGCTTTATTTCTGCCAAACCAAAACTTGCCGTAACATTGCATTGTATGTCGTGGTAAATGAAATTATGTGCGGCAATTGTTTCACGTAATTTTTCTGCCACGATCAATGCATCTTGCCCAGTCGTTTCAACAAGGACAATCGCAAACTCCTCACCCCCATAACGAGCAATGATATCATAGTCTCGGAGTGGATTTCTCATTACCTGGCACAATTCTTTTAAAACGAAATCGCCTGCAAGATGTCCGTAGTTGTCATTAATACTTTTGAAGTGGTCAGCGTCTACCAGAATGAGACTCAGAGACAAATTTTTACGGGCTGCCAAGGTAATTTCCCTGTCAAGAAAGCTGTGTAAGTAACTATAGTTATATGCTTTTGTTAAACCATCCACGTGAATGAGTTTTTCAATGTCTTTTTTTTCCTCTTCAATCTTTTTCGTATGTTCTTGCAACTGCGCCTTGTCAACCATCAGTTCCCTGCTCATCTGATTATACGTCAAGACTATGTTACCCAGAGCAGCATTGGCCTCTTGCAGGATATCCTCGATCGATCTCGGATTCTTGATATCAAAGCCAAATAAACTGGCAGTCTGCGCTATTTCAGCAGCAACAAGCGCTAAAATCCGGTCGATAATTTTATCGTCGAAGCCAAGCAAAGCCTTGGATTCGTTCAAAAAAATTTGATGGTGTTTCAGAGGTTTATTTGAGTAAATGATGTTGGTAATCATTCCTGACAAGTAGACAACGTTAACCGCAAGTTTGAGTTTTTTGTGGTTGCCCGTATAGCCTTCTGGACAATGATGATATTGAATTGGGGTTAACAATATCGTTGGGAATCCCCAATTTTTGGCAACCTCATATCCAATAAACGTATGGTCTGCTCCAATAATTTGCTCTTCCAGTTCAATGATATCTTTTTCACTCTTAGATGCCTCTAACAATACTTGCTCATACTGTTGGGGAAAGCAGAGGGCTAGAATGAGTTCTCCGATATTTTGTAAGAGTCCGGAGATGAAAATCTCTTCCAAATCAGATTTGCCTATTTCTGACATGATCAGTTTTGACGCAACCGCATTAGCAAGGGATTGCTCCCAAAATCTGTTATAATCAAAAACGTCTTTCTTATTCTTTGCTTTTATTGAAAAAAAGGAAATTGAAAGAACAAGACTTCGCAACACATTTATCCCAATTCTCAATGCAGCCTGGTGTACCGTGCTTATTTTACAAGGAAAACTATAAAAGGCTGAATTAGCCATCTTTAACACCTTTGCAGATAGGGAGGCGTCTTTTGATACCAGGTTCGCAATTTCATTCATCCCTATTTCTTCTTGAGAAGAGACTGAAATGAGTTTACATGCAACTGTTGGCAAGGTTGGCAGCGAGGACGATTTCAATACAGTTTTTAAAATATCGTCTTTTGTCATAATCGGATTTCGAAAGACCCACGAGAGCTTAATTGAAGTTTAGCCATCAATTTTCCACGATAACGGTGAAATTGCGGTTTAATAGATTTTTATTATTGACAGGAAAATCCCTTATCAAGGGTAGCCGGGTACTTATATTAGCACTTTACAGAGACAAATCAATACAAAATCATGTGCGGGTGTGAAAATAATTTTTTGGTGATGTGACGGGTAATATCGAAGATAACCTCTCGGCTCAATAAAAACGAAAGTCCCGACATCAAACTTTCGGAATATGTCAATGGAAATTAGACACTTTATTAAATAATTTAGACTCTAAAGGTAGAGTCGATATATGTTTTGGTTGATTAATCCAGGCAGCCACAGGCATACGTGGTGGTTTAGGTGAAATTCCCTTGAATCGTTCAGGATGATTTTCAAAGGCGGTTTTTAAGACAAGACTTCGTTCTTTCATAATGTGATCCGTACGTCCATAATGGACGTCTTCTGGTTTCAAGAGTCCAATTCCAGAATGATGGTGCTCGCTATTGTACCAGGCAAAGAAATTTTTACAGAAGATCCTTGCATCCTCAATTGAGCCGAAATATCCCGGGAAATCCGGCCGATACTTAAGGGTTTTAAATTGCGACTCAGAATAGGGATTGTCGTTACTGACGTAAGGACGAGAATGGCTTTTTGTTATTCCCAGATCAGAGAGAAGGAGTGCCACAGGCTTAGACGTCATGCTTGAGCCGCGATCGGCGTGAACCACCAGTTGTTCCGGCTTGATATCCTGTTTTTTACAGCTATCAGCGATAAGACGTTGTG
>PHFX01000212.1 GCA_007618135.1 Candidatus Brocadia sp. WS118 | reverse complement strand
TAAATTGAACAGGTAATCCGTATTGTTGTCCTGATGCTGGTCTAGTTCTGGCAGTAAATACAAAATCTGGCTGTGCCGTGATTTGGTCCGTTAATTCTTTTGCAAAATGTGGATCAATTGCTTTAGCAATTCTGTTTGCATCTATCCCAGAAACTCTACCATAAATCTGACTTGCCGTATTCCCGATCACTGTTTCTAAAAGACTCGTATCTATTTGTGAAAGATTTTGATGGGATAGAATTAAGCCGAGATTATAGGTACGTGCTTGTGATAAAATGGCTGTGATTATGGATGAATCTTTGATTCTTTGGAATTCATCCAGAGCTAAAACCACTAGAGAACGCTTATTCTGCTCAGTTCTGCTTGCCCTACTCTGAATTGTAAACCAGATCTTGAGAACGATTGCCATTATTGCTAAACCATGCGCATATTTTGGAGTTTCTGTGTCTGAAATTCGAAAAATCGTTATGTTTCCAGGAATAAGCATCTTTTCAAAATTAATTGTGGTATGACTCACTGCAAATTTCTTTTTTAAGTATTCGTCAGTTGCAAACATTTCAACTCTGTTTAATATTGGCACCCATGATTCCTTCGATAGTCTGGAAATCGCATCTAGTGATTGTCGCATTTCTGGACCAGTAACATTTTTGTATGTTTTAAAAATCCGTTCAAGTTCTGTCCGCCCATCTCTTTGTAATCGTATTATTATCTCGTAGAGATCAATAATTGTAGGATTATCCGTATTTGAATAAAGATAAAACAGTAAAAGACGCATTATGCGTTCAATTTGAATGAAGGTTTGCTGCTGTGTATAGAATTCTCGAATCATTTCTATTATGTGTCCTACCATTCTACTTACTAGCAACTCTCTGTCTAATTCAGAATGTTCTGGTAGCTCTAAGAGATTAAAGCCAAATTCCATGTGATTGATATCCAGATAAACTACATTGTTTTTCTCAAATGATGTTGGTTCGCATTGTTGTACGAATAATTTTGCATCATCATCTTTGATATCTATGTAGATGGTTGAGTTTGGAATAGAATCAGTATGATTCGCACATTCTAGGTGTTTGTACAAACCTCTAATCAATGTAGATTTGCCACTCCCTGAAGCAGCTAATATGTAAAGATGTCTGGAAATGTCTTCTGGCGCTATGCCTAATACATTTTCCTGTAATGCGTTCACAAGATAACCAAATCTCAAATTAACGTCCCTAACGGAAACACCATCTTGTCATGATTCACTCCTCGTAGTTTTTGACGTCTATATGATAGTGGAAGCGTGGGATCTGTTGGAAGTGACACAAAAACAAAAAACTCATCTGGAGTAAGACAGAGAAATGGAACAAAATCCCTACCTCTTCCCCACCTCATATCTGACCACATGTTAGAGTTGTTTTGTAATATTTCCATAGAGTACTCACTACTAATGTTGTTATTTTCAATCCATCTGTATCCTCTATCTTGGTCCACATTATAATAAAAACATCCTAACGCATCCCCGACAAATTCTATGGATCTAAATACTGATGTTATGTTTTGTATGGCAGTTTCTACTTCGTTTGGAATTCCAATAGCTATTCCTCTAATTGCTAATGTAATTGGGGTTGAATTTGATTTTTGATGATATACAGATTCAATTTTTTTACCTGTCTGATATGTGGAAGAAGAAAGATCTTTTATCTTTGTGAATGTTTTCGACGAGAGTCTAGGAATAAAGTTATGTTCTAATCCATGTGTAGTTTGTTTTATTTTTCGCTGTTCTGCTGTTCTGAGGTGTTGACTTAGCTTCGATGCAGTATTTTTAGCAATTCTGTTCCATTCTATGGATCTAGTAAAAACGAATTGGAGTATGATGCTACAGTTTTTAGATGCACTGATCGTACGAATGACTTTATTCATTATTGATTCTTGTCCTTTCTCAAACGTAGTAAAATTAAGCTGATTTACGAGCTCGAAATCGAAAAAATATGCTTTATAATTTGAAGTGGAGTCTATTGGAGTAAGTATTGGAATAATTTTTTTATTAGTATCCGCATATTCAATGCCTAATGATCCAGCATATCCATCCATATCATTAGTTACGGATCTAATCCCTAAACGAACACGTCCAATTTTATCTTCTTTGTATATCTCAAAAGATCTTTCAACATTTGTTACTATGTGATTCAACGAAACAGGCTTGTCAGTCAAATATGGAAAAACTTCATACGCACGCATGTTTTGCTCTGTTGGTTCGTAAAGATAATTTGCATACATTCCTCCACCAAAATATTCATGATTAGGCGTTCCATCACTCTGAAACTTCTTTCTAAATGTAAATCTGGTTTTTCTATGGAATAGGCTGTTTCTTCTTTCCTTATGTTGGAACCAAACCACGTCCATAGAAGGTCGTTTTATTTTTTAAAGTTTACAATGCATATTGTTACTTATTTATCTGATACTTTGTTTCTAAGTAACGTTATACCTCCAATAACCAATATGACCGACACAATATTTTCAAATGAAATTATTTCTAATAACATTAGATTCGCAAAAAGAATTCCAAAAATTGCAGTAGATGAAAAAATTATGATTGTTCTCACTGCACCGATCAGCTTTAGTGCATATATGTAGCAAAAAGCAGAAATTCCAATTCCAAAAACTCCTACAAACAGTGTACTAGGTAATTGCGACAAATTGTATGTGATGGGTATATTGAATATTATTATGAACAAAACACTTACCATGCCTCCAATTCCTGATGTAATCTGCATAATCCTGCTCAATGAGACAAATTCGGCTACGTATCTGTATAGACAAGTAACCAATCCAAGTAATAATCCGGCAATCAAAACGTATGAATCGCCTACTAATACATTTGATGAGAATATGATTTCATTTCTTGTATGATCTTGAAATAGCATGTCTTTGGTGAATGGAATTATTGTTGAACCTACTACAATCATTACTATTGGGAGAATCTCATACCGTTGTATTCGTTCCATGAGAAAAAAGAATGCAATCAATATTCCGAAAGCTATTTCACTATTGAGTAAAATTGTGGCATTTATTGCAGTTGTTTCTCGTAATCCATACAAAAAGAAAATCGTACTTAATACCTCAATAAATCCAATTACTACCAACAGTAACACTGTCTTGCGTTTTAGATTTTTTATTGCAGTATTTTTTCTTGCAAATGGTGTAAACAATAGGAAGTTTATGATGTAAATTATTGATACCAACACCATGGGTTCTGTTATGTCGGTTCCGTAATCTTGATCCAGTAGGGGTTTTGGAACAACGTTGACTGTGGCTTCAAGCGATGCTGCAAGAAGCCCATATGTGATTCCTAAGGTGAGATTTTTTCTATTTACAAAAATATTGGTTAGCTTATTCACCCCCACCTCTAATCATTTTCATATTTGGAAATGAGGATCAATCTATTAACTATGATCCGAATATGTGAATCTTAATTTGTGCAAAAAAGCCTTATCGTACGTTGTGTTGGTGCTACCGCGGCTTCTCATCTGGCTCATCGTCGGATTTTACATCCGACTTGGCATCAAGTGTATCTGTATACTCTGCATCTGACGATTTTTCAAAACTCTCCTTCGGCGGGTCTGTTTGCTGCTCGTCGCCAAACTTTGGCGGCTGCTTCTTTTTGCCAGCGTACTGCTTTACCACCATTATCCCTATGATGACTGCAATTATGATGTAGTTGATTGGCGGCGCAAGGATCCTCGTCACATAGCCAATCTGCGGAATCACGTATGCCACTTTTCCGATATACTCCTCATCTGTTATTGGATAGTCCGTGCCTGGAATCGACAACGGGTTTGCGTCCCCTTTGGTCCTGATGGTCTTTGGATCCTCTGCAATAACTGCTTCAACACGGTGCACTATCACCCGGTCGTGGCCGTTTGGACGATTAAACACGATTATGTCTCCAACTTGGATCTCCTCAAAAGGAACCTTTCCATCCACCACCAAGACGTCGTATACTTCCAAAACTGGAATCATACTGCCACTTGACACCACATAAAACGGATTTTGCGTACCAAAGACTATCTGCAGTCCGACCCATATCACAGCAACGCCGACTGCGACGATAATGATGTCTTTAATGATGCTCTTTGTCGTGCTAGATTTCATCTTATATCTTGGTTCCACAACTCTCGCAAAACTTTGAGCCCTGCTTGTTCTCAAAGCCGCAAGACCCGCACTTTGCCTGTGAAGCCTGGCTCGGCTGCGAGCCGTCCCCTAGCAATACTATCTCTCCAATCTTTTTGATGTTGCTCCAAGGTATGGTCACATCTTGGCCGTCGCCTTTTGTTACGATGAGTACTACCTGGTGTGATGCGTCAACACCCACCTGCTTTGCAGTGCCGACTCGTTTTGCATTTGTATCGTATACTGTCATGCCTACAATGGAGTTTACCGAGCCTGACTGGGTAGACTGAGTCGGTGTAGAAACTGGCTCAACTGCCTGCGCAAAGTCCTGCGGAATGGAATCCACTGACGTCACCTGCTCAAACGTAGTCGGCTTTGCAAGGCCGACGTCTGCCTGCTGGTCCTGCTTTTGAAACTCTCGATATTCCGCAATGGTGGACCCGCATGTGGTGCACATGTACTGGCCCCTTTCCAAAAGAATCAGGTTCTGCGCCACCTCCTCATTTGGCGACTCGTACTCGATCTTCGGGCCTCCCTCGAAATCCTTCTCGCATGTATTACAGTAATATTTTGAAATTTTTTCCTGCTCCAGTCTGCCAATTGGCGCCAAAAACAGATCCGGTCCGCCAAGATTTCCCTTTCTTTGCTGCTCGTCTGTTACCTGAGCCATGACATATCCTCCGGATCCCCTTAGTTTTTTTAGGCGAAGCTCGGAACTCATAACCTGCATCATTCTCAAAGTCATTTAAAGTATATGCCGTATTACACGAGCTACGTCTGAATGTTTTTAGGTAGCTTTGATACCAAAAATTTTGATAAATATGGCATTAGCTCATGTTTCAAACGCAAAAGATTGGCAGACCCAGGTAGTGGACTCGCCAAACCCTGTCTTTGTAGACTTTTGGGCAGAATGGTGCGGTCCATGCAGAATGGTAGGACCAGTAGTTGAAGAACTCGCAAAAGATTACGAAGGCAAGGTCAGCTTTGTCAAAGTGAACGTAGATGAGGCAAACGAACTGGCAGCAAAATATAACATATTTTCCATCCCAACCCTTATGCTGATACACAAGGGCCAAGTCGTGGCACAGCAGGTTGGCGCTGCATCAAAGGAATCCTACAAAAACATGATTGACCGAGCGCTGGCAAAAGCCTAAACTTCCTTTTTTGATTAAAAAGTAATTAATAATCCAAAAATCAATTCCTGACATGTCGTTAGGAGAAGTAGACACTCTCAATCTTTTATCTGAAAAGCTGGATAATCTGTTTAAGGACTCGCAGGGGTATTACGAGTCGTTCTTGGACGCAAACACCATGTACAAGCAAGGCAAGCTCTCGGACAAGGAATTCTTTGAAAAAATGGGCGACTATATCGTTGCATATTCGGCACTGGAGTTTCTTGCAATAAAGGTGCTCTTTGAGCTAAAGAAGGCAATCGACAGAGTTGGCGCAGGAAACCTTGGCACAACACAGTCTCCCGGACTGATGCCTGGGATGAGTCCCGGCATGATGGGTGGAATGCCTGGCCGTGTACCGGTGATGCCGGCGCAGTCGCCTGGAAGGCCGCCATCCGTGGTATCTGCACAAGATGCGTTTAGCGCCCCTGGAACACTTCCATCGCCGGATCCGGCACTGATGCCGCGCTCCGCATCCACAAACAGGTGTCCTGGCTGCGGCTCTGATGTCAGGGCGGGCTCCAAGTTCTGCACAAAGTGCGGCTCTAAGCTTTAGACAAACAGATTCACGCCGCCAACTTGCTTCTGAACTCGATTATCTCCACTATTTTTCCATCAATCTTCTCGCTGGTGACCTTTGGGTAAAAGTTGGGCTCGTCTCTCAGAGACTTTCTGCTCTGATCAGAGTCTGCATCCACGTATGCAATCGATGCTGCAATTGCGCACACAATCGCCAGTGCCAGCAGAATTGTTGCCTTCATGCGATGCGTGACGCCGTATAATATTAAAGCACGCGGGAACTCTGCTGAAAATTACGGTTCCATTTGGGCAACTGCATGAAAACATTGGGCCACTTCGGCTAAAGTGTGGCCAAGTGGGAATCGGCTAACGCACATCTGGGCAATGATGGGTGAGTTTTTTTATACCCAGATCATCCCTGAAAATTATTGATAACTGCTGGAATAATTGACGACGACAGGCAAACGGTGGAGGTCTTTGCGGAATACCTGGAAATGTGCAAGGTGAACGTGGTCGCAAGGGGGTATGACGGAAAAGACGCGGTGGAAATTTACAAGAAACTCAAACCCGACATCATATTTTTGGACCTTGCCATGCCTGTATACGATGGGATTTATGCCCTATCTGAGATAAGAGCCTCTGACAAGGACGCAAAAGTGGTCATCGTCACGGCTGACTTGAAAAAAGAACTTGAGGAGCGTATGCAGGAGCTAAAACCTACCGAGGTGCTCATAAAACCGTTCGATGTCGAGAAGATCCTGGCAATACTTGGCAAAATTGCAACGCCGGTGCCAATGCCTTCGGATCGTACAAAAAATGCCCTTGTCAGCTTTACAATAGAGCAAGCACTCCTGGAGATCGGCCAGTCCGCAGTAGACGAAGTCGGCAGCAGGCTATATGAAAAACACGGCTGCTATTTTTCCGACTGCCTTGAGCACCCCGAATACCTCTCGGAGATACTCGGGGAGATCTTTGGCAGCTCACACGTCGCCATAGTGCGATCCATTGGAGAAAGACTTGCGGAATTTGAAGACCAACAGCCGTTCTCCCATTTTCTCTTTACAATCGGCAGCAAAATTGCAAAGTAACATCTCAAATCCCATCAAAAACTATCTCGTTCTGTCGCTGTGCATAGCTGCCGCATTCGTCATTGTCTCAAATTACATCGGACAATACGCCGCAACTGTGGCATCGAATGCGGTAAACCTCCTAGTCAGCGCACCTTTGGTGGCACTGTCTATCATACTGGTGCTTCGAAACGGAATACGCGGGAACTTTGGAAAAGCATGGATCTTCTTTGCGGCATTTGCCATGCTGTGGTTCGTCGCAGAACGCATATGGACCCTGTACGAACTGGTCTACCAGACAAGCCCGTGGCCATCGGAAGCGGATTTTTTCTGGCTCGCCGGATATCCTCCGTACTTTGCCTTTGCATTCTTTTACATGCGTTCATTTGGAAAATCAGTATCCACAAAGCTTGTCGCTACCGCAATTGTGACCGTGTTGGCAGTCCTCACATTCATAATTTACGCCACATCTGAGGAGCACTCTGGCCTCTCGGACTATGAGAGGGCGTTGGCATTGTCCTATCCTGTAGCCGATGCAGTATCGCTTTTGCCTACAGTGCTTGCGCTGGGGCTGTTCTTCAGAGGGCAGGTGAATCTCTTGTGGTCTCTGATGTTTCTAGGGATGCTGTCGTTTGCAGTTGCCGACCTAGGATTTACCGTGCTGTCCCTTGATTCCAAGTATTACACAGGCCACCCAGTAGACATACCGTATCTCTGGGGATACATCCTGCTCTTGTTTGGCCTGTGCTCACACCTCCAGATATTCAGAAAAAGAGGCAGCGGCAACCAATTCAACGATCAGAACGACATGCGGTAGGCAGTTGGGAATCTTTTTTACACTTTACAGGCAAGTTCACCCATGACCGACCTCACATTCAACGACAAGATGATCCTAGTCCAGCACGCGATTCTAAAGTATGAAAACGAGTCCGTTTTGCTTGGAAAGCTAAAGGCGGTGCTTTCGGAAAAAGACGCGCAAAGGAGCATC
>PHFX01000153.1 GCA_007618135.1 Candidatus Brocadia sp. WS118 | reverse complement strand
TATCGAACTTCTCGAAGCTGGTTTAACACCCGATGACATTATAAAGGATTATTATCCACAGATAACAAAAGACGATATAAAACAATGTTTGCATTATGCCGCTTCACTTATTAAGGATCAAGAATATATTCCATTTGAAGAGGCGACACAACATTGAGATTCCTTGCGGATGAGAACATATTTCCCTTTCTTACATCGCATCTTCTCAAATCCGGGCATGATGTTAAAGCTATTCAGGAATATGGCCTTCCCGAAGCAACAGATGATACGATTGTTGATTTGGCAATAAAAGAAGAACGAACCATCATCACCTTTGATAAACATTTTGGTGATATTCTCAGGTATCCTCCACAGAATTTATTCGGTATCATCCTTATACGGATTCACCCTCCTTTGTTAGAAGACATCCTTTTTGCCGTAGATAACCTCTTTAAGAACTACCATGCCTATACATTCAAGGGAAGGCTTGTCGTATTATCTAAACAGGGATATAGAATAAGGTAGTTGTGTAAGGTTGGGTAGAACGTGAGTGAAACCCGACACCAACTATGCATAACGCTGAAAAATCCGTTGGGTTTTATTTTATTTAACCCAACCTACACGGCTTAAAAAATGAATATTATCAAAATTCAGCCACAAAATACACAGATAATTATCAGTCGTCTGTTGTCTTTCCTCAATCCCTTAATCGCTAACATGGCAATGGCACACGGACAAACAAATTTTTCCATGCCACCCACCTGTCTGCTGTCTGCACTCTGTCTCAGCGCCCTCTGTGGTTCCATCCCACTTTAATCCCTCTGTTATCATCTCTCTGCGGTCTTAGCGTCCTCTGCGGTGAACGAAAAACCCTCTGCCCACGCTGTGTTCATCTATGTCGAAAACATATTTCTATTTAGGACGGAACCTGCCAAAGAACCCTTTGCCATGAACTCTTGATCCTTTCCTGAATTTTATTCGACTTGGTTCAGTTCTTGTTGATTGGGGTTCTGCATCTTGTAAAGAATCTGTTTCTCCCTCTTCGGCAGACCCTATTACAGACCCTAACACATTCACTAAAAATGTAAATGGCTTGTTATCCTTTAAACAAATAATAAAATGAACATCTACGAATTCACCTGGGCCCAGTACCCCATCTGAATAATCGTCCTCCCGAACTGGAACGGTCAACCTTGATCCAACTCCACCTGGTCCTTCATCGGCATTCTGAAGGACATTTCCATTTGTTAATTTAGTAACTTCAACTACAAGACCCGTAAGTGAACTATTACTTTTGTTCTCAAGCCGTGCGTCGAAGCTAAACTGCCCCACAAACACATCCTCAGATGTCTCATCAAAGACTAGTGTACAACCTGCGGTATCAGAAATAGTTTCATAGGTCGATCTGATAGGTTGAAAACTGACAAGATCATTAATAACACACCCCTCTGTTTTAATGAAATCAACTCCTGCGATTGCCTCGCCATCAAAGGTCTGTCCTCTAAGTGAGAGAGAGGTATCATCGCACCGAATACCTGCCTCTTGGACTCTGAAGTCAAGCTTGAGGTCCATGTCCCCATCTCCATCCACGTCCTCGATCTGGCCTTGCTGGTCGGCTTCCCTGGCTTCATTCGGCCCGAACACAACGCTGAAGGGATCCACGCTCGTTGCATTAAAACCATCTGTAGTAAGGATACCGACTGGGATTACCCCTTTGCTCTTGAGGTTGATAGGGTTAGTATCGTTACCGGGTATGATATCAATCTTTGGTGCGGGTGCTGAATCAGAAAGATAGAAGTCCTTCTCGAATTTAAATAAAGAAGCATGAGATAAAAGAGTAGGGCCTACAGTTAGAGGTTGGGATATTAGTTCAAATTCTGGTTGAGATGATGTTGAAGCGAGAGACGTACTTTGAGATTGAGTGGCTTCTTCGAACTCAATATCGTCAATGGTGAAACTCTCGGAAGACCCTTCCAGCGTTGCACGTGTTAAGTTTTTACCGCCGATTAGAAACCATTTAGTACCTTTAGGAGCGGTCGCATCGCAATCTGTCTCTTTAGGATTAGGAGGAGCGGTCAAATTGTTGAATATACCGATTGTTTCGTCAGAGAATTTTATCCCTACATTAAGCTTGCCTTGCCGAACAACAATACTTATAAGATTGAACGGATCGGGCGTTCCATTATTATCTGGATCGTACGTCATCTGGATTATAGCATCCCTAGAATGGGGTGTTAGCATCCTTGGCTCTTTTTCTGGGTCCAATTTTCCTTCGACGACAAGTGATAAGGCCTCACAGTTTTCGTACATAAGGTGATACTCACCATAGTCTATTCCGCCCACTCGTGGGTCTTCGGGGTGAACACCGGTTATAAAGAGCATACCGTCCTCCTTATAGCCTCCGTCTTTGGTTGGGTAAACAAATGTAAAGCGAGCGGCCGTAACTATGTTACCGTTATTGCTCTTGTAAGAAAGAGCTGCAAGACTGCGTTCATCGTTGAAGTCAATCAAAGTAGTACCAAGATTTGGGTCGAACTTTGATACAAATGCATCTCTTGCAAAATTAAAGGAAGTATCATAAGCCCCGGGAGTGGTTGGAAAATCTGTTGATACAGTCTCGCCAGCAACATATACGTTACTTCCTGATATGGCCATCAAAGCGTCACTGGCAACTAACTCAGCCCTACTTCCACCCAGAAATGTGGAGGCAAGAAGGTCTGTTAAACTCCCATTAAACTTTGATACAAATACATCACTAGCACCATTAAAGGAAGTATCATAAGCACCGGGAGTGGTTGGGAAATCTGTTGATAAAGTCTCGCCAGCAACATATACGTTACTACCTAATATGGCTATGGAATTGGGTCCGTCATTATAAATACTACTTCCACCCAGAAATGTGGAGGCAAGAAGGTCTGTTAAACTCTCATTAAGTTTTGCTACAAATACATCACTACCACCATTAAAGGAAGTATCATAAGCTCCGGGAGTGGTTGGGAAATCTGATGAACGAGTCGAGCCAGCCACATATACGTTACTTCCTGATATGGCTATAGAGTTGCCTGAATCCCTACTACTTCCACCCAGAAATGTGGAGGCAAGAAGGTCTGTTAAACTCCCATTAAACTTTGCTACAAATACATCACTATCACCATTAAAGGAAGTATCATAAGCACCGGGAGTGGTTGGAAAATCTGTTGATGGAGTAAAGCCAGCCACATATACGTTTCCACCTGATATTTCTAGGGAAAAGGATCTGTCATTACCACCACTTCCCCCTAGAAATGTGGAGGCAAGAAGGTCTGTTAAACTCTCATTAAGTTTTGCTACAAATACATCACTACCACCATTAAAGGAAGTATCATAAGCACCGGGAGTGGTTGGGAAATCTGATGAATGAGTCTCGCCAGCCACATATACGTCTCCACCTGATATGGCTATGGAATAGGGTGTGTCATTATTCATACTACTTCCCAGAAATGTGGAGGCAAGAAGTGGATCTATCACCAGCTCTTTTTCTCTGTCATATTCTCCAACCTTAAATCCGTATTCATTTCCTCTCACAACATAAGCAACCTCAACAAATTTTTTCTTCCCTCTATTCTCTTGATAGGTCACAGGCTTTGTGAATTTAACAACCCCAAACGCTGTCTCTACCTCAAGCTCTCCATCCTTGTTTACGTTTAACCTCCCTCCACTTAGCCTTACTCTTATCTTCTCTGGCTCTGCTCCAGGCTTTACATAGAATAGTTTCTCAACATTCTTTCCGTAAGCCTTTAGTTTTAGCTCTACTCCTTTATATACCTCTCCAAGACTCACAAGGTCGTATGTTGGAATGTTGCTCTTCCACTTAAATGGATCGTTTCCCTTAAAGTAGCTCACCCTTGTTATTGCTTTTCCGTCTCCTCTTACCTCTTTAACGCTACCTCCTACAATCTTTTCTCTTAGAGACAATCTCTTTGCAGATTTCGGATTTCGGGTTGCGGATTTCGGGTTGAAATCTTCTTTTAGAGCCTTCCTTTTTTCAAATTTTGGAAGGGAATAGACGATCTCTCCATTCTTTGTTATAAACACAGTTCCTCCGAAGGTATTGGCATAAAACTTTACCCTTTTATCACTCTGTCCCTCATTGGCTATAAATGGAATATGAATCTTTCCTATCTTCTGATTTACTTCGTTTTTGACGGTATTTTGATGACTTTGGTTGTCTAAATGACCGGGCACAGAAGCGCCTTTGCCACTATCGGCAGTAGTGCTGCTAAGAACAAAACTCTTAGGACTTAAGATACTCTCAAAATCTTGAGATTGTGCCGGAATGGCAGTTGATATCACGAACGCAAAGGCGATATAGATAACTGGCTGTGTGACTAAGAAAGAAAGCCACTTGCTTTCTTTTACTCCCTTTGGTTTATTTGTTAATCCGTTCATTGCCCTACCTCCTTTGCCCTATACGCTATACGCGTTAGAGTATTTTTATTAGTGAAATTTGCTGGTTTTTTTCCAAGAAACTAATTCTTTTATTCTTTATTATCCATCCCTTAATTACTTCCCCTCATACTCCGAAGGGTCGAACTCAAATTTAAAGGGCTCTGGCCGTGCGGGCTCTTCTTCAATAGGTTCTTCTGGTGCCGGCTGGGGTAACTCCCCTCTTGATCTGCCTTCTGAGAGGATCGTTATTTTCGTTACCCTCTCTTTCTCCTTCCCTAACTCCTTTACGAACACATAGTTTTTGCTTAAACTCTTTATGGCATCTTCAAGAGAGAGCTTGTCAAATGCTATCGTAATCCTTTCTTCTTCAATCTTCATCCTCCGACCTATCGCTTCTAAAATTTCTTTCAATGAGGCATCCCTTGCACGAAGAGAGAGGAGGCTGTCGTTTGTGGTGAGGATAAACTTAGATTTACGCACGGATTCCCCTTCGGTCTTTTTATCAGGCTCCCCTCCGCATAGAGCTGCGGTGATTATTAGCAAAGGCAGAAGCAAGATAATAACTCCAAAACACCTTTTCATTCCTTGCCTTACGTTGGACATATACCTTTCCTCCTTAAAAATAAAAAAGCCTTACTGCAAAGATTTTTCCAAACATCTTCGGCAGTAAGGCTGTCTTTATATTTTCCTGCCTTTGCAGGAAAATATTTTAAAGATCCTTTACTTTGCGTCCCCTGATTACTCAGGGTTTGCCTTTATCGTGATGCATTTTATATGTCAGCTATGTATATTCGCCTGTTGTGATTGTTGTGATTGTTGTGATTGTTGTGATTGTTGTGATTGTTGTGATTGTTGTGATTGTTGTGATTGTTGTGATTGTTGTGATTGTTGTGATTGTTGTGATTGTTGTGATTGTTGTGATTGTTGCAATCTAGCATAAAATCATACAATGTCAACAAAAAAAGCTAAAATACACGAAAAAAAGTTTTTACTCTTTTATTTATTTATAAGGAATTACGGCGTGTGTAAATAGTGAATTTTAATCCCTTGATCATGACACATGAATGTGTCTTGTGAAAAAAATGATTAAAACCTTGCGGGTAGTTTAGCTCAGGAATTAATGAATACAGATAAAACGGATATTTAGATGATATAGAAATTTTGCAGCAAGGTGATGTTACGTCCGAAGCTGACTCATGAAAAAATCAGCGTAAATCTGCTTTAGATTTGCATCTTTTCGCTCTCTAGAAAAGGATTGACTTTAAACAGGATATTTAATAATCTAAATGGGTTATAGAATATAACCTTAGATTCTTCAGATGCTTCGCCACCGTTCAGCATGACAAAGGCTGTCATTCTGAACACCTGTGCCGGGCAAAACTGAACGGAGTTAAAACGACGAAGAATCTTAACTTAAAAATTCCGGAGGTTTAAAATAACTTAGGTAAGGACGGAATATGGGACTTATTGTGCAGAAATTTGGAGGCACCTCGGTTGCCAATGCTGAGCGCATCAAGGCTGCAGCAAAACGGATTGTTGAGACGTACAAGGCGGGGAATCAGGTCATTGTGGTGGTCTCGGCAAGGGGTCAAACGACGGATGAACTGATTGACCTTGCCCGTGAAATAACCGACACCCCATCGACACGTGAAATGGACATGCTCATGTCTACAGGCGAACAGATTTCCATTGCCCTTGTGGCTATGGCGATCCATGCGCTTGGGTATCCTGCGGTCTCTTTCACTGGCGGCCAGGTTGGTATTGTCACTGACAGCTATCATACCAAGGCGCGCATCCGGAACATCAGTACGGAGCGTATAAAAAGAGAAGTAAATAACGGCACGATCGTTATTGTTGCCGGATTTCAGGGGGTTGATGCAAATGAAAATATTACCACCCTTGGCCGGGGTGGCTCGGATACCACAGCTGTGGCCCTGGCCGCAATTATGAAGGCGGACCGGTGTGATATTTTTACCGATGTGGACGGAATTTATACGGCCGACCCGCGAAAAGTTCCTCATGCACGCAAACTTAACAAGGTGTCGTACGACGAGATCCTGGAGCTGGCGAGCCTGGGCGCGCAGGTGATGCATTCCCGTTCTATTGAATTTGCAAAGAAATATGACGTTCCGCTGTGTGTCCGTTCAAGTTTCAATAACAAAGAAGGGACGTTGATTTGTAAGGAGGCGAAAGATATGGAAGATATTGTGGTAAGCGGTGTGGCGGTAAGCAAGGATGACGCAAAGATTACGATCCGGGCAGTGCCGGATGTCCCTGGTCAGGCAGCAAAGATTTTTCATGAGATCGCCAAGAGGAATATTAACGTGGACATGATTATCCAGAACGCCAGCATCGAGGGCCAGGCAGATGTGACGTTTACCGTGCCCCGGAGCGATTTGAGAGAGGCATTGAATGTTGCGGAGAAGATAAAGAAAGATCTGGGGGCAAAGGAGGTCTTGCATGACAGCAAGATCGCAAAGCTTTCAGTAGTGGGCATTGGCATGCGGAGCCATTGTGGTGTGGCAGAAAAGATGTTTAGTGTGCTGGCGATTGAAAAGATCAATATCCAGATGATCAGCACCTCGGAGATCAAGATTTCCTGTGTCATCGATGAAGCCCATGCAGAACGCGCCTTACGGGCAATTCATACAGCCTTCGGACTGGATAAAGTCGAAAAAGAAGAGGTGGTGAAGGTATAAAAGAGTTTTTTGTGGATAAATTAATGAAATGAAAAATGCGCGTTATGTCTTCATCGTCTTTCTTTCTATACTCTTTATAACGAGTTCGTGTGCTTCAAAGAGGCCGGTCCTTTATCCCAATGATCACTTCAATAAGGCCGGTCACGATGCCGCTGACAAAGACATTGATGACTGTTTTCAGCTTGCAAAGACATACGTTGGTGGCCACGGGACTGAAAAGAAGGTTGCTGAACAGACTGTCGTAGGAGCGGCGGTAGGCGCTGCGACGGGCGCTGCGGTAGGGGCTGTTGCCGGAGATGCCGGGAGGGGTGCCGCTTCAGGAGCGGCTGGTGGCGCTGCCGGTGGGCTTATCTTTGGCTTATTTAAAGCCAGAGATCCCGATCCTTTGCTCAAACAATATATTGAGAAATGCCTGGGCGAGAAGGGATACGAAGTTATCGGTTGGAAATGAGGGTGGGTTTTCTTTGTGGAGAAACACCGATGACATCATGTGATATGAATAGAGAGTTCCTTTTGTTTGTTTGCATACGGGGATCGTGAGCTGCATCTGACTATAGATATTTTTCGCCGGGGAGAACGATTATGAGAAAGCAATATGTTGCAATTATGCTGGCAGTGGTACTGGCGGCAGGCACTGCGTATGGAGGATTTCTCAGCGACCTTTTTAAAAAGGGGGGCAGCGTTGCTTCAAAAACCAGCCTTGATGAGGGCACGGTTATATCAGGACTTAAAGAGGCGCTGTCTGTAGCAACGGATAAAACCGTCACGTCCGTATCCGCCCTCGATGGTTATTTTGCCAATAACGCTATTAAGATTTTAATGCCTGAAAAGATACAGAAGGTTTCAGATACCCTGGGGAAATTTGGATTCCGGAAGCAGGTCGATGACTTTGTCCTGAGCATGAACCGCGCAGCTGAAAAGGCGGCGCCAGTTGCCAGGGGATATTTCACCGATGCAATAAAACAGATGACTTTCAAGGATGCTATGAAAATTTTCGATGGCGGCGACACGGCAGCTACCGATTTCTTCAGGAAAAAAACGTACACCAAGCTTTACGACTCATTCAAACCAACTATTTCCGGTGCAATGGACCAGGTTGGAGTTGCCAATTATTATAAGGATATGATGGGCAAATTCACAGCAATTCCTTTTATGAGCGAAGCTTCCGTTGATCTGGATGATTATGTGACAAACGAGGCTCTTGACGGGCTTTTTTTCATGGTTGGCGAGGAAGAAAAGAAGATCAGAAAAGATCCGGCAGCGCGGGTGTCAGACCTCCTGAAACAAGTGTTCGGGAAGAATTAGTTTCTTTGTAACAATTTGGTTTTTTGAAAAAGTAGGGGCGAAGCATTTGCTATAATTGGCATAAATGCATTCATGCCCAAACTGGCAAATGCTTCGCCCCTGCGGTGCGGCTAACATCACCATTATTGGAATTTTTCAAAAAACTAAATTGTTACACAATCGACAATCCATGAAACAGGTTACTTCTCAACAATCTGCGAGTACACATCATATTGAGCACATCATTATCGGGACGGCAGGGCATATCGACCATGGAAAGACGTCCCTGATAAAGGCATTGACGGGGATTGATACCGACAGGCTGCCCGAAGAAAAAAAACGCGGATTGACCATCGATATAGGCTTTGCTTATCTGGACCTTGACGCAAACCGCAGGGTCAGCATCGTGGATGTGCCGGGACACGAACGTTTTGTCAAGAACATGCTGGCAGGCGCAACCAGCATTAACCTTGTGTTATTCGTCGTTGCGGCAGACGATGGCGTCATGCCTCAAACCATTGAACATTTGGAGATCATCAACCTCCTGGGGATTAAGCACGGGCTTATTGTCCTGACGAAAAAGGACCTGGTCACCGATGAATGGCTGGCAGTCGTGCAAGAGGATACCAAAAAAATGTTAACGGGTACCTCGCTGGAGCATGCGCCGGTTATCCCTGTGTCGGCGATCACCGGCGAAGGGATCGAAACGTGCAAGGCGAAAATAAAAGAACTCATTGCACAGATACGGCACCAAGGCAGTGTTCGCATATTTCGGATGCCCATCGACCGGTCTTTTACCATCTCAGGATATGGTTGTGTTGTTACCGGCCCTATTCTGGGTGGTCAGGTTTCCGTAGAGGATGAGATCGAAATACTACCCATCAAAAAGACCTTACGCGTAAGAGGGATAGAGGTAACCGGAGAGCGGGTCAATACCGCCTTTGCAGGACAACGGACGGCGATTAATCTTTCGGGTATCAAATCTGCCGAAATCAGACGCGGTTACGAACTCTCAATACCCGGATACCTGCAGCCGACGAACATCGTTGATGCCTCATTGCGGTTGATCAGAAGCGCAAAAAACCCCTTGAAAAACAGGACGAGGATTCGGTTCCATATCAATACTTCGGAGGTGATGGGACGGGTTGTTTTGTTGGATAGAGACACGTTAAAACCCGGCGAAGAGGCGTTGTGTCAGTTTCTCTTAGAAAATCTTCTTCCCACCGAAAGAGAAGACCGGTTCATTATCCGATCCTATTCGCCGGCTTATACCATTGGCGGTGGCAAGGTTTTAAGGTACAATACAACACGACTAAAACGTTTTCAGGAAGAGACGCACAGGACATTAAGAATCCTGGCCAGTGGAAATCTTTCCGATATCGTAGAACACGTTTATTTGAATGGCAGGGGCGAACGGTTGTTTGTTCCCACGATAGAGGATATTTCCAGACAGGCCAATATTCATCCTGCAATTGCTGAGGATGTTACCGCAGGATTGCTGAAGAGGGGGATTCTTTTGAAATTTCTTATCGATGGAAAAGACGTTATTGTCCATCATGATGTTATCGCATCGCTTAAGGAAATGATCCTGAATATCCTCAAGGCATTTCACAAAGAAAACCCTGTAAAAGCGGGTATCGAAGAGACCCATCTCAAGACACTGGTGGCAGCAGGCTTTGTGCCAGCGCCAGATACTTCAAAAGCGCGGAGAGGAGAACTCCGGCAAATACCAATTTCCGGAAAGGATATCCCCCCTCTCCTGACTGCCGCAGCGCTCTCCGCATTGAAGAACGAAAAGGCCGTGAAGGCTGTAGACAACAAGCTGTCGCTCATGGACTTTAAGGTTGTGGTATCTGCGAAAGACAGGGGTGTAACGGATACGGTTGAAGAGACTTTTTTAAAAGCGGGATTTACCCCGCCTGCTCTGGAGGAGGTAAGCGCAAAATTTGGCGCTCCTGGCAGGGCTGCCGCCTCATTGCTTGTCGAACAGAAGAAGCTTGTTGTGGTAGAGAACGGCCTCTATTTTCATGCAACGGCGCTGAGCAAAATGAAAGAAATGATCAGGGCGCATATTGCCAAAAACGGCCCTATGAGTGTAGCGCAGTTCAGGGATTTAACCAAGACTACCCGCAAATATGCCGTCCCTTTGCTTGAGTATTTTGATGCCATCCATTTCACCAAGAGGACGGGTGACGTGCGGATCGTGTTGTGAACCAAATATCTGTCGCAGCACAGCCGCGAGTTTATCAGTATTCACAAGACTGGTTGCCACAAGGCCATTTGATCCTGAAAATATATTTATCTTCATAAATGATAAGAAAAAATTTGAAAAGTTCACCGTAGAAGTGTTTAATGAACAGCAGATAATATTTTTAAACGAGAGATATGGTGATGTTCGGAAAAAATAACTTTATGGTCAATTCTATTACAAATAACGCAACATAATGAGGAGGGACATGAATGGATTGGGTGAAGTTTAAGTACGGATTGTATTTGGCAATCTTTATTTTGTTGAGCTTTGTTGCTGGTTTTCAACCGCATAGCGCGATTGCACAAGGGAACGTAGGCACAGAAACGGCTGCGTGCAAGCCCAAAATGATGGTAACGCATCCTGATCAGGAGCTGGTAATGCAAAAGGGGAAGAATGCGAATATCGTAGTAAGGGTAAAGTGCAAAGACGACAAACCTGCTGCCGGCGTTCAGGTTGAAGCGGACATCCTGAAGGGGAAGAAAATCATAGAGCTTTCCCCTGCAAGCGCTGTGACTAATGAAGATGGCAAGGCGGTATTTATCGTCACAGGTAATAAGAAAACGGAAGAGGAGCTTCCGGAGATTAAATTTACCGCTGGAGAACTGAAGGCGAAAATAGCGGTAAGGGTGCAGACAACGGGGTGCGCTCCTGAGAGCATACAAACAGAGCCGGAAAAAAAGCTGGTGCTTGAACTGGGAAAGAGTGGCAACGTTACGGTAAAGGTAAAATGCGAAACGGGCAGTCCGGCGGTGGATGCAAAGGTCGATGCAGTTATCCAGGAGGGTGTTAATAAGATAGAGCTTTCCCCCGGCGCAGTGTTAACGGATGCAGGCGGTTATGCGGTTTTTACAGTAACGGGCCGGAATCTGACAGAGAAAGACCCTGCCAGGATTAAATTCATGGTTGGAACACTTACGTCAGCCATCGAGGTAAAGGTTGCTGAAAAGATTGACGAATCGCCAACGGGAAAAACAGGGAAGGAAACGACAGAGAACAAGCCCCGGGCAATCGTCACGCATCCCGATCAGGAGCTGGTTATGCAAAAGGGGAAGAATTCGAATATTATCGTAAAGGTAAAGCACAAAGATGACAAACCCGCCGCGGGCGTCCAGATTGAAGCAGAGATCCTGAAGGGTAAGAAGATTATAGAGCTTTCCCCTGCAACCGCCGTGACCGACGAAAATGGCAAGGCAGTATTTACTATTGCGGGCAATAAGAAAACAGAAGAGGAACTCCCGGAGATTAAATTTACTGCCGGAGAACTGAAGACGAAAATAGTGGTAAGGGTTCAGGGAACAGGGTGCGTGCCTGAGAGCATGCAAACAGAGCCGGAAAAAAAACTGGTGATTGAACTGGGAAAGAGCGGCAACGTTACGGTGAAGGTAAAATGCGAAAAAGGCAGTCCTGCGGTAGATGCAAAGGTCGATGCGGTTATCCAGGAGGGTGTTAATAAGATAGAGCTTACCCCCGGCGCAGTGTTAACGGATGCAAGCGGTTATGCGGTTTTTACGGTAATGGGCAGGAATCTGACAGAGAAAAACCTTGCCAGGATTAAATTCACCGTTGGAACACTCACGTCAGCCCTCGAGGTAAAAGTTGCTGAAAAGACAACCGGGGAGAAAGATGAGGGAAAGAAAGATCGTAAGCCAACGACGATGCAGACCAATCCAAGCCAAAACTTAGTCATCGAAAAAGGGAAAAATGTCAATGTTATTGTAAAAGTAACATGCAACGATGATAGTCCCGCAGCGGGCCTTAAGATTGAAGCTGATGTTCTTAAGGGAGGCAATGCGATTGAAATTTCTCCTGCAAGCGCTGTGACGGACGAAACTGGTAAGGCAGTATTTACGGTCGTTGGTAACAAGAATACCGATACAGGAACCGCGGAGGTTAAATTTTCCGCCCGTGACCTGAAGTCAAAATTAGAGGTAAGAGTTCAGGAGGCAGAATGCATACTCGGGAGTATAAAAATCGTTCCTGGAAAGGAGATGGTGCTTGAGCCGGGGAAAAGTGGCACGGTAACTGTAAAGACAAAATGCCGGAACGATAGCCCTGCTGTGGATGTTAAGGTCAATGCCGTTATTCAGGAAGGTGGCAATAAGATAGCCGTTTCACCCACGGCGGCATTAACGGATGGAAATGGCAATGCCGTTTTTATCGTAACGGCGAATAATCCTACGAAGAAGAGTCCTGCCAAACTCAGATTTGCCTCAGGGGATATCAGTGCAATCCTGGAGGTAAAAGTTAAGCCAATTACTGAAGAAGGAAAATCAACCGAGACAAAAGCACAATAAGAAACGGTTCACAGCCCTGCATTATGAGGGCTAGAACCTGCTAGAGGACAAGCGAAGTTCCATGTCAGACGTCTGGCTTGCAGATTTTGTCGTCAAACGCCATCTGCCCGTTCCTTGCATCAGTCGTTGAACAGCGGATGACGATGTAGTGGAGGCAATTCAGGGTTATATATTCCAGTGCGGATACTAATGCATCCGCATCGCTCCGACGTCCGCCAGACGAACAGTGTCGGTTCTGAGGTTCTTTGGATCGTCACTGCTATACCTTGTTCCCGTTTAACCAGCTAACATGAAATATCCGTAAGAATAGCCTCTTATTTTACGGCTGTTAGTACATATAGTACGTTTGCTGGTGACTTATTATCCGGCTATTTGGGCACGTAAGAAAGCTCACGAATATTTTGCCGCTAATATACCTTGAACTACAAAAACATTTCAATATCTTTTTACGAAAGCAAAAATTAACTCTTACGGTATTGTTCAAATATCTGGTGCAATCTGCAAGGGTGAACCGGTAATGGATGGGAGTTGTTATGCTATGGGGAATATGTCTCCGCAGAAGTTAGTGTTACTGATATTGAAATACCTGGATACAGAAAGATTGATCAAGGAAAATCCTTCAGTTACCCGTGAAATGATCGATGCGCTCCTTCAAGAAATTTTGGAAACGAAAAGAGGGAAAGGGACGGTCGATACTTGTTTGCCGCGTAGTGACATTCCACATCGGGGGCAGAAAGGTTTTCGCAAACTTATCATTCACACCGATGGTGCGTCAAGGGGAAATCCTGGTAAGGCGGGGATTGGTGTAGCCATCTTTAATGAGGATTATCAACTTGTTGAGGATGAATGCAGGTTTATTGGAGAGACTACCAATAACGTTGCTGAATATCAGGCTATGATACTTGCAGCTCAGAAGGCCGTTGTCTGTAACGCCAAAGAGGTAATTTTCAGAACGGATAGTGAACTCCTGGTGAGGCAGCTTAACGGTGTATATCGCGTGAAAAGCTCAAACATCCTGCCCCTCTATAATGAACTCATGAAACTGCTGGATATGATACCGGCGTGGGAGATACAGCATGTCCGGAGAGAGGAAAATGTCATTGCCGATGCTTTGGCAAATCGTGGCATAGATTCATCGATGTAGCATAGCGGTAAATAAATAATTGACTCATACTTACCGGTATGATATAGTTTCAACTTTAGTTTAAAAGACGACGGTTCATTGTATGCCAATATGGTGTCTCAGAATATTCTACATGGTGATAGTTTATTACAGGCAGTTGATTTATTCAAAGAATACACGAATGGTGTGCGTATCGTGCCCGTTTTACGGGGGATTAACTTAGCCATTGCAAAAGGTGAGATTGTAGTAATCGTGGGCGCTTCTGGTGCCGGTAAAAGCACCTTATTGCATATCCTGGGGATTTTGGATCGGCCAACCTCTGGTTCTGTATTGTATAACGGAGTGAATCTGACTAAGTTAGGCGAGAAGAAACAGGCAGACATGCGGAACCGGATTTTCGGTTTTGTTTTTCAGTTTTATCATCTCCTGCCCGATTTTACTGCCTTAGAGAATGTTTTATTGCCGTGCTTTATTGGAAACAGGTTTTTTAGGCGGGGGGCGGTAACGAAGGGTTATACCGACCGGGCAATTTCTTTGCTGGAGCGGGTCGGTTTGGGGGATCGGTTAACGCACAAACCTTCACAACTTTCTGGCGGAGAAAGACAGCGGGTTGCCATCATACGGGCGCTGATTAATAGTCCGGAATTATTGTTATGCGATGAGCCTACGGGTAACCTGGATACGAAGACGGGCCATGAAATTCGGGAATTGATCTGGGATTTGAACAAAGGAATGAATCAAACCGTCGTGATTGTTACCCACGACGAAGAAATGGCTAAACACGCCGGACGAGTTGTGAGAATTGTTGACGGAAGCATTGTGGAATAGAGGGAAGAGAAAGGAGTAGAAATTATAGAGATGGGTTTGAAGATTTATTTAAATGGTCAAATACTTCCTCAGGAAGACGCTAAAATATCAGTCTTTGACCATGGATTGCTTTATGGAGATGGAGTGTTTGAGGGAATACGCGCCTATAACGGAAAAATATTTATGCTTCAGCAGCACATGGATAGACTTTACGATTCAGCAAAGGCAATCGCACTCAAGATTCCTATAACAAAGGATGAAATGGCAGAAGCTATGAAAAAAACCATGGCAGCTAACAATCTGACAGATTCCTATATCCGCCTCGTTGTTACCCGCGGTGTTGGGAAGCTCGGATTAGACCCTAACAAATGCGCCACACCACAGATTATCATTATCACGGATACGATTGAGTTATATTCAAAGGCACTGTATGAAAAAGGGCTTGATATTGTTACGGTTACCACAATCAGGAATCATTTTTCTGCCCTTGATCCTAAAATCAAATCTCTCAATTATCTCAATAATATTTTAGCAAAACTCGAGTCTATTGAAGCCGGTGCCGGAGAAGCGTTGATGCTGAATAAAGATGGTTATGTAGCGGAATGCGCAGGGGACAATATTTTCATTTTAAAAGACAATATCCTCTTAACACCCCCGGCGAGCGCTGGTATATTGATTGGTATTACGAGGAATGTGGTAATGGAATTGGCCGCAAAGAAGGGGATTCAGGTTAAAGAATATCTGATGACCCGCTATGATGTATATATTGCCGATGAGTGCTTTTTAACGGGAACAGCTGCAGAAATTATTCCCGTTGTGAAAATCGATGGCCGGGTAATTGGAAACGGCAAACCTGGGAAAGTTACTCTTGAATTATTAAAATGGTATCGTGATCTGACAAGAAATGGGTTTTAATTAGCTGGTCGGGTCTTTGAAGCCGGGAAGGAACAAAAAACCATAAAAGATATCCCAATGCAGATCAGGCTGTCGGCAATATTAAACGTAGGCCAGTGGTATTTATTTCCGATATGGAAATCGATAAAATCCCTTACATAGGCATACCATATCCTATCCCACAGGTTTCCCATAGCCCCTGCCAGCACAAGGCCTAAAGCGAGGTTCGATGTAAACGGTGTCTTATCTGACTTAATGTAAAGATAGATAATTATAGCAATTGCTATGATTGAAAAAACAATAAAGGCGTTGGTTTTGCCGGGAAACATCCCAAAAACAACGCCTTCATTTTTGCTTTGCACGATATCGATTAATCCGGGAATTAACGGTATTTTGTCAGATTCCTTTAATTTTGTGAATACCAACCATTTTGATACGATGTCGAGGATAACACCACCTGCGGCAGTAATAACAAAGGTAGCTATGGCTTTCATGGAAGATAATTTAAACGCTATCGGTCTCCTCTTCTCTTTGACAGTCGATACAGAGCTTTGCATATGGTACGGCCTTTAAGCGTTCCTTATTTATTTTTTTCCCGCACAATTCACAAACACCAAACGTGCCTTCCTCAATTTTTTCTAATGCTGTATCAATATTGCGGACGCTTTCTTCCCCGCTTTGGATGAGCTCAATCATAAGATCTCTTTCGTAATTGTCCGTGCCTACGTCTGCCATGTGTATCGGAACATTGGACAAATCTCCCGACGCATCTTGCCTGGATCTTTTTAATGCCTCCCCTTGCATAGAATCCACTTTTCCCACGAGTTTTTCCCTTAAAGAGAGGAGGAGTTTTTTAAACTGAGCAAATTCTTCTTTCATTTTGTTCTCCGTGAATTAAATTACGAAATAGCACATTTACAAGCACTCTATAGCCGTTCATGTAGTATATGAGCTTTTGAGGCAACACAGTCTGGGAGGTCTGGTAATGTTAAAAAGGTCGCAAGGTTTCCTATTTTTATCTGTTTGAGGAAAAATAATCGGATAAATATACCATATAATAAAAATCTAGTCAATAAAATTTGAGACCATTTGAGTTTAAAACCTTACCAGTATCATTCAAATAAAAGCAGGGAAAAGGAGACCAAGGAAGGGGTGGGAGGAACCGTAAAGGTCGCAACGGATGAAGAAGGTTGTTGATAGAATTATGGAAATTCGAAACAAATTCCCACAAAGCAAAACGGGATAGTGTTGCATGCACTATCCCGTTTTTGTTTGCATATATCGCATTAATTTACACATTTTTCTTACTGCTCTTTTTTTCTTTCCTTGGTCTTTTCTGGAACTATATCATCTATCTGCCAATTGCGCTCAAAGGCAGTGCAAGACTTATAAGCCACGTCACGCATAAGGATGTTACAAAAAACGATTTTACCATCCAAAACAATCGCGTAATTGCATCCAAAACAAAGGCTCTTTTTCGCTTTTTTATTTTTCATCTACTGATACTCCTTCAGGGTTAGTAGAGGGTTAGTAGAAAATAGAAATTTGAATAATGAAATTTTACCGAATAGATACAGAGTAAGTCAACGTAAAAAATAATACGTGAACAACTGATAAGTCTCTTTAGTAAGAAAGGTATTAATGAATTGGATTCCTTGTCCAATTTTTTAAAATTTGGTTGAAATTGCTTGCAAAATTTATTAGGAAAGGTAATATATCCTCAAATATCCGTAAGTCTGTTGTGTTAATTTGAAGAACTACACTAGATAAAAATAGTCACCTTCCATCTTTTCCTGGAGGAAGAATACCGTGATGATCAGAAAATTTCAGAAGTTTAATCGTGCTGAAGTCGTAATGCTTTTTGTTGTATTACTGCTTTCTCTTACAGGTAAAACAGGTCTCAGTGAAGAAAATTCGTATAAGTATTTAAAACAGGCGGAAAGGATAAAAAGGAGCGCTTTTTCCCGATTTCAAGCTGGTCTCCATCATACGATAGTCGAACTGGAACAAAAATCAGACAATCTTGAGGCTATGAACCAAAACCTTGAAGGACGGGTTAACATGCTGGCCTCTGAGAAAGACAAACTGAGCAAGGCGCATGCACAAATGAGAGTAAAACAATCTGCTTTAGAAAAGGAGCATGCCAAATTAAAGAAAAAGACGGGATCTTTGGAAGTGGCCTATAAAAAGTTATCAAACAAGGTCTCGGTAGCGAGTACCCCCAAAAAAACAAAATCGGTTGCTCAAAAAAAATCGGGTACAAAAACGACGCAAAAGAAAGCGAGTGCCAAGAAACAGACTACGGTTAAAACAGCAACAGGCAAGAAAGATTCTCACCGTGAAAAGACAGAAATCACATCTTCTTTGCCCTCTTATCCACCAAGAGCAACTGAAGTGAAAAAACCTGAAGAAATAAAAAGTGTAAAGGTTGATGAATTAGACATTAAAAAGATCAACGAGAGGGGGATTGATTATGGTAAAAAGGGGATGTATGACGCGGCAATAAAGGAGTTCCAGAAAGTTGCAGCCGCCGAACCGAATATGGCAAACATTCACTACAACCTGGGTCTTGCTTATAAAAAGAAAGGGATGCAATCTGACGCTGACAGAGAATTTGCTGAATACGAACGGTTGAAAGGGCAAAACAATTAGCACACGCCATAAAGCCTTAATCCAGAATAAAAAGAGCCGCAAATATTATGATCTTTGCAGATCGATAAGAATTTTCCGTTAAGGTATTATCCTGTAGAAACCTCTTTATTTTGCAAGTTTTTACAACTCCCTTGCCCCTTTTTTAAGGGGGATTTGATTGCGGCTATGCTGCGTATGTATGGCAGCATTACCTACCGTTGTATGAGTATTTCTATCTGTCGCACATTATCGTCCAGAACGGTCTCATCTGGCAACTTTTCCACTTCGGCCCTGATAATATAAGTTCCTTCTTTTAATCCTTCGGTGTTCCAGCTATAAGTAATTTTCTGTGAAGACAGCCCTTCGAGCGTTTCCGCTTCCCTGCCGATTTGCTGTTTTGTTGTTGGGCATGTTACGGTCAGGATGGTTGTTGCCTTTGTTGCCCTCTCATTGCCAACAACGACTTCAATATAGACCTTTCTTCCAATGGAAGCCCGTAGCGGTGCATCCAGCGACACAATGGTTATTCCGGTCATTACGGTTTCTGCCTTTTTCTTTTCGCTGGATGGGTTACCATTGGATGTTCCAATGGAGAGCAGTACCAAAATGAAAAGAATGAAAAGCCCTCTCCAACCCTTTTTAAAGCGGTTCACTTTCATAAAATATCCTCCCTAAACTGTTTTGTATGATGACCTGAGTTCACGGGACACACGACAATCGTGCTTACGATACAGCCATGAACTGATTGTTTTCCATCACGATCTTGCCATGCTTTATCGTCATTACCACATGATTCCTGCCAAAATAATAAGGTAGTTGATTATAATCCACGAGATCAAGAATTATCATATCTGCCTGTTTTCCCGTTTCTATGCTGCCAACCTGATTTGCCATGCCAAGGGCGTGCGCCCCGTTTATCGTTGCAGCACAAATTGCCTGAGCAGGTGTCATGCCCATCTTAAGACATGCTAAGGTGATGATCATCTGCATGCTTCCACAGGGACATGTGCCGGGATTAAAATCAGTTGCCAATACGACGGGCAATCCATGCTCTATCATTCTTAGTGCCGGCGCATAGGTATCTCTCATTAAAAAAAATGGCACACCTGGTAAAAGAACACAGAGTACATCACTCTCTTTTAGCTTTACTATATCACGTTGTTTAATATTGTCAAGATGGTCTGCTGATAGCACTCTTAAACGAATAGCCAGGGAAACACCACCGATATCCTTAAATTCATTGGTATGTATCTTTAATTTGAATCCGAGGGACTCAGCCTTTTTGAGAATTTTCTCCGATTGTTTTATACCAAAGGCCCCCTCATCACAAAAAGTATCGCAAAAGGTTGCATACGTCTTTACTCTTGGCAGCATGTTGCAAAGTAACTCAACGTAGGCGTCAGGGTCATATTGATATTCCGGAGGAACCACATGGGCGCCTAAAAACGTAGCTACCAGATCCATAGGATGTGTTTTTTGTAAATGATGTATAACGTTAAGGATTTTTAGTTCGCTGTTTATGTCAAGTCCGTATCCAGTCTTAATTTCCGCTGTAGTTGTGCCATGGAAAAGCATCGTGTCAAGGTGTTGCCTTGATACCTCCACAAGCTTTTGAAATTTTATCTTGCGGGTGTCATGGACGGTTTTTAATATACCTCCTCCCTTTTTTAGTATTTCTAAATACGTTTCTCCTTGAATACGTTGGACAAACTCTTCAGCGCGGTCGCCGCCAAAGACAGTATGGGTATGGCTATCCACAAAGCCGGGTAAGGCAAGTTTTCCAGCCGCGTCAATGATCTTCAAATTTTTATTATGATATTTTTCCCGGAGTCTTTTGGTTGTGCCTACATCGCGAAAAATTCCGTCCTGTATGAAAACGGCCCCATTCCGGATAATCCCGATATCATCCATCTCACGGGAAGTTTTCGGCCTTTGAGATGCGCCGGCAACGGTTACCAATTGACCAATATTTTGTATGAATATCTGTGGTAATCGGTTCATGGTTTTCTTTTGTCGGATATCACAGTATTGAAGTATTTCCTGTATTCTTCGGGAGTATTCAGGTTAGCAAGGGATTGTGTGGAACCGTCGAGTCCTTGCAATTCCTGCTCATAAACTATCCTTACCTTTACTTCTGCAAAAAAATCGATGATTCGCAATTTCCCTTCGTTAAGGCAGCGATGGATCGGCTGAATGCAATTCTTGGAATAAAAGGCATGGAGAGGTTCCAGCCCGCGACTTGTCTGTGGCACAACGACATCATAATCATCAATCTGTTCCTTAAGGTAGAGAATTACGTTTTCATACACAAAGGGCATATCACAGGCAACCACAAAGGCATGGTGGCTTGCAGAGCGTATTAATCCTGCACAGATACCACCGAGAGGACCTTTTCCCGGCATGATATCGGACACGACCGGCAAGTTCAAACGGGCATAGATGTCAGCATCATTGGCAGAAATAATGATTTCAGAAAAGATTCTTTTCAGCCGGTCAATTTGGTGTTCGATGAACGTTTTGTCGCCGCACTGAAGAAAGGCTTTATTAAACCCCATCCTTTGGCTTTTCCCACCCGCCAGAATAATTGCCGTCATGTGATATTCCCCATTCTATCAGATCAAAAAACATTGACACTGTAATTTTAACTGTGATATAATCCAAAATCAATTTTATACATTTTTTTATTGATGATACCCCTTTTTATGGAATTTTTACTCTTATGAAGAGCCCTGTGATAGTTCCCCTTTTTTCCCTGATACTTTCTGTAGGTATGTTTTTTAGCCAGACAATCATTGGTGCTGCACCGAATACTACCAAATCCTCAAAGAGCGAGCCACAGGTTATTACGGATGCAAACATTGTGGCGACGGTAAATGGTCAAAAGATTACAAAGCAAGAGCTTTATAACTTGTTAATCGATACTTACGGAGATGACGCATTGGATGTGCTTATCCGCAGAACATTGATTTGTCAGGCAGCGGAAAAAGAGGGAATCAAGGTCACAGACACGGAATTGGAGAAGAAATTAAAAACCCTTATCGACAATGAAATTAATGGTTTGTTACGCACGTATCAGATAAAAGACCGGGCAGACCTTGAAAAAGAATTAGTCAAGGCCGGTACCAGTCTTGCGCAATTAGAAGAGAAAATGTCAAAAAGGATGAAAAAACAGGCAGAGGTTGAACTGCTTGCTGATCGTCTTATGGAAAAGACCATTACTATCACCGACGAAGATTTGAAAAAGGCATACGATCAGCAGTACGGTGAAAAGATTGAAGCGAGTCAGATCGTATTCAGAACCCGCAGCGCGGCTGAAGATACGCTCAAAAAATTGCAAGCAGGCGCAGATTTTGCCACCCTTGCAAAAAATGAATCTGCCGACCGTAACTCTGCCGCCAAGGGGGGAAAGATGCAACCTTTCAGTCCAAAGGACGGTATGGGTGCAGAAGTAGCGCATTTAAAGGTCGGCGAGCTCAGTGACATTATTAAAACAGACTATGGCTACCATATCATTAAAATTACTGACAGAAAGCCGCCGAGTAGTAAGAGCTTCAAGTCTGTCAGGGGAGAACTGGAAAAGATCGTCAGAAATCAACAGTACAAAGAGAGAATAGGCCCTTGGCTGATTAGTTTGGTAGAAAGCGCCTCGATTGTTAAAAATTTGGGGAAAGATTAGCTTTTCAAACGTTTTTTTCCATGTAATAACCTGATAATCCCAAAGGCTCTTTTACAAATGATATTATTTAATCCTCTAGAATAGAAAAAATACCATGCCTGAAGAGTTTGTTATCAATGTCGCCCAAAGGGTAAAACAGTTGCCACCGTACCTGTTTGGGCGATTAAACGCATTAAAGTATGAAAAACGAAGAAACAATATTGATGTGATTGACCTTGGTATGGGGAATCCGAATGACCCGACACCCCAGCCGGTTATTCAAAAGTTGTGTGAGGCTGTACAGGATCCGAGGAACCACAGATACACAGTTTCAGCCAATGGCATATTTAATCTCAGGCGTGAGGTTGCGAAATATTATGAAAAGCAATTTGCGGTGACCCTTGATCCTGAAGAAGTGGTTTGCACCATTGGTTCGAAGGAAGGGATATCTCACCTCTGTTTAGGGTTGCTGGAAACCGGGGATACCGTTGTAGTTCCCAATCCAGCCTTTCCCATTCACATCCATGCAGTAAATCTTGCCGGCGGTACGGTAGTGAGTGTGCCGCTTACAGACGATGAGAAGTTTTTGCCAAACCTTATCGAGATAACCAAAAATCTGAATCCCCTCCCCAAGATTATCATTTTGAATTTTCCGCACAATCCTACCGCTATAACGGTTGAAATGAGTTTCTTTGAGGAGATTGTACCGTTTGCCAGGAAGCATAATATTATTATCGTCCATGATTTCGCTTACTGTGGAATTGCGTTTGATGGGTATAAGCCGCCCAGCTTTTTACAGATAAAAGGCGCCAAAGAAGTGGGGGTGGAGTTTAATACCATGTCCAAATCTTTTAACATGGCCGGATGGAGACTAGGCTTTTGCGTTGGGAACAAAGAGATTGTAAGCACCCTGGCGAAGGTGAAGGGATATTATGATTACGGTATTTTTCAACCCGTGCAGATAGCCTCAATCATTGCACTCCGGGAATGTAATAAATATACCAGGGAACAGGCCCAGATTTATCAGAACAGAAGGGATGTGCTGTGTGATGGCCTGAACCGCATCGGTTGGAATGTCAAAAAACCAAAGGCATCGATGTTCGTATGGGCGCCCATTCCCGAAAAATGGCGATCGATGGGTTCGGTGGACTTTGCCTATAAACTCATGAATGATGCCGAAGTGTCTGTTGCCCCGGGAGCAGCCTTTGGAGAGCACGGCGAGGGGTATTTGAGGCTGGCAATTGTAGAAAACGAACTGCGTCTCAAACAAGCTGTCCGTCAGATTGATCGTGCCCTGAGAGATAAGCCTTGATTTTATGATGACACGTGTTAAAGCACCATTAAAAACTTTTCTCGGTGGCATTCATCCGGCAGAGGATGGAAAAATCCTTACCCTGGGCAAGCAGAAGACCGCTGCGCCACTTCCCAAGACGGTGTATTTGCTTATGGGCCAGCACATCGGCGCCCCGGCCAAGCCGATGGTCAAAAAAGGAGATGTTGTCAAAAAAGGACAATTGGTTGGCGATGCGCAAGGTTTCATTTCTGCCAATGTGCATGCTTCTGTTTCAGGTAAAGTTGTCGACGTTGCGCCATGGCCACATCCTGTTACAGGTGTAAAGTGTCCTGCGGTTGTTATTGAGAATTCCGGGGAAGATGCGTGGATGGAAGACTTGGACGTGGCTTCGGATGTCGATCATCTCTCTCCCGAAGAGATCAGGCATTGCATCCAATCCGCCGGTATTGTGGGTCTGGGAGGCGCTACCTTTCCCACGCATGTAAAACTCACTCCGCCTAAAGATAAGACAATTGATACGGTAGTCATGAACGGTGCAGAATGTGAACCCTATCTTACCTGTGATTACCGGCTTATGCTCGATAAACCCAATGAGATAATACAGGGTTTGAAGCTGATGATGAGATGCATTGGCTGTAAGAAGGCGCATATTGGCATTGAGGAGAACAAAAGGGATGTTTATACCATTTTCAAGGATATTGTATCAAAGGACCCTGCTATAAAAGTAGACCTTATGGAGGTAAAGTATCCGCAAGGGGCAGAACATCAACTTATCAAGGCATTATTGAACCGGGAATTTAAACCAACACAATTGCCTTTAGAAGTGGGAGTGATTGTGGTCAATGTGGGGACGGCTTTTGCCGTGTATGAAGCGGTAAGATTTAAAAGGCCATTGATTGAAAGGATCGTCACGGTTACAGGAAATGGTGTGGAAAATCCGCAAAATTTTTTAGTGCGTCTGGGGACACCGGTCAGACAATTACTGGAAGAGGCAAAGCTTACCGCGGACGTCAACAAGATTATCTTTGGCGGTCCTATGATGGGTATAGCACAAGGAAGTATTGATACCGCCGTTACTATCAAAGGGACGGGCGGTATTCTGGTGTTGCGCGATGCGCAAAGATGGGAGTCCCACGCATGTATCCGGTGCGGGCGTTGTGTCGATAGCTGTCCTTATGGACTGAATCCCAGCGAGTTAAGCATCGTATGCGAAGCGAAAGATTTTGATCTGGCGCTCGACAATAATGTTATGGAATGTAAGGAATGTGGTTGTTGCAGTTATGTGTGTCCGGCGAAGAGACCTATTGTGCATCTCATCAAATTTGCAAAAAGTGAGATTGCCAAACGCAAGACGAAAGGATAACGAGGAATCCTTGCAGATATAAATAACTTTTGTGTCAAACCAAACTGAAAATCGTCACAATTTAATTATGAGCGCTTCCCCTCATATCTATGATGGGGAAAATATTCCACGCATTATGTGGACCGTGGTGCTTTCGTTGATTCCGGCAGGGATTGCAGGGGCTTTTATCTTTGGATATTATTGCCTTTCTGTTATTTTTCTCTGTTGCATAGCGTCTGTCGGTACCGAGGCATTCATCTTGTTACTACGGAAACAACCGGTTCTGAGTACCATAAAAGATGGTAGTGCGGTTGTAATGGGTATCTTGCTGGCATACACGTTGCCGCCGAGTGTGCCGTGGTATATTCCCGTGGTTGGGTCATTTTTTGCCATTGCCATTGTAAAGCACTCCTTTGGTGGTTTGGGAAACAATATCTGGAATCCTGCTCTGGCAGCACGGGCGTTCCTGCAGGTGGCATATCCAGCCGTAATCAACTCGGATTGGCGCATCCTGCAGCACGGCATTGGAAATCTCGTTCACAGTATTACGAAGGTCGATCCTGAAGGTAAACTGGTGGATGCCGTTACGCGGGCGACACCGCTGGCAAAAGAAGCAGGTGCTGAAACCTATTACCTTACCCAATTATTTATGGGAAATGTTCCCGGTTGTGTAGGAGAGACCTCAGTGATTGCTTTATTGCTGGGTGGCGCTTATCTGATTTATAAACGTTACATCAAGTGGTACGTTCCTGCTTTCTATATTGGAACCGTGTTTGTTATGGTCATCGTTTTACCTCCGCGGATGGTAACCCCCTGGGCCAATAACCCCTTGTATCATATCTTTTCGGGGGGATTGTTCCTGGGTGCATTTTTTATGGCCACCGATATGGTTACATCTCCATTGACAAAGCGAGGGCTTATCATCTTTGCAGTTGGTACAGGCGTTCTTACGGCACTGATTCGGTTTTATTCCGGTTATCCGGAAGGGGTATGTTATTCCATATTGCTTATGAACACGGCAACCCCCCTCATTGACCGGTATACAAAACCGAAGCTTTACGGAGCCAGGGCAAAAAAAGGTTAATATGCAAAAGAAGGCACAGTATACCATCACCCTGATGATCGTTTCCCTTTTGGCATCCCTGGGCGTATCCTCAACTTTCCTGCTTACAAAAGATACGATTAAAAGGAAGGAGTTAGCCGTGCGTGCCGAGGCGTTGTATGTGGTATTGCCTGGCCTGGAAGGTTCTCCCAGCGAAGTAACTCCGTCAGGGGTATCCGAGCAGGATCGTGTTTATAAAGGACAGGACGCGGGAGGTCAACTTATTGGTTATGCAGCATGCGGAGAAGCTCAGGGATATTCAAGCAGGATTAAGGTCATGGTTGGAATGGACCCTTACCTTGAAAAGATTATTGGCATTAATATCCTTGCCCAGAACGAGACTCCAGGGCTTGGCACGAAAATGATTGAGGTCGAAAGTACATCCACATTGTGGAGTGTGATATTTGGCAGAGAGCTGACAACAATCGATTGGGACAGTGAAGAAGCATGGCAATTGCCAATGTTCAGACAACCAGAAAGAATGAAAAAATTTGGATTACTGAAAAAAGAGAAAAAAAACCAACCGTGGTTTCAACAGCAATTTAAGCAGAAAACCTGCAATCAGCTGATTGTAGCGAAGGTAAAAGATGATGAAAAGATTACGGCCATTACCGGGGCTACTATATCAACAAAGGCGGTGGTCAACGCCGTGCAAGACGCTATTCAGAAAATAAAAAATATCGTTCAATCTCCCGCCTGGGAAATTAAATAGGTTTCGAAGAGCAACGGTTTTGTGGTCTATGGAAAAAATTGAAGAAATTAAACCCATCGTTGAATCCTTGATATTTGCTGCCGAAGAACCCATTTCCCTTCGTAAACTCACTGACATTATCGAAGGGGTTGATGGTTCTCAGATTCAGGAAGCTATTACACAGTTGAAGAATGATTATGATATGCATGGCAGGTCGTTCCAGATTGAAGAGGTTGCCGGTGGCTATCAATTCTTTACCAAACCTGAATATTATGAGTGGATAGCAAAGTTGCGGAAAAAATCCGGGGAAACGAAACTCTCACAAGCAGCCCTGGAGACGCTTGCAATCATTGCCTATAAACAACCCATATTACGCGCAAATCTGGAGTCTATTCGCGGCGTTCAGTCAGGCCAGCTCATCAGATTGCTTATGGAAAAAGATCTGGTTAAGGTTGTGGGAAGGGACGAATCATTAGGGCATCCTTTACTTTATGGCACGACGAAAAAATTTCTTGAGTATTTCGGGTTGAAGGATATTAAAGACCTTCCGAAGATTGAAGAATTGGAAGCGCCTTAATAACGGAGATGCAGGCTATAAGGGGCAAGGATTTGGCTTGGGTAGAATAGCACTAAGATTTCCGTGGTTCTTTAGCAAGACACAAAGGCAGCCTATTTTAACCATACCTGGGTCTTTCCATTCATGAAATTGACATACCGGTAAAATGCACAAAGAAGAATGAAATTCAACCAGTTGCATTCATGGCATCTCACCTATAAAAAGGCTATTCAGGTTCAGGAGACTTTAAGTGACCGGCTCATTCTCAAAAGAGTTGCAGGGAAAGTCTGTACGGTAGCAGGAGCCGATGTTTCTTATGACAAATATCGTGATTGCTTCTTTGCAGGTGTCGTTGTATATAAAATCGGTAAGCAGTTAGAGAGGATAGAGGAAACTACGGCTATTGGCCGGGTGAGATTCCCGTATATTCCCGGCCTTCTTTCATTTCGTGAGGCTCCTATATTGCTGAAGGCATTTAAAAAACTAAAAAACGATCCCGATGTTATCCTCTTTGATGGTCAGGGAATTGCCCATCCCCGTCATTTTGGTTTAGCATCACATTTGGGGCTTATTCTTGATAGGCGGGCGATTGGGTGTGCAAAAAGCCGTCTGGTGGGCGAATTTCGGGGTGTAAGAAATGTCGTTGGTGCATCTTCTAAACTTTTTTACAAGCATGAAGTCGTCGGGGCCGTATTAAGGACGAAAATAAATACCAATCCTGTCTTTGTATCTCCTGGCCACAAAGTAAATTTGGCATTTGCAATCCGCATCGTGTTGAAGACATGCAGTGGATATCGTATCCCGGAACCGGTGCGACAAGCCCATGTATTGGTAAATAGGGTAAGGAAAGAACAGACAAAATGACACGGTATTATTTTTGCTAATTATCCCAAAGTGCAACGAAGCCGCAACCAGATACACCTTAATAAAGGGACGAAGGGGGTTGCAAAAACTTCCTAAAAAAGAAGTTTGTTGAGTAATATTATAAGACGTCATTATCTAAGGCCAAGGTGTGTATTTCTCCAATCCCTGATATTGTGCTTCGTTAAAGTTAAATGAACAAGAAAAAATAGTTATTCAATTGAGGGTATTGTATATGAAAATAAAGGCAGTGATCTTTGATCTGGACGACACATTATATGATTGTACAGGCTCACTTATCGACGCATCCAGGAGACGAGCTGCCAGGGCAATGGTGGAGGCCGGGCTCCCATGTTCCGAAGAAGACGTCTATCAAATGCAAAAGGACCTTACGGAAAAACATGGAGCGTATCATCTTGTGTTTAACGAAATTGTGAAAAAATATCATGCAGATAATAAATTAGTCAATATTGCCTATAAGGCATATAACAGTAGTGAAGTTTCTGAGATACGGCTATTTCCGTACGTCATTTCTACTCTTAAAGAATTAAAGGAAAAAGGGTATAAACTTTTTCTGCTCACCGTTGGTGTTCATGAACGTCAGGAAAAAAAGATACAAATCCTTGGACTAAAACCATTCTTTGATGAGATTGTAATCAACGATCAGGAGATTGGACTTCTCATGGAAGATTGCATGGGTAATCTTTTCAGAAGACATAATGTTAGCCCGGGAGAGGTCGTTATGGTGGGCGACAGGGTACGGGATGAATTGCGCATTGCCAAATCACTCGGCATGACCACTATCCAGATGTTGCATGGAAGATTTAAGAATGAGCCTTCTGTGAATGAGTGTGACAGACCAGACTATAAGATCAAACGCATTTTCCAGATTCCCACCATTCTTCAACTCAACAATATGGGAAAGACACCCGATAAGCTTAAGATCGTTGCTATCGGGGGTGGTACCGGCCTTCCCATCATGCTTGAGGGTTCAAAGACATACAGCAAACATCTTACCGCTGTCGTAACCGTCACTGATTCGGGGAGAAGTTCGGGTATTTTGAGAGAAGAATTTGGAATACCGCCGCCGGGAGATGCAAGAAACTGCCTGGTGGCACTTTCAGAGACGGAAGAACAGGAACAGGAATTGTACCAATTGTTTCAATACCGGTTTGATAGAGGTTCGTTGGAAGGAATGAGTCTTGGGAATTTATTAATGACGGCATTAACGGACATAACAGGGAGTTTTGAACTGGCCATTAAAAGAGCAAGCAAGATATTAAACATCCGGGGAAAAGTGCTTCCTTCAACGCTCGCCAATACCCATATTTGTGCAGAACTGGAAGATGGAACCTATGTGGAAGAAGAATTTAACGTGCGTGCAGTGGGCAAGTCGCCGATTAAGGACGTCTTCTTGAAGGATAAAAATGCCGCTTCTCCTCCAGAAGCCATAGAAGAAATTCAAAGGGCCGACATTATTGTGATCGGTCCTGGCAGCCTTTATACCAGCATTATAACGAACTTATTAGTTCCGGGGATCAGAGATGCCATTCGAAACAGCAAGGCGACCAAGATTTATATTTGCAATATTGTCACTCAACCTGGCCAAACCGACCTTTACAAGGTATCGCATCATATTAATGCTATTACAAAATATCTTGGACAAGGCGCTTTGGATTATGTAATTGTAAACAATAACATTCCCCGCAGAGATATCCTGGATAAGTATCAAAAAGAAGGAGCCAAGGTAGTTTTAATGGATGAAGGCGTTTATAATTTAAACGTTAACGTCAAAAAAGCCGACTTGGTTGAAGACCTTCACCAGAAGCGTATCTTATGGGAAAAGCAAGATTTACTCCGGCACGATCCTGACAAGCTCTCTGACTCAATTTGCAGGGTCTATGCAAATTTACCCGTGTTAACGGTAAATTAAAAAAAGTTCTGTATCAATTTAGTTTTGAAATATTTCAATCACAACAATATTTTATTGCACCGTGTAGGGGCACGGTTTCAAACCTGCACCTACTCTAAATGCAATACACGCATGAATATTGTTTTCAAAAAAATACGAATTTCTGATATATTCTATATTCAAGGTCTGATCCTCTCATTTCCGGTATCGTGATATTGCTATGTTTCAGCGTTTTTACTGAACGATGTTCTGAGCGTTGTCACCTATTTAATTCTTATAATTCTCAATTTAAATCACAAACATGTTTTAAATAATCTAGAATCTTATACTGGGAACTATTTTCTTTACCAACAAAACAATTATCGCTCCCTGCACCCCCTCCTTGCACTAAAAATGTATCTATAATATCTTTTTGTTTCGCATCATAATTGTTTCTCTCTCAGGCCGTCCAGTTCACAACCTTCAGGTTTCTGATACGCTTAAATTCACTGATATTGTTCGTGGCAAGGGCAACGCCGAGACTCAGGGCATGCGCACCGATCAGGGTATCCAAAGAGCCAATAGGCTTGCTAATCTTCTCAAGTTGTGAACGGATTAATCCATATGCTTCTGCCGCCTTTTCATCAAAAGGGGCAATATCGAGAGGCAGAACAAATTCTTCAAGGGCAATTCTGTTTTGCTTCTTGTGCTGGCTTTTGGATGCCCCATACTGAAGTTCTGCCAGAGTGATGGCAGAAATGCCCACTTCACCTGCGGTGTGTTTTTGTAACTGTCCTATAATTTTTTCTGACTGATGTTTGATGAGGTAAAGGCAGATATTGGTATCAAGCATGATCTTCATGAAATAAATACTTTACAACTCCATTTTTATTTGCATAAATGATTAATTCCATTATAATAAGAAAATTTTATAATAGGCTTGCAGCGTTTGTTTCAGAGACATCGGGAATAATACTCATTTCCGTAGATAAGGGGATTTACCATGCCGTCAGCAACGACTTCATCCACAAAAGAATTTCAGGTAGTTAACCGGATTATAGAATGCTTAACGGGCGCTCAGAATGTTATTCATTCCCGGGATTGGACACTGCGCCGCAGCGCAGAGCGATTTGCGTCATTTACAAAATTTGGAAATGTAACGGTTCATTCTACCGTAAAAAATCGCAGTGCAAAGGTGACCGTATATGTGGGAAGCGATGCGGTGAGTCAGAAGAAACTGAATCCACAGCAAACGGAGATCATGAATAATCTCTCCAAAACATTAACTGCCCTTGAAGAATATGTCAAGCGGGCGCCCATGGTTTTGGTTAATCGAACGATGGGGAATAATGGTGAATTTTCACCGAATTGTAATATTTTTGTTTCTATCCAGAGACCCGAGATGGTCCGGCTTGCGTATATGACGTGGGCGACACTCTTTCCTGTCAGGTCTGATAGTGAGCCGAAACAGTATATTGTGTACATCCCCGAGTGGCAGGAAGGCGAACGGCAGATTCTGGTTTTTCCGGAGATCAGTACGACCATTGTTTTGGGTACTGATTATTATGGTGAATCCAAGAAGGGGTTCCTGAGGATGGCTATGTGGAACGCCAAGCAGAAAGGGATGCTCGGCTTGCATGCAGGATCAAAGATTTTAAAGGCAAAGGGGCCTGATGGTCGGATTAGAAGATACGGGATGCTCATTTTTGGGATGAGCGGTACAGGGAAGACAACACATACCTGCCATACCCATGGCTTAAACGATAAGGATGAAGGCATTGAGATACTCCAGGATGATGTCGTGTTTCTCAAGAAGGATGGTTCTGCTTATGGCTCTGAACGTGGATTCTATTTGAAGACGGAAGGGCTCGACGCTGTTACACAGCCAATTATTTATAAAGCCGCAACATCCCGTGACGCTATTTTTGAGAACGTGATGATCGATTATGAAGGGAATATCTATTTTGAAGACGATACCTTAACCAGTAACGGGCGAGGGATCATGATGCGAGAGGATCTGAGTCCGTATATTTCACAGAGCATTAATTTGCCGCCTGTCAATGATATGGATGGGCTCATTATCGCCTTTATTACCCGTCGCCACACCGTAGTGCCTCTTGCTGCCAGACTGACACCCGAACAGGCAGCAGCTACCTTTATGCTGGGAGAATCGATTGAGACGTCAGCAGGTGACCCAAAACGTGCAGGGGAATCTATCCGGGAGGTGGGTACCAATCCGTTTATTATTGGAGATAAGGCGTATGAGGGGAATTGGTTTTACGATTTTGTGAAACGGCATGAGGGGAGAGTTTGGTGCTATCAGTTAAATACCGGCGGTATTGGGGAGATTATTGAAAATCAGCCAAACGGTGCAAAAATATTTAAGCGCAAGGTTCAACGGATTGAAATCCCTGAGATGTCGGCTATTATCAGGGGGATTGTGCGTGGCACTATTACCTGGGGCAAAGATAAATACTGGAATCTTGAAGTGCCTGCGTTTGTGGATGGCATGGATTTATCCAAATATCATGTGGAAAAATTTTATGATGTGAATAGCATTATAGGCCAAGTCTCCGATTTGAGGTGTGAACGCGTTGATTATGCAGAAAAATTCACTGCGCTGGATAAAGCCATTATGAAAGCAGCAGAGACGATGTAAAAAAATAGTTGACATTTTTTGTAACTATGTTATTCTTTCTATAAATATCTATTAATTCTATATAGATTATATATAAGCAGTTGAAAAATATGAAACTCTCAAAAAAGAGCGACTATGCCCTGCGAGCAATGATTTATCTGTCGATGCAGTATAAGAAAGGAGCTATCCAGATTAAGGAAATCTCTGCGAAGGAAAAGATACCGCAAAAATTTTTAGAAAATATTCTCCTGGTCCTAAGGAAGGTGGGTATTTTGAACAGCAAGATAGGTCTTAATGGTGGCTATGAACTTGCGCGCTCGCCTGATTTGATTACCTTGGGGGAGGTGATTCGCGCACTTGATGGAGCGATTGCGCCGGTAGATTGCGTCAGCAAAATATCATATAAGCCATGTTCAGAAGAGGTTACTTGTGTAATCCGTGGTGTAATGTTGGACATTCGAAATGCTATAACGGATGTATTAGATAGGATGACTTTTGCAGATATGTGTAGCCGTGTTAAGGATTCTATGGAAAAAAAAGAAACCGGCGTGTTGACCTATACGATTTAATAAATTTTTCATAATTATCTACTATTCTTGTAGGATTTATAATATTTAATTAGAGTTGTCATGGATATGCTAAGGCTGTGGGTGAGTTCGTCGATACTATTCTTTTTTATAATGTGCGGTGTTGGCTGTTCAAAAAGTGTCGATAATGCTACTGTCCGAATCGGATATTTTCCTAATATAAACCATGCACAGACTGTCGTTGGAATAGCTGAGGGTACCTTTGCAGCGTATCTGGGGCCAAAGGTTACGATAAAGACGACGCTTTTTAATGCAGGGCCGTCTCTTATTGAGGCAGTGTTTTCCGGGGATATAGACATTGCATGTGTTGGCCCGAGTCCGGTTATAAACGGCTATGTGCGCTCAGGTGGAAAGGCGTTAAAGGTAATTGCAGGCGCGGCAAGCGGTGGCGCTCTCTTTGTTGTAAGAAAGGATTCCCATATAAAAGAGGCTACGGATCTTGCCGGAAAGAGGATCGCAACCCCTCAGCTTGGAAACACACAGGACATCGCCCTCCGTGGATATATCAGAAACTTCGGTTTGAAGCCAAGAGAAAAGGGTGGAACGGTTGATATTCTCCCCTTGCGTAATCCTGATATTTTAAACCTGTTTATGAGGAAACAAATTGATGGTGCCTGGGTGCAAGAACCCTGGGGGGCAAGAATTATCAGCGAGGCAGATGGAGAGGTCTTTCTTGATGAAAGGACCTTGTGGAAAGACGGCCGGTTTAGTTCAACGCTGCTGATTGTAGGCACAGATTTTTTAAAGAACCATCCTGATCGCGTCAAACGGTGGTTGGCGGCTCATGTGAAGATAACCCGATGGATGAATCAACATCCAAGAAAGGCAAAGAAGGTTATTGGTGAGCAGATTAAGGCACTTTCGGGCGTATCTCTTCCTGAAGAAGTTATAAAGGATGCGTTCTCAAGACTGGAAGCTACGTATGATCCCATCGTTCCGTCTTTGTTCTCGTATGCGGAAATGGCATATGATGCAGGTTTTTTAGGAAGTCAGAAATTCGATTTGTCGGGTCTGGTTGACCTGAAATTACTCAATGAGGTGCTGAAAGAGCGGTCTTTGCCCCAGGTAAGTAAATAATAACGAATGTAAGGTTTTGGAGGTAGGAATCAATGTCAGAAAGCGTGGGAGTTGACAACCTGATTGAATTGGATTATGTGAAGATTGATGGTGGGCAGGGAACATCAAAGGCAAATAGCGCAAAACGGGATCTGTGCATTCAGCATGTATCGAAATCATTTCAGTCAAAAAATGGAAGTGTTTATGTGCTGGAAGACATAAATCTTGAAATCAACCAGGGGGAATTCGTGTGTCTTGTCGGACCGTCGGGATGTGGGAAGACCACCCTGATGAATATCGTTGCGGGGCTGGAAAAGGCAGATTCTGGTGATGTATGGGCTAATGGCCGCAGAATTCAAGGCGCAGGGCCGGACCGGGTTGTTATATTCCAGGAAGCAGCCCTGTTTCCCTGGCTCAATGTGATAAAAAATGTTGAATTTGGTTTAAAACTGAAAGGCATAAGCGGCAGGGAGCGGCGAAATATTGCCCTTGAGTATCTCAAGATGGTACATCTGACAAAATTTCAGAACTCCCATATCCATGAACTTTCTGGTGGTATGAAGCAGCGGGTGGCAATTGCGAGGGCGCTTGCAATGAATCCGGAGATGCTTTTGATGGATGAACCCTTCTCCGCGTTAGATGCACAAACGAGATGGATACTCCATTACGAATTGCAGAATATCTGGATGAAGACGAAGAAGACGATCCTGTTTGTCACCCATAATATTCGCGAGGCGGTGTGTCTGGCAGATCGTATATTTATCCTTTCTACTTCACCCGGCAGGATTAAGAAGGAGTTTGCTATAGATTTACCAAGGCCCCGCGATGATAACGATGTAAATGTGGCAGAATATTCCACAAGGATCATGCAGGAATTAAAGGCCGAGATTGATAAGGTGGTGAGGTGTGAGATGGATGCAGATTCGTGTGTGGAATGTGATATAAAATGTACATCAGTAGAGCCTGCGAAAACGGATATAGGGGGAGGCATTTAACATGTACGGTATGCTGAAAAGGGCAATTTTTTTTACCTTGCTTGCAGGTCTCTGGCAACTGCTGTTTTGGTTAGGTATATGGCCAGAATATGTCCTTCCTTCTCCTGTTTCAGTATGTAAAACGTTGGCTCGTGGATTTCAGGATCAAAGCCTTTTGATCGGAGTGGCAATAAGCATGAAAAGAATTGCCATTGGTTATGGAATTTCTCTTGGTGTTGGTATTTTTGTAGGTTTGCTTATTGGGAGATTCCGAATTTTTGAGGATACCCTGGGTTCTTTGATTTCCGGTTTACAGACATTGCCGACAATTTGCTGGTTACCTCTTTCCCTGCTTTGGTTTGGTTTAAACGACAGGGCGATTATATTTTTGGTTTTTATGGGTGCGGTACTTTCGATTGCTACCGGGACGGATTCCGGAGTAAAAAATGTGCCCCCGCTCTATATTCGTGCTGCGAAGACCATGGGGGCAAAAAAATGGAAATTATATCTTGAGGTGATCATTCCGGCAGCCCTCCCGCATATTATTATAGGGATGAAACAAGGCTGGTCCTTTGCCTGGCGTTCATTAATGGCGGGAGAATTATTAATTGTATGCCTCGGATTAGGGCATCTTTTAATGATCGGGCGCGAACTCAATGACATGAGCCAGGTCATTGCCGTAATGATGGTAATTATTTTGATCGGTATCTTAGTCGACAGGCTGTTTTTTATGAAAGTGGAAAGGCATATACGCGAACGCTGGGGACTGGTTAAGTCTTAAAATTCAGGCATTTACCTCAACGGGTAATTCCATATTTTGCATTGAAGCTTGTACTAAAGCCTCCTGATCAATTTCATCTTCAGGCTGTTTAATGCGGTCTGCATTCCTTTCGACAAAACGAATTCCTTCTGCACGGTATTTTTTCTTTAAAGACTCACATTTGGGACAATTCTCTGCGGTGTAGAGGTATATCATGAACACGTCTCCTAAGATGGAACAAAGTGCTAAAAACAATCAGTTGCGTTATTGTACTAAAAGAAATAATTCTTTCAAGGGTAATTTTCCCGTATTCCCCTGAGAGGGATATTCGTGGGATAATTATTTGACTCGATAAATTGTATGTGGTATAGTTCACAGATGTTTTTGAAAGGTCAAATTATATGATGAGATTTATCGGATTACTTATTGCAGCAGCAGTGGCTGTCTGGGTATATGCTGATGCAAAAAAAAGGGGCTATAAGACTCCTGCAGCCATTGGTTGGATGATGGGGGTCTTTTTGCTCATGATTGTCGTTTTGCCAGTTTATTTGATCATGAGAACAAAGCAAGCTAAGCAAATAGAAATCCTGACGCCGTGTAAATATTGCGGAAAATATTATGAAGGTACTCCTTTGTATTGTCCCAACTGCGGGCATAAAGTCGGAGGATATTCATTTAAAGAGGAATAACTATGAATTTGAAAGAGCGGATAACGGAAGACTTAAAAAGTGCTATGAAGAGGCAGGACAAATTAAGGACATCGGTTCTGCGTATGATCCTTGCGGATATTAAGATTGCTGATACATCAGGGAAGCCTAAGGACCAAATTGATTATGTGGATGTTGCTCGCGGCTACTGCAAGAAATTGAAGAAATCCCGTGAAGAGTATGAAAAGCTGCATCTGCCCGAAAAGGTGAAGGAACTAGACGGAGAGATTTCAATTGTTGAGGAATACCTGCCGAAACAATTGTCAGACGATGAAATCAAGAAGATCGTTAATGAGGTCATTGAAACAAATAAATATACTGCAAAGGAGATGGGTGTAGCAATGAAGCTTATTATGAACAAACATGGCGGTGAAGTGGATGGTAAAAAGGTTCAGGTATATTTAAAAGAAGTGCTTAAATGCTGAGGGGGATTTGTATCGGAAAATTTTGAGTCTTGGATTCAACAGGGTGGTGCAAGTTTTTTTTGTGTGTGATAAATGGTTAAGATAAAGAGTATAAGAGGATGATACAATTTATTTTATCAGCTGTTTTGTGCAGGTGCATTCAATGGAAAGAACTTGCGAGACGCGGCTTTTGTCTCTATACACGGTGATGCCCTTGCATCCACTTTTATAAGCTAAGGAGAACACATTTTTAACATCATCGATGGTAGACTCTTTTGAGAAATTAATGGTTTTCGATACACCGCTATCGACGTATTTTTGACAGGCTGCCTGTATTTTTACATGTTGTTCCGGAGAAACATCCTGAGCGGTAATAAATATTTTTTTTACCTCTTCCGGTATTCCGTGAATATTTTGTATTGATCCTTCCCTTGAAACGTCCTCAATCAGCCTTTCTGAATAAAAACCTCGTGTTTTTGCAATGTGTTCGAATATGGGATGTATTTCCGGTAATCCGCTTTCTACCAGGACGTGCCGGGTATAGGCAATGGCAAATAAAGGCTCAATGCCGCTGGAACAATGTGCAATGATACTGATGGTGCCGGTTGGTGCAATAGTTGTTCGTGCTGCATTTCGAAATCGGGTGCCGTTCTTTTGGGCATAAATACTTTTCTGATAGTTCGGAAATGCGCCACGTTCTTCTGCAAGTATGACGGAGGCATGGTTCGCCTTTTGGGAAAAGAAACGCATGACTTCGTCGGCGCATTGAACGGCCTTCTCGGAATTGTATGAAATGCCAAGTTGAATAAATAAATCAGCAAGTCCCATGATTCCAAGACCTATCTTCCGATTACCTTTTGTCAGATGTTCGATCTGGGGTAAAGGATATTTGTTGATATCGATGGTATTGTCGAGAAAACGCACGGCCAGATGGATAGTTTTTTCAAGGCAATCCCAATCAATCTCATATTTCCCATTTTGTAGTATGGTCATTCTGGAGAGATTGATTGACCCCAGAACACACGCCTCAAAAGGCAATAGCGGTTGTTCTCCGCAGGGATTTGTCCCTTCGATTTCTCCAAGAACCGGTGTAGGATTAGCGGCATTAATGGTATCCAGAAACAGGATGCCTGGTTCCCCGTTTTCCCATGCAGAATGGACAATTTGTTCAAAGAGTTCTCTCGCGGTTAAGATTTTTACCACGGCTTTTGTTCGGGGATTAATTAAGGGAAAGTCTTCGTTTCTTTCTACGGCCTGCATAAATGTATCAGTGATTCCAACGGAGATATTAAAATTTGTTAATACACCTTCGACCTGTTTTGCTGTAATGAAATCGAGGATATCGGGATGGTCAATGCGCAATACAGCCATGTTTGCTCCGCGCCGAAAACCTCCCTGGTTGATAGCTTCAGTAGCCTCGTTGAAGACCTTCATGAAGGAAACAGGACCGCTAGCACAACCACCAGAAGTGCTTACCATATCATTTTTTGGCCGAATGCGCGAAAAGGAAAAGCCTGTACCACCTCCGCTTTTGTGGATTAAGGCCGCTTGTTTCACGGTATCAAAGATGCTGTCGATAGAATCTTCAAGGGGAAGCACAAAACATCCAAATAGTTGCTGCAGGTCTCTTCCTGCATTCATCAGGGTAGGGGAGTTTGGCAGGAATCGGAGGGAGGTTAAGAGGTTATAAAATTGTTCTTCCCTTGATACAATGTCAGCCCTTCTGTTGTATAACAAATCCGCTGATGCGATATTTTTTGCAATCCGGCGGAACATATCCTCTGGCGATTCAACTGTGCGACCAGAATCATCCTTTTTTAAATATCTTTTTTCAAGCACTAATCGGGCATTTGGTGATAAAGAAATGCTCGATTTTCCCACGGTAATTATTTCTGCCATAAGACTATGAAACTATGAAAGGTTGAATGTGATAGAAGCAAGACACATCTCTTTTTCATAAACAACCTGCGTGTTAATCTATTTTGGCGGTGAGTTAGACAATCATCATGCAATCACCATAACTAAAAAAACGGTAGCCCTCTTTTTTTGCAATTTCATAGGCGTTTAAAATGTTTTCCTTTCCCGCAAAGGCGCAAACCAGCACCAGTAACGTGGTTTTGGGAAGGTGAAAATTGGTAAGTAAAACATCAACATACTGAAAATGATAAGGAGGGTAAATGAATAGATTTGTCCACCCGGAGGTTTGGGGAGTTATGGTGTTCATGGCAACAGACTCCAGAACACGGCAGGAGGTGCTACCCACAGCGATTACACGATGCTGATGTTCTTTTGTCTCTTTTATTTTTTCCATAATTTTTCCAGGGCATTCGTAGTATTCTTTCTGCATCTGATGTTTTTGAATATCATCTGTTTTGATGGGTAAAAATGTTCCCATGCCGACATGGAGAGTAACAAATCCGATCTCTACTCCGTGTTTTTTTATCTTCTCAAGAATATGTTGGCTAAAGTGCAAACCCGCTGTGGGTGCAGCAATTGCCCCTTCATTTTGCGCAAACACCGTCTGATACCGTTCCTTATCGGAAGAGCATAACGAACTATTATTTTCAGTGCGTTTTATATAAGGGGGTAAAGGCATTTTTCCGAATCGAACGAGCATGTCTTTTATATGGCAATTCTTATCAAATTGAATAAGCCATGAACCGTCTTCGTCTTTTCTAAGGATTTTCGCAGAGAGGTCGCTGTCTCCAATATGAATTTCCTCGCCTATCTTTAATTTGGCGTTTGATTTAATTAACACCTTCCATTGGTTTTCCTTCCTTTCCTCAGTAAGTAATAATTCAAGGGATGCGCCGCTGATCCTTTTTCCCGGGAGCAATGCCGGTATAACCTTGGTGTTGTTGAGAACGAGGAAATCTCCTGGGCAGAGATATTCAGTAATTTCATAAAATTTGCGATGTTCGATCCTTCCGGTGCTCCGGTACAAGATTAACAATCTTGCGTCTTCCCGGTTTTCTAAAGGTTGTTGTGCGATCAATTCCTTGGGAAGATCGTAGTCGTAGCCGGATAGCTTGGGATAAAAATTCAAAGGTTTCGATGCGGTAGAATCCATATTCTTATAAATTATGATACCATCTCAAAAAAAGAGAATCAAGTCGCATAATTTCATCACGAATTCAAAAATGACGTCTAAAATATTTAAATATTTCCAAATAAATGTCGTGCTGAGAATAGTGTTATATGTAGTATCTTTCAAAAAGTATAGAACAACAGTTTGTATATTAAAGAGGTTTTGATATTGTGCAAGCGAAAGGGGTATAAAAATATTACTTGACAAATAAATAAAAAAGTTTAATGTCTAGTCAAAGTGGTGTAAAGTGGTGAAAAGTGGGAGAAAGTGAAAATGTTCACCGGCGAATATCATCACACGATAGATGATAAAAACAGGCTTGCCATCCCGGTTCCTCTTCGTGACAGTATTGATACGAACGTGGAAGGAAAGGGGTTTTTCATAACTCGAGGGCTTGATGGCTGCCTGTTCATGTTTACACCAAATTCATGGCACAACGTAGTTTCAAAAATAGAACAACACTCGTTTGCTGATATGAAGGCGCGTCAATTCCAGCGCCTTTTTTTTTCCGCTGCACAGAAAATTCCTGAATGTGACCCACAGGGTCGTATACTAATTCCTCAGATCTTAAAAGACTATGCAAAGATTAAAAAAAACGTTGTGATTGCAGGGTTAAATAAGCGTATTGAGATATGGAATGAAAAAAGTTGGAATGATTTTACATCAGAATACGGAAAAGCATATGAAGAAATTGCGGAAGGCTTATTTTGAATGCCTAAAGTCTTCTGTCAAGAATGGTATGCATCTTTTCCATAATACTGCAATATCATGGAATACCCAACAATCGGTCTTGTGCATATACCGGTATTAGCCGAAGAAGTTCTGAATTATTTACAACCACAATCAGGGCATATTATTTTAGATGGCACTGTCGGTAACGGTGGACATGCAATGAAAATCATGGAGAAAATTCAACCCCGTGGATTGCTGATTGGTATTGATAAGGATAGGGAAATATTACAAGTTGCAAAGCAAACGCTATCAAAAACAGAGGGTACTTTTAAACTTTATCATGCCGATTATTCCGAAGTTGATGAAGTATTGCACCAGGCAGGAGTTGATAAGGTTAATGGGGTGTTGCTTGATTTGGGGGCATCCTCCGTGCAGTTTGATCAGGCAGAACGTGGCTTTAGTTTCACTAAAGAAGGGCCGCTTGATATGAGAATGGATCGATCAGCGTCTGGTACTGCACAGGATTTGATCCGGAGGTTATCTGAACGTGAATTGGAAACGGTATTGAAAAAATATGGTGAAGAGCGATGGTCACGAAGGATTGCAAGAGCCGTACAAAGGGAAGAAAGGGAGGCGGGGATTACTTCAACACGACAACTGGCTGCGGTCGTTGAACGGGTTGTTCCGCGGGGAAAGAGCAAAATCCATCCTGCAACAAGAGTATTCCAGGCCCTGAGAATTGCGGTAAATAAGGAGCTGGAGAGTTTAGAGGTTTTTTTAGGTAAAATCCATAATTATATGATGACAGGGGCTCGCATCGTAATTATCAGTTTTCATTCCCTTGAGGATCGTATAGTAAAGAAAAAATTCATAGAAAGAGCGAATCAAGAGGTATTTAAGATACTTACCAAGAAGCCGGTAACTCCCTGTGATGCTGAGATGGAAAAAAATGTCCGATGCAGGAGTGCGAAACTTAGAGCGGCAGAAAGGAGTTAATATGGGCATATCGAGAATGTTATTGATGTTTACTATTACTATCGCAATGGCAATATTTGTTGTATCAGAAAGAAATAAAATTATAGAAACAGGATACTCAGTAGCGAAATTACAAAAGAATTGTGATGAGTTATCGGAAAAGAACAGAAAACTGAATTACTATGTTGATCGGTTAAAATCTCCTGAGGTTATTGTCTATAAGGTACAATCTCTCAAACTGCCTCTTGTTCCCCAGGAAGACGAAGCGGGGATGATCGCCTGGCATATAAAGCTGAAAAAGGATGTAATGAAGGCGATGAAAACGGTTGTTCATAAAGATGTATTTACGCAAAAGATATCCAGGGTAGATTGTTGTTCATTGCATAATTAGAATTCCGAGTGTTTTGTGGTTTATGTTGAGCCCTCCTCCCGGACGCTTTCGGGGTAAAGTTGTTTTTTGTCTCGAAAGCGTCCGTAAAATTTTTTACCTTTTTGATTTCGTTTCGAACATCTTTGTGGGGTTGCCAACGTGATGTCGTTGAAAAAGCATAAATTTTGGGCGAATATTACGGGCGTTCTTCTTATCATTGCATTCCTTGTTTTAGCTGTTCGCCTTGGGCGTATTCAGTTAATTGATCATGATAAATACAGCAAATTAGCAAGGGTGCAGCAATGTAAAAAGGTTGAGTTGCCGGCAAGAAGAGGGTCGATTTTGGATAGAAACGGGCTTACCCTTGCAGAATCTTTGCAAGTGGACTCTGTTTATGCAGACCCCTCAGAAATTGAAGATGTTCCCGCGGTAGCATACCGGTTAAGCAAGGTCTTAAAGCTTAACTCTTCGAAATTGGTGAAACTTCTGAATAAGGATAAACGATTTGTTTGGATTAAACGGAAGATAGGTGATGAAGAGCGTAATGCAGTCACAAAATTATCTTTAAAAGGGGTTTATGTAAAACACGAGTATCACCGTTTTTATCCTAACGGGAGTTTAGGGAGTCACGTTCTTGGATTTACCAATATTGACGAGAGAGGACTCGAGGGTATTGAACGATCATTCGATGATGTGTTGTCCGGAGAACCAGGATATAAACTGATCAATCGAGACGCGCTGCAGCGTCACATTATCACACCAGATGCAGAGATCAGATTGCCACGGCACGGGAATCAGGTTGTTCTGACGATTGATGCTAACATTCAGCGGCTCACGGAAGATGAGCTTGAAATTGCTTGTGAAAAATGCAAGCCATTGTCTGCAACGGCGGTTGTTATGAACCCCATGAACGGTGAAGTGCTGGCAATGGCCAATTATCCCACCTTTGATCCCAACCATGTGAAGAAATATCCTCCCTACGCAAGGAGAAATTTAGCTATTACGGACAGCTACGAGCCGGGTTCATTGATAAAACCCATCGTGATTTCAGGTGTCTTTGAGCATGGTTTGGCGAAACCCGACGATGTTATTTCCTGTGATCATGGTGCTTCTGTAATAGAGGGGAGAAGTTTGCACGATACTCACGATTACGGAAATCTTGCGATTTCTGATATTATTGTCCATTCAAGTAATATCGGAATGGCTAAAGTGGGCTTGCGTATGGGGAATGAAAAGATGTACCGGTACCTTAAGCAGTTCAATTTCGGTGAGAAGACAGGGATTGAACTGCCAGGTGAAACAGGAGGTGTTTTTCATCCCCTGAAACAATGGTCAAAGAAATATTCTCTCATATCTATTTCGATAGGGCATGAGATTGCAGTTACACCTCTTCAGTTTATTACCGCTTTTTGCTGCATTCCAAACGGCGGACAAATGATAAAACCAAAAATTGCTAAAGCAACGACAAGCAATGACAATAAAAGAAAAGAAGAATGTCAGTCTGCACAAGATCTTAAACGTGTAATGAGTTCAAATGTTGCGCGTGCAATCATGAATCCTATTTTGATGAAGGTCGTTACCGATGGCACAGGGGGGAATGCAAACCTCCTGGAATATGATGTTGCGGGAAAAACTGGGACATCACAGAAAGTCCATGGCGGTGGAAGATATTCTCATGATAAGCATGTGGGTTCTTTTATTGCATACGCACCTGCTGAGCGTCCCCGCATTTGTGTGTTAGTTATGATCAACGAGCCTCAGAAGGGTGAGTACTATGGTGGCAAGGTTGCAGCCCCTGTTGTCAGGGAAATCATTCTGCGGTCACTTGTTTATCTTGGCGAGGAGCCGTCTGGGTTTAAAATGGCGATGCAATGATTGTGTCGATTCATACATTGTTCGTATGAGAAAGGGGTGACAAGACGTCCTGACTACTAAAAAGCAAGAATCTTTTTGATACAGTATTTGAAATATTTGGAGTGGCCTGATATGCGCTGAATCGAGGAGGAAAAAATGATGCAAAAAGGAATCGAAAAGCAGAATCTCGTTTTAAGGTACAATTGGTATAAAACGGAAAAAGAGCTTGAAGTGTCCCTGACCCATAATCGGGAAATTCTGGACAAGCTTTTACGGGAATATGCCGGGGAAGTTGACAGAGTTAACAAAACGAGATACTTGGACGAACAAACCATCCGACCGGGAAGTAAGAAACCACAAGGTTTTGATGCAACATTGAAAATAAATTTTTTCTCCGATCAAAGGAAAAGTGGAATTTTGCAGAAAACAAAGTAGATGGTTACGAAATTAAGTGAGCTTTGTTCATGCTTGAAAGAGTATAAATCTTGTGATTTTGTGGAGAGAGAAGTGTATGGGATAACCCACGACTCTCGGAAAGTAAAAAAGGGTTACGCGTTTGTTGCCATTAAAGGTCATAAAGTAGACGGGCACGATTTCGTTGCAAATGCAATTGAGAAAGGGGCTGTCGCCCTTATTGTAGAAAAAAAGATCGAGCTGGCTCCACGAATACCCCAGATTATGGTAATTGATACACGCTTTGCCCTGGCAGTCATGAGTAACCGTTTCTATGGAGAACCTTCTTCACGGATGACCGTGATTGGCATTACAGGGACAAACGGCAAAACAACAACTTCTTATTTTACGAAGTCAATCATCGAGGCTTCTGGTAATGAAGCAGGACTGATCGGCACGATTCAGTATCAGATAGGAAGAAGAGTAATCCCTGCACAGGAAACAACGCCTGAATCGGTCGAACTGCACAGTTATTTTGCTGAGATGCTCAGATCAGGCATACGATATGCTGTAATTGAGGTATCTTCTCATGCACTTTCTCAGTATCGTGTAGAAGGGGTTTGTTTTCGTTCTGCAATTTTTACGAATTTATCTGTCGAGCATCTTGATTATCATGCGAATATACGGAATTATAGAACCGAAAAACTCAAACTGGTAAAGGGATTGAATTCGGATTCATTTGCAATATTGAATGCGGATGATAATGCCAGTAAACATTTTGCTGAATGCACAAAGGCTCAGGTAGTTTGGTATGGCATAAAGAAAAAGAATGCAGATGTGGCTGCCGAAATACTGCAGACAGGGGTTAATACAACACGAATATTACTGAATTCCCCCTGGGGTAAAATACGGATTGATTTGAATTTGATCGGGAAGCATAATGTTTATAATGCATTGGCAGCGGCTGCAAATGGGTTAGCGTTGGGTTTTACCCTTGATGTGGTAAAAACCGGTATTGAATCGTTAAAAGCGGTACCCGGCCGACTGGAAAGAATTGACTGCGGAAAGGATTACACTGTGTACGTTGATTTTGCCCATACGCATCAGGCGCTTCAGATAGTTTTACGTACCCTTCGGGCGGTCACGAAAGGCCGAATCATCCTGGTCTTCGGATGCGGTGGAGATAGAGACCGAAAGAAAAGGTCCAAGATGGGACATATTGCAGAAAAATATTCAGACCTTTTCTGGATAACAAGCGATAATCCTCGTTCAGAAGATCCCATCGCCATTATCAGTGAGATTCAAAAAGGAGTAAAGAAGGAAGCTTGTTTCCGGGTGCAAGCTGATAGAAAAACTGCTATTCAAGAGGCTATTTCAGAAGCAAAAAAGGGTGACGTTGTGATCATTGCGGGAAAGGGGCATGAACAAAATCAGATAGCAAAGGGCGTCACGATTTCTTTCGATGATCGTGAGGTTACAAGGCAAATTTTACAGGGCAGTATGGTATCGTAGGGTAAAAAATAAGATACGAAATGGAATACCTGTATTTCAATGAAATTCTAGAAGCTGTCAATGGACAAATGCTATGTGCCGGAAAGAATGTGAAGGTAAAGGGTGTATCGATAGACAGCCGAACTATTCAAAACGGTGATATTTTTTTTGCACTCAAAGGAGAGCGTGTTGACGGTCACCACTATATCGTACCGGCAATGAAGGCTGGGGCAGTGGGTGCAGTGGTTTCGCATGTGGAAAAGATTGATTCAGGATATGAGCATTTCCCGGTGATTCGAGTAAAAGACACGGTGACGGCACTCGGAGATTTGGCAAGGTATTACCGCCAAAAATTAACGGCAAAAATTATTGGTATTACCGGAAGTAACGGAAAAACAACGACGAAAGAAATGACGTATCATGTCCTATCTCAGTTTGGCTCAGTCGTAAGATCACAAAGAAGCTTTAATAATTTTATTGGCGTACCGGTAACCATATTTGAAATAGAAAACAGGCATCAATATGGGGTGCTTGAAATGGGTACCAATGCTCCTGGGGAAATTCGGCGCCTGTCTGAAATTGGCGCCCCTGATATTGCAGTCATTCTAAACGTTTCCCAAACGCATCTGGAAGGTCTTGGAAGCATGGCAGGGGTTGCATCGGCAAAAGGGGAAATACTGGAAAATCTCAGCAAGGATGGGGTATTTGTTTATAATGTTGATAATCTCTGGTGTGTCAAGATTGCCGATGGATTTAAAGGGAAAAAAGTAGGCTTTGGGTTTAGCCCTCATGCACATATACGATGTACGAACGCCAAGAGAGGAGATGAAGGATATCGTTTGGTGATTAACGGATGCCTTGAAATTTATCTTCCCGTTCCCGGATATCATAATATCACTAACTGTTTGGCGTCTTTTGCAGTTTGTCATGCATTAGGCCACAATATTTACCATCTAAAAGAGGTCTTTTCTTCCTTCAAACTTCCTCAGATGAGAATTGAGCATCAGCGTATTGGAAATATTACCTTTATTAATGATGCGTACAATGCAAATCCAGAATCTGTTCGGGCAGCGCTGGCGTATCTTCATGAGATTAATACAAAGGGCAGAAAGGTGTTTATTTGTGGAGACATGTTAGAATTGGGAAGTGACGCAGTTCAATTACACAGGGAAATAGGTGAGACGGTGGCTCATCTTGGCATTGATTTGTTGTGGGCGGTGGGAAATTATGCTGCGGAAATTGCAAAGGCAGCAAAATTGGCCGGCATGCCTGACAGACGGGTCGTCAGCTTTAAAGATGTAGCTGACATTGCAGCCTCTGAAATGAGCGAATTCAGAGAGAATGATACGGTGTTAATCAAGGGTTCCAGGGGGATGCGCATGGAAAATATTCTTGAGAAGTTCAGAAACTACGGATAAAGCGTGCATTCATCCGTTCGAGTACTTTACTTTGACTGGGATTTGATGGGTTAAGATTCTTTTAAAAAAGGTAAAAGGGCTTTGTTATACAATTGGTTTTCTTCGGTACATTCGCTGGAAATTCTCAGACACATATCTTCTCGTTCATGTTTGGCGGCTTTTACAGCATTTTTTATCAGCATGTTTTTTGGTCACTGGTTCATCAAAAGGCTTCGGGCTTTAAAGGTTGGTGAAGATACCACAAAAACTGACTCAGAAGAACTCAGGCGTATGCACTCCGACAAAAAAAATACTCCAACCATGGGGGGAATTATTGTTATTGCGTCTATTTTAATTTCGACCCTCCTTTGGTGCAATATGTACAATGAATATATCCTTTTACTCATGTTTACGTTGATATGGTTTGGCGTCCTGGGCTTTATCGATGATTACATCAAGCTGACACAGTCGAAGGCCGCAGGTTTGACGGACATTTCAAAGTTATTGTTTCAATCAGCATTGGGGCTTATTTTAGGATTGATATTATATTTTCACATGAAAAAATTTACCTGGGGCACACACCTTATCATCCCTGTAGTGAAGGGCTTTCAGCCTGATTTAGGACCTTTTTACATTATCGTGGTGGCTTTTTTTATTGTAGGGATGTCAAATGCCGTAAATCTTACGGATGGATTGGATGGCCTGGCAATAGGATGCGGCATAATTGCGGGGATAGCCTTTGCAGTTATTGCCTATGTTTCAGGTAGGGTAGATTTGAGTAATTACGTAAGAATTCCATATGTTCCCGGTAGTGGGGAATTGAGTGTTTTTTGCTCGGCACTTGCAGGAGGAGGTCTGGGGTTCTTGTGGTACAATTGTTTTCCGGCGCAAGTTTTTATGGGGGATACAGGGTCATTAACCCTGGGAGGTGTGCTAGGATTAGTTGCGATTATTGTAAAACAAGAAGTGTTGATGATTGTTATTGGTGGCATCTTTATTGCGGAGGCAGTATCAGTGCTCATGCAGGTGTCCTTCTATAAGATGACGAAGAAAAGAATTTTCCGTTGTGCACCCCTGCATCATCACTTCCAGTTTAAAGGCTGGCATGAGGCGAAAGTCACCGTCAGGTTTTGGGTAACCGCAGCCTTGCTGGCGGTATGTAGCCTTATGTTATTATAAAGGGGAACTATCAGTGAAGCCGTGGCACGTTATTATCTATATTGTGGTTGTCCTGTTGGGGTTTAGTATTGTTACGGTATATAGTACAGATATGACAACTTCAGGCGCCGGCGGAACTGGTTATCAATTCATAAAGCATATTCTATGGATTGGTATAGGTTCCTTATTCTTGGTGACAATGTCAAAGATTGATTATCATCACTTGCAGAAATTAAGTGTTCCTATCCTTGTCGTGTCTTTTATTCTGCTCGTGATGGTATTATTACCGGGCATAGGAACAGTTACCAATGGTGCCCGGAGATGGATTCGTCTTAACCGCGTTTTGGGCATCCAGCCGTCAGAATTCGCGAAATTGGCGATGCTTATTTTTATTGCGAATTACATTGCAAAAAACCAGGGCCGGATGTCTCAGTTTACCTGTGGTTTCGTCATTCCTATGGGCGTTACTGCTGCAATAAGTGCTCTGGTGCTGAAGGAGCCGGATTTCGGGACTGCCGCATTCATTGCAATACTGTCGATGATTATGCTTATTGTTGGCGGGACAAGAATTATTTTTGTCTCTTTTACCGCCATGGCTATTACACCAGCTATATACAAGATGTTGTTTGATGTTCAGTTTAGAAGAGACAGGTTGTTGGCCTTCCTCGATCCTTGGAAAGACCCCTCTGGTACGGGATATCAGATAATTCAATCATGGATTGCTCTTGGTTCCGGAGGTTTGACAGGATTAGGGCTGGGAGGTAGTAAACAAAAACTCCTTTTTTTACCGGAAAGTAATAGTGATTTTATATTTACCATCATAGGAGAGGAGTTTGGTTTTCTTGGGGTGATGGTTGTTATCGGACTGTTCTTGTTATTATTATGGCAGGGATTAAAGATTGTGCATACAGCGAAAGATGTGTTTGGCTTTTTTTTAGGGCTTGGAATTACGGTGATGTTTGGATTGCAGGCGATGCTTAACATTGCTGTTGTCTCAGGTGCAGTACCGACAAAAGGTATTCCGTTGCCTTTTATTAGCTCCGGCGGGTCCTCTTTGCTCTTCTCCATGATTGGGATTGGTATACTAGTCAATATAGCCAAACAATCCTCCGCATGTGAAACAATAAGCTTGCCAACGGATAAAGAATATCTATCGGAAAACAAGCTCGATAGAATATTGCCTCTCAGGGTTTGGTCTAAGATGACATCTAAGGTAGCAGGCTTTTCTTGGTAAGTAGAAAATCAGTTGTCTAGCGGGGGATTCTGTGTAAATATTAAACGCATTATAGTTCCATAATGCGTCATGAATGTTTACTTTTTGTACCGCATTTTGTAGAGAAAAAAGGGGTATAAAAAATGAAAATAATTTTTGCGGGGGGTGGTACAGGTGGGCATTTAATGGCAGGACTGAGTACAGCAGAAGAAATTCGTTCCAGATTTCCCGAAGCAGAGATTGTGTTTTTTGGATCTGATAAGAAATTTGAACGACGATGTGTGGAACAGAAAGGGTTCCAGTATCGCCATGTACGGGCAGAAAAATGGGGGAAATCGCTTAAGCATATGGTTACCTGTGTTGGTACAACGTTACTTGGCATTTTTGACTCACTCTGTGCGGTAAGAAATTTTTGCCCTGATGTTGTGGTTGGTTTAGGGGGATATGCGTCCGTTGCTCCGGTTATTGCAGCAAAATTGCTCGGTATACCTTCTGTATTACTTGAACAAAATGTAATTCCGGGAAAAGCAAACCGGTTTTTGTCCAGATGGGTTGATGAAGTGTATTGCCATTGGCGTGGACCGCTCAAGTGGTTTAACAAAGCAAAGGTTGTTCGCGTAACAGGGACGCCGATTCGGAAGGGTATTGTGTCGAGTAAAAAAATGCGCTCTGTTGAAAAGTTTGGTTTGAGCGCTTCTAAAAAAACGATACTGATTACTGGCGGCAGTCAGGGTGCACAGGCAATCAACGAAACGTTTTTAAGATGTTTGCCCAGATTAGAATCTTTGCAGAACGATTTGCAGATTATCCACTGTACTGGTGAATACGGTTATGAGATGGCAAAGGCCGCATATAAACAAACGAAGATGAATGTTTTTGTTTGTAGTTTTCTCGATGATATGGGTGCCGCTTTTAGTATGGCAGATATAATTATTTGCAGGGCTGGTGCAACTACCATTGCGGAGATTACCGCAGTGGGTATTCCTGCTATCTTAATACCATATCCGTACGCGGCAGACAACCATCAATATTGGAATGCAATGGAGCTCATAAGTAACGGAGGAGGGTATTTATTACAGCAGCTTGACTTAACGCCGGAGAAAATCATAGAACTTATTACAGACATCCTTGATAATGAAGAGAAGTATGATAGGATGAGGATGTTTAGCAAGGGAATGGGGATTCCGAATGCGGCTTCGAATGTGGTGGATAATATTTGCAGGTTGATTGGTCTAAAGAGTGCACAATTTGCGCTGATTGTTGGCTAATTTTACTGGTGAACGATGTGCTTTTGCACAAAATGAAAATAGAGGTACGGATAGGAAACAAGGAACTCATTTCCAATAATACAACTTATTTTAGACTAACAGAGAGAATTGCGTTATGAATTCATCAGAGCGTGGAAAAATGGCACCGGTATCAGCATCGTTGTTAGAAACTCAATTTGATTGTCGGCCATTGCGGGGGCATTGCGTATACTTTATTGGGATTGGTGGTATTGGGATGAGTGCCGTTGCCCGTATCCTTATTCATGAAGGTTGTATTGTTGCTGGTTCTGATTTACGGACATCTCCGTTAACTTCAACGCTTGAAGGAATGGGGGCCAAGATTAATACCAAGCAGGATGGGAGTTTTGTGTCGTCAGAAACAGACATGGTAGTAGTATCGGCATCGATTTCTGAAGATAATCTGGACCTGAAAACTGCCCGTAAAATGGGTATAAAAGTGGTGAAATACTCACAAATTCTTGGTTCATTAATGAAAGAAAAACGTGGTATCGCGATCAGTGGTACGCATGGAAAGACAACGACAAGTGCAATGATCTCCACAATACTGAAAACGGCGGGACTGGATCCAACCTTTGTTATCGGTGGAGAGGTGCCTGACATTGGTGGCAATGCACATCTGGGGAAGGGAAATTTATTTGTAGCGGAGGCCTGTGAATATGACCGGTCGTTTTTAAATCTTGCACCACAAGTGGGAGTTATTACGAATATTGAAGAAGACCATCTTGATTATTACGAAAACATTGAAAAAATAATTCTTGCCTTTGGTGACTTCGCATCCTCGATTTCAAAAGACGGTTTGTTGGTTGTAAATGACAACGACAACAATATAGCCGTTGCCATGCAAAAAGCAAATTGTAAGGTAGAAACATATTCTCTTGACAACTCTTCTGATTGGTATGGCGAAGTCCTTTCCGGTGGCAGTGGTCTAAAAAGATTTAGGGTCTTTAATAAAGATAAATTTTTTGATGAAATTTCGTTACAAATACCGGGTTCTCATAATGTATTGAATGCGTTGGCGGCTACTGCCGTGTGTACCTTTATTGGAGTGGATAAGGATTCTATTAAAACCGCATTGTCCTCTTTTCATGGAGCAAACCGACGGTTCCAAATTATTGGTACGCGGGATGGTATTACGGTAATTGACGATTACGCACACCATCCAACCGAGATACGTGTTACCCTGAGAGCGGCGCGGGAACTGTATCCTGAAAAAAAAATATGGTGTATATTTCAACCCCATCAATATAGCAGAACGCGTCATTTATTGAAGGAATTTGCACGATCTTTTCAAAATGCAAACAGGGTAATTCTTGCAGATATTTATGCAACGCGGGATAATGATTACGAAAAAACCGTTATGAATGCTATGAAGTTATATGAAGAAACCCGTAATGCGGGTATGGATATCCAATATATTCCACAATTGGGCGATATTGTAAATGTGCTTTACTCAAGGGTAAGGCCGGGAGATATTGTCATGACCATGGGCGCTGGTGATGTTTGGAAAGTTGCTTATGATTTAGTTTCAAGATTCTAAAAGGGGGAGTGTCGGATGAAGCCAAAACATGTGGTGGTATTGATGGGTGGAGTATCTCCTGAGCGTGAAATTTCACTGCGTTCTGGCAATGCAGTGGCAAAGGCATTAGGGGATGCGGGGTTTACTGTTTCCTGCATTGATGTGAAAGATGAGAAGATTGAGGAACTAGATCAGAAAGAAAAAGACGTTGTTTTTATTGCTTTACATGGGTATTTTGGTGAAGACGGGGGTGTGCAACAACTCTTAGAATCAAAGGGTATTCCCTATACGGGTTCGGGGATTACTGCCAGCAAGCTTGCGATGGATAAATTAGCGACAAAAAACTGCTTTGTCGAAGCCGGTCTTAAAACACCAGATTATATCACCGCGACGGAATTCCAAGAATTAAATGAGATACAATACGAAATCATGAGGCTTGGATTGCCGGTCGTTTTAAAACCCATACGGAACGGTTCCAGCATTGGTATATCAATAGTGAAAGATATCAGTACCCTTCAACTGGGTTTGAAAAAAGCATTTGAATTTGGTTACGAGGTGCTTATAGAGAAATATATAAAGGGGCGTGAATTGACTGTTGGTATATTAGAGGACAGAGCATTGCCTGTAATTGAGGTTAAGCCGGCAATGGAATTTTTTAATTATGATGCTAAATACAAGGACAACAGGACAGAATATCTGATTGTAGAAAAAACTGCGGAGGAAGACGGTAATGAGTCGGGTAATTCACTCCTCAAGATAGGTGTTCTTCCATCTTCTCTCTATGCTGAGGCACAAGAACTGGCTCTGCACGCTCATAGGGTGCTTGGGTGTAAAGGATTTTCAAGAGTGGACATGTTGTTTGACGGAAAGAATGAATTTTATTTGTTGGAAGTAAATACAATTCCCGGTTTTACCGAAAAAAGCTTATTGCCAAAGGCGGCAAAGGCAGCCGGTATTTCTTTCTCCGCATTATGTGGAAAAATTGTTGATCTTGCCTTTCAGAGCGCGCTTGTCAGTGTGAATGAAACAATACAAAATTAATGCCTCTCTATGTTTCAGTTCTCCACTCTTACAGTGTTTGTGAATACTATTACGGTTAAAATACACGCATTCAGAAGGACGCTGTATCCTTTTTTTTTCCGTTTCGCCGTATTTTCATCGATAATAATTCTTATTCTGTGGGGGATACAAAAGGTATGGTATTCCCTAACAGAGTTGAATATTTTCAAAGTGAGTCCCGCCACTTTTTCTTTCCACACCCCCTCATGGATGAACGATCATTTTGCTGATGATATAAAACGTATCGCGACCTTGAGCGATCAATACGGCATGTATGAAAATAATTTGACTCAAAAGATAGCAGACATTTATGGGAGCGTTGTTCTCGTGAAGAACGTGGACTCGGTCAAAAGGATTTTCCCTAACAAGCTAGCCATTAAACTCGAGCTCCGAAAACCGATGGCTATTGTCAAAAATAGAAACAACACCTATCTCGTGGATCACGAAGGCGTCTTCTTGCCGAAAGAATATTATGCATTAAAAAATACAGAATATGATAGTCCTTATATCCAGAGTAGTAAGCTTGCAAGATTGCCGTTATACGGAACTGAATGGAACGATAAAGGCATTAAGGCGGGAATAGAGCTGGTGAAATTCCTCAGGGCAAATAATATTCATAACCTTTTTAAAGTTGTAGCAGTTGATGTGTCAAACGTATGTAAAAGACGTTCTACCGGTAAGAGTGATATCATTTTATGGACGGAAAACAATACCCAGATACGCTGGGGATGTTCTCCTTTGTGTAATGAACAGAATGAACTTTCCAATGAAGAGAAATTGCAAAACCTCCTAAGCATTGCAAAAACAGAAGGCACAAATCTAAAATTGATGGAATATGTCGACGTTCGCTGGAAAAAACCCTCGGGCAAACGATGGGCAAAGATGAACGATGTAGCTGAAGAACCTTAACATAGGTTTGATAAATTAAGATTCCTGGTATTCCAGACAACAGTTCTGCCTTTCTCATTGACTAATCCTCTGCTTGTGCATCCCCAATGAGCATTCCGGAAAAGGGATGAAAATTATTTTGACTTTTTCTGGTGTGATGTTAGAATTAGCAAGTGTCTTTGTTTAAATCAGATAGGATCAATCCGATAAATAGCGGAAGTGGCGGAATCGGCAGACGCGCTAGTTTGAGGGGCTAGTGTCAATAAAACGACGTGGGGGTTCAAGTCCCCCCTTCCGCACCACTTTGTGTTCACCCACCAGTAGTAATTAGATCCAACATATTACATAATGAAAAACTCATATTGGCTGCATTCCCAGGATAATGTATGGCACAGATAAAATGAGAGCGGTATGAACGAAGGTAGATTTACCCATTCATGGGGGGATTTATTGATGAACAAATGCGTGTTCCTCGCAGAGGCAATTATTCTGCTGTTTTTCTGTGGTTGTAAAGAAACACAGATAAGGCAATCTGATTTTATACCGTTTAAAGCGCCGGTTACTCTTTCTACAACAACTGAAGAAGTAGAAAGAAAGCCCTGGGAATTTGAAATATCTCCGAAAGAGGATGTCCCGGTTGAGAAGCAAGAAGGAATCCCGGATGAATTTCTCTATAAACAGGAGACGAAGAAACCTGAGCCTTCGATTCGCAAATCTGAATACACGGGAGAGAAAATCGATATTGCCTTTAATTTTGATAATGCGGAATTAAAAGATGTTTTACAGATTATCTTGGGTGAAATTCTGAATGTGAATTATATTTTGGACAAACGAGTGGCAGGCACAATCAATCTCCATGCCACCGGGAAGGTTTACAAAGAAGAACTCATTTCCATGCTTAATACTTTACTGTATGTATATGATTTTGCGATCATGAAAGATGGTGATTTATACCGAATACTGCCCAAGGCAGAAACTCGTCCTGAGACGAATATTGTGGTTTACGGAGATAAAATTCCGCCGTACGATAAAAATATCATGATCCAAATTGTGCCGCTTCAGTATGAAATTCCGAAAAATTTAAATGCGACTTTAAGGCCATTTATGACGAGTGTGGGGAATATTGTTACCCACGGTGACGCCCCCTTTATCATAATTGTCGAAGCTGCATCAAACATGGAAAAGCTGCTCACCTTAATAAAAACCTTTGATATGCCTTTTTTTTCAGGCAAGGCCATGAAATTTTATGATTTAAAATATGCCGATGGGAAAAACGTGGCAAAAGATCTTACTACCCTTGCTCAATCGTTGGGGGCAAAGGCAGGCGCTGAGGGAGAAGTTAGCTTCGTCCCATTTTCTGACTCCAATAAAATATTGGTTGTTACAAAGTTACCTGAACTCCTGCCAAAAATCGACCTTTGGATGAAAAACATTGACGTTCCTCTATCAGAGTTGGAAGAGGACACCAAGGTGTATGTATATAAAGTACAACACCAAAAGGCCGAAACGATTGTGCCGGTGCTCACACAAATTTACAGCGAAAAAATGGCTGCACAGCCTAAGGTAACAGGAAAAAAACAGCCTGAGGCAATGAAGGTTGTCGCTGATCCAAAAACCAATACGATTGTTGTGAAGGCATTGCCGACTGATTATCGTGCGATAAGGTCGATCATAGAGGCCGTGGATGCTACACCACAACAGGTATTTTTAGAGGCGCTTATCTTGGAAATCGATCTTGACGACAGTTTAGAATACAAGTCAGAATGGACGTTGGACGCGGGGAGCTTGAAATTATTTCAATTGTTTACCCCTGAACAAAATGATCTTACAAGAACGGCTGGTAAACCCACGTTAGTATATAACAAGGGTAACTTTTCACTCCTCATGGATATCCTTGCCTCAAATAAAAAAGTACGATTATTATCAGCGCCACATATCCTCGTACGGGATGAACAGCCGGCACATATCCAGGTTGGTGAAGAGGTGCCTATTAAAACTTCTGCTGGCCAACAGCAGGGTACGACGGTTACTTTTGAACAGATACAGTACCGTGATACCGGCATCATTCTCACGGTTACGCCACACATTGCAGAAAATGATTATATTACCCTGGACATAAAGCAAGAAGTGAGTAATGCTAATGTAACTGAAACAGGAGTGAATAATTCGCCAACCTTTACTACTCGCAATGCAGAAACCTCCCTTGTGATAAAGAGCAGCCATACCATAAGTCTGGGTGGTATCATCCAGCAAAGCGATGAAAAAAGTATTAGTAAAGTACCGCTACTGGGAGATATTCCTTATTTGGGTAATCTATTTAAATCTACCTCAATTAAAAATGTGAGGCGTGAATTGTTGATGCTCATAACTCCATATATCGCAAATGACGCGGAAGAGGCAGATGCATTAACAAATGCCTTCCAGAAAAAACTAAAGGAAATAGAACCGCTCATAACACAAAAGGTAGATGAAATTGAGAAATACTAAAATCGAGGGGAAAAAAGGGTTTACTATCCTGGAGGTTATGGTTGCGCTGGCAATCGTGGGAATTTCCATTGGGATTTTTTTTAGTTTGATTGGGAATTCAGCAAGGTTAAGAGAAAAAATTGATCGACACGCAGAATTATTACTTCTTGCCAGAACAAAAACGGAAGAGGCTTTGTTAGGGATACTTGGGAAAAAACATGAAAAGAGAGATAAAGAAAAAACTTTTGAAGGTGTAACAAAGGATGGGGTGCAGTGGAAGGTATCAGAGGTTAATAAATATAAAGAAGCCGTGGATAAAATCGATTTCTCTAAGGAGGTTGCCGATGAAGGCTCCATAGAGGTTCCACCAAAAGGAACTACTTTGCTGAGCACCCTGGTGGGAGGGATACGTATCGAAACAATTTTCTTCTCTCAAGAATCTGATGCCTTCTCTGAATCATCCGAAAGGGAAGTTCGTGAAGAAGAGGAGGATACAGTGGAATAGATATTTTTCATCGTAAAATGAAACAAATGAAACAGAAAGAAGGCTTTACTCTATTTGAATTACTTATAGCTCTTTTCATAGGGACCCTTTTGATTATGTCCGGCGCTTATGCAATACGGGTTGGTTTGTTTTCTATGGAAAGGGAAGAGCTGTGGTTTAATGAATCAACAAAGGAAAAAGCCGTTTACGATTTCTTCTGGCAACAGGCCTCTTCGCTGCGTATTCAGAAGGTACCAAAGAAAAATATTGGGGAGACTGAAGAAAACAAAAATCTTAAAAAAACGAAACTCCTCTATTTCAATGGGGAAAGAGATTTTCTTACCTTTGTATCGCCCCTTTCCTTTACAAGACATTATGGCCAGGGATTGATAATTGCCAATTATAGAATTAAGGCGAATGATAAAGGTTTGTGGGATCTTATGTACTCAGAACTGAGGGTTAACCCTATGGTATTAATTACTTTATCTGAAGAATCGGAAAGTCGGCTACGAGCAGATAAGGATTCTGTCGTATTTCTCAAAGATTGTGATAAAATTTCATTTGCTTATCTTGATGACGCGGGTGATGAGCGTGAAAATGAAGAAGAAGTTGATGGGGAAGCGAAAAAACCTGATGATACGAAAGGAGACATTCATGGAAAGGTACAGAATGAAGACGTTATCGAAGGTACAGACTTACAATGGAAAGAAGAAGTGAAGAAGAAAGTCCCTCTGGCAATAAAATTATTGGTGTCAAAACACGGAAAGGAACAAGAGCTTATATCACCAATCATGGCTATGCATTAATTTTTAGCCTCTGGGCAATCGTGATTTTAGGGTTTATAGCAGTGAGTTTCACCAGGAATACCAGTATTGCTATTAAAACGGAAATTACGTTTACGGAGCGTATAAAAAATATTTATGCAGCACGTGGCGCCTGTATGTATGCGACACAAAAACTATTGCAATCAAAGAACCAGGAAAAAGATGCGAAAACCAGTAAGATTGCAGAGCTAAAAAAGAAGAGAGGCGCAGAAAAAGATTCAGATGATCGGAAAAAAATTAAGAATAGCAGTTCATGGATGCCAAGCAATAGTCCCTATTCAATTCGTATAGGGGATAGAGATTGTGAAGTGTCGATCAGCGATGAAAGTGGGAAAATAAATGTAAACAAGATAACCGATGATATGAGAGTGAGTTTTACCAAAGTTCTTAAAGCATATAAGCTAAAAGAACTCGTCGCAGAAACCATAACAGATTCGATACTGGATTGGTTAGATGAGGATGAATTACATCATGTCAATGGTGCAGAAAAAGATTATTATGCCACATTATCAGATCCCTATGAGCCGAAGAATGGACCATTCGAGTCCATTGAAGAACTGACCTTAGTAAAAGGGGTCACACCACAAATATTTGATTTGTTACGTGATCATTTGACGATTTACGGGTCAGGGAAGGTCAACGTGAACTTTGCATCGAAGGAAGTTCTCCTCTATGTACCCACGATTACTGACGAAATTGCAGATGCCATAATTCAATTGAGAAAAAAACGGGGGAAAATTAAAAAACTTGATACCTTAAAAGAAATATTCAGGCATTTTGGCGTTATTGGAAAGGATTATGAAGAGGTCATGAAGTATTTAACGCTAGATAATTCGAATTATATTTTGATCAATTCGATTGCTTCTTCAGGGACAATAAAAAATGAATATAGATTGCTTGTGCTAAAAAGTGCGGGACATTGTAAAATTCTTGCAGCGTATCCAGAATAGAGTACTGAAATTCCGTAATTATGAAAATACCCTTCATCAATATGTTTTCTCAAAGGGCTATGGGCTTGTCTCTGTGTGGAAACGACCTTATTATAACGACCATTTGGAAAAAGTTAATTGCCTATTCGCATGAGACTGTCAAAATTAAAGATTTTATGCTCAAGGATCCTTTGCAATTAAAACCTGCATCCTTGGAAAAAGGGAAATTTGCGGGAGATATTATCCTTTCCTTGCCGAGAGAATTTTCCATTATCAGGGAAATAGAGTATCCCCATTCGAATCTGAAGGAGTTACGGGATGCGCTTGCATATCAACTGGATAGTTTTATCCCGTTTAGTAATGAAGATGTTTATTTTGACATTCATGCATTATCTCACAGCAGACAAGATACGAAGGTACTTATTGTTGCTATGAAAAAGATGGAATTGGATAATATATTGACAAAATTACAAGCTATTGGTATTACTCCCTCCCGGGTGATTATCTCTCCTTTTGCCTTCCTGCCTATTCTGGGAGAAAAAAAAGGTCCTGTTGCTTTGGTCAGTAAAAATGCAAAAAATTACAGTTACAATCTGTTTGAGAATAACCATCTGATATTATCATCGATGATAAAAACAGAGGCAGAATTAACCAACCAGATTAAAACGAACCTTCCGGGCGAAATACTGTGGGCAAATGTCAGTAATGACATTGTACCAAATGAAAGCAAAATTCCCGCTCAATTATTGGATGAACATTTAGAGTCGTACGGTGCAGCGCTGTATGGTTTGTCAGAATATCCGTGCAATCTGAGCCTCATTAGCTCATCCAAAAGGAGGCTAAACGCCCAAACCGGCGTAATGTTTTTTTTCATAGGATTCCTCATCTGTTTTGTATTTCTTATTCCTTACATACAAAAGTTGAATAATCTGGCGATATTAAAAACAATAAATGCTCAGATTAAAGCGATAAAAAAAGATGTTTCTGTTGTTGAGAAGATCCAGGAGCGTACTGCAGTCCTGGATAAAGCCGTTAGTAATATTAATGAAGTGAAAGGAAGTTACATTCCGAGGATTGATGTCATTCTGGAATTGGCAAAGGTACTCCCGAATGACGCGTGGGCAAAGGCTATTACCATTGTAGATAACACTTTTGAAGTAGAAGGCGATGCGGTATCTTCCACGAATTTAATACCAATTTTAGAAAATTCACCACTTTTTTCAGGGGTGGGGTTAGTTTCTCCTGTTACAAAAACACAAAGTGGCAGGGAAAAATTTCGGATAAAAGGGAATATTCAAAGATAACACGATATGGGAAAATTTCCGGAGCTATTTCATAAATTCAAGTGGAGAGAGCGGGTACTTTTGATTGTCGCCATTATCGTTCTCTTGTATATAGGTATTGATAAGGCTATGATTACGCCCTTTTTTAAATCTATCAATGAGACAAAAGAGAGGCTTGAGACACAAAAGCAACTCCTGAAAAAATACTATTCGTTTATAGCTAACAAAAAACAATATGAGACCAGATTAAGTGATCTTGAACGATATTATTCTGAATATCAAGGGAAATTCCTTTCCGAGGAAACGGAAGAACTTGCCTCTGCAAAATTACAGGAAATAATAAACAATCTAGCTACCAAGAATGGACTTGTTGTATCACGGAGTACGGCTTTAAAAAAAGAGATACTGAACAAAAAACCATATCTTATTGAACTATCAATCAATTTCGAAATCAGTAATTTGGATAATTCTCAAAAACTACAAAATTTTTTATATGACATAGAATATAGCAATGAAAAACTGCTTTTTCTCGATAATCTCAAAATAAAAACTTTAGGGTTAAATGTTGTAAAAGGTGCTACTATTTCTTCGAGTTTGACGGCTATTGTCTCCATAGAAAAGAAGTCGTAATAGTATGAAGTCTCTTAAGATAAAATTATTGCGGGTTGCAGTTGAACCCTTCGTTAAAAAGATAAAACAATGGAAGCATTATCTGCCGATCATAAATCTTTTTTTATTCACAGGTGTTATAAGTCTTGCCGTTATTTGCGTGTTGTTAGTGTATTACCCGCCTGAAATTAGCATGAAGCCAGATAAGGGAGAAGAAGGCATACCGTTGAAGAATAACCTGTTGCCTTCTCTTCAGTCTGATATGAAACCAATACAGAATTATGAACTCATATTGTCAAACAACCCTTTTTCTCCGAATCGTACTGTTTGGGCTCCGCTGGGAGCAAAGACAGAACCAAAACAACATGAAGAAGGAGTTGTACAACCGGTGGAAAATCAACACAAACCAAGGGGAACACCGAAAAAAATTACCTTACGGGGAATCTTGATTCTCGGAAACACCAGAAAGGCTCTTATCGAAAACCCGGATCAGACATCAAATAAAAAACCGTTTATCTTTATTGAAGAAGGTGAAGAAATTGCAGAATATAAGGTAAAAAATATAGAACCGGATCAAGTGAGGCTTGATTGGTATGGTGAAGAACAGATTGTTGTCATGAGATCGAACATAAAAAAATAGAGGTTTATGAGTACCTTTCGATACAAATTATTAACAGCATCCAGTGGGGTTGTGGAAGGAGAAAAAGAAGCACTGAGTAGGACAGACCTGATTAATGAACTCCGCAAATCAGGCCACATTGTTTTACATATTCAACAGGCAGATAACAATAAAAAATTTGGATTTTTCCTAAACCGGTTGAATAAAAAAGCTATCCTGCCTTTTACCCAAGAACTTGCTACATTGCTTGAGGGTGGTATTCCTCTTGACAAGAGTTTGTCCATTTTGCTGTCCGGTCAAGATAAAAATGCGATCAAAGACGTTATTGAGGATTTGCTGAATGGAATTAAGTCAGGAAAATCCTTTGCTAAAGCACTCACGAATCATGTCAAACTTTTTTCCAATGTTTATATAAACATGGTGCGTGCCGGAGAAGAAGGCGGGGTGTTGCCGCAGGTACTCAAGAGATTGGGGGCTTTTCAAGAAAGACTGCAAAAAGTCAGGAGCGAGATTATTTCCGCGATGATTTATCCCCTCTTGCTGAGCAGCACGGGTCTCGTATGTGTGGGAGCGCTTATTGTATATGTTATTCCCAAGTTTGCGCAGATCTTCGATGGCATGGGCATTTCTCTCCCTTTCTCGACCATGATACTCATGGGTATGAGCCAGTATTCTATTCGATACGGTTGGGTTATAATTCTTGCTGCCCTCATTGCATTCTTTTCATATAAAAAAGCAATGAAGGATAACGATACCTCCATAAAATTAGACCGAAAGAAGTTACGGTTGCCGCTTATTGGTAATCTTTTATGGAAAATGCAGGTATCAAGATTTGCTAGAACGCTTGGTACCCTATTAGAAAATGGCGTTCCATTGCTAAAATCGATGGATATTGTGAAGGACGTATTGTCTAATCGGTATCTTGCTGATATTTTGGGAAGTGTAAAAGCAAACGTAAAGGAAGGAGACGGCCTTACGATATCACTTGCAAAAAGAGACTTCTTGCCGGAAATTGCAGTCCATTTGCTGAAAGTAGGCGAAGAAACAGGAAATTTGGATCAAATGCTTTTAAAAGTGGCAGATAATTTTGATGCCGATGTCGAGCACCGGATGAAGCGGCTGGTGACCATGGTTGAACCAGTACTCATATTGCTGATGGGCGCTGTTATCGGGATAATTGTAATTTCTATGCTAACGGCAATTTTGAGTGTGAACGATCTCCGCTTTTAAAGAACGTATCGATGAGTGAATGTTTCCTGTCAATAGCCATTCCTGCTTATAACGAGGAAAAGAGATTATTAACGACCATCAACAAAATTTGCTCATACCTTTCTCATGGAGGATTCCCTTACGAAATTATTGTGGTGGATGATGGTTCCACAGATAACACCTTGCAAATGATAAATAAATGTGCAAGTTCAAATGACCACATTGTTGTTTTGGCAAATGACCGGAATTATGGCAAGGGTTATTCCGTGAGAAAAGGTATGTTGTCTGCAAGAGGAGACTATATCTTTTTTACTGATGCAGACCTCTCTACCCCTATTGAGGAAATAGAAAAGTGCCTGCCGCATCTTACTGGTGGTTATGATGTTGTCGTTGGGTCGCGAAGCATGTCTGATTCTGAAATTACCGTTCGTCAACCCTGGTATCGGGAGAAGATGGGTAAAATCTTCAATTTTATTGTAAATCTGGTGTTACTGAAGGGGATCATTGATACGCAATGTGGCTTTAAAGGGTTCAAAAAGGATGTGGTAAACAAGGTCTTTAGCAGGTGCGTTATCAATGGTTTTTCTTTTGACGTGGAAGCGTTATATATATCGAGGAAATTCAATTATAAAATAAAGGAAATTCCAATTCGATGGGAAAATTCTGCATTGAGTAAGGTAAAACCAGTTCGGCATTCCCTTCAGATGTTGAGGGACTTGTTCATCATAAAAATAAAGGATTTCAAAGGATGTTATCAGTGAATTCACTTTTTATGAAATAAAACGTTACCCGGAACAAGAGATTCTTTCCCGCCCGGAGGCCTCCAAAAAAACTCCATAACAGCTCCGCCGCCTGCATCAAAATATCTTATTCGAATACGGTGGAACCCTGCTTCTAATGATACAACAGCTGAAAGGTACTGTGCTGCATGAAGATCGTCGTTGTCGACGATCTTCTTCCCATCAAGATAAACCAAAGAACCATCGTCTGACTTTGTTGCAAATTGATATGCCCCTTTTTGCGGAACAGACAGATATCCCTCCCATTCAATGCCAAAGGGTGATCGGTAAGGTTTTTTCGACTCGTCATTATAGGTAAACGAAATAGCGTCTTTTTCTACTCTCGATAGAAAAGGATTTCCAATACATTCAATGTTGTAGTAGTATTTTGCGATTAAACCCGCCTCTAATTCCTCTTTTGAAATCGTATCAATTGATTCTGTACTTGCTGCTATTGCTTCCGTATCGAATTTCTGGTCATAGAGATTTTGTTGGATATATGCGGTGAGCCAAACGCCAGGCCGCAATACGAACCGTTCCTTCTTGTACTCTCCCTTTAATTTTTTGCTCAGTTCTGTTTCTCCTTTTTTATCTACCAAAATAACCGGAGCGTCAGGCTTTTCAATAAGGTTGCCCCAGAATTTCGCATTTTTGTATTCTCTGAGATACCATGGTAATGGCCAGTATTCTCTCGAAACGACATTAACGGTCATGTCGTTTCCATACGCATTTGAAAGGGATTCTAATCTGTCTAATAAATTATAAATATCCCGTTTGGTTTGTACATAGACAAGTTCGTACCGTTCGTCGTCGTAATTGTTGAAGTTCAGCATAAGAGACTGATAACAGGAAAAACCGAAAATACCAACGCAGAGGGGATAAAAGATTGCATGCTGCCATCCCCTTGTACATAGTGAAAAGACAGTGTTTACAAAAATTCCTCCCAAAAGAGAAAGCGGGAGCAAGATGTTTAAAATCAACCAGGGTGTCTTGTAGGGAATGAAGGAATACACGAGGTAGATGAGGATGGCCCACGATGCAACAAAAACAGTAAATTTGTTTCCACGCCGAAATGAATAATAAAATCCAGCAATTCCCAGGACCAGGATAGGGAGTTCGAATTTGTAAAGGATTTTCCAGTAATAGAAAAACGGTTTGGCATGTCCGCTACTGTGTGTGCCTGTTTTTGTCCATATCTTAAGGGTAGTTAAAATGCCTTTGATACCAGCATAGTATGTCAAAAACGATGAATACAATAAGAAGGTAATGAGGAAAAATATTCCGACGCTTATTCCTATGGCATATTTGTTTTTTTTGCAATCACCAGCAAATGTGGCAAGGATAGTTTTGCCGCATTGATATCTGTCACCTTTCCTGAGAAAAACCACTTCGTAACAATACGCTGTAGCTAAAGACAATGCGTACACGGCAAAAGTCAGTATGTACGTTTCTTTTATCGTGATAACAAAGGCAATACTTGCCCCGGCAAAATAGAGGTACCGTGATTTCCTTGTCTCGGCGTAAAGAAAAAAGGCAACGACAACGGCAAGAGAAAAGAATACCAGATAAATTTCGTGGATGGTATCCCTTGAGAAAAAAGAATTTGCAGGAGAGAAGGCAACCAATAATCCTGTGGTCAGGAGACCCATTGTGCCCAATCGTCGCCGCAGCGGATAGAACAAAGCCACACCCATAATTCCGAACAAAACCGGCATAAGCCGGAAGGTAAAATCGGAAATGCCAAAGAGGTAAAAGGGGATTAAACCAATATAATAAAGGAAGGGACCATGATAATTGGCAGGATCGTAGTGGTAATAGTTCTTGTTGTATAAATTGAGCAAGAAGAAACTATTTACCCCTTCGTCTGAGTGAAATGGCCTGAGACCCAAGTCCCAGAAACGGAGCAATGATGCTGTTACGATGGGGAGAAAAAAGGCTACAAATAAGAGAATACCTTGTTTTTGCTGTGCTTTCATAGTTTCTTCACTCTTTCATTTTTAATTGTTCCTTTGGAATTTGTGATTCCACACCTCCGGGTGGTACCCACAGGAGCCTAAGGATAGCTCCACCGCCTGCATCAAAATATTTGATCATTATTTTATGTGTCCCTTTTTCCATGGTAAGGGTGCCGCTTGCAGACTTTATTGCATGACGGCCGCCATTGTCTATTATCAATGCATTATCTAAAAAAAGCCAGGAACCATCATCTGATAGTATTTTAAAGGTGTATAAGCCTGGAATATGAATATCGATAAAACCTTCCAGGATAACACCAAAAGGGCTTGAAACCGGCTTTTTTTCTTCATCAGCCCAACTGAATCCAATATGTTCAGCAATCTCCTCATGTTCTGGTTCATTCTCCCAAAGTATATTATCATAATACCGCATATGCAATCCATACTTTTGGCCGGTCAAATCTATTTTCTTGATCGCTTCAGAAACAATGGTTTGGTCTTCTGACAACCTGGTAAGGTCATAAACGGTGTAATTTTTTGTAGTAATAATGATGGGGCAGTTGTTATCAAAAAATCCCTTGTTTGCACCCATGCGCTTCTCGTGCGGGCCAATCGTAGCGTAAGAAGGTTTATAGGTATTTATTAGTGACAGAATGTTGGGTTTCCCTTTGAGCATCTTTTGAATGTCCCGTTCACGCCTCTGAGCGCCATGGTAACCATGACTCCATATATGGGCCGGATGCCCCATCAATGATTTTCTCCCTGACAAAAAAACCGGATGGTTAAATATTGGTGCGCTTAAAAATATAGCATCTGGCGGGGTTTCAAGGGAAATGCGTCTGGCAAGCTCCATTTCCTCCGTGCTGAATTCCTTCCATCCGGTAACCGGGACAATGGCATACTTAAACACATCTATACTTCCTGCAAAGGTGAGGAAAAACATAACGATGAAAAAGCATACCCTTGAGGGAATCTTATAACAGGGATTTTCATACAAACGGACCATTGCACATGCTGCTACAGGGGTCATTCCCAAAAACCAATAAATGAATATTTTTATATTGTCCCAATTCCAGGGCGCAAAGAGTACGAGATTAGGAACCAGAAAAAGTATCAGGAACGGCAATGAAAATAATCCAAGACGTGTAGATGCACGGTGATCCGTGCCCCTGCGAAAAATAAAAATTGTTGTGAATCCGGTTATGATCAAAGGACAGAAAAGTCCGGTATTTTTTAGCCAGAACCAAAGAACGTTTTCGTTTCCTGCCGTCCAGCCAAAATTTGGTTTGAAGAAACTTCCGCCACCCACGTGTCCTGAAAGATACACCACCTGTGGCAGTGACAGGGTAAAGGCCGGCATAAAGAACAGAAACCACTTTCGCCAGTCCCAAAATATAAGACCCAGGGGTATGGTTACCATGAGCATTGCCAAAAAACTGTGTGAGTGAAAGAACGGCAATGTCCCGGCAAGGATGCCTGCAAACAGGAATTCCCGCCACTGTTTATAGGTAATGCCGGTGCTGAGGAGAGAAAAGATTAAGAGGGTGATCGGAAAACCGAAGAGAAAAGCCCGTTGCGGTACATTGAGGCATGTCAGGGGAGTAATCCATTGGTAATTCAGCGGTAGAATTTTTGTGTAATCACGGGGTATGTGCATGAGAAATGACCAGAGCGTATGAGATGTATTTACAAGATCATGAAAGAAGTAATAGAAACCAAACCCCCCGGAAAAAAAGAAAAGAAAGGTCGAAATAATTGCAGCAAGCCTTTTTCTCGTCAAACGATAGGTAAAGGAATAGAGGACGCCATAGAGTGAAACCGTGAGCAATAAGCCAGGAATGAAGAGGATGTCTCTGAAATTTAAACCCAACTCGAGAAAGATAGCAGAGAGAAAGTCGGAGAGGAATGGATAAACCAGCTTCTCGCCGGCAAAAGATGGGTCCTGGGGAGGGATATTATTACCCCAGACAAAAGAGGTGATGTAGGCCATATGCAGAGGAAGGTCGCCATAATTATTCGTTAAGCCAACATACAGCCCGTCTTCCTTGAAGAGGATTGTTCTGGAGAAAAGACGCCAGAATATGGTAGTGAAAAAAGAAAATACTGCAAGATGCACAGCACAGGATGCCTTATCGGCAAGAAAATTATTTTTTATCTCCCGTGCTTCATGCAGGATTTTATCTTTCAGGGATATCCATTTGATCCAAAGAAAGAGTGAACAAAAAAGAATAAGCACGCTGGTTGAAAGATAAATGCATTTGAACTGAAGTCTCCAAAGCAGGGAAAAGAGGTAAACAAGCCAGGTATGAAGTCCGAATCCTAGAGTTACTCCATAGGCAACTCTTTCAAAGATGGAGTATCTTGATGACAGTAGATAGGTAAGGAGAAATCCGGTTACAATGGAAATGATGATAAAAAAAATCGAATATGTCATTATTGCTGATGGTTTTTTTTCTCTCTTTATCTCTCAAAATCGAGTCAATTGTTTTTATTACAATGTTTTGCTTGCGTAGTCCGACTGGCATTCTGTAATTTTTATGGTTACAATTCTCCAAAATATACACCCTTTCGGGTTTTTTTTCAATACAACATACAAATTGTTTGATTTCTTTACAAATAGTCTATAGAAGAATATAATTTCAAAAAAATAGAGAATCGGTAGTCTCCCTCTTTATTGAATTAAGGAAATTAGCAATCTCTACGGAACAATTCACAAAATCAAAGGGACTTTTAATAACCCTTCTTATCATCCTGCTCATGGGTGGTATGTATACAGGCATTCAATTGCTCCTGCCCAATCGCGGATTGACGGGATATTACTTGTATTTTTCGGAAACGGAATCAAAAGCAGAATCTATTTCACTCCATCCTGTAAAGGTATCTTCATCCGAGATGGCTTCCGGCCTCAGGAAAAAGGTCTATGAAGGCCACCCCAAAAAAACGCTTATCAAAGAAGCCAGTGAATACGAATCTCTGAATTTTAACTGGCCTTCTGAGTCGCAAAAAGCCTATAAATCACCCTTTACCATTGAATGGGGTGGTTTTTTAAAAATAGAGGTTCATGGTGACTATACTTTTATCTTGGGTTCGGATGACGGGTCAGAACTCTTTCTGAACGACAGAAAGGTGATTGATAACGGAGGTCAGCATGGAATCGTGAAAAAAACGAAAACACTATTCCTTGAGCCAGGATTTTATCGTTTTCACGTGCGATATTTTGACGTTGGAGGTGGGGCTGCATTTTACCTCAAGTGGAAAGCGCCGAATGCACGTGAGACCATAATACCATTATCTCAATTTTATCATGGAGCAGCAAGCCGTGATATAAATGCGGTTGATGCCTCCATGCCTTATACCCTGCAAATAGAGCCTGAGAGCGCAATCGACGAAAATAGTATCGTATTCAGAAAGAACGACCCTACCATAGCCTTCCGGAATTTCGGAATACTGAGAACCTATTACGTGAATTACTGGGATAACCAGCGGTTTCAACCACCAGCGCGTGTTCCTGTATATAATATTGTCTGGAGGGGTTTTGTTTGGATACCAAAAGACGGCATGTACACATTTCATGCAGATACGAATGGAGAAATGGTCTTGTTCATTGGTTCAAAGCCTGTCATGAGATACCGTGCCGGAGGTGATTCATCAAGAGAGACCCATCTTGAAGAGGGTTGGAAGCCGATACAGATCAATTATGTGAATATCGCCAAATATGCAAAACTGAATCTGTGCTGGCAGAAACCGGGAGATAACAGGCTTGTAAATATTCCATCACGCTATTTACTGCCTTCAGAAAACAGGGGGGGCTTTGGGACGGCCAGATGGTGGTGTGCAATAGGATTTCTTGTTGCATCGGTATCTGTATCTCTTGGTGTTGTTGTGTTTCTCTTACGGAAAAATAAAAGAAAATGTTATTTTCAAAGGTACGTTGCGTATACCCAACAGAATTGGCCGGTGGTGGCCTTGATTTTTATTGTAATTCTCGGCGCCGTTCTCAGACTTGACCATTATAGTGTAATTCCGCCTCATGGGGATACCATGGATGTCTATCAGGAGGCCTGGAATGGTTATCATATCCTCCATGGTGAAGGGCCTAAGTCATGGGAAGGTACATATTTTGTATCGGCGTATAAAAACGAGGATAAGAAATCTCTTCAATGGTTTGGGGACAGTTTTACGATAGTAAAACGTTACATTGCCCATCCGCCCCTGTTTTCCATCTTTGCAGGTATTCCACCAACAATATGCGGTGCAAAGGAGTATTTGGATTGCAGATTCACAACAATCAATATAACACCGATTTTTTTCTCTACGCTTATTATCCTGCTGGTATTTTCTGTTTCTTATAAAATCTACCACTCTTATTCAACATCCATAATCGCAAGTTTGCTTTACGCTGCGGTCCCGATCTTTGTTGCTGCCGGCCGAATCGCCAAAGGAGACGGCCTCCTTGCACTCGTCCTTATTTCGGGGGTATGGTGTGTCTTACAATACGCAGAATCGAGGAAAAGAGTGTATGTAATCGTCGCCGGATTCCTGGCAGGGATATCATTCTGGAGTAAGGAAATGGGTATCTGCGCAATCGGTATTATCCCATTATTATTGGGTCATAAAGGTTTCAGAAAAGAAGCCGGCGCGGCAGCCGGAATTGGTTTTGCCATTGCTATGAGTTATTTTTTGTATTGCTATCTGATAAATCCAGAGGCTTTTTCCAAAATGATGTCATTACGCGATAAGCACCAAAGTGCCGTATTCGATATGGTAATGAAATATCTGAGGGATTTCAGAATTACCATAAACTACGCTCATTTTGGAACTGGCTATTACTGGTGGTTTTGGTTTGTGTTGGTATATTCTATGGGAAAGCGAGATTTGACCATTCCGGTAACGGCATTTATTCTGCTCATGACAATCAGCGCCCTGTCAACGGATACCCTTCCGTTTGGCTGGTTTCTTATGCCGATATATCCGTTTATGGCAATTGCCGGGGGTCTTTTTGTACGGGATGCAATCTCAAAACCCGACACTGCTAAGGCGCTCCTGATTCTCTTAATCCTTATCGCCGTTCCGTTAAAAGAGATCCTTCCCGTCAATGTATACAAGTCACCATGGCTCTACCGGTATTACCTCGCCATAGGTATTATCCCTTTTTTAGCATGTGATTTTTTTAAACATCGGATTACCGCTGCAATTGCAAAGGCGGCATGTTATACGTACCTTTTTCTTTTTATCATAATGAATATCTACATCGTATACCGCCTGCCTGATCTCTATGATCCGTTCAAAAGGTGAGATCATGAAGAACGACGAATTAAAAAACCGTAATTAAGAAAAGTTCTTATGATATGCAATACTATAGTAACCGCATAATGAAAGGGTGTTATTGAGAACGAAGCAATCCAAGCCCGAGAAGCTGCTTTGGGCTTTTGACCCCGCAAGACACGTGCTTGGTATTTGTTTATTCCGTTTACGATAAATTTTTTGGGAGTGACAGATAAGAATGCTGATTTTAAACGATCAATGCTTAATATTTATTTCCAATTTTCTTCCGATGAGTATTTGATTCAATAATAAGAATTTCAATCCGCATAGTTTTAGAAATCTTTCTAGCGTCAACTCAAAGGGTATGCCGACAGGTGAGATCATGAATTGCTGTGCTTTTACGACTTCAAATCCTGTGTCGCCGAATACAGAGGTTAATTCACGAAGCGTAATAAGTTCGTTATGTTCCTCTTCTTTTAAATGGCCTATATGTGTAGCAAACTTTTCCCAGAATGGATGAGGGGTCGTCACAATGAATATGCCATTTTTCCGAAGGACCCGAAAGGCTTCATGGACTAATTGAATTGGATCTGAAACGTGTTCGATGATTGCAGTTGCAACAGCAACATCAGCAACATTGTCTTTGAAAGGCAAAACTAAAGCGTTTCCTCTTATCAGATGAATATTTTCGCTGTCATTGCATGAAATCAAGTCGCTGGCATATTCAATCCCTACGCAGTTTGAATGGGGAAATGCCTCTTGTAAATTATTTAGCATGAGGCCATCCGCAGCTCCAATATCTACGATTAACCTCGGTTTTTCCTGATGGAATTGCTCTATACCTTTTATCACCTCAAAGGTTCTTCTTTTTAGTCGATACATATGAGAGCGTTTTGTCTGTCGTGCAATAGCATATTCTTTATCCAAAACGCCTCTCATGACTGCATCCCGAAGACCTTGAGTCCCGCCCGCGCCATCCTCTTGAATTCGCCGATTGACCGTACATGGGTGAGTCTCTTCAGGATGTAGGAGGGTCGGGTATAAAAGCTCTTGTAGGCATACACAATTAATTCCTGAAGCTCTTCACGGGTAAAATGTTCTTCCCAGCACCGTGGTTGAAAATCTTTTGTGGGATTTTTGGCAAACTCCTTCCAGAAATCAGTTTTGATAATACCGTCCTTCAGGCCCGTCTTATATATCTCTGTGGCAGGAAACGGTGTGAATATGGTGATATGTACAAAATCGGGCTTTAACTCCCTGGCGAACGCAATCGTTTCCATGATTTCTTTTCTTGTTTCTTTTGGGCATCCGATCATGAAATACGCAAGGACAGATATCCCTGCTTCTTTCGTTTCTTTGAACGTTGTCCTCACCCGTTCCACGGTGATTCCCTTATTTAATACCTTGAGTATTTCCGGATTGCCCGATTCTACACCGAAATGGATGCGTTCGCAGTTTGCCTCTTTCAGTTTTTTTAACAGGTCTCTGTCAACGTTATTTACCCGCGCCCTTATGTCCCATCCGATATTAAGTCTTCTTCGTACAATCTCATTACAGACATCTATTACGCGCTGTTTGTCTATCGTAAAGGTGTCGTCATAGATCAGGAATTCCCGGATGCCCAGCTTTACACACGCCTCCATTTCGTCTACCACGTTCAAGGCAGACCGTGCCCGAAAACTCTTGCCCAAATGAGGCCGGTCGCAAAAGGTGCACCGGTAGGGACAGCCCCGGCTGGTAAACATGGTAGTAATAGGGGTTCTCTTTGCCATGAGGGAACTGTATTTCTTGATCGGAGTCATGTGTCTGGCTGGAAAAGGCAGGCTATCGAGGTCATCGTTCAGCGGCCGGGTGCCGGTATTAACAATCCTGCCGTTTTCTTGAAACACTAAACCGGGAATGTTTTTTAACCGGGTCTTATTCCCGATATTTTCTGCAAGCTCTTTAAAGGTAATTTCCCCCTCGCCCAGGACAAGAAAATCGACGCCGGGGATTGTGATCGTTTCTTCGGGGTAGATGTGTACGTGGGGACCTCCCAGTACTACCGTTATTTCCCGACGGACCGATTTCACCAGATCAACGACCTTTATGACGTCTATCAGGGTGAAGGTCATAGAGGTAATACCAACGATATCCGGTAATTTTGACCGAACGATGTCCTCTAAACGGTCATATCCAATCTCCTCCGCCTGGGTATCCAGCACCGCTACGTCGAAGTTTGTATGCCTTTCCAGATATGCAGCGATGTACAAGAGACCCAGGGGCGGATTGTAACCGCGTTCTTCTTCGATAATGCTGGGGTTGTTGCCGAGCAATTCGTTTTCGGCAGGTGGATTAATGAAAAGAACCTTCATGGCTGGCTTCTTTTATCGATAAGGTCGGCAATCATGCCAATGGCAAGGATTTGTACTCCGGAGATAAAAAGAATGACGGTGGTAATGTCCATAATCTTAGGGGTGAAAAGATAGCTTAGGATAAGGACGGTGATGCTTGCAATAAAGAAAAATGCACTGATTGGTAAAAATATCTTAAGCGGATCAAAATATAAGACCGTCCGTATGATAAGTTGAATAAAGTTCAGGGTATCCCGGATGGGGCGGATCTTTGATCTTCCCGAACGTTTGTGATATTCGATCGGGATGAATTCAACTGCATAGTCGTTCGTGAGCATGGCAAGGGTAATCGTTGTGGTGAAAGAAAAACCGTCTGGCAGGAGATGGATAAATTTCATGACGACCTCTTTTTTCATTGCCCGGAAGCCTGAGTTGAGGTCTGGAATCTGTATCCCGGTCAGATAATTGGCCAGCTTATTCAAAAGCCACTTTGCAGGCCTTCTCACGAATGGGATATTTGCATCATTGTTTCCCCTTGCCCCAACGACCATCTCATTCTTTGCTAAGGGTGTGAGAAGTCTCGGAATATCCTGTATGGGGTATGTCCCATCCGCATCTGATATAACAAGAGTATTATAGGTTGCATGCCGGATACCGGTTTTAATGGCAGCTCCGTAACCCCGGTTGAAGAAGTGTTTGATCAACACAATTTCCGGGGTATTCCTTATCATTTCAGATGTCCCATCAGTAGAGCCATCATCTACAACAATAATTTCCCATCGGTTGCCATGTCGTTTTTTCAATGATTGCAATGATTCAATTACGTGGAATATTCCTTCCCTTTCATTATACGTGGGAATGATAATGCTTGCTTCTTCTGTCATGGATCACCGTATTATTGCGGTTAACTGGCACAAAACGCATTCGTCCAAAGTAATTAAAATTATAAAGCATCTGTTTGGCATTCTCAATCTTTTTATCCTGGCAAATAAGTTGGCATGAATTTATCATGGTGAGCACATTTGCGGAGTTTACACTGAACTCACGACAAAGTCTCATGGCAGGGATTGCTTCGTAGTTCCTTGCAATGACAAAGTTCTTTTCGCGTTTCTTCTACACGCATTATCCGGAAGTCAATTTAAAAAATATTATTGATTTTGATTATGAATAACTGTATACATAACGTATGTTATCAATGCAACAGGGGATCAGTTAGGCAAAATTCCTTTGTAATAGTGCGGTTTTTGAAAATTTACGTAAAGGGTGGTAAAAGTTTTTGCCATAAAAAATATGAAAAAAACGAATGCAAAACAAATATCCAATCAACTAAAAGTTGCGGTATCGAAAGAGAAAGGGTTGAAAGACATTGAGAAGCAAATCAAGGCCTTCGCGTCGGGCTTTGCTCCTCTGCAGAAATCTTTTGATGCTGTTGCAAAAAAAATCGATACCCTGGGAAAGCGCATAGAGGCGGTGGAAAAGCTATCGGCTTCTTCGGAAAAAGCCCTGCTGGCAAACAAGAAACAGGCGGAGGCTGCATTAAAAAATTTCCTGGAAACAGGGAAAAGAATCGAATCCGGGTTGAAAGATCTGGTGGCCAGGAGTAAGGGTATGGATGATGTAGTAAAAAAAGTACATGACATTGAAAAGAATCTGGAAGTGATAAAATCAGGCATGGATTCCATGGGGGATGTTATTTCTGACATGGAAGACACCAATGAGGATGTATTAGACATTGCGGAACAGATACAAGATTCTTTAGAAGAGGAAGAGATATTGTAAAAATATTTTGTGGAGGGGTTCGTTCTTCTCGATAAGGAGTAAAAATTATGAATGAAGCAAAAAATATCAATGCCGAAGGCCAGTCTTCAAAGAAATCGGTATCCGGACAGAAACCGCCCGATAAAAAACCACAAAAAGAAAAATTAAAACAACCAGATATGCAGACAAAGTCCGGTGAAGCCATGGATCCTGCCTTGTCATTGGCAAGGAAAATCGACGGCATAATGAGTGAAATAGAGGTCAGGCCCATAAAGTCCTTTGAAAAGAAGGATCAGGGAAAGCTCCTCCAGTCGTATGAAAAGTTAATATCCAGGATGGTGCGTGAGATTAATAATTCCAGACGGTAGTCTTTGTGTCGCAGGATAACAAGGGCGTTGTAGCTGCACATTTCAAAATAGTATATCACTTTTATATTTTCCTCTGTGCTAATGTGGTGGACTGTGAAGTCTGAACGAATGGGGCTGGCAATGGGTCTTCCCGCAAAAAACCGATGGAAGAACAAAACGACCGGTGAAGAAGGACGCATCATACTTATGAGATGATTCTTCATAGGGTCAATAGGTAAGTAGTCCACAAAGTGCGTGTTTTCAGGCATGCTGGTACCACACTTTCCGTCACTCCTTTGTTACACATGTGCTTGTGGCCGGTTATGACATTCATACCATCCAGGAACTTCTTGGCCATAAAGACATCAGCACTACGATGGCCTTGCATCCATGTCTTGAACAAAGGCGGTCACGGTGTCCGAAGTCCAGTCGATAGGTTATAGGGCGGTTTATACAGACTGTATAATCGTGTTAGCCGTCACAGACCATGAGCGGAACATTCAGACATTCTGCAGGCTTCGGAAAGCGCATTGAGTATTGGGTCGTTGGCCTCATGCTCAGGGAATGGCTGGATGTTTATTTCCCCCTTGTTGATGACGACGCGATCGACGCAGTGGTGAAGCGTCCCGATGACAGCTTCATCGAAGTACAGATCAAGGCGTGGTCAAAAACCGTCATACCCGGCGTGGCGCGCAGTTTGCGGCTATACCACACGAGCATCGCAACAACTATTGGTTTGTGTTTTTTTCCGAGCGGCTTGACACCATGTGGGTCATGTCGTCTGCTGAGTTTATTGCGGAATCCGTGCAAAACAAAGCGGCAAGAACGTCGGTAAGCGTAGTATCTGGTTCAACGGCACAAAGAGCAACAAGAAAACGGGCGCGAGAGAGGAGTATGTCAAAGAGCGCTACAAAAAATATGTTTGCCGCAACTTCTCGCGCTTGCTGGAGCCGTTGCAGTGATGGCTAACATCTCAATCCAGCAGACGCGTTACGCACGCCGCTGATTTCGGACGTTAGGTGTGCTGGAAAAGCTGCCTCTCATAAAATTTTCGTATAGTCTGCTGTGTCGGGGAAAATTTGGTATGGAAAACATTAATGTAAAAGAGATTAAGCTCGATAAGAAGGCCTTTTCGACGGTTCCGCTGTTTGATAAGTCAGCGGATAAGGCCTTTTGGCTCGCTCAAAGCCCGCAGGCTCGAATTAATCAAATTGAAATCCTCCGACAGATAAATTATGGCGATAGGGCTACCGAACGACTTCAAAGAATTCTTCATATTACTGAATGCGAATGGTGTTGAATATCTCCTAATCGGAGGATATGCCGTTGGCTATCATGGTTATCCAAGAGCAACGAATGACATTGATATATGGATAGCGATGAATCAGGAAAATGCAGGTAAGATGATGAAGGTTCTGAAAGAATTTGGGTTTGATACACCAGAGTTATCATCGGAATTATTTTTGCAAAAAGACCGAATGATCCGCCTGGGTATGCTGCCGATGCAGATAGAAGTGTTGGTTGAAATATCAGGAGTTAAGTTTTCCGAATGCTATGCAGAAAGAATTAACGATGTAATAGATGGAATTCCCGTAAATTTGATCAGCCTGAAACATTTAAAGATCAATAAAAAAGCAAGTGGACGTTATAAAGACTTGGACGACCTTGAACACTTACCTTGATCAATGCAATCTTTTGGCACACACCCAAATGTGCATTGCGCCGGTTCTGCCGGTATTTTATTGTGAATTATTCGGGTGGCAGCGGCCCGGTGAACGCGAGCGTTAGGTGTCTTGCACAATGGCGAAACATGAAAAGATCGTAAGGGGGAATAGCTTATGGATATTACGCTGCGGCCAGGCAGGCCAGAAGATACCACCACTTGCGGTGCGATCTGCTATGAGGCGTTCAAGGCGATCGCGATCCAATACAACTTTCCACCAGACTTCTCTTTGCGAGAGGTGGCCGTCGAGCTCCTGAGCCTGAGCCTGTGTCTTTGGCATTCAGGCTTTTACACGGTTGTCACCGAAGCGGATGACCGCATCGTGGTGAGCAACGTCATGGACGAGCGCTCCGCGATTGCCGGGCTTGGCCTCATTACCGGGCAGGGCTAGGTGTCAAATCTTTATTATTTACAAATATGACTCAACTCATTGATAATCTGAGAAATATGCTTATTGATTTTTAGTTTTCCCGCCTATTAACCCAATAGGACAAGTCCATCGCAAATGATTAATACCCTATCCCCAGGTTTAAAGAAATAGAGAAGTGTCAACAAGAACCATTTACGTGCCTGTTACCCTTCTGCATGGTATCGTCTCCAGTTTCTTTTCCGTGCCTTCCAATTTAGCAAGCCTCCTGACGCTTTCTCTTGCGATGAGCGCTTCGAGAGCGTGTCTCACGAGTGATGTATTTTCCACAATACCGGTTAACATTGCTGCCTTATCGAGCAACGTGTCATCTATGTTTATTGTTGTTCTCATGAAATTGCCTCCTAACAAAATATGATTTAGAATATGTATGAATAAGATGTTTTTGTCAAGGAATATGCATGAGCGAAGAACAGCAAGATCATTTTCTTTGATGGCGCTGGTTTCAAGAAATAGTGTTTGGTGAAATGGTATAAATTGTCCGTGAAAAAAGAAGCTAGCGTAGTGTCCCGTAAATAACTAGACATATTACTCTTCCCGTTTTTGGCGCCGTGGCTGCGTGCAACCAGGCTGGATGGACTCCAGCTTGGCCCGAGCCCGCTCGATCTTACGGAGGATGTCCTCCAACTTGGCCGTCCAGACAAACGGCTGCGGGTTGGCATTCCAGGCGGCGAGAAAGGTTTCGATGGCCTGCACCAATTCTGGAACGCTGACAAAAGCACCACGCCGGATCGCTTTCTCTGTTAACTCCCCAAACCACCGCTCCACCAGGTTCAGCCAACTCGAACTGGTGGGAATGAAGTGGGGCACAAACCGCCGATGGGTTTTCAGCCAGGCTTGCACCTGCGGTGTCTTGTGCGTGCCGTAATTGTCCAGCACCAGATGCAGTTGCTGCTCCCCAGGAAACTCCCGGTCCAACCGCCGCAGGAATTATAATGGACTGGCATTTTCAGACCAGTAGTTAAGATGCATTTTGGTAAGATAGAGTAGGATAAGGAGGGGGGTCTGAAAAATGAGAAAGAGTTTTGATAAAGAATTTATGGCGAGGGTGGCATTGGAAGCGCTGAAGGAGGAAAAGACGATAGCGGAGTTGTCGTCGCAGTACGAGGTACACCGGACACAAATAACAAAATGGCGAAAGCGGGCGTTAGAAGGATTGGCAGGGATATTTCAGGGGAAAGGGGGAGGAATAGCAGAAGAGAAGGAGAAGGTAATAGATGAGTTGTATAAGCAGATAGGGCAATTGAAGGTGGAGAACGAATGGCTTAAAAAAAAATCTCGACAGATTGAGCGTTGAGGAGAAAAGGGGGTTAATAGAAAGGGGAAATAAGGAATTAAGTATTCGGCGGCAATGTGAGCTGGTAGGGGTGAGGAGATCGAACTGGTACTATACACCGGCAGAGGTATCAGAGGAGACATTGAGGCTGATGAATCGGGTAGATGAGATATTTACGGAATATCCATTTTACGGGAGTCGTCGGATACGAGAGGCATTGAGGCGTGAGGGTTTTGGGGTAGGGCGAGAATGGGTGCAGGGGTGCATGAGGCAAATGGGGTTGCGCGCCATATATCCGAGAGGGAATATGAGTAAGAGGCAACCTGGCCACAAGATATACCCGTATCTTTTAACAGACAGAGAAATCATTCGTCCAAATCAGGTATGGGCGAGCGACATAACATACCTGAGGCTGAGGCGTGGATTTGTGTACCTTGTAGCGATAATGGATTGGTATAGTCGCTATGTGTTGTCGTGGCGTATAAGCAATGCAATGGATGTTTCCTTTTGCAGAGAGGCTTTGGAGGAAGCCTTGGGAAAGGGACGTCCGGAGATATTCAATAGTGATCAGGGTTCTCAGTTTACGAGTAATGATTTTACGGGAATACTCTTAGACAAAGAGATCGCAATCAGTATGGATGGTCGTGGTCGTGCATTTGATAACATTTTTACGGAACGGCTTTGGAGGAGCGTAAAATACGAGGAAGTTTATCTAAAGGATTATGAGGTTTGTCGTGATGCGCGTGAGGGATTGGAGAAGTATTTTTCATTTTATAACAATCGGAGGTATCATCAATCCCTGGAGTATAAAACACCGTATGAAGTTCATTTTGGAGTTCCTTACGGGAACGAATAAGGAAAAGACGGCGAGGAGTGGCGAAAAATTGTGGAGTGTGCAGAAGGGTAACTCCAGTCGCCCTACGGGCTCTTTCCGTTACCCTTCTGCACACGGTTATTAATAAATTAATGCATCTAAATATTAGCAAAAATTGGTCTTGACAAACCCGTCCACTTTACATGTATCATGGGGAACAGTTGCTGGAGGAGCCCAGTTACATACTGAAGTCCTGACTGATGTAAACAACCCTCACGCCCTGAGAATTTAGCTTGAAAG
>PHFX01000211.1 GCA_007618135.1 Candidatus Brocadia sp. WS118 | reverse complement strand
AATTCAGCCTGCTTTAAAAAATTTATATCATGAACATTTGCTGAGGTAATCATCGCATCGCTTGGCACACCTGCCTTTGAGACGATTAAATGAATTTTATACCCAATAATATACTGTTTAGTTGTTGCGCTATATCCCTTGCGATGAAGGTTTTGCTTATCATCTTTAAATGATTTAAAACCATTTTCTCTCACAAGCTTGATCACTGGAATTGGCATGCTATCTACTATATACGTATCTTATACGTATCTTCTTCTTTATTCAATATGTTAGATAAACTTGACCAACATTTTACGATCCTTTCCTTAAGCTGTTTTCGTCTCCGGTTAAACCTGCTTCTATCAATCAAATTAGGAAACTTTTTCGACACATGGCTGCCGGGGCGGTGATGGTCCATGGGAGACCAAGTGGCCATCTAAGTACCAGCCGCTCAAAACCTGATTAGCCGGGTACCTAAAGGGTGAATTTTCCGAATCTTCTCACTCCACGAATAATCCAGAGTTTTGCTCCCCGCGAATACCCGCCGGGGCCCTATTGAAAAAATTCTTCTCAGCCGGGGATTTAAACCGGCTAAAATTGCCTTATTTTTGTCAAGGGGCTAGCCTTTGATGTGATCCGTTTTTCCTCAATGTCTAAAATTGGGTATTGCGGGACGGATTTTGAAGTCTAAAACCTGGGATTGAATTAAAAACAATAACGATGAAAAACCTGCCCTCTCCGTCATTTAGATCGACAGCTCTTTTGAGCATGGCTCTGATCACCGGCCTCCTTTTGGGATGTCTTCAAAACAGCTACGCGCAGAATTGGACAACCTTCAACCCTCCGCTCTCAGCAAGCGGTGGGGTAATGAACAATATGTACTTCTTCGACAAAGATACCGGCTGGATCGTGGGCATGTCGAGCGTGGGAGATATTGTTTACACCACCAATGGGGGTACCAATTGGGTGGTGCAAACGACTCCTTCAAAAGCATATCTGGAGGACATTTACTTTGTCAATACGAAGACCGGTTATGCCGTTGGCAAGGAAACCAAGTCCGGCCAGGATGTCCCGGTCATTTTCAAGACCATCAACGGCGGGCAGCAATGGGTCCGCCAAACAAGTCCTGTAGCCAATGGCAGGATCAACGATGTTCATCTGCTTAATGAAACGGAAGCCTGGTCCGTCGGATTTGATAAAAACGCCAACCAGAGCGTCATTTTACATTCCACCGATGGTACCACCTGGGTTAAGGCAACCAACCCGGTACCCCAATCGACTTACAACGACATTTTCTTTTTGAATGCCACCACTGGATGGATTGCCGGAGCTACTTCGGTGAACCCAAAGCAGCCCATAATTTTGACTACCGTCAACGGTGGTCAGACCTGGACCAGGCAAACCCTTCCCATCACGGAAGGTACTTTGAAAGAAGTCGTTTTTTACAATGCATTTATAGGTTGGGCGGTCGGATTCAACAATTCAGGTGGCGTCATTTTAAAAACCAGCAATGGCGGAACCAGCTGGACAACAGCCAACGTACCCCCCGGAAATGAAATTAGCTCGATCAGCATATTAAAACAATCTCCGAAGCCCTATATCACCGCGCATCAGTGGCAGGGAACCGGGCCCGTTACGGTCACGGTATATGAATCGAATGATGCCGGAAACACCTGGCTTCAGGTGCTCACACCCATTGCGGATGCCTATGCCGATAAAATTCAAGTAGTGCTAGGAAGCATTTATTATTACGTTTTGCTCTCCGACAAAATGAAAAAGTACCGGGAAGTAACCTGTTCGTTAAGTTCGAAAGTGGAGCCTGCAAAAGCGGAAGCGGACGGCTGTAAGATCACGCCGGGCCATGTTGATTGTATGTGCGGGAATCCCATGTCTATAAATTTTACTCCAACCGCTTCAGAAGGCTGGGTATTCAACGGATGGAGCCCAGCTCCACCCTTTACATGCCCAACCAACGGAGACCAGGAAGTGATTGGCTCTTTTGCACCTTTCCTGACCCATGCGGGCAACAGGGATAGCGTATATTGCCCCACTCAAGTTCGCGGGAAATTAATCAACGTGACAACTTTCACTGCCTTAGCCAGCACCGCCGATTCCTGGGTCATTGACGGGGTAAAGATCCAAGCCTCGGGTACAGGTGACGAGAGTACAGATATAGGATTTGTGAATCTTCACTCAGAAGGTAACTTTCTTGGTTCCGAAAATTACGTGTTCGATGATGGTCAAATCATCTTCAGCTTTACTCCAATCATCATTCCTGCAGGCGCCTCACGGTCTTTTTCCTTAGAATATACTTTCTCTTCTGACCTGGACTCCTGTTCCAATAAAACCTTTGAAGTCTCCGCTACCTGTATCGGGATGCCAAATAATTTTCCACCAGGAATTAAGTTAGAATCCGGGCAGGGTAGTATAAGATTGGGATGTATTTACAACGCTACGACTCATGAAATTTTTAACTCCATTCAGGCTGCCATTGATGCCGAAAAAACACTGGATGGCCATAAGATTGATATTTGTCCGGGTCATTACAAAGAAAATGTCCTGGTTAACAAAGAATTATCAATTGCCTCGACGAGAGGACCATACCATACAACAGTAAGCTCACCCAATGGAAATTCAACCTTTACCATTGTTGCGTCAAATACATTCATACATGGTTTTAGAATTGATGGAGCAAAGCAAACAGAGAAAGCGGGGATACATGTTATTGGTCCCGATGCAAATTCTGATATTGGCTACAATATGCTTAGTGAAAATTATCATGGAATCTACTTGGATCAAGCATCTAATTGCCTCATTGGAGACACTGAATTTGGGATTGTATCTAATCAAATTATAAACAATTCATTTGCCGGCATCAAGATCAGCAAAGGATACAACCACATCATAGCAGCTAATTATATTGGATTAGATCAGAATTCAAAGCCTTCAGGAAATAAAATTGGCATCTATATCACGGACGGTACAACTTACATTAATGTTGGAGAATCCGGTAATCAAAATAGTGAAAACGTAATCTCAGGAAATTATTTACAAGGTATTTTATTAGATGACGCAAATACAAAAAACAATACAATTGCACTTAACAAAATTGGAACAGACCCTTACGGTCTATTTAAAATTCCAAATGGAAACGGTATAGAATTATATGAATCTACCAATAACAACATAGCCCAAAATACTATTTCAGGCAATGCAGGATTTGGTATATTGCTTAGCAAAGCAAGTGAGAATATTATTACAAAGAACATGATTGGTACGACTAGTTCAGGTGATCATGATCTACCCAATCATACCGGTATCGGTCTAGTTAAAAAGTCTACTTATAATATCATTGATGACAATGTCATTTCGGGAAACAACTTTGATGGTATAATAATTTGTGATAAGGGTACAAATGATAATAAGGTAGTTGGTAACCATATTGGGACAGACAATTATTGGGATAAAGCCATTCCTAATAAGGGCAATGGAATTTTAATTTCAGACGGTGCGTCAAAAAATTATATAGGTCGGACAGATACAGATACGAGTAATTATAACTTCATTAGTGGAAATGATAAAGCTGGAATTTTAATTAGTCAATCCGATGAAAACTTTATTGAAAACAACAATATTGGAGGATTCCGTATGTCTCATGCGAATACCACAGGTATCTACATTTATAAATCGAATTCTAATAATATTGGAGGTCGCCATTTCGGCAACATTATTCGTTATAATAAAAATGACGGTATCCTTATGGTACAATCTAAATATAACATAATTAATTTCAATTACATTTATAAGAATTTTAACAACGGAATAAACATTAAATTTGGGCAAGCTAATATCATTAATTTCAATTCTCCAATTTCTGGAAATTCTTTACACGGAATTAGCCTTTCTAACTCCAATTATAATGAAATTTATCAAAACACGATAGGTTATAAAGGCGAACCCAACATGAGCGGCATTGAGCTGAAAAAATCTTCCAAGAATAATAGAATTTCAGATAATCGGATACAGTATAATTGTAGAGGAATCTGGGATGAAAATAACGGGATGGCCAATTACATAGAGAATAATATAATTGAACATAGCACCTGCCCCAATTCGGGCATTCACTTAAACAATTCCAATTCAAAAATTAGCGGCAACACAATTACCGCAGATGAAGGAAATGCCATCTCGTGCAATGACGCATCACTTCCATTGATTACCAAAAACAATATCTTCAACAATAAAGGATACGGGCTCACAAACCAGGATCCGTCGGTCACAGTCAAAGCGAGAGGCAACTGGTGGGGTGATCCATCGGGTCCCGGAGGCAAAGGTCCCGGACTGGGAGATGAAGTGAGCGATTACGTCGATTTTGGAAACTGGCAGTCTGCTCCGGCATCTATCGTGGTAGGGCTCGGCCCAGATACCGTTTACGCCGCGATTGGTCAGGAAGACTCAGTTTACTGCTTTTTCCAGAACTGGGCGAATCTGATTGACGTGCTGAATGTGAGTATACATGCTGATTCTTCCGGATGGATCACGGATAACAGCGCGTTCACCCTTACTTGTTCAGACAGTCTTGGAGCCGCGTCGGTGATCCATTTTGCGGTTCCGGCTTCGGTACAAGCCGGAGCTACCAACAAAGTAAGACTTACCACCGTCTCACAGGGCGATACAACACAGAATAGCGTGGATTCCTTTATTATAGTCGTATATCTGTCTCGGCTTAAGCATATCGAGCTATCGCCGGACACTGCTTATGTACAAACGGGACAAAGCCATCAGTTTTTCGCCCAAGGGCTCGACTCATTGCGAAGACCACGCCAAACACAACTGCGCTGGACCAGCAGTTGTGGTACAATCGACAGTACAGGGTACTTTACAGCAGGCAGCGAAGCTGGATTCTGCACGATTACTGCGGAAGATACCCTCACCAAGATCCAAGCTACTGCCATAGCACACATTTTTACCCCTGCTGCCCGGATCGAAATATCGCCTGACACGGCAATAGTCCCGCAAAATTCTACGCAAACATTTGTCCTTAACGCATTCGATTCCGCATCAGCGGCCACCCTATCCTTCCCCCGATGGACCGCCACCGGAGGGGCCATCTCCCCCGACGGGCTGTATACCGCTGGCGATACGCTTGGGTATTTTATCGTGGTCGCCGAAGATTCGCTGAGTGGCTTTATTGATACGGCCATTGTGCACGTCACAATGGGTACTGCAACAGACCCTAACACCCAATCGAATGTGCAGAGTGATGCTAAATTAGAGCAGAATCATCCCAATCCCTTCTCTACGTATACCAACATTTTCTTCGCTTTGCCCCATCGCGAATACATTACGCTGAAGGTCTACGATCTGCTTGGCAATCAAATGGCAATACTTGAAGATGGAGAGCGGGAGCGTGGAATCCATAAAGTGGAATATCGCGCAGACGATTTACCGGACGGGATCTATTTCTATCATCTTCGCTCTGCAAGTCATTCAATTACCAAGAAAATGGTCATTAGCAAATAATGTAAATATTGGTCATGACGTGAGCGCAACAAAATGAAAAAGATCATCTCCTGACTAAATAAAGGGTACTTGGGGTAGAAGATGAAACTGCCGGTTCTCCCTTGACCCACTTCCTCTTTATGCAATTTGAATTGCCTCAGAGGCAATATCAAGCTCCAGTTCATTTGTGTGGGTGAAGGGAATGAATATTTTAACGTACCCCATTTAGGTATTACTTACGTACGTTCGTTAGGTGTTATTCTCCGGAAGTACAAGGCCAGAAAGAGCATGGCTGCCGGGGCGGTGATGGTCCATGGGAGACCAAGCAGCAGGAGTCTTTCGGAAAATTGAGGATAAAAATAGACAAAGGCGATAAGTGGCGTTACCAGTGCATTTGCAAGAAACACACGGCGCACCCACAGGGCAAAGCCCTGTCGTTCAAATACCGGCAGTGCCAGAAGGCAGGCAATGCCCATGGCAATGTAACCGATGGCATCGTAATCCCAAAACATAGAATGGGGTGTCTGTGCCAGCAACTTTATGTCTGCTCCCGCACCCCTCAGGTTCATAGGGATGACCGTTGCCAGCTGAACAACGTAGTTGGCCGTCACAAATACCGCATAGATGAGGGTAAACAACAGAGCCCCATGACTCCAGAACTTTTTATCTTGCTCTGCAATGTAATGCAGGGCCAGCATTTCGAGCAAAAACGGCCCGACAATACAAAGTGAAAATCCGTAAATCAGGATCTCGTCATAAGGGTAATGAATCCACCTGAGCAGTTGCATCGTCTGCACCACGACAAAGGCGGCGTTAGCCACAAATGCGGCCATTCCAAAACGGTATCCCCATAAAAAAACTGTCTTGCTCATCGTTTGTTGCTTTTCTGAAAGCATAGCAGAAATTCACTTACCCGGTTATTCTTTTTCCCCCTCCCTGTCTTTAGGCGATCCACTACAAGCTACCGACTTGACTTCAAAATTACAACACCTCAACGGAAATGCTGCCCAAATCCTTCGCACCGCCATCCTCTCTTCAAACCCGCCCAGACAAACCCTTGATGCGTAACGTCTTTAGGTATGAACGCGTAAAATGCCCGGAAAGTCGAACCCTGTCAGGCTTCGCAGTGAAACCTTCGCTGATACCCAACCAGGGACCTTATATGAGCGCTCTGTCTGCAAGTGATCCTGGACTCACCCCGGCGCTGCGCGCCACCCCTCTCTGATCTTTACCAAGATCAAAGAGGGGCGAGTTCCCTTTTTGAATTGTGTTTCCGCAATACAAAGGACAAATGATTTCAGATAGGGACCCTCCTTTTTGCGCCAGCAAAACAGAGGGTGGCACGTAGTGCCGGGTGAGTCCACACCCCGGCGCTGTCCACCACCCCTCTCTGATCTTTACCAAGATCAAAGAGGGGTTGGTTTGATTTTTTCTTTTCTCTCCGCAATAGTAGAGTTCTGCGTTACTCTTTGCAAAGTCTAGAATATCAATGATTTTACCGGCTGTTCTGGAGATTGAATCAACACCATCTTTCTATATAGCCCTTCCAAATCCCAAGCGTCTTCGTTTTTTATCCGAAGAACCTTTAATCCAAGCTCATTCATCTTTCGATCGCGGGCATCATCGCAATCCTTTTGTTTATCATGAATTGGCCCATCAAGCTCCACAACCAATCTCAACTCATCGCAATAAAAATCCGCAATGAAAAATTTAGTATTGCCATTCAAACTTCTATAAATAATAGGGTGCTGCCGCAGAAATTTTAAGTTCCTGAATTTTCGATTTCGAAGTTGCGACCAAAGCTCCCTTTCTGATTTAGTCATGGCCCGACGAAGTCTTCTGGCTATTAGGACTGAATGCATTTTGCGGGTTCCCATACATTAAAAATAATATCATTTGTTTAGATGAAGCGGTGGAGAGATTGCTCATTTATTGACGGTGAGGAAAAATTTATCAAAGGTGCGATTCCTTTGTTTTGGTGGTGAGTTCTTCAATGGTGATCCTGGACTCACCCCGGCGCTGCGCGCCACCCCTCTCTGATCTTTACCAAGATCAAAGAGGGGGGAGTTCCCTTTCTGAATTGTGTTTGCGCAAAACAAAGGACAAATGATTTCAGTTGGGGACCCTCCTTTTGCACCAGCAAAAGAGAGGGTGGCACGTAGTGCCGGGTGAGTCAAAAGGCGCGGATGGTCATTTTGTCCTCATATTTTTACAAACTTCCTGACCCGTGGTCCATATTTAGTATTCACTCTAAGAAAATAAATACCAGGGACTAAATCCGGCACCTCAATTCTTATATCTTTCCTTTCATTAACCGGTATTCTCTTTTGAACGTTTCCCGAATGATCGTAGATTTCAAAACTGTTCACATATTCTGTTCCCTTCATTTCTACCTTCATGATCCCGGAATTTGGATTTGGATAGATCACAACTCCATTTATCAGGCCTTCCTCTTCCTGGGTATCCATGACATACGTGCTATCGCATTGATAAAAGGTATGATCTCTTGTAAAACAAACTCCATAAATCGTGTCAACCCCTCTTCCGGTGATTTCATATTGCAAAGTATAAGGCCGCTCACCATAAGGGGTATAAATACCTCCCAAATATAAGGAGTAAGGGCCTTTGTAAATACATCTATACCGCACCCACGGATGAGAGGTCCAACCCCATGGTTCAATAAAATGATACAT
>PHFX01000056.1 GCA_007618135.1 Candidatus Brocadia sp. WS118 | reverse complement strand
CAGGTACTTCTTGTGCGCACGCTTGGAATTGTACTTTGAGGGCCTTCCAGGAGTTTTAGTCCTTCCCGGAGCTTTAGGCTTTTGGGGTTCTTTAAGGCCTCGTTTGATTTCATTACAGATCGTTTGGGGAGAACAGCCGATTCTTCTGGCTGTTTCTCGGATAGACAGATTATTCTCCAGATGAGTTTGGATCATCCCTCGCTCAAACTCTGTCAGGTGTTTGCCCCTTTCATGTATGGGCTCTAATGTGTTAAAATTGGACTGATCCACAGTGATAAACCTCCTTGGTATTGGTTCGCAAAACTCATTTTACCAGAGGTTTTGAGCTGTGGATTTTTTTTAGCTCAGTGTCCAACTTGAAATTACAATTTTCGTTATATAAAGAATGGGAAGTTTCCTCTTAATAAAAAAGTTCACCAAATTTTACATTTATCTAAAGTAAGCTTATGGTTGAATATTAAGATTCATATTAAGAATATACTTAAAACCACAAAATCAGTAACAATTAAATAGTCACCACCGCATAATGTCGCATAACACGGATTATGCGACATTACTGATATCAATAAAATAAGCTCAGGATCCTCTCCTGAGCCTTTTTACTTTAAACTATTATTCGTAGTCAATCGCTTTTTGAGATTTTCAAGATTCCGTTTCTTTTTCATCTGCGTCTTTCAATAATTCAATAATATTCATTACTGGCAAGACTATCGGAATTGTATCTGGCTGCGATGTAAGTAAAGTTAGTTCGCTTCTGACATAGGGAAATAAAATTGCTATCGCATTCTCATTTATGAAAGTTTCAGCATTAGGATCACTATCTTCAATTTCAAAAAATCCTGATATTTTGACTATAGCTTCGTATTCTTCTGTTTTGGTAGCAGTTACTTTTAGAGAGACGTGATATGTGTTACTCTCTTCCGATTTATTAATTTCTGCACTGAATTCAAAATTGGTAGTGTTATCTTCATCTTTATTTCTGAAATTAAACCTATTAAATTCAAGATGATCAATAACAATTTTATTAGCTTTAAGTTTGCTATACATTTTCTCCATGTTAAATCTCACTCAAGCGGCTTTGACAAGTTCAGGAATAATAAATTGTTCCATTGAATAATCTAAATCAAGAGTATTCATTACAAATGAAAAACTTAATGATTTATTTATTTCCTGAACAGGTTCAATTATTGGAAAACCATCAAGGATGGTTTTCTTTCCTCCAACTGTAAAAGGAATGTTAGAGTCCTTTAATGCTCCACGTAGAATGCTGGTTGCTTCTTCTTTAGAGATATTAAAATTAAAGTTTGATTCCATTTTCATCACACCATTCTATTTGAATATTTTTAATTAGCGACGGATCAATAACGCAAAACTGTTTTTGATTCTTTTTGTAACCAGCTACTGTATATGGTTCATGGTTTCTGGAAAATGTATAGCTGATAACTTTTGTGTTAGGATAAGCTCGTCGATACATATTACAATAGATATTTCTTTTCTCTTCAATACTGAGAGATGATAAATCAAATTCTGTATCTTCTGAAGTTTCAATTATTGTCTGTACTGTCGCATTGAGCTTATCAATATTACTGGGATCATCCAAATCTAAATATTCAATATCATTATATTCAAAAATTGCAGATAACACAGCGGTTTTTTTATTTTTATATCTTCTATGTTTTATCCAATCAAGCGCATGCTGCCTGTAAGCGAAAAAATAGACACCAGTGCCTAACCATTCATTTTTCTTAGAACTGACCCGAAATCCATTTTCTTCTATTATAGATTTTGCTGTATCAGCTAAAGTTCCATGATAGCCTTTAGTAGAATAATCCATTTATCATAACTCAATTCTATAAAGTCAACTAAATTAATCAATTGAAAATGATGTTATTCACGCATATTTATTGCGAAAAGATCGACTTTTAAATATAATACCCATCTCAAAAAATAAATGTTCTTAGTAAGTAGACAAACTTCCAGTCCGTCTCCCATCCACCACCCTCTTACTAATCATCGTTCTAAAAAACAGAGTTAATGCTTAAAAAGGCTTGTAACATCTATAACGTTGCCTTGTTTTTAAAATAAAAAAGCGCTTTTGGGCGCACTTATCACAAGGCATTCTATTGGGACTAGGTCGTTACACAAGATTTTTATTAACAAGTTACTCTTTTATAATAACAAATATAATAACAAAAATCATCTTAAGTTCAAGTCATAATGGATAATTCTAAACAAAGGTAAGTCCTCGAACCAGTCTATCGAGGACTTATCCAGCATTAATATTTATTTAACAAACAGATATTCCCGCATCAGCCTGCCCAGATGCAGCGGGGCCGGTAGATTCGTTCCTCTCGAATACTGCGCCATCATATACCTGAGTCCCTGGACATAGTCCACCCATTTTGCGGGATCGTCTCCCTCCTGGAGCTGCACCGGATACAACTCCAGCATTTCCATGATATCGAAGCTCGATCCCGGCGCCGTACTCCGGTTTTTACTTTCGGCGTTTAAATATTCCGTCGATTTGGGTCGTTTTGTGATTCCGTAAAAAATATCCTGATATCTGTAAATGCCGGAAGCACTGCTGTATTCATTCTCGATAGGACCCTTTTGATGCTTTTCTCTCTTAAGCTTCTGATTTTCTCTTGTTTCCGGATTCTTCGAGAAAGACTTATGCCGCGTGTAAAAATCCGGCACTTCCCCGTTCATTCCGTTAGGTCGTATTCTGATTATCCGAATCGGTGTTCCCAGAAGCTCCATTCCGGGCTTCGGCTTACCGTCACTTGTTCGTCTATCCAGATCGATCGTTTCAGGCATATACGGTGATCTGGCAAAATGATAGCTCGCGATGGCCGTATCCGAAATTCCCGGCCAGAAATTATTCCTGACATGTTTATCACCGACCGCCAGAACGACAACCTTCTTCCCGGACGCCTGATACCTGCTGATCAGTTCCGCGAGCTCCACTTTTATCCCTTTATCGACAGCCGTAAGGGTTCGATCATAGAATTGATCAGGCTGTATTGAAAGCTCCCCGAGTCTGATTAACGCCTCCGGATAACTCAGCATATCGTCCCCCAAAGCCTTGCAGGTCACTTCAATCCTGCCGCTTTCGATATCCATCGCGACATACACAGGAAGATATTCAGGATAAGTTTTATGATAATCCGTTTTTTCAGGCTTCAGATTCGTAAACAGATAGACACCCACTGCAATCGTATTTTCGAAATCGGTGTTTTTAAGGTTTTTGGATTCGATCGGAACCGTGTAACCCATCTGACGCAGAATATCCATCACAGACTGTTTGATACGCGTTTTGCGGTTCTCATCAGTATCCCGAAGTTTCTTTTTCTTATGAATTGTGCTTTCCCGCTCTTCCGCCGATTCATCGGGTTTGATAAACTGAGTTACTCTATTTGTCAGCATAAAGCCCTTGCGCATCCCCATTTTCGGATCTCGATCCGAAGTTTCAGTTTCCCTGTAATCCTGCAGCACAACGAGACAGGGAACGACCCTCTTTGCTTTACGAATGGTCTCGGTAATAAGCCTGATTCTTTCGTCTTCAGACTCACGTCCTGAGCCGGTAAGCGAGTCGGATAAGCCGGCAAGATCACGCCTCTCCACATTGATACTGACATATTCGTCACCGAGATAATCCCGGAGCGTTTTCTCAATATCATCCAGCAGTTCCTTATCGGCGTCATGTCCCCACAGTTCGACAGTAAGCGTATCGCTGTCAAGACAACGAGACAGTCTTTCCGATCGGAACGCGGAGACCTCATCCTTGCTCCAGCCTTTTTCACTCGAGATGCAAGGCTTAACCGCTATACGTGAGGGCGTACAGCACGGAATTTTATTAACAGGCTCCGCCAGACCCTTGAATTTCTCCGTCAGTTCCGAGAAAATACTGCTGCGATCCGCAAACGCGATTCCGGTACCGACTGCCGGCGGTACGCACCAGGAATAGCCGTTCATGTAGGGAAGAAGAATCTGCATTTTACCGGGATCGTTTTTTATGTAATTTTCCGGATGAATCAGAACCTCAAGCGGCTCCGGAAGCGCTCTGTCTTCAAGATCCTGATAAAGCTGACTGTTCAGATCATCCCATTTATGCGTATAGATTTTTTTCCCGTTCGGGCCCTTTTCACCTTTAACGTGAATGCCGAAGAGCCTGAACTTATCGTTCTTCATTCTGATATGCGCATTGATGCTGTTAGGCAGATAAACTTTCTTCAAAGCAGCAGTACTGTCAAACGCGCGTCCGATAAAACGTCTGGTAGAGATCGTTACGATCAGCAGAGCGTGACGCTGCGGAGGGATTGTCTGGAGACTGATTTTAATCACATAGGAATACGGATTATCGGTATTACCATGCCTGCAAAAATCCGGTTCCGTAATAAACTCTCCGTCTCTACCTGTCTGGAGAAGCCTTCTGACCTTTCCGTTTATCTCCATTTCACATCCCAGAAGTCTGTCCGCAACAAGAAGCTTGTAGGCAGTGAAGGTCAGACCGTTCGCCGGAACACCCTCTTTGTCAAACAGCTTGAGTACAGTTTCAAGAATCTCGAAATTCTCAGGCGCCGCGCAGCTGATTGCCCGGCTTCGCATCTCCTGAAGCTTCGCCAGCATAACGGCGTCCCCATTCGCGCATTTCTCGAGTAATGAGCGCGGATAATTATCGTAAAGCCATGTTACGATAATCCGGGAAATAAGCTCACGATCCACAGACTGCTCGCCATGCTTAATCATGACGAGCCATCGGCTGTCGTCAGAATCCCGTTTAAGATTTTTGACTTCAACCGCCGCATCCATCCAGTTCAAGATGGCGCTGCGAATCATATAGGTATTCCTAAGCTGAAATTTCGGATTTACGTCTCTGTAAATACAACGGTTGAGTTCGACCAGTTCATTTTTTATACCTTCCGGAAAAGACATTGTACAGATCGTTTCCTGAAGCTCCGTATCCGGAGTGAAACATAAAGGCTGAATCGTGCGCCCGGATTTCTTTTCAGCAGATCGGTTCGTAGTCATAGTTAATTTCCTTACCCGGGAATATCCCCGCTTTAAAAGCCTGATAGACAGGCGCATATAATGCTTCAGAAACCTCGGCGTATTCAGAACAGTCCATAAGCTTCGCCATCGCGGCCGCCTCCGGATCCGACTGATCGTAATCATTCATCAGGACTTTCATCCAGCAGTACATGCTGTCGAGAAAGTCGTAACCCGTTTTATTACCCTCCGCATCAGTCGGAGAACGAAACGCCGCATCGCAGAAATAAATATGCGCCTCGTCGCGTTCCGGATCCGTTATGCGAGCAAGCCTTCCGTACAGCTGGTTAATTAACGTAAACAGAGACGCCGTCACATCAATCTGATATTTAAGAGGAAGCCTTCCGAGACTGCCAATCATTGAATTATGTTCAAGCTGATACCAGTATTTCCATCCGCATTTAATGACCCGGACGGCACGATCTGTCACGCTCGTAAACGGACTGTTTCTCATTTCCTGTTCCACAAGCCCGTTCAATTTTCCGGTACGGTCCTCCAGGCGGTTCGGCACAGGCATCGGCCTTACCATCAGGAACAGACTCGTGAAAACAGCGTGACCTGTTTCATCGACGATGTTGTAACCGCGGTCTATCGCCTTCGCAGGCGCGATGAGAATATCCGCGTCGAGCTGGGAGAAATCACGGATATCGTTTCTAAATATTCCGCCGGAACTTCGTTTCTCTCCGGGTCTGATAAGGCGGCATACCTTTGCGTTATTTCTGAGCTTCCAGTTAAGCACATCGGTGACCACGCCGCACTGTTCGTAACTGTTGACGATAAGCAGCAGCCTGCCGCTGCGATCCAGTTCATTTCGGACAGCATTCAGAAAGATTTGATTCTCCGAGAGATTTCGAAGTCCTGCGAGACGCAGCTCCTCAGACGGCTGTCCGGAGACCCGGATTGATGTGAACAGCTCGGTGAATCGAGTGCGCCTGAGAAAATCCAGCTTTTCCTTATTCTGAACCCCGAGTATATAGCTGACAGGAACCTGAACATGACTCTCAAGACTTCCCGGCGCATAGCTGGTTCCGGATAAAAGCAGCGCGTGAGGACCCGCGGGATTCCCTGCTTCATCGATTCGGAGATACGGGAGGAGCGTCATCGCAGCTCTTCCGAACGCATACTGCCGATATAAAATTAGATCCTCAAGATTGCGTTTTTTTTCGTATCGCATGCCGAAAATATTGCCGTTGAGCGCGTCGGGAAGATAGAGCTGCTGATCGTTGAAACGCATTTGCAGAAAGTCGAAAAGCCGGATTCTTCGTTTATCTTCCGGGCTTATCAGTTCGTAAACGTCACACAGTTCACGCATCTTTCTGTCAAAAGAAATAACCGCCAATATGATCTTGATCACAGTTTCTTCTTCGAATGTAAGCGAACAGTCAAAGCCTTCAAGCCAGTTCCTGATGTCAAGATCAAATTCCGGAGAAGCATAAGACTCTCTGAGCAGATTAATAATAAGCCGTTTAAACAGATCTTCGCTTCTGCCTTTTACAATCGAATCCAGCGCATCGATCAGCTTCATCGAAGCCGTCAGTTCATCTCCGTCAAATCTCTTTTCGAATTCACTTTGAAGCTTATGTACAAGTGTCATAGAATAAAAAACGCGTTTAAAAACATAATTCCAGGTGGATTTTCGATTTTTCTGTTTTTCGATATGGGAATACAGCTGCCGGATCATTTCCATAATGTATTTTCCGTAGTCCGTCGTTTTATCGAAGATACTGACATAGTTTTTGTAGTCAATATCGACAATTTCATTCGTGAACTTGATCGAACTGTAAAAATCCCGGCTCTGTCGGATAAATTCATTAAAACCTGAAGTCGGGACGAGAGCCTTATCCAGCGTTTTCTGTGCGGAATCACATTCGTCAAAAATAACGACGTCGGCATTTTCCAGAATGTAAGAAAGCAAAAGCTGCCTGTCGGTACCGATTTTGGAAGTCAGGAGCGCCTGCGCGGTCGTCAGTACAATATTTGAAGTATAAACCTCCCGTTCCATCTGTGTAGTCGGGCAGATATTATACCGGGGACAGACAAAAGACCGGCTCTTTTTCTTCGCATTGTGGCTGGTCAGTCTTGCACAGGGTTCCCGGCCCACGCGAGGAATTTTATCAATCGATTCGCTGCTGCTGTCGATGCTCTTTCCGTCGAGAGAACATTTTGTCTGCAGATACCTCCCGACCGTGCGGGGAAGTCCCGCCTCCCCCGACGTGTGAAACAACCTGATATAGGATCCCCTGTTTAACCTGCTAACGTAAGGGCTTGCCTGAATACCGATATTTTCAAAAAATAAATAACTCTGAATTACTTCAGTGACGTCGGTCATAATACAGAATACCTTCAGTCCCCGCTTAACCAGAATATACGATATAATTTTCATCAGAGTCGTTTTACCGGAGCTTACCATACCGACAATATTCACCAGTTCGTCAATCGTCAGTTCATCGTTTATAGAAACATTTCCGTCAGCTACTTTTTTCAGCTCTATATCGTTAATCACATCGATAAAATACGAGTAGTCTTCCGAATTATGAGGGTTTTCTTCCGTGATTTTAACCGCAGCTTCCCGTATATTCTGCAGGGTGATCCGAATCGGATCGCGCCGGCCTTTCGGACTGTCTGTCCTTGGTAAAACAGGAGCGGCGGTTTCTCCGTCCACAGTATGTACGGTTATTGAAATCTCTCCGTTATCGCTGATCTCGGTTGTTTCATAATCGTACTTACGATCTGGATTGTCCGCGAATCGAACGCTTTTCTGTTCGCGCGGAGAAAGCCGGCTCAGGTAATCTGAATAAATCGCGGGACGGTTCGGTTCGATAATTCCGGTGGTGAGCATTTTGAAGCCGAGGATCTTTTTCTTCCTTATACGGACAGGCTCAGTCCGGGCTGCGGGCATCTTCTGCTTTTCCGGCAGAAGGAATCTGCCTTTTGCCTGAATGAGTCTGACAGACTTCTTAAGCACTCGGAGCTCATGTAGTTTTCAAGCATTTTATTCCATTTCTGCTGCCCGCTGCAGGCTTTGAGCTTGATCCGTGCAAGATAATATCGTCGCATGATTTCTCCGGGCGGCAGCGTTCCGAACAGTTCGAATTTACGCAGATTAAAACAAGCATCTTTCGCATCGCGCCC
>PHFX01000055.1 GCA_007618135.1 Candidatus Brocadia sp. WS118 | reverse complement strand
ATCATAATTCCAGTTTTCTGCCCAATACGCTGAGATATTTGCCGAGTCCGCAAGCGTGTTGGCACGAATGAAATCGAATTCCACAATTCGACATCAAAATTTAAGAAAATTAACCGACTGTCTTGGGTTCGTGCAATATTCGGGCTAGCTGGAAGTTTTAGCGACTTTCTGTTGATCAGAGTAAATTAGAATCGGTTTTATGTCTTCACTTGCCAGGTTATAATCAATCACAACTTTAGCGACATTCTCCATTGACGGAAGGTCATACATAATATCGAGAAGAATCTCCTCCATAATTGAGCGTAACCCACGAGCTCCGGTTTTGCGGGATAAAGCTTTTTTGGCAATTGCTCTAAGCGCGGGCTCCCGGAATTCCAGTTCCACGCCACCTTCCATGTTGAACATTTTCCAATACTGCTTAACCAGTGCATTCTTAGGTTCAGTCAGAATTTGGATAAGCGCCTCTTCATTTAATTCATCCAGCGTTGCAACAACCGGTAATCGACCGACGAATTCAGGTATCAAACCGAACTTCACCAAGTCTTCAGGCTCAACACTCTGCAGTACTTTGTTAATATCCTTACGGTTATTGCTTCTGACATCGGCACCAAAACCAATACCACCCTTTTCAGTGCGAGCAAGAATTACTTTATCAAGACCATCAAATGCGCCACCACAAATGAATAAGATGTTTGTGGTGTCAACTTGAACAAACTCCTGATTAGGATGCTTACGCCCACCTTGGGGTGGAACCATAGCTATTGTTCCCTCTATCAACTTTAATAATGCCTGCTGAACACCCTCACCGGAAACATCACGCGTAATGGAAGGATTATCCGATTTGCGTGATATCTTATCAATTTCATCAATATAAACGATACCACGCTGCGCTTTCTCGGCATCATAGTTGCATTTTTGCAGCAGCTTCTGAATAATGTTTTCGACGTCCTCACCAACATAACCGGCTTCAGTCAATGCAGTTGCATCCGCCATGATAAAAGGCACATCCAGAAGACGGGCGAGCGTTTGAGCAAGCAATGTTTTACCGGAGCCTGTTGGGCCGATTAATAGAATATTGCTCTTAGATAATTCGATTTCATCGCCATCGGTTCCTTTTGCCAGATTCTTCAAGCGCTTGTAATGATTATAGACAGCAACAGACAGAATCTTTTTAGCCGAATCTTGGCCAATAACATATTGATTTAATGTTTGACGTATTTCATGAGGAACTGGGAGACTGGATTTAACCAGTTTGGTTGCTTCATCTCCCTGCATTTCTTCACGAATGATATCATTACAAAGCTCAATACACTCGTCGCAAATAAAAACCGAAGGACCAGCAATCAATTTTCTGACTTCGTGTTGGCTTTTACCGCAAAAAGAACAATAAAGCAATTTCTCGCTACTCGTTTTCTCTGGCATATTAATCTATCCTGGCAACATCATACTAGTGGCGCTGACTTGTAAAAATAGTTGTTTCTGTATCGTAATGCGTAGTCATACAACAGGTCACTTATAATTTCCCACAACTTCTTTTATTTCTTATCGGTTGTTAAGTCTCGATGTGTCAAAACGGCATCAATCAATCCATACTTAACCGATTCTTCCGCACTCATAAAGTTATCCCGGTCAGTATCTTTCTCTATTTCTGATACAGGCTGTCCGGTATGATGCGCCATAATTCCATTGAGTTTCGATTTTAAATAAAGAATTTCTCTAGCATGAATTTCTATATCAGAGGCTTGGCCTTGAAATCCTCCAAGTGGCTGGTGAATCATAACACGCGAATTGGGCAGACAATAACGTTTTCCTTTTGCTCCTGCCGTCAGTAATAACGCCCCCATGCTTGCAGCCTGTCCAATGCATAATGTGCTGATATCAGGCTTAATGTATTGCATCGTATCATAAATAGCAAGCCCGGACGAAACCACACCCCCGGGAGAATTGATATACAAATGAATATCTTTCTCAGCATTTTCTGATTCAAGAAACAGCAATTGCGCGACAATAAGATTTGCACTTGTTTCATTAACAGGCCCGACCAGAAAAACCACCCGTTCTTTTAGCAACCGGGAATAGATATCATAAGCCCGCTCGCCACGGCCACTCGATTCAATAACCATTGGAATGAGCCCAAGATTTCTTGGTTCCATCCTGTCGAAAGAATCAGATTCGAATTTCATATCAAGCGATTCCCATCAATTCATCAAAAGTCACAGGCTTTTCAACCACATTAACCTGTCCCAGCACCCACTGCACCACATTTTCTTCCAATGCGAGTGATTCCGCGTCCTGTAATCGCTCTTCGGAAGAATAATGCCACCTAATTACTTCTTCCGGATTATCATACGCCTGCGCAGCTTCTTCAATAACACTACGCACCTGCTCAGCAGTAGCTTTCAGATGATGCACTTTCATCAACTCGGCCAAAATAAGTCCCAACTTGATACGATGTTCCGATTTTTCTCTAAACAAATCGGGTTTTAGTTGCATTTCACCTTCCCCCAATCCTCTTGCAACCAGATCTTTACGTGCGTTTTCCATCAACCGCACTATCTCCTGATTCACCAAGGCATTAGGTGCGTCAATAGGATTGACATCCATCAAGCAACGCATTACTTGCGTTTTGAGCTTACTTTTAACTTGCCGCGCAACTTCACGTTCAAGATCATGATGCACTGCATCACGCATTTTATTCACATCGCCATCGGCTATACCTAACAATTTGGCAAAATCAGAATTGACTTCTGGAAGCACCGGCAATTCCACAGACTTCAACTTGACCGTGAAAGTTACCACTTTCCCGGCCACATCTTTACCATGATAATCATCAGGAAAAGTGACTTCAAAAGATTTTTCCTCATCAAGAGACATGCCGACAATGGCATCTTCAAAATCTTTCAAGTACTTACCTTTTCCCACAACCAGGAGAACATCGGCTGCCCGTCCGCCTTCAAAATCTTTTCCTTCCAGCATGCCGCGATAATCAATCTTTACGCGATCTCCTTCTATAACCGCCCGATTTACTGCTTGATACTGCATATGTTGTTTGCGTATCATTTCAATAGTTTTATCAACTTCATCGGCGCCAACTGTCGTCACAGGCTTCTCTATATTGACTTGTCCAAGATCGCCAAAAACAATTTGTGGAAAAACCTCAAATTTGGCGTTGAACACCAATTCGGCGGAATTCTCATGATCGCTATCGTGTTGCTTGATTTCATAACTTGGAAAACCCACAACCTGCAAATCCTGCTTTTTGACAGCTTCGGCAAATTTGCTTTGCAGAAGATCTCCAACGACCTCCTGTTGCACTTGCGCACCGTATCTTTGTGAAACCAGCTTAAAAGGGACTTTTCCAGGGCGGAATCCGTGCATTTTGGTTTTTTTCGCCAATCCCAGCAGACGCTTATTAACTTCATCTTGAATCTGGTCCTGAGAAATCGAGATCTCTATTCGACGCTCCAATGCACCGAGATTTTCAACATTTGATTGCATTAAATTTCCTGATATCCTGAATAGATTACAATTAAAAACGAGCAAATTAGCTAAAAAATTTAAAACGTTCTATGAACGTTGAATCATAGCTTATTTTCAAACTTTTGCTGGTGCGAAAGGGGGGACTCGAACCCCCACACCCTTCGGCGCTAGAACCTAAATCTAGTGCGTCTACCAATTCCGCCACTTTCGCAATAACCGGGGACAATTTACTCATTTGTCATTTCATTCGAAGCCAGCCGATTATACCTTGTTATTCTCTGATAAGCACTTAGAGCGCTGTTTGGCATGCAATGATTTCTCCCTTGATTGCTCTACTATCCGGCCCCATGAGGAACAAATAGATCGGCATCAAATCTTCTGGCTGAAGCAATGTTTTTTTTATTTCTCCAGGATGGGTTTTAGCACGCTGCGGGGTATTTACTATGCCAGGCATCAGTCCATTGATACGCAAATTGGATAATTCCTTCCATTCATCCGCCTGAATTTTGACAAAAGTCTCGAGTCCGGCTTTAGCAACCGCAAAACCACCCCAGTAAGCGGTCGGATTATAGCCATAAGTGCTCGTCGTCATAATGACGCTGGCATCTGGCGCAGCTTTCAATAAGGGAAAACAAGCCTTGGTTATCGCAAAAGGCGCTACCAGATTAACTTTCAATAAAATCTCCCATTGATCAATGGTTTGTGACGTCAGCGGACTCGGCCCATAAAGAAATGCTGCATTATGCAGTATGCCATCCAATCGCCCCAACTGCTGCGCAATAGCTGAAGCAAGCACAGAACAATCCTCTTCAGTCACTTTTTCCAAATCTAATGGATAAATAACCGCACTCTCCTTGCCCAAGTCTTCGATTTCATCATAAACCTTCTCCAGTTTTGCGACTTTGCGTCCGTGAAGAATGACTACAGCACCATGCTGCGCATAGGCCAATGCAGCCAAGCGACCCAATCCTTGGCCGGCCCCCGTCACAAGAATCACACGATCCTTAAGAAAATCTCCGGAAGGCGAATATTCGTTATATGTACTCATAGACCAGAATGCACCTTGTATGATTCATAATCAAAAAAAGAAGACTTACTTACATGATGGACGCGATATCCGCGCAACGAATCCTATCTTTACGCTAAAAAAAAGCAACAACCCTCAAACAAGGGTTGTTGCCGGATGACATCGAACAATCACGTACGGTTTTACGCGACTGCGTTGCGCGAACTGATTACATATCCATGCCGCCCATACCACCCATACCACCCATACCACCCATACCACCGCCTGCAGCTTCCTCTTTAGGCAACTCGGCAACCATGGCGTCGGTTGTCAGCATCAAGCTTGCTACTGACGCCGCATTTTGCAATGCCGAGCGTGTTACTTTGGTCGGATCCAGCACACCACTTTCCACCAGATCGCCATATTCACCCGTAGCCGCATTGTAACCAAAGTTACCACTGCCTTCCATAACCCGGTTTACAACGACGGAGGGCTCATCACCACAGTTGGTCACAATCTGACGCAACGGCTCTTCCAAAGCACGCAGTACAATTTTAATACCCGCATCCTGGTCATGATTATCACCTTTCAACTGCTTAACAACCGACACAGTCCGCAACAAAGCAACGCCACCACCTGGAATCACCCCCTCTTCAACGGCAGCACGTGTTGCATGCAGAGCATCTTCCACACGCGCTTTTTTCTCTTTCATTTCCACTTCCGTCGCAGCACCCACTTTGATCAACGCAACACCACCGGCCAATTTAGCAACGCGTTCCTGGAGTTTTTCCTTATCATAGTCGCTGGTTGCTTCTTCGATCTGTTTACGGATTTGTTTTACACGACCTTCAATATTTGCCGCATTGCCGGCACCATCAATAATCGTCGTATTCTCCTTGCCGACTTCGATACGTTTTGCCTGCCCCAAATTATCTAAAGTTACTTTCTCCAGCGTAAGACCGACTTCTTCAGCAATAACCGTGCCGCCGGTGAGAATAGCAATATCTTCCAGCATGGCTTTACGACGATCACCGAAGCCTGGCGCTTTAACCGCACAGGTTTTCAGAATGCCGCGAATATTGTTAACCACCAACGTTGCCAGAGCCTCACCTTCTATATCTTCAGCGATAATCAACAAAGGTTTACCGGCTTTGGCAACCTGCTCCAGGACTGGCAACAAATCCCTGATATTGGAGATTTTTTTATCATGTAACAGAATAAATGGGTTTTCCAGCAAAGCGATCTGCTTATCGGCGCTGCTCACAAAGTAAGGTGACAAATAGCCGCGATCAAATTGCATACCTTCGACAACTTCCAGTTCATTCTGCAGTCCGGAACCATCCTCAACCGTGATAACGCCTTCTTTGCCGACCTTATCCATAGCGTCAGCAATAATCTGACCAATTTCAGTATCAGAATTTGCAGAAATACTGCCTACCTGAGCAATTTCTTTTGCAGTTGCACAAGGCTTGGACATTTTTTTAAGCTCATCGACAGTGACACTAACGGCTTTGTCAATACCGCGTTTCAGATCCATCGGATTCATTCCCGCAGCGACGTAACGCATGCCTTCCTTAATGATGGCTTGCGCCAATACAGTTGCCGTCGTCGTTCCGTCACCCGCGACATCAGAGGTTTTGCTGGATACTTCCTTCAACATTTGAGCACCCATATTCTCGAATTTATCCTTCAACTCGATTTCTTTGGCAACTGAGACACCATCCTTCGTAATAGTCGGTGCGCCGTATGCGCGCTCGAGAACAACATTACGGCCTTTCGGACCCAGCGTAACCTTCACAGCATCCGCCAGAATATTCACACCGTCCACCATTTTATGACGCGCCACATCTCCAAATTTAACTTCTTTAGCTGACATAATTTTCTTTCTCCTAATTCTTTACACGATTGTTTAGCAAGCTTGTAGTTTCGGCTATTTCGATACCATTAGCTTTCGATTACACCCATAATATCTTCTTCGCGCATGACCAAAAGCTCCTCGCCTTCTACTTTAACTGTTTGACCTGAATACTTGCCGAACAATACTTTATCGCCCACTTTGACTTCCAACGCGCGCACACTGCCGTCATCAGCAACCTTACCTTTACCCACCGCGAGTATTTCCCCCTGATCGGGTTTTTCTGCAGCACTGTCTGGTATCACGATACCGGAAGCTGTCTTACGCTCCTCCTCCAGCCGTTTGACAATTACGCGATCATGCAATGGACGAATTTTCATGCTTGTATCTCCTATTTAAAATTTATCGCTGAAAACCAATAATACAATCCTTCATTCTTTTGATAAGTCGTACTAAAGAATTCAATGACATATAGCCACGAATCAGTGTTAGCACTCGACCACAAAGAGTGCTGATAATAATAAGGACTATGCCAGTGAATTTCAAGCCCGCTTCGCACAATATTTTTACAGATGTGTAAGCGGGAAGATAAAACCGGAATTTTTACGAAAGCAAAACGGAATTAAATTTCCGATGGGAACATATCATTTGCAACGAAAATTAAAAACGCAAACAGTACCAAATAGAGCGCACAATTTAAACCGGAATATTAGAGCCGGGGGCAGCCATGTTTCCCCACATGGCTGTGGACGGTTCTTTTTTATGGAAGTTATCCCTATGACAAAATAACTTCCATAATCCAAGGCAAACCATAACAGGAGGCGTTATTCGGCGGTGAAGAGCATGGAAGTACACTTACCGCCACCATCACAAAGCTAGTCTGCATCTATGGTTTGCCTTTTTCAATGCAGGATTCGGCTAATATGACGGCCAGATAAGACCTTTTATCAGACTTGTCCTTTTACTCAGCCTGCTGATGTTTTCGCGCTATTAAGGAGGTTTTTCGCATTTTCGCCCAGGGATTCAAGCTTGCTGATTACTGTGGCTTTTCCTTGTTCCAGGGCTAGAATTTCCTGGGCTGTTTCTCTGATCATTTCCCGCCGTTCTTCCAGGCCTGGGCCGATTTCCTTGGCGGTTATCTTGTCATAGCCGAATTCTTCCGGTTTCATGTTCCCGATGATGTTACGCAGAACCGGTTCTATTTGAACGAATAGCAGGCTGAAAAAGGCTCTATCGTCAAAGTGATAGTTCTTGTTCGGGCTGATGATCTGGCATGCGGAGAAACCAACTTTGATTCCTTCTATCGCATCTTCAATTTCCTGGTATGTCAACGTCATGCCGTATCTTTCCATGCCGGACGATCCCCACAGGTTGTTAAGCGCAAGATCGCTTATGGCCGGGCGTATGATCTCACTTTGATATTCCTGCCCTTTCGCGGCAAGAAATTGAATGATGGATTCTTTCAGGTCATCTATTGGCAAATATGAATCTTGCAGCCAGAAAAGCTTTTTTTGCGCGGCTTCAATCGTAAGCCTCCAACCCTTCCACCTTAATATGGTTGCTGAATTTCATTATCCTGCCTGAGTATTTTTCAGGAGGTTAATTGATGAAATTACAGCAGCATCAACAAAGGCATATAGAAGCCTGGCAATCAAGTGGCATGAGCCAGGCTGCTTATTGCCGTGAGCAAAGATTGAATGTGAAGACATTTGGTAACTGGTTGCGGGCTTATCGCAATGGATGCGTGGTTAACCCGAATATTGCACGAACCCAAGACAGTCGGTTAATTTTCTTAAATTTTGATGTCGAATTGTGGAATTCGATTTCATTCGTGCCAACACGCTTGCGGACTCGGCAAATATCTCAGCGTATTGGGCAGAAAACTGGAATTATGAT
>PHFX01000054.1 GCA_007618135.1 Candidatus Brocadia sp. WS118 | reverse complement strand
AACAGGGAAAAAATTATTTGATGAAGTGGAAAACGAGTGGTGATTGTGGCTAACTCCAGTCGGGCTACGCCCTCCTTCCGTTAGCCACAATCAAATTAATCTTAAATTATTATTAATAATACTTGACTGGAATAAACTAGGGGGGCCGGGGGTGTGTTACGACATTCTGTACACACCCCTTAATCCCATAAGGTAGGTCAACCGTCCTCGGTTGACATCATAATGACAAGCGGGGACGCTTGTCCTACCGATAGAGGGAATTACAAAAGAGTGAAATTCCTATACCTACACGTAAGTAGGGGCACGGTGCATCGTGCCCCTACGGACTTTCTGGAATAAGGATTTGATGATGATGGATAAATCAAAGGTCAATCTGATAATCGATGCCCTGATGTTTCTCTGTGTGATGGCAATGACGGGGATTGGGCTCCTTATGAAATTTGTCTTACTTCCCGGCAAGGAGACATGGGCTGTATATGGCAAAAAAGTGGAGTTGTTCTTGTTTGGTATGGACCGCCATCAATGGGGAACGATTCATCTGATCGCTGCCTTTGTCTTCCTGGCTTTCCTGGTAGTTCATATCATCCTACACTGGAAGATGATATTATCGTTGTATCCCCGGTTAATAGGAAGGAAGGTTGCACGACGGATTATTGCCATGATCATTGTCATCGTGGGCATATTTCTTGTGGTCTTTCCCCTTGTTATGAAACCTGAGGTACAGGAACCGGAGCACAAAGGAAGACAATCCCGGTAAATTCCTCCTTAATAAATTGGGTTGTCATTGGCAGTGAATTTTTCGAATATGAATGTGCTTTGAGAAAATCACGATTCACTGAATTTTTTGTAAAGCATAATGACCTTGATAACTCTGGGTTTGAGGAATGGGTTTTTTATCCCGGTATGTTATTTCACAGCCAATATAAATGGTGGGGAAACGGAGGGACGCGCCAGAGACCCCATGAAGGTTTAGATTTCTGTTTTTACCGTGAAATGGCAGGTCAAAATCACCGCCTGAATGAAAAAACTAAGATTCCGGTAATGTACGCGGGAGAAATTGTGGGTATTCATGATGATTTCATGGGAAAATCTCTCTTTGTAAGCCATGGCTTCTATGATGAACAGGGAAACAAGCTTCATACCATTTACGGTCATACGAGTCCATATCGTGGTGTTGCTGTAGGAAAGGTTTTCCGGGAAGGGGAGACGCTTGCTGTGATTGCCGCATCCAGAAAGAAAAACACACAGATTCCGTCCCATTTGCATGTCTCTGTTGCATGGCTGCCAAAATCTTTTCCTTACAACAGGCTTAGCTGGGAAACGATGGGTGACCGTGGTGTCGTGACTCTTTGCGATCCCCTGGAGTTTATTGATGGTAAATATAAAGTAGAGCAGGAGCGTATTGCCTTATGAAAGATGAATACCTCACAAATTACCGAATTACCCACCCCTAAATCCCCTCCCAAGAGGGGACTTTCTAACTTATAGCATGGAGGATGATCATGAAAAAATCTTTAGGCGCAAAGACCATCGTATACCCAACACCGGTCCTTATTGTGGGGACGTATGACAAGGCGGGAAAGCCAAACGCAATGAACGTTGCATGGGGAGGACTTTGTTGTTCCAGCCCACCATCTGTCGCAGTTTCTCTCAGGAAGGCCACGTATACCTATGGGAATGTCGTGGAGCGAAAGGCCTTTACGGTGAATATCCCGTCCGAATCTTATGTCAAAGAGGCCGATTATTTTGGGATTGCGTCCGGAAGCAAAGAAGATAAATTTTCTGTAACAAAACTCACTGCGGTAAAGAGCGATCTCGTGGATGCCCCTTATATCAAGGAATTTCCCCTTATTCTGGAATGTAAACTCACGCACACGGTTGAGATCGGATTACACATCCAGTTTATTGGTGAGATTATGGATGTCAAGGTAGAGGAATCTGTGCTGGGAGAAAGTGGTATCATTGATATGGAAAAACTCCACCCGATGTTATATGCCCCGGAGATCCGTGCCTATTATGGAGTTGGGCGATCTCTTGGCAAGGCATTCTCGATCGGAAAACAAGTAAAGGCCTCGTGATCTGAGCAGGAAGACAGGAAATAAATGAGTAAATTTTTTTCGCCTTTTGGTGGTTTATGTGAGGTGTATTTTCGTCCTCATAGCATTATGAGCAACCATTTACGAATCAACCGTTGAGAGTCAGGACTCGATTTCGGGCGTTGTTGCACCAGCGTTTTTGCCCTTCTTACAACAAGAAGGCAGGCGATGCCTATTTTTGACTGCACAATCCCACGCGGTAAGTAGAGTGGATTAAGAGCGAACCCACCCCTGAGTCCCTTTCCAAGGAAAGGATTGAGGGGTGGGTATGGAGAACGCGGGTTCGGTGCAAAAAACAGCGCCTTAATCTCCCTCTGATAAGGGAGAACTTGCCGATCTTTACTCCTTGTTCGCACTCTCATCGTAGTCTGGAATTTTTACAGGTGAAGAATGATCGACTTTCATCTTGTATTCCCTCTTTAACTTCGGTATATTTAAGCCCTCGTATTCATGGTATAAATTTTTTAAATTCTTTTCAGGGTAGAGCCGTGATTTTAGTCATAAAACATATCGATATCGAAGGGCCGGGCACTCTTGCAGATTTTCTGGCAGATAACAAGTTGCCATACGAAGTTATTGACCTCTCACAGGGTGATAAAGTGCCTAAGCTGGAAAAGGATTTTCAGTCGGTTATTTCTCTCGGTGGTCCCATGAATGTATACGAAGATGAGAAATACCGGTTCCTGAAAGACGAGGATATCCTGCTCAAAAGAATTGCTGAAGAGGAAGTCCCCTTTCTGGGGATTTGTCTGGGTGCACAACTGATCGCGAAGGCAACCGGCGCCCGGGTGGTAAAAAATCCTGAGAAAGAGATTGGGTGGTACAAGATTGTCCTTAATGATCATGGATTAAAGGATAATTTATTTAAAGATCTTCCAGAAGTACTCAAGGTATTTCAATGGCACGGCGATACCTTCAGCATACCGCATGGCGGGAAGCGGTTAGCCTTCTCGGAACTTTGCCAGAATCAGACGCTAAAATACGGCCGGAATATCTATGGCATCCAGTTTCATGTTGAAATAACAAAGGATATGATCGTCCGGTGGTCTAAGGCTTATAAGGGAGAACTGGAATCGCTCAAGGGCATTGTTTCAGACAAACAAAAGATGCTGGAAGATTATGTTGCCTTAGAGAAAGACTATATGAGACAAGCAGAACTATTTTACGTAAATTTTTTCACGGTGGCGGGTTTGTTGAAAAAGAGGTTTTTTTCCTTTACCCAATAAAGGCAAAGGATCAAATGAGGCGCGAACAGGGACAACCTTTGTTTGTCCGCGTTACCCTGAAAACACCTCTTCAGCGCAATAAAAATTTCATATGCTATGACCTGAAGTTTTCAGGCATTTCAAAGACTCCATTTTACCAAACGCAGCTCAAATCATTACGCAAAGCAGAGACAATTCACAAATAGGCTTTTGTATTGACGGGAGAAGGAAAATTTGTTATTTTAAATGAGCATTTATTATGAACAGCTGCATCAATACTCTCGCCACATGCTATCCTTTTCTCAGAACAAATGGTTGTAGATAAACAAATTATAAATAGTTTTCTTATGCAGAGACGGCAAACACCGCTTTCTCGTTTCCTCCCGGTATTGATAAGTCTGTCGTGCATGGCAGGATGTTCAGCAATCTCAGAAAAAGTTGCGATTGAGAGGGTGCAACTCAAGACTGCCATTGAACTCCGGCGAAAACTGGATGCATGGACGGAACAGCTGCATTCCAATGATCCTACAATTCGAAGTTCCGCTGCCGTTTCTTTATTGGGGCTCAATCTTCTCAATGCGCAGGAACCGCTGATAAGAATATTAAAAGATCCCAAGGAGCGTGAGGACGTCAAGATATCCGTTATTAAGGCGTTTGGATTTACGAAAGACGATCGGGCAACTGAGGTTCTGATTTCATTGCTGGATAGTGATTCTACTGCAATGCAGAATGCTGTGGTCGAGACCCTGGGGGAATTAAAAACAACCAATTCCGTTCGGATGATATCGGAAGCAATGCTGGATCCTCATCAGTCGCTTAACGCGAAGATGTTATTGGCAAAGGCACTGGGAAATACCAATGACCGGGATGCAATAGAACCTTTGATTCAGGTGCTTGCGGTAGATGACGAGGGGTTACGGGAAAATGCAAAAAAAGCACTGGAAAAGATTACAAAACTTTCAAGCAGTAATGATGCCGTCTGGTGGAATAAGTGGTGGGCGCTTAACAAGACAAAAACGCGTGAGCAGTGGCTTGAGGATCTCGTAGTCAAGCAGGAAGAGCATGAGAAACAACTGGAATCAAAAATTGAATCCATGAAACTTGAGGTGGCGCAAAAGTCAATCAGACTGCTTGAGACCCGACCTGACACAACAGACCCAAAACCGTTAATTGAAGCTATCAGGAGTGACTATCCTGAAGTGAAAGTATTTGCGACAAAAGAATTGGTAAAGCTCAAAGACCCGTCTGTTGTTGACGTGTTAATTCAGGCTCTTTCAGACACATCGGAAGAGGTTCGCATTGAAGTAATTCAGGCTTTGGGAGAGGTTGGTGACGAGAGGGCGGTGAAACCTCTGATTAACGCCCTGGACGATGAAAGCCTTGACGTCAGAGAAAGGGCAGCGAAATCCCTGGGTAAGCTGGGGAAACCTGAGGCAGAGGATGCGTTAATTTCTGCACTCAGCAACAATACCGATTTATCTATTGTATGTGCTATCATAGAAGCTCTGGGACACATTGGGGACGCAAGGGCAGTTGACCCTTTACTTGGTTTTTTAACGCATAAAGAACCAAAGATTCGGGAATGCACGGCAGCAGCTCTTGGGAAACTCCGTGACAGCAGGGCAGTAGACGCTTTGATTGCGGCCCTCAACGACAATGAGGAACGAGTGCGTTGGTATGCTGCCGATAGTTTGGGTAAGATTGGAAATCCTCTGTGTACAGATTCGCTCATTAAGCTCCTGTCCGATACCAGCGCTCGGGTGAGAGAATCAGCAGTGACGGCATTGGGACAAATCGGAAATCAGCAGGCAATAGAATCTTTAATAAAGGCGCTTCAGGACATTGATAAGCGGGTTGCAGAACAGGCGGCAGAATCTCTGGTCAATATTAAAATAATGAATTTCGACAGCATGGATATGGTTGCAACCACTTTTTATACCAACAAAGATTACAAAAGGGCTGAACATCTTCTCGAGAGACAAATTACAGAATATGCAAAACGACCTGAGCTTCAGGAAAAGATCTTACAAACGAAGATTAAATTGGCGAAAACACTGTTTGCTTTGCGTGATTGGCAAAAGGCCATGGGTTTTTATGAAGAAATCATAAAACAACTTCCGAATGACGATACCATAAAACCAGAACTCATTCAGTGCTTAAAAGAGACAAAACAATATGACCGTGCATTGGAGTGGTGTTCGGCCTGGGTTAAAGAAAATCCGGAAGATAAACCATGGTGCTGGCAGAGTCGTCTGGACATAGCCAAAGCAATGTTTGAGCAGGAACGGTATGAAAATGTAAAGAGCCTTATCGATGGTTTAAAAGCAGAGGATCCCACCTTCGGTGGAGAACACTTCAAGACCTCCTTTCAAGAATTGGGCAAACAGTGCTCGGAGAATTTAGTTCACCCGGACAAGGTAAGCCAGAAGCTGGGATCGCAGGAAATGTCTAATCTTCAGGAAAAAAAATGATTCTTAGGTGAGGCTTTGTAAGCGTTATGAAAATACTGATTGTTGGCGCAGGCGCGGTTGGCTTTAATCTGGCAAAGCAATTATCCAAAGAGGGGTACGATATCTCCGTTATAGAAAAAAGCCAGGAACTCGTAAAACGGATTAGTGAAAAACTGGACGTCTCTGTTGTGTCAGGAAGCGCCAGTTCTCCCATCGTCCTGGAAGAGGCAGGGATAAAAGACACCGACATGATACTGGCGGTTACCAATAGTGATGAGATCAATATGGTGGTATGTATGATCGCTCACCATTACGGTGTCAAAACCAAAATTGCCCGGATAAGAAGCCCAGAGTTTACGGATGAACAACCGGTCGTGCACCAAAATGGCTTTCACATCGATCACGTGGTAAATCCGGAAAAAATCACGGTTAACTCTATTTTAAATATTATTGAAACACCGGGGGCCATCTATGTAGCCGATTTTACCGAAGGCGACATCCTTTTACGGGGATTTAACGTACCTGACGACGCCCCAATCGCAGGGAAAAAACTCTCTGAATTGAAGGAAGTTGAATCTACTGATTCATTTCTCATCGTTGCCATTCAACGAAACGAGGAGATGGTCATTCCGACGGGTGAGACCAAAATACTGTCCCATGATAATATTTTTGTGCTTGTGGCAAAAGCGGCATTGCCGTATTTTCTGCCGATGGTCAACCGGCGCGCAGACGAAGTTGAAAAAGTTGTTATCTACGGCGTAAATCGCGTCAGTCTTGAGCTGGCAAAAAAACTGGAAGAGCAAAAGATCGAAGTTACCATGATTGAACCCGATTATGAAAAAACCCAGCAAGCCGCGACTGTTCTTGATAAAACGATCATACTTCAGGGGAATGCCCTTGATGTCGACCTCCTGAAGGAAGCATCCATTGACATCGCTGATTTCTTTGTGGCGGTATCAGAGAGTGAACAGACCAACATCCTGTCCGCATTACTGGCGAAGCGGCTTGGCGCAAAGAAGGCAGTCGTGCTCACCGTAGACCCGGCATTTGTGCCGATTATTAATTCGCTGGGTATGGATATTGTGATCAATCCCCGTCTCATTACCGTAGGTTCTATACTACAGTATATCCGGCGCGGGCACACGCTTTCCGTGGTAAAATTTCAACAGAGCGAGGCAGAGGCCATAGAGCTTGTGGCTGCGGAAGGCTCAAAGATTGTGGGGAAACCCCTCCGCGAAGTGTCCTTTCCGCAAGGTTCTATCCTGGGCGCTATTGTACGTGAAGGCGCCATGCAGATACCCGCAGGCAATACCATTATTAATCCCGACGAGAGAGTCATCATCTTTGCCCTACCCAATGCCATAGAAAAGGTCCAATCCCTTTTCATTGGTAAAAAAGACCGGACATAAATTCAACCACGGATAGAGCACAAAGTTTATGAACATCCCTATTGTTTTGCATACCGTAAGCAACCTGGTGCTGATGCTGGCAGCAATTCTGCTTATTCCCTTTGGTGTGGCCTGTTATTATAACGACGATGCTGCCATGTGGGCATTCGTTTACTCCATTATCATTACCGGTATTTTCGGCGGATTCAGCAAGGCATTTTTTAGAAGAAGAGAGCAGGAAATCGGCATCCGGGACAGCATTGCCATTGTAACGTTTAGTTGGATCGTGTGTATCTTTCTGGGTGCACTTCCCTTCTGGTTTTCTGGTGTGTGCGCTACCTATTGTGATGCTGTGTTCGAGGCAACGAGTGGTTTTACCACGACCGGTGCATCCATTTTTAAAAACGTTGAGATACTTCCCCACAGCATTCTCTTTTGGAGGGCATTTACCGCCTGGCTGGGAGGTATGGGCATTATCGTTATCTTTGTTGCCTTGCTGCCTGCCCTGGGTATCAGCGGGTATCAGCTCTTTAGCGCCGAGGTCAGCGGACCCACTGCAGATAGATTGAAACCAAGGATCGGTGAAACAGCAAAGTTGCTGTGGGTCATTTATCTCATCATCACCGCCTCGATGATATTGGCACTCTTCTGCGGAGGCATGCCTATTTTTGATGCGATATGTCATACCTTCGCCACGGTTTCTACAGCTGGCTTTTCTACAAAAAACACCAGTATTGCATTTTATAACAATCTGTATATCGAAATTGTTGTTGCGGCTTTTATGTTTATTTGTGGATGCAACTTCGCACTTTACTATAAATGTTTTAAAAGGGAATTTAAGAAGGTGTTGAATAATTCGGAACTTAAATTCTTTGTAGGTTTAATTTTGCTGGCGGTTCTGTTTATAGCGATAACTTTGTATTTTAACCGGCCAGAATTCTTTCATGGAGGGATCAAGGACAACCGCTATTACGACTTGGGAAATTCTTTCCGATACGCTTTTTTTCAGGTAATAACCGTATGCACAGGAACCGGTCATGCTTCCACCGATTTTGATTTATGGCCAAATGCATGTCGTTTTCTCTTGGTTTTATTAATGTTTATAGGGGCATGTGCAGGATC
>PHFX01000053.1 GCA_007618135.1 Candidatus Brocadia sp. WS118 | reverse complement strand
CCCACGAAGTGGCGCTGGTCTTGTTTGTGGACAAATTCCACGAACTTCAAACGGCTATAGGACAGGGTGGCGATGAAAGCGTAGACGTCACGGTCGCGGCCACTCAAGGGATCATAGAGGCGCCCCATTTTGCCGTAATCAATCTGGAGTTCTTCACCCGGTTCGGTTTCGAAACGGCACGTGGTTGCCAGCGTTTTTGCAAGCCCCAAGTCTTGAGCATGCTGGCGAACGAAACGCTTGAATGAAGTGTAGCTCGCTTCTACCCCATAGCGCTCGCAGATGACCTCATAAGCGGTCTTGGGATGAAGCGGATCTTGTTCAGCAGTAACCAGAGTGATGATCTCGTCCTTGTGAACCAAGAACAGACTTTGCGCCGGTTGGGCATACTTCTTCGGTGGCAGCCACGCCTCCAGTTGCGCAAGAAGAAGAGTCTTCTCTGGCAGGGGATGCGTCCGGCTCAGTCCCGCCTGTTCGGCTAAACGGATGTAGTGACGCACGGTTTTGCGATCCAAGTCGAGGGCGTTGCTAATCTCACGGATGGTGTAGCCCGCATGCCAACGACGGATAAGTTGATAAAGGTCCATAACAGGGATTCGTTTGAAAGCCATAGGTTCTCCGCTCCGTTATCCATGATAAAAGGCAAGAAATGGAGCGGAAAAAGTAGTGCTTCCAAACCGAAAAGGGTGGGGAATTAACTTGGCCCTGGTGGGGAATTAACCTGGCCCTGGGGGTGGGGAATTAGCTTGGCCCTAAATCAACTTTAGTGGGGAATTAAGGTGGCCCTTGACATGTGACCAAGTATTATCGCATGGGCATTGGCTAAAATTGCCGCTTTGAATACTTCACGTGGATGCACCAGAGTTTCTGTAAGCGTTCCTATGCTTATCGTATGAATCCCAATTATTCGCCATTTTATGTCCAACATCAATACGACAAAATGCTCACGATCTTCGCCTTCCAGGTAGGTTCGCAGTACTTTTACTGCGTCCTCAACTTCTTTTACAACATCTACCTTGACAGACTTCGTCGAGCTTCTTACGAGTTTAATTTTGTATACTTGAATCTTGTACATCATGGAAATATTTCCAATAAAATTGAATCGACTCAGCGCTGAAAGAACTATGTTTCGATAGTTAAATTTACTACTTGAATACGATAATGCAACAAGAAATTTTAGTTCATGCTACGATTCGTTTTGAGTTTTGCTTCTCCCAATGGTCTAACGCATAGTGCGCTTTTGACTACACAAAAGAGACAAATTCTCGAACTCTTTCCTGAACTGGATTGTCAAGAGTGGTGATGCGTGCCTTTTCCACGCACTGCCCACGATCTATAAACATAAAGTAATCCGCTACTAATCGTGCAAAGCCGAGCAGATGGGTAACAATAACAACCCCACTCCCTTCGTTTCGCAATCTATTTATACATTCAACGAGCCTACTAACTTGCTCCACATCCAACGCAGAAGTCACTTCGTCAAGCAACAGGTACTTTGGGCGCAGCGCCAATGCTCTGACAATCGCTACTCGCTGCCTCTGTCCAATCGATGCTTGATATGGCAATCGAGAAAGATAGTCTTTTAGCTCAAACAACTCTATTAATTCTTTAGCACGATCCCAGCAATCTTGAATACCGATCTGAGAAATGGGAAGCTCGATGTTCTCCCGCAACGTAAGGTGAGGCCACAAAAATAGTTGTTGGAAAACAACAGTTATTCGCGGCCAGGGAATTGGCGGTCTATCGCCTTTGATGCTAGGATAGCGATAAATGACACCATCTATATCAATCTCGCCACGCGTTGGGGGGTCAATAAGTGAAAGTGCGCGAATAAGGGTAGACTTACCTGCGCCACTTGGCCCAATCAGAGCCATGGCTGTGCCGGGTTGTATTTCTATGTCGATTTCATCTAGCGCCTTAAACTTATCGAAGACCTTCTCAACTTTTTTACCAACCAACATGCATCTCCCTAGTCATTGATCCGATGTAAGTATGGAAAACTTCGCTCCCAGCCAATGAGCTAGGGCGTTCATGGGCAAACACACACAAATAAACAAAAATGCAAGCGCGCTGTAAATCTGAATCGGCCTGTAAACAATAGCATTGATACGCTGAGCTACTCGAAAAATCTCATCAACAGATATCAGACTAGCAAAAAGCGTAGCTTGCAACATTGTAACCTCAAGTAAGAGAAGTCCTGGAAGCATTTGCCGAACAATAAGTGGAACGACAATTTTCATAACCGTGACGCGGTTGCTCAAGCCACAAACCTTTGCAGCTATCAAGTATTGTGAAGGAAAGTCAATGACAGAAGCCTTCACAATTACTGCAACACCAAAAACATTGACAATAGCAAGTGCTGCGACTGCAGTGTAGAAAGGATTTATTACGACCTGCAACGCTGCTTGCAGAGGATAATGAAGCCAAAATAACAGAACGAGAGCCGGAATAGCTGTCACCACAGCTCCCGAAACACTCACAATTCGTCCTATGCTTTTTCGGAGCCTAGCGGCAATTATACCTAAGATTGTCCCAATGACAAGGCCAATAATCCATACCCACACTGCCAATTCTAAGCTCACTAGCAGACCCGATATGAACGCCTGCCTATACTTCCAGAAGATCTCAAAAGTGTTCACAACTTTACCCTAATATACGGAGCAGTAAACAGTTTTTATAACGATGTGCGAAAAAAGTCAGTTCTACCGAAATTTTTTCACAGGTTTGCATGCCATGAAGGTTATGTTTTCTGCTCGCCAATTAATAACTACTTTTCTCCAGTTCTGTACGGATATGCAATGCGGGTTAAAGATTCATCATTGGGGGCATATTTGTTGATGGCTCGATCAACAAAGCCCGAATTGATCAATTCATCAACTGTGACATCAAGCATTCTGCGAAATTCGTATTCTCCATCTTTGATCATAAAACAAGCGGGGAAAACTCTTATGGGTTTATCTTTGGCGATGTTTCTGATCGAGCCTGGATTGGCCGCTAGATATTGATCAGCAGTAAATGGTTGCACAAATGTCACATCAGCTTTTCTAGTGGCGACTTCTAATAATAGCTGTGTTCCCTCCGAAAGTTGTGGAAGTCCAACCGTTTTTGCATCTGGAAAATCTGTCTGTGCAATTAGAGCCGACATCTCCCCATCGATTGTTGAAATCTTCAGATCCTTTTGATTCATTGAATAAAAATCGGCCATTCCCTTTTTGAATCTATCGTCGTTTGCACGAACGTAAACGCCCACTGCGTTATAGTATAGTGGAACGACGAAATCCGCTTGTTTAGCGCGTGCCGCATTCGCCCAGACTCCTGAACCAATTATATCATACCTATTATTCTGTAACCCCTCAATCATCGTACCGAAAGCAACTTCTTCATTCCACTCAACTTCAAGTCCAAGATTTTTTGCAGCCTCATTAAGGACATCCACGATTATTCCGCTTATCTTGCCTGTATTGGGGTCCTTGATACTTGCAGGAGGGTAGATCGCGTAACCAGCGCGAATCTTGCCCATGCGTAACACTCGTTCTTTCAGGTTCTCTCGTGAGGTATTACTCGCATTATTGCCCGAGGGCTGCTGACATGAGACAAAAACCATCGTGATCAGGATAGTGCCAATCACTGCAGTAACAAGCGAATTCCAACTAAATTGAATGGAACTCATTCTGTACAGTTTCATTTTCTTTTCTCCCGTGATTAGGTTAAATGAATATTCAGATTCTTTGATGTTCCAGTTCCTTCTTGATCTGGTTAGCCAACTCATATTCTTCCCTTTCCACTGCGCGGTCGATCTCTTGCTTGAGCTGTTCTATATACAAATCATGAACATCCATTGCCTTATATCTTTCGCATATCTCGCGTAGCGGTATAACTTCAACGCCTACCTCACTCAACTCCTTACCTATTCCGTCACCATGCTGTTTGTCCCACAATAACGAGGAAGTCTGTGCCAAATCTCGAAGTGCAGCGATAAAGGCCTTTTCAATTTCTTCCTTCCATCGAATGTCCCTCAAAGGGCAAACAAATCCCACAGGATAACGTTTTGACATCTTGAATTTAGTAATTTCGTCATTTGCCGAGTAGATAACAGTACCAAAACTTTTAGGTACTGGATATCTATTTTTTTCAATATCTTGTTTGCTTACACGTTTAAGCATTCGTACAAAACCAATATCTGACACAATCATTCTACGATCAGGCTCTTCCTCAACCCAGTGAAGCATCTCAACTTCATCACGCATTGACTCTATCAACTTGGAGATTCCATAATTATCTTGTACTTGAGCAATAATCTCCGTAGCGGAAACGACTTCTCCCAGCACGGCAATTTTATCGATGTCCACTTCATTGTTGCAATGTATGAGTGTCTCGCGCAAAGAGTAATTCTTTGTTCTACATTTAACCATTTCGGTATAGATAGGTGAGGTTTTTGCTACAACGATGGTCATATCCTCAATCCATCCAATCTGGACAACATTTACCGATTCGCCTCGGGACGTTGTACGAAAGTAGGGATCATAGCAAAAGTCAAACAAACCTTCAATCAAAAAGGACGGGATAAGATCCCATCGTATTGGTTTCTCGTAGCACGGTTTCTCATCGGCATTATGTAGTTCACAAAGCTTAGATGCAATGAGTCTCGCAAGATCCTCGTAAGGTCCTCCAGGCACATATTTTTTATTGATCGTTACAAGTTGCTTTCGGTTAGTTATCTTGTCAACTCGCGACCCCACTCGTTCCACGATGGATTTTTCAACACGGTATCCACCGATTGGACCATCTCCTTTTTTAACTCTGACTTTGTGCGCGTCATTAAGAGGATCATCCTCTGCTGCAACCCAAATATCGCAATCCGGTGATATCCAAACAGTTTTACCTTTCATAATGGGGACTTGAACCGGTAATTCCTCAACTGTATTTGCAGCAACACGCTGTTTAATCTCCTCTTCTGAATATGGTCGGTCGAGGTTTAATCCACAGAAATAGATGCCAGTTTCATCGGTCCTGGTGAAGTAAGCTACCTGGACCCAAGCATCCGGCTCTGGTGGCCGAGGTACGAAATGAGTTACTGAGAACACGTTTAATTCTCCAAGTTATTTTCAATTCGTGATGGAAATTTTCCAGTTTCAATAAATTTTCTCGCAGCAATTGACGAAGCCTCAATTAGTGCCCTCTCCGGGTCGTCTGCATCATACGGATATTCGACCACCTGGCACCGTTTGCAAACGCTTTGAAATCGTCGCGCATCCCTGTTCAATCGCGTGTCTACCTTAAAGCCGCTACTCCTCGTTAGTATAGCTTTTTCGGTCGGCCACAGAATAGCAATGAAGTCATCAATCTTGACTTGCCCTTTATAATGAAATTCGACCTTCCACTCCCAACTTGTTCTAGAAAAATAGGGATATGCGCTCCAATATTGCCATGGATCGCAATTATGTCGAGGATCAGTAAGCGATTCGATATCGGCTAGTTTTCTAGCGTCATCTGGTAAGAGAAACTGTTTTTCAACGGTCATTTCTGCTAGCTTCAATTCTGGGGAATCAAGATTCCTCCGAGTAGCGTGGCAAAACGGAAAGCACTCAAACGTTGATTGTTTAGCTAAGAAGACTCCGAACGCGGGGAAATCGCTATGAGCATAGTACGGGTCATGTACGCCCAAATACGCGAACACGAATTCATCGAGACCCGCCAATTTTGCATTTGGTGTAATGGAGTCCGGAACTGATCTACCTTGGTGTTTACGCGCTTGATTTGATAGCAATGCCTTATCACCAAAAAGGATTGTTTCGTAAAGAAACCTCTCATAAGGCTCGCGCTTGGAATTTCGATTTTGGAATCCCCATGTATGAGTTGTTGGAATCTCAAACAAGAAAGAAGGCGACAACTTTAGGGATCCCGCTTCTGTTGCCGTCATGGAATTGTCATTTTCGATTGCTCTTCGCCAATAATCAAAATTAGCCTTGAGCTGTTCGGTGGTCAGTTCAGAGAATTTCAATGAAATAGCCTCCTGTTATCTTCTAATTAATTAGTGCTTTTCGTTAGCTTTTACTGGATCAAAATAACTTCTTTACGATTCGTGAAATTGTAGAATATCCGAATAATTTCCAAAGCTCACAAACTTCCAGAATTTCTTTTCAAGCGACGCGCCACCACCATCTTTTATTCCCTGCCGAATATCCTTGTCCAAATCTACATCCGAACTTTCATTTTTGCAACGAACTTCTGTCGCTTGAACACCGCTAACGCTGCGCTTCAACCGCGCGGGCGTGAAAGCGATAAAAATGAATGACGTTTCTGCGAAAATCTTAAATCAAGAACGGTCGTTGCGCGCCCGCGTCGGGTTGCAAGCGCGTGTTAGATGGGTGCTATTGCTCGGCGCATGGGGGTTTGGGGTCTATCCATCTTACGCCGTTGTTGGAAACCTGAATGATATTGATAGGGTGAGCAGCTTCAGTCGAATCATATCTTACGGCGACTTCAATCAATTTTCTCATACCATTAACAATTCCCATCTTCCAAAATTCATTTGCATGATCATCGAACCAGTCTTTCATTTTTTGAGACAAGCCTCCCAATGGCATCAGGCCTTTCCCATTGTTACAATTACCTGGGCAACTTGTTCGGCGTATTTCGATTCTGAGTGGATCATGAGAAAAGATATTGAGATACCTTATGTGAAAGGCAATGGAATCACGTTCTACCCCAGCAAATACTATCGACAGCGGACGACCTTTGTCCTGGATGTATTCAGCCCGGTAGTTTTCAGAGTAATGAGCTTTTTTATAAGTAAGAACGGCCTCGATGTTTGGAATAACATTTTGTTCAAAGCGAATAATGTTTTCTTGCAATGTGCGTTCAGGATTGAACGATTGATTGACTATATCTGGCAAATAAAAACCAGTGTTGGGGTCTTCGTAAATTCCGGCGTTGGCAAAATAATAGTTACTGTTATTGATTCGTTTTATTTTGCAAAACAGGCCGTCGGCGACATCCCTGCCTTTTTTCCCTCTGCTATCGGCAGCGATGTAAACAATCCCATCAACTCTGGAAACAACGATTGCTGTCTGGCTGATAGCGCTAGTAAGGGGGATAAAAAGAAAAATACATATGAGCCTTTGAAATACATTCGTGCAAGCATGGCTTGGGGCGGCCTTACAATTTGGCCGAACCTTCGTCTTGATGATTATGACTTTGATGTAAGCTATGATGGGGCAAAGTGGTTTCATCTTTATAGATTCCCGGATAGTTGTTATTTTGAAAGTGAAAGGCTTTTTAAGATTTCACCTTTGCTTCAAGATAGCATGAAATATTATTCCGAGAAGTATCGGGAAGACTACCTAATCGAGCTTGGCGGAACATTTTCAATCCATAATTTGGCAAATATAGATTTTGACATAAGCCGTGACGGGGCAAAATGGTATCATCTTTTCGGCGATAGCTGTGATTCGAAGATAGAAAAGTATGTGATTGATTTTACGAAATCTAACACCGGGCTGTGCGGTTCGGGGGGCTGACGGTGTTTGATCGAAGACGGAGCGTTGAAGCCACCACCGAACGAAATTTATGCCACACCCCCCGAATCCGCACCAGCCAATGTTAGCGATCTGTGTTGAATTTCATCACAAATTATGTCTTCATTAAAAAACAACTATAAGTTTTTGTGTATATAATTTATTTTATATTCCACTATTTTGACTTGATTCATCATTTTCATGCATCTTTCTCGCCCCTCGCTGTGGGAAATCTAAAAGCTCATCTCTGAGCATACTTACGAATTTATCATCGTGACCGATTATGATATGATCCAAAACTGGTATCTTCAAGTATTCACCAGCTTGAATAAGCTCTCTTGTAATATCGAGATCATCTATGCTCGGCGCTGGTTCGCCAGTTGGATGATTGTGACTGTCCAGGGCCAAGCTAATTCCCCACGGTGGGGCCAAGTTAATTCCCCACCAATTTTCGGGAGGAAGCGTTTGGAAATATATTAGTTTTTTAACAAGTCACAAGTCCTGCTTCCGGTTTTTGGTGGTTAGCTTTTTTCGTAGGGATTCACCTTTGAGCTGAATTTGATGCGCTTGATGTGCCAGCCGATCCAGAATGGCACCTGCGATCACCGGGTCGGGAAAGACATTCATCCAATCGGTCATGGCGCGATTGCTGGTGAGGATAATGGAGCGCGTCCCGTACCTAGCATCGACAATGCTATAGAGAAACTCGCTGTTTTTTTGATCAATTTTCTTGAAGGCAAAGTCATCGACAATGAGCAGATCGCAGTGAATGAGCT
>PHFX01000052.1 GCA_007618135.1 Candidatus Brocadia sp. WS118 | reverse complement strand
TTAAAATAAAGAAAAAATCAAGGGAAACGGGTAAAAGAACCGTATTTTAGCAAAAACCCAATCTCAAATTTTAAAATGATCTCTTGGTAAGGAAAAAATCGCCCTCGCACTTTTACAAAAAAGTGCGTTTTCGTTCAGACACTAAATATGTGCCTAAGTCGCTCATAAATTATCTCTCTTTCATCTTGTCTTCAGTCTTCTAAGTATCCACTTTCTTCCTTCTTCCACCACCACCAGGAAGAGCACCGGAGTAAAGGCGAACAGAAATCCCCATTCTTTTAAATATTAAATATACCTTTATCATTTTTTATCTCGTACACTACCCGCACTAGATTTAAGTATTCGATGAAGTTCGGCAGTGAGCATGTCAAGTTGTTCCGCTTCAAAACGTATTTGCTCAGCAAGCCTCTTCTTTTCTTCTTGCCCTATCTTGTCGTCTTCCAATAGCTGTGAGATTGTTCGGGAAACAGTATTAAGTTTCTGCGGTACATCATGAGAAAAACTTGTTAAAAAAAGATTTCTTATCCTTTCATCCTCAATTGCATATTCTGCCCTAATCATCGCCGCAGCAAGCTGCGCCCCTTCTATGGCAAGCGCCGTTTGAGCAACTATCATTTCAAGAAAATGCATTTTCCTGGAGTCGGAAAGTAGCTGCGAGTCACCTGGGAAAGCCCCAAAGACTCCTACGGTTTTTTCGGTACCCACAAGAGACAAATAAATCCCTTTTGAACCGGGGAGTGTATCTGTTCCTCTTCCTGCCATCTTGCCATGCTCATAAACCCAGTTAATGACCCCTTCCTCATTCGAGGTTAAAGGTAGAGACAGACTTCCTTTTGCCTGAACAACAGCAGATTTATTCTGATCAACACCAAAGATAGCTACAGGACATTTACAAAACTCTTCCAGGTGTTTAACAGCAATTTTTATTACCTCCTCTGAATCTGATGTCTTTGATAATTCCTTGTTCAATGCATAAAGAATCTGGTTGTGTTCTTCTCTGAGTCTTGCAGATATTGTCTGTGTCCTGAGCCTGTCAGCTAAAGTATTTACTACTAATCCGGTAATTAACATGACAATAAATGTGATGATATATTGAACATCGGTAACTGCAAACGTAAAATACGGGGGAACAAAGAAATAATCAAAGCACAAGACACTCAACAGCGAGAGAAGAAAGGCTATTCTCTTCCCAAAAAAGAAGGCAACACAAATAATACCCAGCAAATAAACCATAATAAGATTAGATAGCTCTACTACAGGAAACAAAAGGCTGTTTACCATAGTACAGAGAACGAGAACCATAACCGATCCGAAAGCACCTTTCCACGATGGAGGGCGTCGTTGGACACTTATTGGTTTTGGTATCTTTTCTTCCACCTCACCACTGAGGATATAAATATCTATCTCACCACTCTGTCTGGCCAGCTCATTAACCACTGAACCGGTGATAAGCTCACTTAACCATAACCGTTTGGGCTTACCAACAATTATCTTTCCGATATTTTTTGATCTGGCATAAGCCAGAAGGGTTTCGCTTATTCTTTGACCGCTTAATACAATAGCTTCAGCGCCCAGTTTTTCAGCAGATCGAATCAAGGTATCAACTTGATTCTGACGATAAGGACGCCTGGTGAATGAAGGAGTCTCAACATAAGCAACAATCCAGTCAGCCCCAGTCTCTGAAGCTATCCGTTTGGCAGAGCGGATCAATCGTATTGCAGAAGGGTCTCCGCTGATACAAACCAAAAATCTGTCACTGGCCTTCCAGACTTTTGAAATTGAATACATTTCTTTATAAGCACGCATCTTGGCATCAACACTTCTTGCAGTATAACGAAGGGCAAGTTGACGCAGTGCAATCAGATTGCCGGGCTTAAAAAAATTCATTGCGGCTCGCTCAGCCTGAGGCCCAAGATATACCTTGCCTTCTTTCAGCCTCTTGAGTAGCTCTTCAGAAGGCAGGTCTATCAATTCGATATCATCGGCCATTTCCAGGAAACTGTCTGGCACTGCCTCTTTAACCGCCACTCCGGTGATCTGTGCAACAAGGTCATGAACACTCTCACAGTGTTGAACGTTGAGCGTGGTGTATGCATCGATACCATGATTGAGGAGTTCTTCTATATCCTGCCATCGTTTTGCATGACGTACACCCGGTGCATTCGTATGAGCAAGCTCATCCACTAAAATAAGCGACGGCTTCCTCTTTAACGCCTCATCCAGATCGAATTCCCGTAGTTCGATTCCTCTGTACATAATTTTTTTGGGGGGCAGCACATCGAGTTCTTCCAGGAGCATCTCTGTCTCTGCGCGTTTGTGAGTTTCCACATAACCAACCACGACATCCACGCCCTCTTTTTTCCTCAATCGTGCAGCTTCCAGCATTGCATAAGTCTTCCCAACGCCCGCAACCGCACCAAAGAAGATTTTCAGCTTCCCCCGCTTGCTTTCTTCAGCCTTGACTTTGGCTAGGATTTGATCGATATCAGATTTCTCTTCCATCATATATTCGTATTATACTCCTTTTTAGAAGAGTCCAAATCCAAATTTACTTTCAAAACGTTTACCACTGGTTCGCCAATGAATCCCAAGAAACGGTTATAACTATGCTTGCGGACAATGCTTCTTACGGTATCCTGCGATAATCCACGCAGCCGCGCCACGCGCGGAATCTGGTAATAAGCGGCTGCCAGACTGATATGCGGATCTAATCCGCTTGCGGAAGAAGTAACAAGGTCTACCGGAATAGGACTTGTATTATCCGGATCGGCTGCTTTTAACGCCTCAATACGTGCTTTTACCGTATCGACAAGCACAGAATTTGAAGGTCCCAAATTAGAACCTGAAGAAGATGCGGCATAGAACCGAACGGGAGATGTCGATGAAATACGACCCCAGAGGTATTTGGGATCGACGAAATGTTGACCGATAAGCAACGACCCAATGGAATTCCCGTCCCTATAAATCAAACTGCCATTCGCCCGTTCACGGAATAATACCTGCGCAATCCCGGTTACGGTAAGCGAGTAAAGAATCCCCGTGATAAACGTTAAAAGCAAAAAAGATACGATTGCTGGTTTTACATGTTCCCTGATCATTTTATTATCCTCTTTAATAGGCCTTCGGTGACTTACAACGGTGTAGTGGCAATTCATGAATTGCCACTACAGGGCGAAGCATTTGCTAACTTAAACAAGAGGGCTTTCATGCTGATTTTTGCAAATGCTTCGCCCATACAATTTTAAACTAAGCGCAAAACAGCCAAAATCATGTCAATCAATTTAATACCGACAAACGGCGCCACAATTCCACCAACCCCATAAACCAAAAGATTATTTCTTAAAAAACGGTTTGCCGTCATCGGTTTATAAGGCACTCCGCGCAAGGCAAGTGGAATAAGAAAGATGATAATGAGTGCGTTAAAAATAACCGCAGATAATACGGCGCTTGCCGGTGTTGCCAGGTGCATAATATTAAGCGCCTTAAGCGATGGATACGTCCCTATGAACGCAGCCGGGATGATCGCAAAGTACTTCGATACGTCGTTTGCTATGCTGAATGTCGTCAGTGAACCCCGCGTCATAAGAAGCTGCTTTCCGATCTTAACGATTTCGATAAGCTTTGTAGGGTTAGAGTCGAGATCGACCATGTTCCCTGCCTCTTTTGCTGCTTGCGTTCCGGTATTCATAGCAACAGCGACATCCGCTTGCGCAAGGGCAGGCGCGTCGTTCGTTCCGTCACCCGTCATAGCAACAAGCCTGCCACCGGATTGCATTTCGCGGATAAGCTTAAGCTTTGTTTCCGGGGTAGCCTGGGCCAAAAAATCATCCATGCCTGCTTCCGCTGCAATAGCCGCCGCGGTTAAAGGATTATCCCCGGTAATCATAACGGTCTTGATCCCCATCCTGCGGAGTTCGGCAAAACGTTCCCGAATGCCGCCCTTTACGATGTCTTTTAATTGAACAACACCGAGCACCTGTTTCTGTTCAGCTACAACGAGCGGCGTCCCTCCATTTTTTGAGATCGTTTCAATATTGGATTTCAGATCTTCGGGAAAAGAACCGCCGAATTTCCTGACATAGTCTTCAATGGCTTCGGCAGATCCCTTCCTGATTTGCCGTCCGTTACCCAAATCCACCCCGCTCATCCGTGTTTGTGCCGTAAAAGGAATAAACTTTGCATCGAGTTCGTGGATATGACGTTCTCTGATACCGTATTTCTTCTTTGCCAATACTACGATGCTTCTGCCTTCAGGGGTCTCATCAGACAGAGAAGCAAGCTGCGCCGCATCTGCTAATGATTTAATATTGACACCCTGGTTTGGCATAAGAGCCACTGCCTGCCTGTTTCCCAGCGTTATCGTGCCGGTTTTATCCAGAAGCAGGACATCGACATCTCCCGCCGCCTCAACCGCACGGCCGGAAGTGGCAACGACGTTGGCCTGCACCATCCTGTCCATACCAGCTATCCCTATGGCAGGTAATAATCCCCCTATTGTAGTCGGGATGAGGCACACCAGCAGGGCGACCAATACAGTTACGGTAACCGGTGCTCCGTGTCCGGCTGAGATGACGCTGTAAACAGAAAACGGTAAAAGCGTTACTGTCGCTAAAAGAAAGATGATGGTAAAGACTGCCAGTAAAATGCTCAGCGCTATCTCATTGGGAGTTTTTTGTCTTTTCGCTCCCTCAACCATAGCAATCATGTGATCCAAAAATGTTTCACCAGGATTGGAACTAATACGCACCAGAAGCCAGTCTGAAAGCACCCGCGTACCGCCGGTAACGGCGTTGCGGTCTCCCCCGCTTTCGCGGATAACAGGCGCGCTTTCTCCGGTAATCGCGCTCTCGTCAACAGACGCTACGCCTTCGGTGACTTCGCCATCCATAGGGATAATGTCCCCCGCCTCGACAAGAACGACATCTCCTTTTCGGAGCGTTGTAGCTGAGACCTTTTCATAACTGGAACCATAGCTAGGGCTGTAAAGTTTTTTTGCCAGGGTGTCTCTCCGGGTGCGACGAAGACTCTCGGCTTGCGCTTTTCCACGCCCTTCTGCCATGGCTTCGGCAAAGTTTGCAAAAATTAATGTGAACCACAGCCATAACGATATCGTTAATATAGATCCTGCCGGCGCTTCTCCATTTCCTGAAAGCGCCTGGAAATACAAGCCCGTAGTCAATATGCTTCCTACCAGGACCACAAACATTACCGGATTTTTGATCTGGTGTCTGGGATCTAATTTCTTGAACGAATCAATAATTGCTGGACCAATAATAGACAAATTAAATAAAGATTTTGCCTTCTTTGATTTCTTCACGAAAACCTCCCATCTTAACGATGATGTAACATGAAATGTTCAACGATCGGGCCAAGTACCAGTGCCGGGAAAAACGTAAGCGCCCCTACAATCAAAACAACCACGACTAAAAATATAATAAAAAGCGGCGTATGCGTCGGTAATGTTCCCTGACTTACGGGAACAATCTTTTTCCTGGACAGTGATCCTGCAACGGCAAGTATCGGAATGGCAAGCCAGTATCGCGCAAAAAACATGGCCAAAGCCAGGGCGATATTGTAAAAAAGGGTATTGGCGGATAATCCACCAAAGGCGCTTCCGTTGTTGTTTGCCGCGGATGAAAAAGCATAAAGCACTTCACTGAAACCATGAGGTCCCGGATTAAAAATTGACGCCTTTGCCTGAGGTAAAATAACGGCAACCGCCGTTCCGATAAGAACAAGTGCGGGTGGAATTAGAATCATAAGCGAAGCCATTTTCATTTCAAACGCCTCGATTTTCTTTCCTAGATACTCCGGAGTCCGCCCAATCATGAGCCCCGCTATGAATACGGCGATAATGGCAAATGCGATCATGCCATAAAGGCCCGACCCCGCTCCGCCAAAAACAACCTCACCAAGCTGCATAAACCACAGGGGTATTAAACCTCCAAGAGGCATGTAAGAATCATGCATTGAGTTAACCGATCCGTTTGAAACAGCGGTTGTAGTTACCGCCCAAATGGCAGAATTGGCAATGCCAAAACGCGCCTCTTTTCCCTCCATATTACCACCGGGCTGAAAAGCGGTTGCTTTTTGATTAATGCCCAAACTGCTCAACAAGGGATTCCCTTGTTGTTCAAAGGATATGCAGCTCCAAAGACAGGGAACAAAAATAATAAGCATTACTGCCAAAAGCGCCCATCCCTGGCGTTTATCTCTGACCATGTACCCAAAGGTATAACATAAGGCAGCCGGTATCAGAATTATTGCAATTACTTCTAAAAAATTAGATACAGGGGTCGGGTTCTCAAAGGGATGCGAAGAGTTCACATTAAAGAATCCTCCCCCATTCGTTCCTAATTGTTTAATTGCAATTTGTGAAGCAGCAGGGCCAAGCGCGAGCACCTGCTCTTGCACCGATGCCCCATTGCTATCCATTACAGGCTGAAGAAGTGTTACTTTCTCGTACGGTTTGAACGTTTGTACCACACCCTGAGAAACCAGGAAAATAGCCAAAATCATGGATAAAGGGAGTAAAATATAAAGCGTCGTTCGAACCAGATCCACCCAAAAATTCCCTATGGTTTCAGCCTTTTTTTGGATAAATCCCCGAATCAATGCCACAAGGACAGCCATGCCGGACGCGGCGGACACGAAGTTCTGCATGGTTAATCCGACCATTTGAGTCAGATAACTTAACGTCGTCTCACCACCATAACTTTGCCAATTGGTATTCGTAGCAAAACTAATGGCGGTATTAAAAGCCAAATCCGGGGCAACTCCTTGCATGGACATGGGGTTTAAAGGCAAATATGCCTGCAGACGCTGAAAGGCATACACTACTGCTATGCCGATACCATTAAACAGCATCATCGCCACGGCGTATCCTTTCCAGGACATGCCTGTTTCCGGATAAATTCCTGAAAGCCGGTAAATCCATCGCTCCACAGGTCCCAGCACTACATGAAGGCCTGTAGGCTTACCTTCATATACGCGTGCCATGTATGTCCCCAGCGGTTTAGCTAACAAAATAACCGTGGCAAGAAAAACGAAGCCTTGAATAACGTTGTTCCAATTCATTTAAAAACCTCCGGTTTGAGAAGCGCTACCAAGAGATAAACAAATAAAAGCAGGGAAATTATTCCACCAATCCAATAAATAATTGTCATACCATACCTCCATTTATATTCTGCCGCAGAGAGTGATAAAAGCTAACGAAAGCACCAAAAAGATCAGAACGATCCCTAAAAACAATAAGTCCATTTTCCGCTCCTTAAAGATTAACCGTAAAATATCCCTTAATAATTATTGCCCCATCAACAAAAGCAACCACACGAAACGCGCATAATTAAAATTAAAACTTTCGGCAACTTTGCTTGTGGCTACCCACCCTTTCTCCCCCAGTTTACGGGGGGACTAAGGGGGGTGATTGAAATTCCTGAACATTGTATTATGGACTTATCTTATAGACGATGTGAGAAAAACCCAAGTCAATAATTCGTCAAAATTTTGACAGGCGCATTGTTTACACTCTCAGTGGCCGGCCACTGAGAGTGATGAGATTATTGCGATAGTTTCATCCGAATGATAATATCTATTCGTAAGTAAATCTTTATCAAAAGATATTGCAAAAAAAGATTGAAGAATTGAATAGTTTAAGAGTATAGTTTATATGTGGATGCTCAAAAAGACATAATTCAAGTCGTTCGTGATGCATGCGGAAAGAAGGTATTATTTCTTCCACATGCGATTCGACAGATGTCACGCGTTGACAGAATGATTACTACACCAGAAGTCCATATGGTAATAGACAATGGAGTGGTTATTGAGGATTATCCGGAAGATGTCAGAGGTCACAGTTGTTTGGTTCTGGGATGTGGAGAAGATAACCGTCCAGTTCATGTTGTGTGTTCTCCAAAAGAAGATTATCTTGCGATAATAACAGCATATCTTCCCGATGGAGAACAATGGGAAGATAATTATAAAAAGAGGAAGAAGATATGAAATGTATTTACTGTAAAGGGGAGATGGTTAGAAAAACTGCGCCTTTTCATATTGACAGAAAAGGGTATCACTTGTTGTTTGATGCAATTCCGGCGTGGGTATGTGGCCAGTGCGGAGAAGCTTATTTTGAAGAAGCTGAAGTCGATACCATCCAGGAAGTCCTGCGGAAAATAGACAAAGAGACCGAGAAATTAGTCGTTGCAAACTAATTAAAAAAGCAGGCTGACTGCTGCAGGCTTCAAGATATGTGTTCTGAATCCTGTCAGGTCAAAGATTATGGAAAGTCTTGATTTT
>PHFX01000210.1 GCA_007618135.1 Candidatus Brocadia sp. WS118 | reverse complement strand
AGTCAACTTCTTTTATAGTATTATCTTTACGCCAGTTATTCCAGAAATCGACTCCTTTTTTTAATATTTCAAGATGATTTTGATTTGCCATTAGTGACTCCGAAAAGTAAACAAGAAAACATTTACTATATTCTAACCCCTAACGCCTGCTTCAACCGTGCCGCCGTCTCGCTACCAAACTTTGTAAACACGATAAATTTGATTCAACCTCCCAACTCTTTCAAAGGCACTCACTGGCGGCATCGGTTGCAAGCATTGTTAGGGGTTTTACTGCATTTGACATACCGATTCAAAACATGCCACTTGATTTAAGTTTTAAGATCTTGTATTAATCTATTATATGATTTTTGATACAAATTCTTATCCTTCCAATTAGTAAAATCTCCAATATGTCTTGTATTTTTTAGATATGATGCCCAACCTTTTTCATTAATGAATACAGTATTATCAATTCTTAAAGGAAATAAAACTAAACTGTTCTCTTTTCGTTCACGTTCAAATGCTTTTTCAACTTCTTGCTCAACCCAATGGCTGATAATTGAATTTTGTGACAGAATCAATAAAAGTTTATCATGAACAATAATAGCTTCATCGATTGCCAATCGTAAGTTATCTCCTATTTTAATATCTTTGGGGCCATACCAACATCGTATGCCATCTTTTTGTAAGTCGTTATAGAGCTTTTCTACAAATTCTTCGTCTTTACTCGCATAGCTAATAAAACAAGAAAAATATTGAATAGGTTCTCTTAATAGAAGATTACTAATTTTATATATGACTTCATTTATTCGAGAAGATGATAAATCTTTATGATTAAGTTCTGTTGCTGCAATTTGCCAATCTGTCAATCCACATCCTTGTAAAAATCTTATAGGTAATTTGCCTGACCTAATAATTGTTCTATGATCTATGGTGTTTGGTCCACCATGTATACTGAATTCAAGATTTTCAGCATTATTTAAATTAGTATTACCAAAAACTGTCTCAAAAAAATAGGTTTTGTAGAAATTGGCAAATGAACAATCAGCCCAAACTAAATTTGACTTTGTTAGATCTGAAAAACTAAAATTCGCTCCTGTCAGATCTGAATATCGAATATTTGCTCCCCTTAAATTAGCTCTTGACAAGTCAAATCTATTAAGATTAACACCTGTTAAGTCAACTTCAGTCAACTTCTTTTATAGTATTATCTTTACGCCAGTTATTCCAGAAATCGACTCCTTTTTTTAATATTTCAAGATGATTTTGATTTGCCATTAGTGACTCCGAAAAGTAAACAAGAAAACATTTACTATATTCTAACCCCTAACACCGCGCATGAGCAGTGCCGCCGCTTTTGCGGCATCGGCTCCATGCGCATAGTTATATGCGATTTTATAAGAAAGGGTATATTATGCTTATTTATGATATTGAAATCTTGAAAGCTATTTCCGGGAAGAATGAAGAGCGCCTTCCCCACATCGACTACTGCGAAGGTTGGCACGATCACGCGAACATGGGAATTTCTTGTATCTGTGCCTATGATTATGTAGAGGATCGTTACCGAGTATTTGCTTTTGTGAATCATTTTGACGAATTCAGGGAATTGATTGCCAAACGCGATATTATTGTTGGATTCAATAATATTGGCTTTGACAACAAAGTGATGGTTCATGCTGGATTTGATTCAGATGTTCTTTCGGCCAAATCCTATGATTTGCTTCAACAAATATGGATTGGCGAAGGGTTAGAAGATCATTTTGTCTATCCTACCCATATCGGTTACGGCCTGGATGATGTCTGTAAAGCTAATTTCGGTGTTAGCAAATCCGGTCATGGTGCATCCGCCCCGGTTCAATGGCAGCGAGGCGAATACGGAAAGGTCATTGACTACTGCCTTAATGATATTCGTCTCACCAAGCGCCTGTTGGATCATGTGATTGCTCATGGTTGTATTCGCAGTCCAAAGAATTATGAATCTGTAATTAGAGTACGGCGACCAAACTAAGCATATAACGGCATTGATAACGCGAAGCAAGACAGGGATGTGTTGATTTCGCGTTGATTAAAATTGTTAGCCGTAACGGAGTTTGCCGCAGTCTGAGGCGGGAAGCCGAAGCAAGGCAAACGGAGTGGTTTGCGGCGACACTTTTATTAAAGATAGGAGAATACATGGAAACTTTAACAGGATTATTAATTGGTTGGTCAATAGGTATTCTAATTGGTTTAATCATAGTAGTAATAATGATAAAACTTAAGTGGATAGATAAAATTGTAGATTGGATTGAGCGTTAAGCCGCAAAACGGCTAACGACATTATTCAGCCGGGCAACCCTTTTACTACAAAACTTTAGAAACACGATGGATTTGAATATACCACAGAACTTCAAAAAAGGCAATTACTGGTTGCCTCGGCTGGAATAAAAAGTTATGCGTGGCTTTGCGCAACCAACTTTATTGGGAGCACCGTTTTAATATAATTAACGGCGGCTTTGCGTTTTTTGCAATGCCGCGAACCTTATTCTTTTTACCAAACTTTGATTTACCACGAGCAAATTTTGCTGCCTGCTTTTTAGGCGGCAAAGTTTGCGGAACTGTGTTCGCGCAATTATTCCCTTCTCAAATATCCAGCATCGGTTGATGCAAAGCGATATATAATTCTTCAAAAGTTGACGGATGTAAATCCTCAAATTCCTTTTGGGGAACTTTCAGGTATTTCCAGGTTGAGTTGGTCAGTTGGGTGGCGTTATCGCACCAGTTGTTGGCGGCCTGGTCTTTTAAGGCGACTTCCACATCTTCCCGGCCTTTGGTTTCGATAACCCAGAATTCATCGGCTTTTACTTTCACAATGAAATCGGGATAATAATGGCGGATGTTGGCGCGGGTGTCGGTGTACTGGATGCAGAAACCGAATTGCTGCGGCAGTTTGGCAAATGCCAGAACATCAGCAGCATTGTGTAGGAACTGGGCAAAGGTTCGCTCAAATTCATTATCGCAGGCGACGTAGTTAAAGATGGTTTTATTCGATTCAAATAAGTGGCGCGAAAACGGAAACGGCGGGGTAGTCGATAACATTTTGCTCGGAACTAAAAGCTGCGGTTGGGTTTCCTCAACGATTCGATCACGCAAGATTTTCTCAAACTCTTTGCAAACCACATAGCTGGCCACGTTGGTGCTCATCGCCCTGATGGTTAAGGGATCGTACAAATCAACCGTTTTCCCGAAGGCTTTGTGCTGGAAGAATTCTTTGATCTTCGGGGCAAGAGCGGCAAACTGGGAGGGCAGTTTCAGGTTTTGGGCGATACGCCGGGCATAGTAGCCGATCACTTCTTCAGGGGTTTGCGCCGGGGGGATTTTGTATTCTCGTTCCAACAACGTTTCTTTGGTGATAATGTCAATCCCCTCGTAAATAAAGGTTTTGATCTCTTCTTCCTTTGCCACCAGCGGCAGGGGATTGATCTGGAAGCTCATCACATCAATAGCGGCTATTTCCGCTGCTAATGATTTTTTGCGAATCAGAGAAGGAGTGAGTTCGGGAATGCCGATATCGGCCTGTTTCTTTTCTTCCACAGGCATAATGGTAAAGATTTTCAGTTTGTCTTTGCCGATCTCAAAAGTGTCGAGCTTGAAATCTTCTAACTTCTCTAAATCCTCTACAAACTTTAAAAAGGCGTTGTTGCCAATAATATCCACCCGCTCCTGATAGCTATTGGCGAGGCCGCGAAACATCAAACGCAAGCCACGACCGATGGTCTGCTCTGGCAAAATATTCGCTTTGGCGGTGTAGGGGCGCAATCCCACCACCACGGTTACACTGCGCACGTCCCAGCCTTCCCGCAACATTAACACACTGACGATGCCATTAACCGGGGATTCTTTCAGGTCAACTTCCCGGGCGATTTTTCGCGCTTTGTCCAAATGCTTTTTGGTAATTTCCCCGGCTTTGTCAGTATGAATCACCAGGGTATTATCACCGGCAAAGAACTTCGGATATTTGGTGCGCAGCCAGTCGGCCACCTCATCAGCCTCGGCAGTGCTGTTCATCATAATAAAGAGGACCGGTTTCTTTTTCAAATCGGCCAATTGTTCATAATATTCTCTCCAGCGTTCCACCCCGGCAATCAAAAAAGCTTCATAGCGAACCGTTACCATATCGGATTTGGCTTCTTCGATTTTAGAAACGCCTTTGAGGGGGCGCTTTACCACCCGGTCGAGGATGGCCTGTTTCAAAGGGTAATCGGAGACGGTCCAGGCGAACAACGAGCCTTTGGAGTAGCGGGGCGTGGCGGAGAAGTCAAGCTGGGCGGCTAAGGGACGTTTCTCGTGAATCCGGCGGATCACGTTGTTCCATTCGTTGGTTTCATCGTGGGTGTGATGCGCTTCATCATTCAAAACCAGCAACAACCCTTCCCGCCGGGAAATCCGCTCATCAAAATCGGTGATTTCCATTTTCTTTGCTTGCGGTTTGGCGCCCAGCATTTCGGTCATGATTTCCGGCTCATCAGAATTATTCGCGGAAACGCGCTCGTAGAATTGTTGAATATTGGTCAAATAGAGAGCGCCGTTGCTGCTGGCGCGTTCGGAATCGCCGCGCATATAAAATTCCATATCCCAGGCTAAATTAAAATGGCGAGGGAAGAGCGGATCGGTTCGGAATATCAAACCGCTTTGAAAATCAATTTGCAGCCGCTCAAATACAATGACGTTGGGAGCGATAATCAGAAAGGTTTTGGCGTATTCTTCATCGTTCTCGCGCACGGCGTTGAAATACTGCCAGGCGACGGCTAAAGACATCACTTTGGTTTTGCCGCTGCCGGTAGCCATTTTGATGCAATAACGGGCAAAGTCATCAAAAGGCGGCAGGCGCAAATCTTTGGCGTTGAGGGCGAATCGTTCCAGCAGGTTTTTACGAGTGCGCACTTTTTCCACTTCATAGACGTAGATCAGGGTTTCGATGGCTTCGCGCTGAGCGTCGTAATAACGAAAATTACTGCCGTCGGGCAGGCGATGGTCGGTGTAAAACCAGTAGTTGAGCAGTTCGCGGGTGGTGGGAGTGATGCCTTTGTAACCGCCTTCGCGCCAGACGTTGACGGCATTACGGAGCGCCGGAACGCAGGGGGCGGTGGAGAGCCGTTCGCGAACATCCAACAGGTCTAATTGAGAGGGATCGGATTTTCTTTTTCTCGGCATTTACTTGACCTCGATTTCCAGCATTTTGGTAGTGTCATTGCCCAATATGTCGATCACTTTGATCACCACGTTGTATTTCCCCTCCTCCTTGTATTTCCGCCTGGTTTTCAATTCGATGGCAGGATCTTTTTTTATACGATAACTCTGCCATTCGTTGTGGAAGGTATCATCTTTGTAATCCCAATCGACCGCCCAGTAATCGATCCACTGGCTCCAATGGGTGATGGAGCGACGCACTTCTTCCGGCACATCATCCGGCGGCACAATGAAATCCGCCAGGGCGATGTTGAGGAGTTTGTCTTCCACGGTAACATCCACGGTCAGGGAGGCCAGTTCAAAAAATCTGATGTCGCCTTGCTCCACCGCTTTTTTCTCCAGCACTTCGCGGGGAATCTTTTTGAATTTCAGATCGACTTTATTGGCGGCGGCGAATTGCCGGGCGGTTTCGTTCAACTCAAAGGCGAAATCCCAGCCTAAAATGTCGATGCCATTGACCCTCATCCCTTTGGAGGCATCTTCACGGACGAGCATTTCCACCGACGTGGGAGAGGGAAGCGGTTTGCCCACACTTTTCCAGAATTCTTGAACGATATTTTTCACATCGCCGTTTGCAACCGGCGCTTCCACGCTCCCCACGTAGATCATCCGACCGGCCTTGACGCCGTGCAGATAGGTGTAACCGCTGATCGGTTCGGCGTGATAAAGCTGCAAAATAAAATGGCGATACTGTTGCTCCAGCGCCGCACGGTTTTGGGCTTTCTCGAATTCCGCGCCCATCCATTGCTGGCGTTCGTATTTGCCGAGGTTCTGAACCACAAAGGGTTTGACGCCGGGAATCTCCAAAAGCCGTTTGCGAGTAGTATGAATGGCAAAGCGCCCCAAGTCGCAGGCAATCCAGCGGCGATTGAGTTTTTCGGCGACTGAGGCGGTGGTGCCGGAGCCGCAAAAACAATCCAACACCAAATCCCCTTCATTGCTGGAAAGTTTTATAATCCGTTCCAGAAGCTTTTCTGGTTTTTGTGTCGCATATTCAACTATCTCTTTCGATTGAGATTGTACTGGTTGTATATCTAGCCATAAATCTTGAAGTGGTACTCCTGGCATTTCATCAAGGTATCGTTTTTGACGCGGAACTCTTCCGGGTGCTGTTTGTACAATTCTTCCTTGATTATAAAGTTCTTGCATCCTTTCTCTGGAGAATCTCCAATAGCGCGTCACTCCTAAGAATTCATAATATGGGTTACCTTTGGTTGCTTTTCCGGGAGCAGTTATGTCACTAAGCTGATAAAGTCTGCCGTCGGGGTCCTTGTAGCGATAGAACGCTTCTACATAACTTTGATCGTATTCTGTATATTGCATATTCCAAATGTAAGATTCGGATTTTGTATACATGAAAATAGTTTCATGTATTCGACCCATATGGCGAGAACCTTGGGTTACATCACTTTTCGCGGTTTGGCGTTTCCAAACAATCTCATTCAAAAATTTATCATAGCCAAAGACTTCATCTAAAATAGCCTTTGCATAATGACTCACATGATAATCTAAATGTACATAGAGGCTCCCTTCTTCTGAAAGTAATTCACGTAAGAGAATAACTGATTCATAGAACCACTGTATGTAAGATTCTATTCCTCTTCCCCAAGTATCACGATATGCCTTTTGCTCAATCATACTCGGTTGCTTATGAAAGGTCATTGTTTCATCATCTTCAGTTTCCGGGTTGTCGGGAATAGTGGCGGTAAAGGAGAAATCCGCGCCGGTGTCAAAGGGCGGGTCAATGTAGATCAGGTTTATTTTTCCGGCAAATTCCGGCAGCAGGGAAGGGAGCACGTATTTTTTGTCGCCCCAAATTAAACGGTTGCGCCATTCGGTGGGGCGGCCCTGGGCAAATAAATCCAGGGTGCGCAGCCGGTCTTGCGCAGATTCGTTGACGGTTTCAATGGTTTGGAAGGGCAGGGCAATGCGCACCGGGGCGTTTTTCTTGCCCTCGCGGTTGTATTTTCCTTCCCAGATGAGTTCGGTCATAATTACTGTTCCTTACTTGTATCTGCTTTCTTGGCGATATGAGTTTCATAAAGTTTTTCGGATGATTCAATCAGTCTTTGTGCGTAAGCGTCTGCAGCAATTTTTACCCATTTGGGTGTTACCCAAAATATGAAAATGAGAATGTAGATGCACAAAAACGCTAAAATGGGAATATCTATAGAGGGGATAATACTTTCTGCTTTTAGGGATAACCAGAGATGGCTTGCGACAGCAAGTATAGAAATCAGCCCGAAGATTAAGCAGAAATATCGTAATCCCAATAGATTTCGCCGGTAGCCGTAATTTATGTTTTCTTTAAAAACCAAAGGGAAAATCGTTGTATCGCGTGTATTATTTCGAAGAAAATCGGACCATGCGGAATATATTTTATCAGCTTTAGAGAGTTCATTCTTTTCTTCTTCTGATGTTGGGCTGTTTATTCCGATAATTTGGGAAAGATAATCATGATACTTTTGTTTGGTTAAGATCGTTAATCGAGAATCGGCATATCGAAAAATTGTAACAGAAGGCATTCCTCCCCAATTAGAGAAAAGTTTAGGTTCTAAGACTTTACCTCGATCTCGCGCAAGCTGGGACAAAAAAGCAAGAATGCCTAATGATAACAGTAAGGCGATTAACGCATTCCAACTCTGAATTTGATCAGGAAAATAGGAAAACGAAGCCAACATAAATGGGCACAGGAGCAAGAGAGCAGGATATAATCTTGCTTTGCGCTCATAGGTATCAAGGATTTTCGTCAAATCAATCATCTTCTTCGACCTGACTATAAAATGGTTGTGGAGTAGCGGATATCCATTCGGGACGATCAGGGGTTTGATGGTAATGAAGCTTCGGATTTCCATCAGTAGAAATTACCTTCGCCCCTCTTCGCGTGAAAGCATTTAATACTCTACGCGATGGGTGTTTGGGTGCTCCAGCCTTGGGAATGGAAACAAATGCTGTAAAACGGGATTGTTGCCCCTCAGAAACCGGTTCTCCAATTAATTGATTAAGAATTGTTGGTCCGACATTACGTTTGCTCCCATGGTGAGGAATTTGAACAAAATTAAAATTACGGAGATGAAAGCCTAGTACCATTGCACGTAAGGCTGCCTGTCTTAATGCGGGAACACCAGCATCAGCAGTTAAAAGATGTAGCTGGTTTTCAAAATTTAGTAGTAGAACGGTGCTGGAATTATTTTCATAACTTGTAGCGTCATCTGCCGGATCAATAAGATTTTCTTTGTCCCATGATTCGGCAACCCATCTGGTTGTTGCTTGTGCGGCTTTCTTCACCGTTTCAAGTAGTTGGCGCACTCTAAATTCTGCACCTTGTGTAAATTCAGCAATTGGTCGAAATCTAATCAACTGTTGTAAATAAAAATCTCGACTTGGATTTAGGATATAGATATTGGACGACAAAGAAGAGACTTGGTCAGAGAATGGCTCAATTAGAGGTATTCTTTTATCTCCTGCTAATTTTTCAATTTCCCAGGCGAATGGTAAGTGTTCTTTCAATCTATCTTTAAGGCTTTGTTTCGTAACTCGCCCATCTTGAACATATTGATAAATTTCATCAACGTGTTCCCAGGATCTATGCATTAAAATTAGATCAACTTTAAAATGATCAATAACCTCAGTTAAACCTGATGCGTGATCACCATCTGGATGAGAGTTAACCACGACGTTAATAGTCGATGTTTTATAATATTTGTCAATATGTTGACAAAGAGCTTCTCCTGAATCTTTGGTTCCTCCATCAACGACACCAACAAACCAGCTTCGCCCTTCATCTCTGGAAAAACGGAATGCAATTGCATCTCCTCCTTTTTCTCCATCCCCTACCGGGAGAAAATCAATCTCGTATTGCATCTCTCAACTCCTGCTATTTGGGATTTCATCTATTTCCTATCAGTTTTATTTATTGTCGGTCAAAATATAAATCCATTTACATTTTTTCAAGCAAAAATGTCTTCGCAAGATTATTTAAATTTTTGACTTTCCGTTTAAGAGATTTTCAGGAGGGGGTAAAAATGTCAAACATCTTTTTTGCTATCTACGGAGTATAGTTAGCGGGGCTTTCATTACCGATATTTTTACACGCATAACTTTTTAATCGGCGCATTAATTCGCGTGTTATTTTACGAGGTCACTGTTTTTAGACGCATTAACCTGCGTGTAATTACACGCAGGTTAATGCGTCTAATTTCGGGAATTCGCGGTATTATACGCGGATTTCCTCGTTTAACACTCCTTCCTATACTAATGCGTTTTTTCCCCTAAATTTAAATGAAATCCGAAGCGATTTGAAAATAAGGATT
>PHFX01000051.1 GCA_007618135.1 Candidatus Brocadia sp. WS118 | reverse complement strand
TCTTCTAACTCCGCTAACTGACGCGCTGCTGAACGGGGAACTTGCTCAAATAACGCATCAGCATTCGAGAGCATCTGCTGTTGCCATTTGTAAAACTGAGTCTCGCTGATCCCACGACGACGACAATAGGCCGCTATACTATCTCCTGACTGCTGGCCTTCTAAAACACTGCGAACTTTAAACTCTGATGAATATTTACGCTTGGGCATAGTCTTTCTCCTCTCGGATTTAATTGAATTTAAAATACTATGACCAAACTAAAAATTTTTAAATTCGGAAAATTTTACGAAAACAGTACGCTATGCCGATGGCTATGGTAAAGATTTTATAGTATTCAATATTGACGTAAATAATGATTACAGCGAAGAACAAAACCGGCTGCTACTGACTGCGAGTTTACTTGGATATTATGAACAGCTTGCCCTATATGATCAATATCAGGAAGAGTTGCGCCCATATAATATCGAGAAACCCCTCTGGATATTCGTTGGGAGTAAGGTAATTGGAAGTGGTTCCTCAAGCTTCACAAAAGCCGATCAGCAAAATGTTTCCGATGTTACCCGTGTAGTGCAGTTCTTCCAATATGCATTATCCCAACCACAAAAATTACAAATAAACATTGATAAAATCCTAAATAGTAAGGCGGATCTGATAAATACAGAAGGAGATGATATTTTTGAACACCGCTTCGAATATTTGAAAAACCATCGCCCTAATGTAGCGGATATATTGAATAAAGTGTTCCATGGTGCCGGCCAGATTGAAGCTTATCAAATCAAACAGGCTGAAGGTGAAATAGGTTTGCGAACCAAAATGGGAGAGCAATACTTTGCCGTCATAAACATTGGCGATGTTTCCAAATATTCCAAAAAGTTGGAAGAAGATTCTGAAGAGAGTTTGGTAATCGAGGATGATCATTTTACTAAATCCTTATTTCAGGATATTTCTTCCACCACTTCTACGGTTAATATTCTCATTGGCTCCAAAAAGTTTATTGAAGGCTGGAACTCCTGGAGGGTATCCAGCATGGGATTGATGAATATGGGTAAAGGTGAAGGCGCTCAGATTATTCAATTATTTGGGCGTGGAGTACGCTTAAAAGGAAAAGAACTCTCCCTGAAACGCGAAGAAGCAGATGCTCCTTATTATATCCGCGCCCTTCAAACAATTTCCATTTTTGGCTTAAATGCTTCATATATGAACAACTTCTTAACCAATATCGAGAAAGAAACACCTGAGTATCAAGAATATCCAATTCCCATTAATTTCAACAAGAAAGAAGAGTGGGAAGGGAAAATCATCACCTTCAAGACCGCAGACAATCATAATTTCAAAAACTTTGCAATTAAACTGGAAGTGAAAGGAACCATTTCAAGGCGCATTACCATAGACCTGCGTCCCAAAATCAGTGTTGCAGCCAGTGGTTTAAATAATCAGTTAGTAGAGAGCGCAGAAAATCAGGAACATAACTTCTTAAATGAATTCTATGGTTTCATTGATTTCAATGCATTATTAATAGAAGCCAATCGTTTCAAACTGTTGAGAGGTTACACTAACCTAATAATTAACAGAAACTCCTTGGAAGATATTATCCGGAATGATCATTACAAATTATTAAGTCAACCTGGTCAATTTGGTATTCAAGAAGCGGTTACTGGAAAAATCCAGGAAGTAGCCGGATATGTTATAAAAGATTATCTCAACAAATTCTACGCTGATAAAGAAAAAGATTATTTAACCAGGAACTTGACATTTGATGTGCTTACAGAGGAAAAATACCCCGATTTATTCCCGGCAAATCACAAAATAGTAATAAAAATACCTAAAGATCAGGCTTCTATAATCGAAAAACTGTTGAAAGATATAGAAAAGTTTTATCAAGAGGATGTTAAAGACATACCAACCATTCATTTTGACAGGCACTTATATTCCCCTATCGCAGCTTTTAGAGAGGGTAAGAAATATCAGGAAATTAAAAGTTTCCCCGTTAAGTTAAACGAAGGAGAAACCAAATTTTTAAAACACCTTAAATCCTACTTTAAATCAGCAAAAGAAAAACTACGAGGAAAAGAAATTTACATTTTAAGGAATCTATCTCGACGTGGGGTTGGTTTCTTTATTGAAAGTTCATCCTTCTTTCCCGACTTCATCATTTGGGTAGTTGATGGGAAAAAACAATCCATCTATTTTCTTGATCCCAAAGGAATCCGAATGCTTGGAAATTTCAAAGATGATAAGATTTTATTCTGTTCTAATACTATCCAGGAAATTAACATCTCAATCCGGGAAAAAGCTAAAAAGCAGAAGAAGGATTTAGACATTAACCTCGATGCCTATATCCTCTCAATCTCAAAATTTCAGGAAATTAAAAATAACTGGGGAAATTCTGACGCCACCCAAGAAGATTTCAGAAAAAATCATGTGCTTTTTATAGATGATTCAAAGAATTATCTAAATGAATTATTTGGGAAAGTATTGGCGTAATTGAATACACCTCATCTAAGCTTAATAACATTCCTAATAACCTTCTCATCTTAATCAGATAGCCGCCTTTTCCCAACCCTTTTTCATCTAATTGAAGTTAAAGTTTGTTGTTTGTTTTCCGAAATTAAAAGAGCAGCAAATCAATATTTATTTAAGAGGATTTAGTGATGAAAATCTTAGAATATATACATCGTGGGGGGTTCGGTCGTGTTGATAAAGTTCAACTTGACAATGGCGATATTGCAGCGATGAAGACTTTTGAACCATCTATGACAATTCAAAATGATGCAGAATTTGAGAAATTAAAAAGGCGTTTTGTAAGAGAAGTAAAAATACAGTCATTACTTCCTTCAGATCATTTTATTACTATCATTGCATCAGATTTAGATGGTGCTAAGCCGTATTACGTAATGCCTTTAGCGGAGAAATCGTTAGCAACAGGAATTAAATCCTTGCATGATGAAAAAAAAATACAACAAATTATTTCAGACATCTTATCCGCATTGGAAATATTGCATTCATTAGGTTACACACACAGAGATCTAAAACCTGCTAACGTATTATATCATGATGGCAAATGGAAACTCTCTGATTTTGGGTTAGCATTACCGCCAGTGGATTCAACAACAAAAATAACCTCTGTCGACTCAAATTGGGGTTCAGAGGGGTATTGTGCACCTGAACAGGTTTTAGAATTTAGGAATGTATCATATCAAGCAGATATATACTCTTTTGGCTGTATCCTTCACGATATTTATAGTAAAGAGCCCCGAATCCCATATCAACGATATACCGCTAAAGGTGAAATAGGATTAATTATTGAAAAATGTACTGAGGTCGATCTTAGTAAGCGATTTAAAGATGTTCAGACTTTAAGAGTCGTTTTATATAACCTATTTTCTGGGGTCAAAGTAAACAATGTAAGCCAACCTCTCCAAATCTGGTTAGATAAGCTGAAATCTATAAATGAATGGAATAGAGATGATTTTAAAAATTTGATTACGGTCTTAATAGAAAGTGATGAAGATGATAAAATGAAACTTTATTCTGAATTAGGAGAGCCCCAATTAATTGAACTTAATCAATTAGATCCCGAATTATGGGAATTTTTAGCAATCAAATATTGCAAATGGACAGATCAAGGTTTTACGTTCAATTTTTGTGATATTCTCATACATAGATTAGAAAGGATATTCTTATTAGGTTCTCTCGACTGTAAAGCAGCCGCAGCCATAGCAGCTGCAAAACTTGGAGCCAATCACAATAGATGGTATGTTATGAGGAAGTTAGTTGATATGCTTGGCCCTCACTTAGATAATTATACTGCCCAAAGAATAGCAATTGAGATTGCTGTTGAAAAGGCAGGATACGAGTTCGATCAATGCGTAGAAATGATTGGTCAAGATATTAACAGCTATCACCCCATAATAGCGAAGCAATTAAGCCCCCAAAACAGTCATTAAGCCCAAAGAGCGAAATCCCATTTCAATCTACACATTATAGTGCCCAACGCCTCTTTCACCTCATCAAAACCATCCGCCTCACCGCGTCCCCAACCCGATAAAAATATATCCCGCTCGCCATCCCTTTCGCGTCCCATTCATATTCATGCTCTCCGGGAGATAAATACCCCGCCGCCAGCGTCGCCACTACCTTGCCGGTAATATCATACACCTTCAGCGTAACAAACTCCTGCCTTGCAACCCTGAACCGGATTTTCGTCACCCCATTAAAAGGATTAGGATAATTCTGGTACAGCACAAACCCCTCTGGCCCGCCGCCCTCATTCTCAGCAATTCCATTTACATTCTCAAACTTCAACGTCAGCACCACCGGTAGATGATCGCTCCCATAGTGCAGCCCGTTAGCCACTGCCGGCGGCACCGCCGTATTCGGCGGCGCATTAATCGAATCGTTAAAATGCATCCCGTCATTCCCGAACGCCGCGTAAGAGCCGTTCACATACTCAATGCCCCCTGCATCCATCACCCCCTGCGATGCCAGCGCCATATCAAACCGGTCATCCATCCCACCGGGAGCCCCGCCCCCAAACTGCCGCGTCCGCGTCGATTGCGTATGGATCAAAGCAAAAGCCAGGTCATTATGCCATTCCCCCGGGCTGTTAATCGGGTCCAGCACATATCCCGTCCCGGATGTATTCAATAGCGCCTCGTATGCCGGTTCGCTGGAGCCGTAAACATTAAAATCTCCTACTACCAAAAAATCCGTTCCAACCAGCAGGCTGTTCGTTACCTGTCGTAAAATCATCACCTCATCCAATCGTTGCTGCCTGTCCGCCGGAGTATCGCCCGCTTTCAGATGCACCGAATAAACAATCAGCGTATCCCCCGAAGCTAAGTGTACCAACTTAAACGCATTAATATCCCGCAGCGTCGTAGCAATCGGCGTATTGCTCACAAAATCAAAGAGCGCTAATTTATAAAAAATCGCATTATCCGTATCCGGTCCGTCCAAAAAAATCCCCGCCGCATAGCCATTCCCGCTCACATTCAAAACCCCGTTCAAAAAACTATTTACCCCTGCTTGGCTTCCCATCTCCTGCGCCACCACCACGTCCGCCTCAACCGCTCCCATCACCGTCTGAAAATACCCCTCCCTACCGCTCCCGCTGTCATAATTCAATAGGTTATAAGTTACCACCCGCGCCTCCTGCTGCCCAAACCCTTGCTCTACCAAAACCAACACAAACACCCAAACCAAAAATATTCTCACCGCCGATTCCTTTTTTATCCCTAATTTAATCCCATTCTCCACCCTTCCCAATCCCCCCTTAAAAAAGGGGATTAAAGGTTTGTAACTCTAAAAAAGGAATGCCATGAACATAAGAAGGAGGTCAATAGGATGTTCCCTTAGTATTATATCATTTTAAAGGATTCTTCTCAATTTTTATGTGAGTTTAAGCACTCCATTTTTTAAATTTCTTTGCAAAATATTAGAGCATTAATGACCAATAAATTCTATTTCTTGGTTCAAAATCAGTAATGGGGAAAAATATAGATTTGATGAAAAAATACTTAATTCAATCACCATATTTGAAGTAAAAATACTATTTACCCTGGAGCAAGCATGTCATTTGGAACACTTTGGGAAGATTATTTTAGAAACCATTGCATAAAAAGAATAAATTTTTATATCGATACACTTGAAAAAAGAATCCTCCCCGTCTATGACAATATCGAACAGGAAGCGGAAAAGATTTCTGAAGACAAGTGGGAAGAATACATGTCCCTCCCTGGTGATGGCTCTCTCGATCCCTCAGATTTCGTCGATGACGCAACTGGTGAGGGTGTAGAATATTATTTAATAATGTCTGGCCAGAAACAGGCCTTACTGAACCTGTCAGTCACAGTGCTATACCATCTTAGTGAGCAACATTTATTGTTCTTTCATAGAAAACAGATGTTGTCACCTGGGGAAGAAAAAAGTTTAAAATTATTAAATACCAAAAAATTGCGGAAATTATTAAGCACCAAAGAATTATGGAATAGGTTAAAAAACCATAACATTGATGTGGAAAAATTTTCCTTCTGGAGTATATTTGATGAAATAAGAATAGTCAATAATGTTGTGAAACATGCAGAGGGTGAATCCGCTTTAGAATTAAAAAGTAAACGACCCGACTTATTTGAGCCACCAGAATTAATAGGTTTCTCATCAACCAGTAAGATAATTGATCCATGGGTATATCTTCCAATGGCCGGAGAAGATCTATACATTTCATTAGATAATTTAAAAAGATATAAAAAGGGGTTGATTGATTTCCTTGAGGAATTTATAAATGCGCTTCATTCAGCCTAAATAAAATCCCAATATCTCATTCATTGTTGCCCACCCAATTCCCCCTTAAAAGGGAGATCAAGGGTGTTGTGAAACTTTTCAATTTGCACTTTACAATTTTCAATTTCTCAAACCTCCCCAAACTCCAACTTCAACCTCAAAATATTAAAACTCACCCGGTTCCCCTGCACCGCATCAATTTGATTCTTCACCAAAAAATAATCACCTCCACGACGAAAAGTATCACGAAAAACAAAATTCTTCTGATCTACCGTAATCGGCGCCATTTGATCTTCGAACGTCTCAAACTCCGCCTGCGTCAATACGTAAACAATCCTCCATTGCAATCGTAATACGTTCGACACATTCTTGTTAAATTCCCATCCGCTCACATTCTCATCCCGCTCGGTTCCTTGAATCTCAAACCGGTCCGTAAACTCGTATGGCCGCGGAAAACGGTATTCCTCCCCGATGAACAGCGTCGCTAATTGCACAAGGTAACTCCCCTGCGGATTGAACTCAAACTTATACTTTGTCGCGTTCTTTCGCTCCGTCAGCTTATAATAAAGCTTCCCGTTGGAATAAGTCGCCGCCGTGATCGTCTTGATCTGCTCCCAAACGCTCCCGCTCCAGGCGTAGAAAATCACCTCCGTATTCCCGCTGGTGTTCAGACCGTATAGCAAAAAATAATCCACCGCCGTCGCCGTCCCAAAATCTACTTCCAGTGTGATAGTGCTGGAGGTAGTATGGTCAATCCCGTCCGTGTCCGTCGATCTGTCCTTCAAATTGTCAACAACCGATGATCCCCCGTTCGTCAAACTCAGCGTCGCATCATCCACCGACTCCGTATAAAGAAACTGCTCGATCTCCGTGCCGTCCACGATAATCGGCGAATCCGGAATCCGGTTCACATTCAAAATCATGTGTGCCCGTCGGCGGTCATCGTCTGCGTCATCAACCCCCGTCCCCCAGGGAGACATCACCAATCCGTGCCAAAGATTCCCGAAAGCCTCATTCTGCTTCAGAACCGCCCGAATCAGCGCGATATACTTCAACTGCTGCTCCTGAACCTTCTCCGGGTCCGACACCAGCAAACGCAGCGAAAACCGGTACTGGTCTATCCCGCTCGATAACGTATTGACGTTCAGCACCCGCGTAACCAGCGCCGCCTCTTTCTCTCTCGGGTAATCCTCATCCCGGTAATTATCGCTGATATTCCAGAATTCCACCCCCGGAATCGCCGACGTGAGTATCTTCCTCAGCGCTTCGCTGATCTCCCAGCCCCAGTTTCTCACCAGTTCCCGCGCCATTATCCGAACTCCACCCTTACGCTGCCGCCCGCTTTCGCGTGTGCCTGGTCATCGGAAGGAAACACATGAAGATCAACATAATCGCCAATCACAAACGTTCCGATAAAGCGGATATGTAGCCCATAACCCAAACTCACCCGCTGCCCGTCCCCGATTCTCGTGGATTGCAGCATCGCCTCCCAGTCCCCTGCCGGATGCCGCCGTATCTTATACGTCGCCGTTCCCGGAACGCCCGCAGTATCAATCTCCACTCGCCAGATTTGCTCCTCGCTCCCGCTGTATTCCCCGCTGATCTCGTAAAAACCCTCTGCGCTGTGATCGCTCTTGTAATCCAAATTGAAACCGCCCGGCTCCCTTGCCGACCGCTGGATTGAAAGCACGATCACCCCCTGCCGGATTCGCTGCACCAATCCCAATCGCTCATTAAAACGCGGATTGGTCGGCTCATTATCAAACTCCCGGTAAAGCTGATCCGCCACCTTGCTCCGTGGATTCAGCCGCTTCACCACCAACCAGCAGGTGATTAGCGCGCACAGCCGCACTACCCAGAAGTCATAAGCCCGCTCGTTATAAGACGTTCCCGCCTTGATGATTTTAGAAAAAGGTGTGAAATAGTGGTTTCGTAGGTAGCCTTCCGCAACCTCCTGTGCATCATTCCGGCAGCGCGTTAGAAAAGTTTTCCAATCCACCCCACCCTGAACTAAGTGTTGATCCGGGTGAGTATCATCCGATAGCCGCACATAAAGCGTGTCATTATTCTCATCATAGTAATATTCACCG
>PHFX01000050.1 GCA_007618135.1 Candidatus Brocadia sp. WS118 | reverse complement strand
AATCCACCTGCTGGCGGGGAATATCCTTGAGCATGTTCAGGCCGGAATTGCCTTCCAGCAGATAGTCGTTGGTCGCCACCCGGTAGATTTGATCCGGTTCCAGGGGTTTGCCGCCGATTTCCATACTGGCCACCCGCTGCCCATCGGGAAGTTCCTTGTTGAACACCACTTTAACGCCCCCGACCGCCAGACCCCGGCCGTTCCCGGAAATTTTCCGTTCGATGATGCGTTTGATATACCTGCCGTCCACCTGAAAACTTACGATTTCATTTCCGAAGGGCAATACCTTGAAGACCGCCTCCCGGGTAATAGGCCCGGCCTGGATCTCGGCGCGAATGCCGCCGAAGTTCATAAACGAAAAATCGGCGTTGGCGCGCTCGCACATTACATCGCAGATCAGGTTGTTCAAGGGCGATTCCCCCAGGCTGGAACGGTTCAGGCTGATCGCGGTTTCCCCGATAACTTCCCGGTAATCCTTTTCATATATTTCCTGCTGTTCCTTGATGTATTTGGCAACGGCGCTGTCCGGCCAGAATTGATCCCGGGTCAGCAGCAGCAGGGAATTATCGTCGGCAGGATAATCATAACCGGCGATAGAGCGGGTGGGAATGTCGAGGTAAACGTTCACCCAGCCGAGGTTCCCCCCGTTGGCATAGTTTTGCAGGCAGATGGTGTGGTTTACGGGATCTTCCCAGGCTTCCTGGTAACCGCGGTGGAGATGGCCCCCGAAAAGAATATCGATGCCCCGCACGTAATGGGCAATCTCCATGGCGTTGATGTACCCGGATTCCATCACCGAGGCTTTGGTTCCTTCCTGCAATTCCGCGTAGCCTTCCTTCACATCATAGGGCAGGCCGGTGTGAACGATGGCCACCACGATATCGACTTTTTGAGCGCGCAATTCATCCACCGCCTTTTGCAGAGAGGTAATTTCATTGCGAAAATCCAGGCCGCGGATATTTTCCGGGAAGCTCATATACTCGGTGCCGGTGGTTGCCGCCCCGGTAATGCCGATTTTATAACCGCCTTTTTCGACAATCACCCACGGTTTTACCCACTGCCAGATATCCCCGGTCTCCTTATCATAGATATTGGCGGCAATCCAGGGGAATTCCGATGCTTTGATCAATTCGACCAAATTATCTTTGCCCTGGTCAAAATCATGATTGCCGGGCGCCACCGCATCATATTTAATCATATTCATATATTCGATAACCGCTTTTCCTTTGGAGAGCGTGCCCACCAGGGTTCCCTGGAAGGTGTCGCCGGCATCCAGCAGCAGGGTGGAAAAGCCCTTTTCTTCGGCCTGTTTGCGCACATTCTTGATGATCCCGGCCGCCGCCGCGCCGCCCCCAAGCAAGGGAGGGAATTCCGGGTTGAGAAATTCCGCTTTTTGAGGAGTAATCCCCCCGTGAAGATCGTTGGTGTAAAAGATCGTCAGGCGATAAGTGTTATCCGGCTGTTGCGCCGGGCAAAAGACCGGCAGTATCAGCAAAGCCAGCAGGATCGTCAAAAATAATTTCATTACATCTCTCCGCATTCTTTGGGAAAAATATACCGGGAGGTTGCAGCAGACGCAAGGGATTAATGGAAAATGGAATGGGAAAACCCCCGATGGAACACCAGCCGCTGTACCGGTTCCATAAAAACCCCGATTGCCACATCCAGGTCCGGGATGATACCCGCCGCCGCTCCCCGGGGAATGGCTTTATTGCCGACCTTTTTCCCTAAAACCGCTTCACCGAGGGTCATTTGCGTTATTGTATCCATCTATCTTTTGCACCTTACTATGACAAATCCCTCCCTGTTAAAAAACCATCTTCTTCGACTATTCTCTTTTAATTATTGCTCTCAAAGTCAATCGGTCCTTCAATAAATGATACTGACTTTAGCTCCTTTAACAAGCTCTCGAAATCAAATATTCTCTCAGCCAATGCTTCATACCATAAATTCTTTGGTAGACATTTAACGAACTTAGAAAATACCGCCAATCTTACCTCTTTGGATAACTCATCTTCTAAATCATTTATAGAATTTTTGTCTATTGCCTTTATCTTATTGAGGAATGCCAGAATGATTTGGTTTAATTTGCTTTGATCTTTTTCTGCCTTTTTGATACTTACACTTTGATAACTCGATGTAGCATTACCAATTCCCGAATGAGTTAATAATTTGGCGAGGGTTCTGTTGATTCTGTCTCCGGCAAATGTCCAGATTTCAGCTTTACCATAATTCGTGGTAAGGATTACCCATTTACCATCAGACCATCGGACTCTTTTCAGCTTATTTCTGGCTGAAACAATACCTTCTTTTGCTTCGGAATTTAAATAGTTGGGTATCTCAGTTCCGAAAAGAAGTCGCCCCACTTCTTTGGCCGTTTCAAGAGGTATATCAAGTCCAACATAAGTAACCCATTTAGGGGCTTCGCCAGCTTTAGTCTTTTTTGCGAAAACTTCCCTGGAATCAGTTTTTACTTTATAGGCTTCCCATTCGATTCCCCCTAATACAAACAGGAAAGGGGTTTCCAAAGCTTCGACGAAGGCCGAATCCAAAGTTCCCACATGTTTTTTCTCATCCCAAACATCATACATTGGGCCACTATCAAAAACAGCAAAGAGGCGTCGCCAATTTGATCCCAAGAAAACTTTCTCACTTTCCTCGCCTGTGACCAGTAAACCATCCACATCTCGGAAATATTTCTGTGCAAGCATGAATTCAACTAATTCATTGAACTTCTGCTCTGAAATCTTCGAAAAGCAATAGGCTTTTGAAAGAACTTCCCATGCCCTTTTCGGATGAATCCCATTATTTTGAAGACTCAAACACATCAATTGATGAGCCAAAAGATGATACGCTTTGGTAGGAAATTGGATAGCTTCCGAAATTCCCTTCATACCTAAATTAACCACAGCCGCTAACAAAATTAGATCATCTTCAGAAGTACACAAACCTCTAAAAAATTGAAGCTTGTTTTCCCTCCGGCCAGTTCTACCTACTCTTTGAAGGAAAGCGCTTGAACTTGATAACGTTCCGATTTGAACAACTTGATCAAGCTCGCCGACATCAATACCCAGTTCAAGTGTAGATGTGCTTATAATCGCATCTAAATGGCTTTCGATGGATTCTCTCATTTTGATTAAATTTTCTGCTTCCTCACGATAGAATTTACTTACTGCGGAATGATGTGTCCGTACTTTGACCTGGTTTTTAGAGCCTTTTAAGGCGTTCATTTGGTTTATACCGGTAGCCAATGTCTCGGTATTGGTTCGTGATCCACCAAAGACGATAGATTTTTTTAGCGGAAGCAATTGATAAAGACTGGTAAACTGACGATAACTTGCGGAGTTTCCAGGATCGCCTTGCACATCAGTTTCCTGATTAAAGAACAATATTTTGAAATCCTTTGTTTTTTCAGTCGTCGAATTTACATGGATTCTTTTACCAATTTTCTCTCTCGTGCCTGCTAACCATTGTAACATCTTTTCAGGGTTGCCAATCGTGGCGGTAACCGCAATTCTTTGCGGCTTTCGATTGATTGATTTCTCCAGTCTTTCCAATAATGAGATTAAATGGCTTCCTCTATCGCCGGATGCGAAATTGTGAGCTTCATCAATGATGATTACATCAAGATCAGCAAAAAAACGATGCCACCCGGCTTTGCGTAGCAGAATTGCTTCTAAAGATTCAGGTGTCGTTAAAAGCAGTTGGGAAGGATCTCTGAGTTCGTATAATTTCTCCTTCTGGCCAACATCGCCATGCCATTTGAAACAGTGTAAACCGCATGTCTCGGCATACTCCTTCGCTCTTAATTCAATGTCATTTAAAAGAGCACGAAGGGGAGCAAGATACAATATTTGCACCGAAGGCTTTTTCTGTTGTGCTGTACGAGTAAGCGTAGGAAAAAGAACCGCTTCAGTTTTACCGCCAGCAGTCGGAGCTTCAATTATGCAATCATCGCCATTTAATATTACTGGAATAGCGGCAAGTTGTATTGCGGAAAGGCCATCTTTCCAGCGTTTCTCCTCGATGAGCTTCTGAAGCCCCGGATGGATTTCCTGCAAAATCGATGTCTGTGCTGAGAAAGTAGTGCTCATTGGTTTAGAATATCCGTAATTTGTACCGCCACATCTTTTTCATCGCTGCTTATCTGAAATAATTCGGCATAGGAAACGCCGGGATTCTCCTCACATAAATCAAGTATATTAATCAACTCTCTTAATACCGGTCGTGGTTTTCTGCTGACACTTTCTTCACCGAAAGCTGTCCAATCTTGAACCAGCTTTTCTAAAGCTTCATCAGGTAAACGCTCTTGGCTATTCCAACCGTATGCTATTCCATGAATATCTCGGACTTTGCCGGTTACTGCTAAAAGTTTTGAATGATTCAGTCCTTCCAATGTGATAACGGGTTGCCGCATACTGATCATGCCTTCGGGTGCATTGGGAACGATGACCCGCTCAGCTAATGCCTCATAACTTTTAAGTCCCGCGCGATCATCCTCGAAGAAAGTATCGGTGCCGGTGAAAATGAGTAAGCAGCCGGGAAGTCCGTTTTTACCGGATTCATCAATCAACAACCGAAGAATTTCAAGAGCCTGTTCACGCTGGCGAGTATGAGGGAATCTTCGGATCAACTCTAATTCATCAACCAATAAAAGTAATCCCTGATACCTTGCACCTTTAATGACTTCAAGCAACGCCCTGATTCTTGGAAATACTTGATTGGGTTCCAAATACCCTTTTACTCCGATTTCGCTAAGATTGCGGTTTGACATGGATCGGCTTCCGCTTAACCATGCCACTGCGGTAGATCCCATTACTTGATCCCCTTTGCTTCTCGCTCGGTAAAAAGCGCGCAAGGCTGGTGCAAAACCAGCGTCCAAATCGGCCAAATACGCAAGTTCAGATTCAACTCTGCGTTCAACAATCGTGGTCAGCTTTTTCTCAGTAGAAGCGTTAAACGCAGTCAGTCCCTCAATTTGAGCAGTTTTTCGATGAATATTCAATAGCCACGATTCGAGTATATCCACTAATGCGCTGGAATCTCGTTTTTCAAAAGTGCGCAGCCCATTGATCAGACCGGAAAAAAATATCGGCAAATCAGATAGAGGTTGATCGGGGCCAATATTGACTGTGGAAACAGCAAATTCGTTGTTCAAAGCATATTCCCTCAGCCAGGAGCACAAAAAGGTTTTTCCAGCACCATAAGGCCCGCGAATAAATTTAAAGGGAGACTTATTGTTTCGAGCTTCTTCTAATAGCTCTTTTAAATGTTGGCGAGGCTTTGTCTGACCAATGATTAATAAATCAAGATTTTTATCAGGAACCACTCCCTGTCTTAGAGCATCAATGACATCCCGGGCAGATCGACGTTCGATTGAAACTCTCTCAGTTAATTTTTCGCCAATCCATTCATAAATATTAACGCTTCTAACACTTCTTACCCTGAGCGGATTTTTTCCTGATTTTCTTAATTTCGCTGTTAACTCTGACATATGGGCTTTGGTTAAGAACCATCCGAGACCATGACGCCTACTTGCTCGTTCAATATCATATTCAGTAAGGGATTTGGTTTCTTTTATTAGCGCAAGAATTATTTGCTCGTCTTCATCGAGTTCCGAAAATTCTTTGGAAATTTCTTTGAATCCTACTGGGTGTTCAGTTTGTATTTTTGAATCTACTATTTCGCTTACATCTGCTGTGTCCTCAGCAATTTTCTCGGTTTTCGCTTCAAGACGACTTTCTTGATCTTGCTCTACTGCCTTGACCGTAGTTTCACTGAACCTTGTACCAGCCCCTTCGATTAACCGTTCAATCAACTCATTCTTAACGCCGGATACTTGAATACCAAGTTTGCGACACAGGTCTGACAAATCAATTCTTCGGAGCCGATTTAACATTGATCTTTCCGACCATGGGCTTTCAACCAATCTCTTAACTTTTTCATCTTTATTGCCGCTGGTTCTTAAATGACTTTGAGCCAGAACATCATGCAATTGATCATAGGTAAGGTTTTGAAAAAGCTGGCTAAGAACATCATTATTCAAATCTCTTTCTTCTGGTTTAGGAGGCAATAGGGGGGCAACTACTTTTTCTTCATTTGCTTTTAAATCTTCTCCTCGGTCGAAATAATCTACAATATTTGAGATGACTTCATTTTTTCTTCCAGACACCTGGATTTTATTTTGTCGGCAATATTCTCTCAACTCATCAATATGGAGAAAATCCAAAAATTCAGAAGGAGGCACCAAAGCGTTTATCAAGCGTTGTATTCTTTCTTCCTTGCTACCGCTCACTTGTAAACTTGTTTTTTCTAAGGCTTTGTAAAGCTGTTCATTTTTCATTCCGCTCAATAACCGTTCATAGGTATCTTTTTTTAAATCAATTCCCCAGGCTCTACGAATTTGTAAGGCCACTTCTTCAGCTAATATGTAATTGTTCTCATACGTGAGAGCCAGGCCGGTAAGTAGCAAATGATTTCGAGAGGATACGTAGGCGCTTGAACCATCCCAAAGTCGCCTCACATCAGGATGATGTTCCAACAATAAATGTTCACGAGTCCAAATGCCAAGCTCTTTGCGAAGTGCTTCTAAAAGTAGCGCCTCACTTCGGTCTATTTCGTTACCGCTTTCCCAGGCATTTTTTAAAACATTGATGTAAAGTTGGTAATTTTTCTCTGCTGAAAGCCCTTTACCGGACTGAGCTTTGGTGGTCATTTCTTTCGTGGCATGTAATACTTTTTCTTGATACCCTTCTACCGGCAACCTGTAATCAGGAGCCTCAAGAAGTAGCTTTATAAATGCATAAGTCGGGGGGCGGGAAGGCGCTAACGCTCCTGCAACATAGGTTAAAGAACTTAATGCCGAGGCAATTTCTTGAACAATTACCGTTCTTGGTAATCTTAAATTCGCCGATTCATCAACCTTGTCGGCAGCTAATTGATCAATTGCTGCATCAGAATACTTTTTCAGAATTTCTAAAATCTTCATCTCTACCAAACACTCCTTTTAAAATCGTTATTCAACTGAATTTGTGACAATGAACTTATTTTAATAGGTCGGCAAAATATAGTGATGTTTTAGGATATTCGGGAATTGTAATTTTGAAAATCAAGTATTTTTTTAAAGTAGAAATTTAGGATAGCTTCTTTTCATAAGTAAGATGGATAACAGAAGTGATGACCTACCCAGTAAAAACCATTTTTCGATAAAAATGATTGGGAGCTTGGTACAAAATGATGAAAAGTTTAAATCAATCCATTGATAAACAATATGCAATTTAGTTTAATCCTATTTCCCTCATACCCATACCTAATCCCTCAATTAGAGCCCGCTCCCGGCATCTTCAAGAAAGGCAGGCCGGCTTCAATCTCTTTGCGATGGGGTTCCAGCCAGGGGGGTAGAATCAATTGCTCGCCCAGGCGTTCCATATCCTCGTCGCGGTCAAAACCGGGGCCGTCAGTGGCCAGTTCAAACAGCACGCCCCCCGGTTCCCGGAAGTACACCGATTTAAACCAGAAACGGTCGATTTGCGGGGTGGGATTCAGGCCGGCGCTTTCGATCACGCTTCGCAGGGCCATTTCCTCTTCGGAATCATGGGCGCGCCAGGCCACGTGGTGCACGCTGCCGGTTCCCCACCTGCCGCGGCTTTCTTCCGGCATTTCTTTCACTTCCACCAGTTTCCCGGAGCCGCCGCCATCCACCCCATAGCGGTGCCAGCCGTTTTCCACCCCGATAAGGGTAAAGCCCATGCGATCCGTCAGCAGGGTTTCCGTGGGGGCAAGGTGGCGCTCCCAGAGCCGGACCGAGTGCATTCCCCGCAACTGGTGCCCCGGGGGAACCAGGCTTTTTTGCCAGGGAACAAATGGCCGTTCATCATCGGTTTCTACCAGGGCTAAGGGCAGGCCGTGAGGGTCCCGGAACGGCAAGGTGGTTTCGCCGAAACGGGTTTCGATTTTAGCGTAGTTCACCCCCAGGTCATCAAACTGTTTCTGCCAGTATTTCAGGCTGCCCAGGGGAACAGCAAATGGAACTTCCATGGTCAGGGCAACTCCCGGGCGCCCCGGTCCCATATTGGGCCAGGGGAAAAAGGTGAGATCGCTGCCGGGTGTGCCGGCGGCGTCGGCGTAGAAGAGGTGGTAGGTATCGATTGCATCCTGGTTGACGCTTTTTTTAACCAGGCGCATACCCATCACCCCGGCATAAAAATCCAGGTTCTCCTGGGGATTTCCGGCAATAGCGGTAACATGATGGATACCATGGACGGTTGTTTTCATTGTATCTCTCCATATTTTTTTCGAATTAAGGTTTATTTGCTTCTTTAACGTATGGTCATTTCATCCACATTCGGGTTAGAAATCGCCAGTTGTGGGATTCCTTCTTTTCACACAGCCTGGGAGCACCGGAACGAGCCAACACATATACGACCTGGGCTAAGAGAGTTCTTCCGCTCGCTTTCGCCGCCGGAAGTATATCAGTAACGCCGCCAATATGATGAATAAAACGAGCAGCAGAAGCCATTGCATAACATTATCCCGGCGGGGAAAATCCGGCTCGCCGTAGAGAGTAAAAGCTGCCCAGTAAAAGGGGTGCTGATAGTAAATCCCCTTATCCGATTTTTTGAACATTGCCCTTTTCGCTTCCCGAAGCGCTTCCGCTTTTGTCTGGCCGCGGTTCAGGAAGTTATCATAGAATTTGGGCATCAGGGCCAGGGAATATTTATCACCTACTTTCCAGAGAGTCATCAGCACCTGGTCTGCGCCCGCTCTCATGAACAGCCTCGGCAAACCCAGCACGCCCTCCCCGGCAACGTGTTCCCCCAGGCCGGTTTCGCAGGCGCTCATTGTTACCAATTCGCAGTTGAGGATG
>PHFX01000209.1 GCA_007618135.1 Candidatus Brocadia sp. WS118 | reverse complement strand
GAAAACCTCACGTACGGTTTGATGAGAAGATGCTGGAAATAGGGTATGGTTGAGATGGTGTGACACTCTCAGAGGAAACGGAGAGAAACGGGGAACACAAACCTTAACCTGTAGCTACTACGCCAGTGTTTTACTCTACATTAGTTTACCACAGAGTACTGCGTGATCAGAGGGATGTCTGTTCAGGCACAAAGGCAGAAGGCAGAAATTGGAAGTCGAAAATCACAAGTGATAAGTCCGTAAGTCGTACGCCAAATGCCATAGTGCAGCAAAGCCGCAACCAAAAAGAGTTTCACCACAAAGAGCACAAAGTCTTACACAAAGGACACAAAGAAAAACTTACAAAAAAAAGAAGTTTTTACACGGTAATACTATAGGGAAAGGTAATATCTGTTTGACAATTAATTGTAAGACGTATATTATAAAATAAGATTGTATTTGTAAATCATATATAAATATTGAGGTAAAACCATGAAGACATTGGTAAGTGATCGAGGACAGGTTGTTATTCCAAAAAAGATACGGGAAACAATCCATATCGACAAAGGTGATGAATTGGAGATTGAGATTGTCGGAGAGTCCGTTGTCTTAAAGCCAATCAGGAGATTTAAAGCCAGGAAGTGGCAGGATTATGCCGGAATAGGCGAAGGGATCGTGACCTCCCATCTTAAGGACAAAAAAAAGGAAAAAAACGATGAAGATGTTTATCCTTGATAGTTATGCATTGCTTTGCCTTTTTGACAAAAAAAGAAAATCAGAAAAGGAGGCAATAATTAGATATCTTGAAGATGCCGAAAAAAGCCGGATAAAACTGTATATAAGCAAAATTAACGAAGGCGAGGTATTTTATAGACTCTATAAATATCTCGGTGGGCCAATCGCCACAGGATTCAGGGAAGACCTCAAACGAGGACTATTTCCACTGCACGTTGTTTCTGTGAATGACAAGCGGGCCGAGGCTGCCTCAGTGATCAAGGCGCAATATCCCGTGTCATATGCCGATGCCTTCTGTATAGAACTTGCAAAAGATATGAATCTGCCTGTTATAACAGGTGACCCTGAATTTGAGTGTGTCGGAAATATTGTTAAAATTATACCATTATCGCCATAGCGACACGAGTTGAAATTAAAGGGGGCAAAGGGAGGGGCAAATCTTTACCGGTTGTTAAAATGTTTAAGGGAGAAGACAGAAGCAATAAGGGATATCCAATTTGCGAATTGAAGGCTATTTTCTTCAGATACAAACAATTGTTGAATCATGTTCTGTTGTCCAATTATCAAATGTTGCCTATGATAAACGCTGAACACATGAAGGTTTTAGGGAGCGTGGGGTCAGACCTTGATTATAGAATATGTATGACGCTGGGATGGAAAGGCGTAAGGTACAAGTCGTATGTTGTAAGACTTAAGACGAAAGTCGTATGTCATGGCTTGTTTGTTATTTGCTGGAAAGGTTGAAGATTTACGAATTAAAATTCAAGATACATTCAATTTGGAATTGGACAAATATTTTGATAAGATAATTTCATTATAAAATGAACTAACTGGATCGACGAGAAACGTATAGTAAAAAATTTATATTTTGAATTATTTTGAAGGGTATAAAATGTCAAAAACTCATGTAATGTATAAAAAAAAATCATTGAAAATATAGAAGAACTACCAGAATTTAATCTGCAAGAAGTCTTAGATTTTATAAAATTCCTTAAAAGCAAAAGAAAAAATAGAGAAGACTCAATTCTTAAGGTGGCTGGATGCCTTTCAGGTAATTCAATAGCAGTAAAATAAAAGGATATAATGCTTAGCAGTAGAGAAGTTTGATGATTTTTGAAGTGAGCTACGTGATGCCTTCACGATTACTATGTTTTAAAAGACTTAATCGTGTGTAATCGAGGGGTAATCGAGAAGCTAAAATTTAGCCTCACGATGCCTTCACGATTTCTAAGATTTAAAAAGGCTTAATCGGGGGGCATGTTATCATACTCAGCAATCTGTTGAGAATGGGCTTAAGGCGCTCATTATAGAAAAGGGCGGAAAGACAGAAAGAATTCACGATATTGTTGAGTTACTGCATGAGGTTAAAAAACAGGGATGGAGTATCAGCTTAACAATGGATGACGCAATATTTATGAATAGTATTTACAAAGGCAGGTATCCGACAGAGGAAGGGCTTTTGCCCCACGGTGAACCATCGCGCGAAGATACGGAAAGGGCAATTTCAGCAGCAAAGAAATTAATTGAAATGTTATCAAGTATTCAAATGACTGAATAATTTGGTATAATTATCGAGCAATTAAAGCACGAAGACGAAAAAAAGAATATCAATTAAATATAATATATCGTACCATGCCTAAAGGAGTTTTATAATGGCGGGTATAAGATTGATTTCCAGGTTGTTAAAATGTCTGGTGGAGAAGGCTGAAACAATAAGGGATATCCAATTATCAAATGTTACCTATGACAAACGCGGAACACATGAAGGTTTTATTTAAGGCAAGCTTCATTTTGTGGATAGCTCCACTTTACATTGGCGTGAAATGGCAGGAATAATAGTTAAAGAATTAAAGTTTTGGCAAAATAGATGACAAATAACTATTTTCAACGACTACGTTTCATTAATGCGAGTGTCCTTCTTATCCTCTTTCTCTCTTTACCATCCACTTCTGTATTGTCTGAAGAAATATACCCCAATTCAGAAACAGTTGAATTATCGGATACGCCAGAGGTAAATATCATGGAAGAAATATCTCTGCTGTACCATGACCTGCATGTGGGTACCGTTGGGTTCAAGCCATCTTACCAGATAAGTGAAGCGTTTGACGATAATATATTCAATTTGCCTGAAGATGAGAAGTCAGATTTCTATACCCTTCATAAGATGGATCTCGGTGTTGAGTCTCCCATCTTTGAACATGCACGGGCTTACGCAGATTACAATGCTGAAATTTATGATTATGAACGCTTTGAGGAAAGAGATTATGATAATCATTCATTAAAAGGGGCTGTTGAATTTCGATTTTCCAATGATTTTCGTTTTAGTTTTAGCGACCAGATAAGAAAATACGTAATACCGCCGGGTGTGCAGAGGAGGTATTATAATGATGTTGACTTTGTTGGGATTCCTATTGAGGATATTGGACCACTTGGTTTTGTAGAAAGGAGAGACCTTATAGCAAATATGGCAAACTTTGATCTGGACATTCCAGACTTTTTTCCCAATCTTGATTTCTCAATTCATTACGAAAATTATGATGTAAGTTATCAACAGGAAGAATTTGAAAATAGTGATTTTAATACCAATACTATAGACACAACAGCAGAATACCAATCCCCTTTTCTTCCCATAAAGATTTCTTCGGGGTTTCTTTATCAGGTCAGACGATACAATACTCCTGTGTATGATGGCATAGGAAAAAACATTCCCTTTATCATAAATTGGCAGATAAATTCAAAAAATCAAGTACATCTAGAAAATAACTATAGAATATCAACGTATGGGAGCAAGAGTGATTTAGAAGATTTCGAAGGATTAGGAACAATTCTAAGGTATCGCTATACCTTTAATCCGGTCTCATCGGTTGAGATATCCGGTGAACGAAGTGTTAAAGAGGCGCGTGCAGAAGATAATAACGCATTTTTTTACACCGCTGTTGGGATAAAATATATTCTTCAACATAATCGATTTAGCTCTTCAATTGAAGTCAATTATTCAAACTATACGTTTTTTGAGGAAATCGAGGCACTCGGAAAAGTCGAAAAGATTAATAGTGTCGGGGTGAATTTCACGATACGATATAATCCCCAGGAATGGTGGTTTGCTGAGTTTGAATATGCCTATAATCGCGGGGATGATACAATTGATGTTGGTGACCTTACGAAAAGTATAGTATCTCTGGGCGTAGGATTAAATTTCTGACATCTGATATAGAGTTGACGTAATGAAAAGTTGCTATACAAATGACTGAGATCTTGGCGCGGCCTTTGGCCGCAACCAAATTCGAAATACGAATATCAAAATACGAAACAATTTCAAATGACAAAAAACTCAATATGAGAGGAAACAAAGAAAGGATATGAAAAGCGCGTTTATTACCGGTATCACCGGTCAGGATGGATCATACCTTGCCGAATTCCTCCTGTCGAAGGGTTATGAAGTGCATGGCCTCATCCGCAGGGCAAGCACCTTCAACACGGGACGGATAGATCACCTCTACATCGACCCGCACGTTTCCGGCGCGAGATTGTTTCTTTCTTATGGCGACCTCTCGGATTCCGGGCAATTTACCAATCTTATCTACAACATTCGGCCGGATGAGATCTACCATCTGGGCGCTCAGAGCCATGTACGGGTAAGCTTTGATATGCCTGAATATACCGGCGACATATCGGCATTGGGGACAACGCGTCTTCTTGAGGCAATCAGGAGGAGCGGCATAAAAACCAGGTTCTATCAGGCATCTTCATCAGAAATGTTTGGCGCTACGCCACCGCCTCAAAATGAAAAATCGCCGTTTTACCCAAGAAGCCCCTATGCGGCGGCCAAAGTCTATTCGTATTGGATGACGGTTAATTACCGGGAGGGATACAACCTGTTTGCCTGCAATGGAATCCTCTTTAATCACGAATCGCCACGGAGGGGAGAGACCTTTGTAACCAGAAAAATAACGAGGGCAGTTGCCAGTATCCTTGCCGGGAAACAGAAGCGACTCTATCTGGGAAATCTTGAATCAAAAAGAGACTGGGGATATGCGCCGGATTACGTGAGATGCCAGTGGTTAATGCTTCAGCAGGATAAACCTGATGACTATGTAATTGGTACAGGCGAAAGCCATTCCGTAAGAGAATTTGTCGTACATGCATTTCATTATGCCGGTATTGAGCTGGAATGGAAAGGCAGCGGCAAGGACGAAAAAGGCATTATTCGCTCCATTGACTCCAGCCTCAGCCCCCCTGCCTCAAACCTGAGTGCCGGCGATGTAATTGTTGAAATTGACCCTCAGTATTTCAGGCCAACGGAAGTTGATTTTCTCCTTGCCGATCCGTCGAAGGCAAGGGATAAACTTTGCTGGGAACCGAAGATCACATTTCAGGAGCTGGTAAAGATCATGGTTGATGCCGATATGAAATACCTCGGTCTTAATCCGCCGGAAGAAGGAGAGGAAATTTTACGGGCGAAAGGGATTGACTGGACGAGGAACAAACAAACAGGATAACATGAGAAATCAGGATCGGGTGCATTCCCAATTTTTTGTAAATCGGGTTAACCAGGTAGGGTGGGCATCGCCCACCAAATATCACGCACTCGTTCACATTGCCTATTTTTGGTGGGCGATGCCCACCCTACTCCGATGGCAAGGCACGCCTCGCCGCTACAATTTTATAAGATGTACTCAGCCATACCGTTCATTCATTTTTTTGCAAAAAATTGGGAATACACCCAATCAGGATTTCATTGTAAAGAATCATCAACGTAATATTATGGGTTTATTTCATCGGTTGTATTTATAGAGTGTATGAGAGAATTTATGAGACTAGAGAAGGCGCTCTTATTTAATCCCCCCGTGGGGATGTATCAACGGGGGGAGGACCGGTGTCAGGCTGAGGTAGAAGGAAGCAGTGCAACGTCACTTCGCCCCCCCAATGACCTGGGATATATTGCCTCCATGCTACGGCAAATAGGAGTGTTGCCTTTCATCGCAGATTATCCTGCGGAGGGGAAACAGTGGGAACAATTCGAAAAGGAATTCAAGGCAGTCCAGCCGGATTTTGTTGTCATGAGTATTACGACGCCCACCATCAAGGACGATATGAAGGCATTTTCCCTGATAAAGAGATGGGATTCAAATATCTTTACGATTGCAAAAGGGGCTCATTTTTCAACCTGTAACAGAGACGACCTGAAAGAGGCAGTTTATGACCCCATGGATGTGGCCATTTCCGGTGAGGCAGAAACTATCATGAACAACCTGATTCTTGCAAAACGCCAGGGATCAGATTTAACCAGGGTTAGAGGGATTTTATTCCGGGACCGCCGTGGGCAGATCATCCAGACAGATCCGGAATCATTCTGGACAGATCTCGATAAAATACCATTTCCGGCAAGAGACCTGATGAAAAACAGTCTGTATACAAGGCCGGATACGGGAGAACCACAGGCAACGATCCAGACTTCCCGGGGTTGCCCTTCACAATGCATTTTTTGTCTGTCACCCCTCATCTCTGGTGCGAATTTGCGGGAAAGGTCGGTAAGTAACATTGTTGCAGAACTTGAGGAGTGTGTATACCAATACAATATCAAAAACTTCTTCTTCCGCGCGGACACCTTTACGTTAAGGAAAAGTTCGGTGATTGAACTGTGTCAGGAAATCATAAAACGGAAACTCAAGATTGCGTGGGTTGCGAATAGCCGGGTAAACACGATTGACGAGGAACGTCTGATGTGGATGAAAAAGGCAGGATGCTGGCTGGTAGCATTTGGGATTGAATCGGGGAATGATGAGATCCAAAAGCTCATCAAGAAAGGCACTACCCGTGCGCAGGCAATTGAAGCGGTAAGCATATGCAAAAAAATCGGACTCAAGACGTATGGTTTTTTCCTGATCGGTTTTCCCTGGGAAACCCGTGAAATGATTATGGATACCCTGCGTCTTGCCAAAGAACTCAGATGCACCTTTTCTGAAATTCATATTGCAATACCCTATGAGGGAACCGAACTTTACCGGATTGTCAGAGATTTTGGGATTTTGAAGGAAACCGCCGTCGGGCATAATTATTTCTCCAATCCTGCCATAGATACCATGCACGTGTCCAGAGAGGAACTTATGAACCTGCGGAAAAAGGCATTACGGTCACTCTACCTGAACCCAGGCTATATCGCCAAAACCCTCGTGCAAATCAGAAGCTTTAAAGAATTAAAAAACTATACACGATATGGGATCCGTTTGGTTAAAAATCAGATAAAGAGGGTGACTCCGGGCACTCCTGGTTGGCATGGTGCAGATAAAGCATAAGAAAAATTCTTACCACATGAACAGGAATTTTCATGGAAGGGTATGGTAATATGAAAACATTCATCCTTGCCGGTGGCGGAGGGGAAAGGCTTTGGCCGTTATCCAGGAATAATTTCCCGAAACAATTTTTGAAATTGAACGGGAGCATGTCCCTTTTCCAGCAGACCGTCGGACGGATTCTGGGCGCTGTTTCCCCGGAGGACATGATTGTCATAACAAACAATAGCTACCAATTTCATGTTTCTTCGGCTCTGAATTCGCTGCCGGAGATGAATGGCTCTGTTTCCGGCGTGCACACGATACTCGAGCCTTTGAGCAGGAACACTGCGCCCGCGATAGCGCTTGGAGTGAAATACTGTCAAGAAAAGCTCGGGTGCCCGGAGGATGAAATAATATTTTTATCTCCTTCCGACCACATCATTAAACCATCGGATGAATTTGCAGAACGGCTGAGGCGTGCAGAAGAGATTGCCCAAAAAGGCTATATTGTAACCTTTGGGATAAAGCCGGATAAGCCCGAGACGGGTTATGGGTATTTAAAGTTCGGGGATACATCTTCAGGGGATTGCGCCCAAAAATTCTTTAAAGTGGAAAGATTTGCGGAAAAGCCTGACAGAGACACGGCAAAACACTATATTCGTGAAGGCAACTATTATTGGAATTCAGGCATGTTTGCCTTTAGTATACGAACCATCATGGAAGAACTTCAGCGCTATGCACCGGAAATTATTGAAATATACCGTCAGGGTTATGAAGAAATGTTGCTGCACTTTCAGCGCATGCCCAATATCTCTATCGATTATGCGGTTATGGAGAAATCAGACAAGGTCGTGGCGTTGCCGTTTGATTTATACTGGAACGACGTTGGTTCATGGGATTCTTTATTTGATATCCTTGATAAGGACGCGAACGGCAACGTGCTCCAGGGGGATGTCATGGCGATAGACACAAAAGACTCCTTCCTCATGGGAAAAAAACGACTTATTACCACCGTAGGCCTTGAAAACTGCCTGGTGGTCGAAACGGATGACGCCATACTGATAGCAAAGAAAGGAGAGGCGCAAAAGGTAAAAGACATTGTAAAGAAGCTCAAGGAAAATGCACGACCGGAGGCCGTTGACCACGTTACGACCTACCGGCCGTGGGGAAACTACACCGTGCTTGAAAATGGCCCGCGGTATAAGATAAAGCGGATCGTGGTAAACCCGAATGAAAAGCTGAGCCTGCAAATGCATTATCACCGGTCAGAACACTGGGTGGTGGTAAAAGGGAGCGCTAAGGTGACAACCGGTGACAAGGAGTGCTTTATCCATGAAAACGAATCGGCATATATCCCGAAATCAACGATGCACCGGCTTGAAAACCCCGGCAAGATACCCCTTGAAATCATTGAAGTGCAGAATGGCGAATATCTTGGTGAAGATGATATTGTCAGGTTTGACGATGCCTATGGAAGAAACGGGGAAACCGGCAACCCTTCATGCCCTTCGTGACTTCGTTCGGGGAATACAGGAAGTAGCAATTTCCTTCAAGAAAGGAGTATAAAAGGCCCTCTATCGGTAGGACAAGCGTCCCCGCTTGTCATTATGATATCAACCGGGGACGGTTGATCTACCTCAGGGATTCGGGGTGGGGTTTGATACGGGCAAACGCCTTATCCCCTATATAAAGTTGGCCACCTTAATTTAGATTTAGGAATTTCAAAGTTGAGATTCTTCGGTCGTTTTATTCGTTCAGAATGACAGAATAATGCGAAAAATGTCATTCTGAGCGGAGCGAAGAATCTAATTCGACGTTAAGGAATTTCAATCACCCCCCATAATCCCCCCGTTTACGGGGGGAAACAGGGGGGGAAGTCGCCGAAGGCCTAATTTAACGTTAAGGAATTTTAATTTTTTTGACTCATGTAGAGCGACCAGCCTGGTCGCCTTACAATGAGGGGAGCTTAAAGTCGCTGCCAAA